>NZ_JBVJPY010000010.1:0-268358 GCF_055609145.1 Streptomyces sp. NPDC036822
ACCCGTGAACGTCTCCACCCACAACGCCTCAGCCCTCAACACCCCGCCCATACAGGGGAAATACCCGAGCCAAAGCCTTCTGCAACACGCTTTAGACGAACGATCCGGCCGGTACGAGACGGGGTCGGGCGGACGTCTGGCGGCCGAAGGCGGGGCGGGCGACGTCCCGTACGGTCAGGATCGAGCGCTGGAGCCTGCGCAGCCGCGCGGAGGGCTCCATGCCGGTCTCCTTCTTCAGGCCGTTGCGGAGCCGCTGGTAGACCTCCAGCGCCTCGTCCTGCCGGCCGCAGCGCAGCAGCGCGACCATGAACTGGCCGTGCAGCGGCTCGTTGGTGCGGTACTGGGCGACGAGTTCGGCGAGGTCGGAGATCATCTCGAAGTGCCGGCCGAGCCGGAGCTGCGCCTCGACCCACTGGTCGAGCGCGCTCAGCCGGGAGGCCTCCAGACGCTCGATCTCCGTGCGCAGGTGGGGGCCGGCCGCGACCCCTGCGTACGGTTCCCCGCGCCAGAGGGCGAGGGCGTCGCCGAGGCGGCGCGCGGCGCGCTGGAGGTCGCCCGCCTCCATGGCGCGGTAGCCGGCGCCCGCCGCCCGTTCGAACTGCCAGGCGTCGTTGGAGCCGCCGCCGGTGTCGAGGCGGTAGCCGCCGGGCAGCGAGACGAGCACGGCCTCGGCGGTCCGCCGTTCCAGCCAGGCGGTGCCGGTTTCCGGTGGCTCGTTGCTGCGCAGCGCGGTCGTGATGAGTGCCCGCAGATCGAGGATATGGGACTGGAGTTCGACACGTGCGCCGCGTGGTGCGCCGGACGGCCAGAGTTCCTCCATCAGCACGGTCACGGGCACGACCTGGTCGGCCTTGGCCGCCAGTAGTGCGAGCAGCTGCCTCGGTGCGGCAGCCGTCGGAGTGATCGACACCCCGTTCTCGCGTACTGACAGTCCCCCCAGGATCCGGACGTCCACTTTGCCCCCTCAGTGTCTGTGCGCGGCTAGGCCCTGCACGATTAGAAAAGAGACCGGGAGGCATGTCAATAAGAAACCGTGGGGTACGGAAACTCGGGCTCGATATTCCGTCAAGTATGCCCGGATTTGTCGGCATGTGACGCCATCGAGAATCCGTGATCCAGCCGAAGAAACGTACCCGCGCGTCCAAGATCTGGACTCACGGGTACGCTTTCCGTGGTTGATTCGTGACGACGTGAAGATGACGAGTTCGTGTCATCCTCAGAAAACCAGCGCGTAGGTATGGTTTGTTGGCACGCATATGCCACACCTCCGCACGGTGGGTGACGCTAGCCCGCGGCCGCCTCGGCCGCCCGCAGCGCGCGGGCGCCCCGGCCGGGCTCCATGTCGAGCATCGCCAGGACGGCGGGCACGGCGATGCTGGGCAGCACGTGGCGGTAGAGCGCCGAGGCCCACCGGTCCATTTCGGACCGGTTGCTCCCCAGCGCCTGGGTCATCAGGTTCAGGCCCGCGTAGGAGCCCACGACGAGCGGGGCCACCTCCTCCGGGTCGGCGTGCGGCAGCAGTTCGCCGCGCTGCTTGGCCTCCTCGAGCACCCGCAGGTTCAGATCGGTCCACTCCCGGTAGGGGCCGCTGCGGTTGAGCTCGTGGCCGCCCTGGTCGAGCGTGAGGCGCACGCTGCCGCGCAACAGACCGTCATGGGTGAGCCGGTGGGCGAACACCATGCCGATGTCGACGAACTCCTGCAGCTTGGACACCTGCGGCATGGGCATCGGAGCCGCCGACACCTGGGCGTCGATGACGGCGTGCGCGAGGTCTTCCTTGGAGTCGAAGTGGAAGTACAGCGCACCCTTGGTGACCTGGGCGAGCTGGAGGATGTCGGAGAGCTTCGCGGCCTCGTAACCACGCTCGTCGAAGACGGTGGCGGCCGCTTCCAAGATCGCCTGGCGCGTCCGAATCGCGCGATCCTGCTTCGCCATCGGGGTTCACGTCCCTCTCATAGCCCGGAGCCCCTCGGGGCGCTCGCGCTCGCTCCGTGCCTGCACGCACTTCACAGTTGAAAACAGCAAGTATGGACGGATACGTGCAGGGGGCACAAGCCGTCCCGGGCGGACCGTCCGGCCGCGGGCGGAACCCGTCGGAGCACGGGTCGTCATCACGGTCACACCATCGTGAAGCCGCCGTCCACCGGCATGGTGACACCGGTGACGAACGACGCTCGGTCACTGCAGAGCCAGGCCGCCGCCTCGGCGATCTCCTCGGGCCCGGCGGTGCGTGCCTGGGGCGTGGCGGCGTGCAGGGCCACCTCGATTCCGGGCACGGCGTCGAACCACGCGCTCACCACTTCGGTCCGCGTGGTCCCGGGAGCCACCGCGTTGACCCGGATGCCCTGGGCCGCGTACTCGGCCGCGGCCGCCTTGGTCAGCCCGACGACGGCGTGCTTGGCGGCGACGTAGGGGGCGGCGACCGGAGTCGCGAGCAGACCGCCCACGCTGCTGTTGTTGACGATCGCGCCGCCGCCGGTGGGCAGCATGGCCGCTATCTCGTCCCGCAGGCAGTTCCAGGTCCCGCGCACGTTGACGTCCATGATGCTGTCGTAGAGGTCGTCGTCCATCTCGTGCAGGGGCTCGCGCGGGGTGCCCCAGCCGGCGTTGTTGAAGGCCAGGTCGAGCCGCCCGTAGGTCCGCACGGCGTGGGCCACGGCGGCCCGGGTGTCCTCGCGGCGGGTGATGTCCGCGACCACGTACTCGGCCTCGGCGCCCTCGTCGCGCAGCGCGGCCACCAGGGTCTTGAGTCTGTCCTCCCGGCGGGCGGCGAGCACGACCCGGGCGCCCTCCCGGGCGAAGACCCGGGCGGCGGCCGCTCCGATTCCGCTGCTCGCTCCGGTGATCAGGGCGACTTTGTCGGTCAACAGGCGATGGTCTGCGGTCATGGGACGGTGGTCTCCCTCGGCAGGTGGAGGGGAGGCGGCTGCCGGCGGGGCGCCGGACCCGCCGTCGGCAGCACGCCGACCCTCCAGGGGGCTTCGTGTACATACGCCACGGAGGCCTCAGCGGTTCCAGAGGCGACCGGCGGCGGCCTCGTCGTCGAGGGTCCGCAGCAAGGGCTCGTCGATCTCGTCGAGCGAGCGCACCAGGTGCCGGACGCCCGCCGCGCGCATCAGTTCTCCCTGGAAACCGTGCGCGAAGTCGCTGGGGTGGCCGACGAAGGGGACACCCAGCTCCTTGGCGGTCTCCGCGACGCGCGCGACGTCGTCGATGAACAGGGCCTGGTCGTGGCGGAGTCCGAAGACCTCCGTCGTGATCTCGTGCAGCCCGGGGCGGAAGTCGTTGGTGCAGACGTAGCCGGGGCCGTCGAAGAGGTGCGCCCACTCGCCCAGGTGCCGGTCGAAGTGGCTCTTGTCGAGTCCGCCGTAGCAGACCGTCAGGAGCCCCGCGCCGCGCAGCCGCAGCAGCAGGTCGACGGCTCCGTCGAGCAGCCGCAGCGGGTGCGCCGCCAGGTGGTCTGCGCGCTCCTCGAAGTAGGCGGTCAGCACCGTCTCGGGACTCGCGTCGAGTCCGGCGGCGGCGCCGAGGGCCTTGGCCGCGGTGAGCTGGGGCTGGGAGAAGATCTCCCGCTCCACGTCGGCGTCGTAACGCCCGCCGCGGCTGGTGACGAAGTGGTGGATGACCGGGCTGAAGGTGTCGTTCAGCAGGACACCGTCGATGTTGACGGCGGCAAGGCGTATCTGGCGCAGAGGTTCCACGGTGGTCTCCCAGGGACAGCCGATCGGCGAGCCGGTCTTACCGGGGCGAATCGCTCGGATCGTGACGCACCCACTCGAACCGGTGTCTCGGAGGCCCGAGAAACAAACCTGGCGGTACAGATTTCCGGCAGCCTGGAAGATACCCGAAGCAACCTCCTTCGTGAACCCTGGGGTCTCACGAGGCGGACACCTGCCGCTCTGACAGGCGCCGTTGACGCCTGACGTCCTCCCCGGCGCGCTTCCCGGACGCCGCGCGGATTCCATACCGGTCGTGCACCGACCTGACAGAACCGTACCGACATGGTTGCCAAACCGACCCACGAGTTCGTAACTTCCGCCTGCTGATCGCCCGAATCCTCTTAATAGGCCCCTAATCGAGGGATCTCATGCTGCAGATGCCCGCTGCGACCGACATCGTGGACCCCGAAGCCATGCCCCGGCTCACCACGACGGCTCCCCGTGAGTACGTCCACCGGGCCGCGCTCGCGGAGGTCTTCCTGGCCGCCGACTGGTCCCGTCTGGACGAGGCGCACTTCACCCTGAGCGCCCAGTGGCCGCGCGCCCACTCCTTCTTCGGCCCCCTCGGCGGAACGCACTACGACCCGATGATGGCCGCGGAAACGATCCGCCAGGTCGGTGCCCTGCTCGCCCACGCCGGCTTCGGCGTGCCGCTCGGCCACCAGTTCCTCATGTGGGAGCTCAACTACCGCGTGGTGCCCGGCATGATGGCCGTCGGCGGCGCGCCCGCCGACCTGCGCCTCGACGTGACCTGCTCGGACATCCGCCACCGCGCCGGACGCCTGACCGGGCTCGCCTACGAGGTCGTGATCAGCGAGAACGGCCGCACCCTCGCCACCGGCAACGCCCGCTACACCTGCACCAGCCCCGAGGTCTACCGCCGGCTGCGCGCCGACCGCGTCGACGCGCCGCTCGACGTGGCCGTGCCGCCCACCCCGCCCGTGGAGCCGGGCACGGTGGGCCGCCGCGACGACTTCGACGTGGTGCTCACCCCGGCCGACCGCGCCGACCGGTGGCGGCTGCGCGTCGACACCCGCCACCCGGTCCTCTTCGACCACCCGGGCGACCACATACCCGGCATGGTCCTGCTGGAGGCGGCCCGTCAGGCGGTGCACTCGCTCGCCCCCGAAGGCCAGGTCGTGATGCCGATGGCGATGGACTCGACCTTCCACCGGTACGCGGAGTTCGGCAGCCCCTGCTGGATCGAGACCGAGCCGGCCGTGGACTACCCCGGCACCAGCGAGCGTCTGCTCCGGGTCGTCGGGCGCCAGGACGACGCGGTCCTCTTCACGGCGATCACCACGGTCGCGAACCTGCCCGCGCACTCCTGACCCCGGGCAGCGCGGCGGTCAGCCGACCGCCGCGGCGGTCAGCAGCCCGAACGCCGCGGTGACCAGGACCGTACGCATCAGATGGAAGCCGTTCCACCGCTTCTCGAAGGCCGCCCGGACGGCAGCCGGCGCCTCGCCGGCGCTCTCCGAGGCGGCCAGCGCCGTGTTGAGCGGGATGTTGCCGCCGATCGTGACCAGGTGGTTGAGCACGGCGCACACCACTCCGGCGAGGACCAGCCACTTCTGGGTCTCCGTGCGCCCGTCGACGGGGACGAGGAAGGCCGCGACCGGCAGGGCCGCGACCCCCAGGAACACGACGAGGAACAGAGGCCGGGGAACGTACTCGTTGATCCGTCGCATGGCGTCCACGAACGCGGCGTCGTCGAGCCGCGCCAGGGCCGGCATGATCCCCGTACGGAAGATCAGCATGAAACCGGCGTACAGGCCGGTGGCGGCGACGGCGAGGGCGAGCAGCAGGGTGGCCATGGGCCCCATCATGGGGGTACCCACGGCCGGTCCGCAGCCCCTGTGGATCAACCGCTGTACGGATCCCCGGACTCCGGTCGCGCCCCGCCGTCGGGGCCCCTGAGCCGGTCCGCCCGCCGGATCGACTCCGTCAGCTCCCGGACCACAGCGGAGTCCCCCCGCTCGGCGATCGCGCCCGCGTAGGCCGCGAGCCGGGAGAGCGGCGGAGCGCCCGGCAGATCGCCGCCCCGCAGCGCGTCGGCGAAGTACGCCGCCACGGCCGTCAGTTGCAGGCTGTCGTGCCCCGCCGCCCAGACGGACGAGGTGAGCGCGTCCGTCGCCACCGACCCGGACCGCTCGCGCGGGGCGCGGGACGACGGGTCGAGCCAGCGGACCGTCGCCGTCGCCAGCCGGCCCGTCCGGCCGGGCCGGGTCCTGACCACGTACAGCGCCGTGACGGTGTGCCCCGCGCCCACCTCGCCGCCGTCGACCCGGTCGTCGCGGAAGTCCTCGTCGGCGACCTCCCGGTTCTCGTACCCGATCAGCCGGAAGCTCTCCACGGTCGCCGGGTCGAAGGCGACCTGCGCCTTGGCGTCCCGCGCGCGCAGCTCGACATGGGTGGGCAGCTGCTCCACGAAGACCTTGCGGGCCTGTGCGCGGGTGGAGACGTACGTCGTGTGGCCGTCGCCCTTGTCGGCGAGCTGCTCCATGAACGCGTCGCCGTAGTCGCTGCCGACCCCGACCCCGAAGAGGGTGATCCCGTACTCCCGGCGCTCCTCGTCGACCCGGTTCAGGATCGACCGCGCCTCCGTGTCGCCGGAGTTGGCGAGGGCGTCGGAGAGCAGCACCACCCGGTTGGTGGCGCCCTGGCGCCGGCCCTCGACGGCGGCGTCGTACCCGGTGCGCACACCGGCCTCGACGTTGGTGGAGGACGAGGTGGCGAGCTCGGCCACGGCGCTCTTGATCCGCTGCCGGTTCTCGCCCACCCGCGTCATGCCGAGCCGGGTCTCCGCGCGGTCGCTGAAGGTGACCAGCGCGACCGAGTCGTCGTCGCGCAGCTCGTCGGCGAGGAGACCGAGGGACTCCTTGACGAGGTCGAGCCGGCCCGGCTCGGCCATCGAGCCGGAGACGTCCACGACGAAGGTGAGGGCGGCGGGCGGGCGTTCACCCTTGCGGTCGGCCGCCCGGGTGGCGAGACCGACCCGGACGAGCGACCACCCCTCCGCGCCGGTCCGCGCGCCGTCGACCGTCACGCCGAACCCGTCGTCCTTCGGCCGCGGATAGTCGGGCCGGAAGCTGTTGACGAACTCCTCGGGCCGCACGGTCGCCGGGTCCGGCAGACGGCCTTCGGACAGGGTGCGGCGGGCGTATCCGTACGAGGCGGTGTCCACGTCCAGCGCGAAGGTGGACAGCCAGTCGGGGGCCGGCGGGCGCGACCGCTGCTCACCCTCGGCCGCCCCCGCCTCCGGAGTGGCGGGCGCGCCGGGTGCGGCCGGCGAGGGCCGTGCGTCCGGAGCGGCCGGCGCCCGCTCGCCCGCGGCCCTGTCGGCGACCGTCCCGTCCGCGCCGGACCCGCCCGCGCACCCGGTCGCCCACAGTCCGGCGGCCAGGATCCCCGCGGCGATCCGCATCCGTCGTCGCTGCATCTCATCTCCCCCTTGTGACTCGGCACTTGTGTATGGGACGTCCGAGAGGGCCGGGAGGAGCAGTCGAGGGGGTTGCGGATGGATCTCGATGCGGCAACGGCGCACGGGTGAGGATGCCTATGGCATGGAGTCGCCATCCTTTTCAACAGGGGTTGTCACCGTGTGCAGTCGCATGCGTACATGGAGTGGCACACCGATCGGGCGGGGGTGGTGAGCGGTGTCAGAGACAGCGGGCTCCTTGATGCTCGCCCGGACGGCGATGAGCCGGGCCGCGCCCGAGGCGCAGCGGCCGCCGGGGCGTCCGGTGCGCGGGACGCGCCGGATCAGCGCCGCGCTGGCCGGCCTCGCCGCCTCCGCGCGGCACGAGCTGTTGACCTTCGACGACCCGGCCGCCTCCGCGGGCCGAGCGATCCCCGAGCCGTTCCTGGAGTTGGCGGGAGCGTGCATGCGGGCCGCGGCGGAGCAGGCGCGCGAGGTCAGACGGATCGTGCCGCGCCACGCCCTCTCCCACGTGGCGGGCATGGTCGAGACGCCCGGTCAGGCCCGGCTGACGGACGCGATCCCCTTCAAGATGATCATCGTCGACCGCACGGTCGCGGCCGTCCCCCTCGATCTGGAGCTGCTCCACAACGGCCTGCTCCTGATCCGCGACCCGGTGGTCGTCCAGGCCCTCGTCCGCGCCCACCACCTCAGTTGGGACGGGGGCGAGGAGCTGGTCGGCGCGACCGCCCCCTCGCGTGAGCTGACCCCGCAGCTCCGCCCGGTCCTGGAGGCGCTCCTCTCCGGCCTCACGGACGAGGCCGCCGCCGCCCGCCTCGGCATGTCGCCGCGCACGTACAGCCGCCGGGTGGGCGAGCTGATGCACGCCCTGGGCACGACGAGCCGCTTCCGCGCGGGAGCGGAAGCGGCTCGAAGGGGGTGGCTGTGACCCGTCCACGCGAAGCCGGCCGCGGCGCCGGCCGCCCGGCCGGCTTCTCCACCGGTCTCCTCGGCGCCGCCGGCCCGTCGGGCCTGTCCGGCCCGTCTAGGACACGATGTCCTTGCGGGAGAAGCCCCGGAAGGCCAGGGCGAAGAGGATCAGCGCGTAGGTCACCGAGACCGCCGCCCCCTTCGCCATCCCCGCCCACTCCAGCTGGGGCTGCAGAGCGTCCGCCCAGGCGAACTGCCAGTGCGCCGGGAGGAAGTCGCGCCAGGATCCGAGCGCCGTCACCGCGTCCAGGACGTTGCCGACGATCGTCAGGCCGACCGCGCCGCCGACCGCTCCCAGCGGTGCGTCGGTGCGGGTGGAGAGCCAGAACGCCAGACCGGCCGTGACGAGTTGGGAGACGAAGATGAACGCGACGGCGAGCACGAGCCGGGGCAGGGTCTCCGCGGCCGGCAGCGAGCCGCCGGTGGGCAGACGCAGGGGCCCCCAGCCGTAGGCGACCGTGCCCGCGGTCAGGGCGACGAGCGGCAGCAGGACCATCGAGGCCGCGCTGAACCCCAGGGCCACCGCCAGCTTGGACCACAGCAGCCGGGCCCGGGGCACGGGCGCGGCGAGGAGGTAGCGCAGCGAGGACCAGCCGGCCTCGGAGGCCACCGTGTCCCCGCAGAAGAGCGCGACGGGAATGACGAGGAGGAAGCCCGCCGAGACGAAGAGACAGGTCGCCGCGAAGTTCGCGGCGGACGCCGTCGCCGTGTCCATCAGCGTGATGCGGCCGTTCTCGTTGCCGTCCGGGGTGCCGCCGATCGCGAAGGCGACGATCAGCACGAACGGCAGGGCGGCGAGCACCGCCCCCATGACGAGGGTGCGGCGCCGCTTCAGCTGCCGTACGGCCTCGACGCGCAGCGGCAGGGTGTGGCGCGCCCGGTAGCCGGGGGCGGTCTCCACCAGTTCCGCGGTCCCGCTCATGCGGATCCTCCTCCGATCAGGGTGAGGAACGCGTCCTCGAGGCGCCGGTGCGGTCCCACACCGGTCACGGGCACGTCGAGCCGGACGAGTTCGCCGATCAGCTCGGTGGCGGTGGCGCCGTCGAGCCGGACGAGGAGCCCGTCGTCGGCCCGTACCACGGAGTCGATCCCCGGCAGCGCGGCGATCTTGTCGACCAGCGGCGCGTCGACGGTCCCGCCGAGGCTCACGAGGAGCGTGTCACCGGCACCGATGATCTCGGCGACCGGTCCGGCCTGGACCAGCCGGCCCCGGTCCATGACCACGAGGTGGGTGCAGGACTGCTCGACCTCCGACAGGAGGTGGCTGGAGACGATGACGGTCCGGCCACCGGCCGCGTACCGGATCATCACGTCCCGCATCTCGCGGATCTGCGGCGGGTCGAGTCCGTTCGTCGGCTCGTCCAGGATCAGCAGGTCCGGCAGCCCGAGCATGGCCTGGGCGATGGCGAGCCGCTGTCGCATGCCCTGCGAGTACGTCCGGACGGAGCGGGAGAGCGCGTCGCCGAGACCGGCGATCCGCAGCGCCTCCTCGGTGTGCGCGTCCTCGGCGGGGCGGCCGGTGGCCTTCCAGTAGAGGTCCAGGTTGTCCCGGCCGGACAGGTGCGGCAGGAAGCCCGCACCCTCCACGAAGGCGCCGACCCGGGAGAGGACCGGGGCGCCGGGCCTGATGGCCTGCCCGAAGACCCGGATCTCGCCGTCGTCGGGCGTGATGAGGCCCATGAGCATGCGCAGCGTGGTGGTCTTGCCGGCGCCGTTGGGGCCGAGGAGTCCGAGGACCTGGCCCTGCTCGACCCGGAAGGAGAGGTCCCGTACGGCGTACCGGTCGGAGGACTTGGCGTACTTCTTCGTCAGTCCGGTGATCTGGAGCGGTACGGCGGCCAGTTCGGGGTCCGGGGCGGTGGCCGTGGTCCGGCGGCGGGCGCCGCCCTTGCCGAACGCCAGGGGGGAGGTGAGCAGCAGGGCCGCGGCCACGGCGAGTCCGATGAGCGGCAGGCCCCAGACCCACCAGGGCGTTCCGGCCGCCTGGGTGGCGACGGCGGACGCGGTCGGCACGGTCAGTCCGCTCTCGACCGCGACCGTGTACGTGGCGGGGGCGGCCGGGGAGGCGTAGCCGAGGTCGGTGGCGGCGAGCACGAGCCGCAGCCGGTGGCCTGCCTCCACCTCGTGGTCGATCGCGGGGAGGGTCAGCGTGACGCTCCTGCCCTGGCGGGCGTCGTCCACGCGGACGGGGGCGACGAGCTGGGCGGGCAGCACCTGCTGTCGTCCGTCGGGCCCGACGTCGTACACCTTGCCGAAGAGGACGGCGGAGCCGTCGGCGCTGCCGGAGGTGACCTTCACGCGGACGGTGGGCGATCCGGTGATCCGCAGGGCCGTGGAGCGCGGCGGTGCGTCGAAGGCGGCGAACTGGCCGGGGAAGTCGAGGGAGAGACCGACGCCGAGCGAGGACAGCTGGGACAGACCGCCGCCGAGCCCGGGGACGGCGGAGATCGCGGGCGGGTTGGCTCCCGCCGGGTTGCGGAAGGTCCGCGGCCCGTCGCCGTCGAGCGGCAGGGAGGTGGCGCCGGCCGAGAGCCCCGGATAGGCGGCGGCGGTCGCGCCGCGCAGCAGCGCCCGGCCGTCGGTGGAGTCGACCCCGCCGGTGCGGCTGACGCGGAAGGCGGGGCCGGTGTCGGCGCCCTTGTCGTCCTTCAGATGGCGGTCGAACCAGCTGGTGACCCGTGCCTCGACACGGTCGGCCTCGCGGTTGCCGCCGTCGTGGCCGCCCGCGATCCAGTCGACGGCCACGGGGGCGCCGTTGGCGGCGATCGTCTTCGCCATGGCGTCGGCGTGGGAGAGCGGGAAGAGCGAGTCGGACTGGCCCTGCACGATCAGGGCGGGCACCTTGATGCGGGCGCCGACGGCCGAGGGGCTGCGGGCTTCGAGGAGGGTGCGGGCGGCGGCGTCGGGCTTCCCTGCGACGGCGACGCGTTCGTAGAGGGCGCAGAGCTCGGGGGTGAAGCGCCCGCAGGCGGAGGGCTGCGCGGCCGCGGCGCGGGGGCCGGGCCGGGAGCCTGCCGGCTGCCCGCCCTGCCGGTCGTCCTGGTCCTGGCCCTGCCGCGAACCACCCGGCTGGAGGCCGGCCGGCTGGTTGCCCGACGAGAAGAAGATCCCCGCCCAGAGCTTCTTGAAGACCCCTTCCGGGAAGAGCGCGTCGGCCAGGTTCCAGTAGGTGATCTGCGGGGCGATCGCGTCGACCCGCTGGTCGTGTCCGGCGGCGAGGAGCGCGATCGCGCCGCCGTAGGAGGCGCCGGTGACCCCGACGCGCGGGTCGCCGTCCTTGTCGAGCCGTACCTCGGGCCGCCTCGCGAGCCAGTCGACGAGCCCCCGGACGTCCTGGACCTCGTGGTCGGGGTCGTTGAGACCGATCTGCCCGGTGGAGGCGCCGAATCCGCGCGCGGACCAGGTGAGGACGGCGTATCCGTCGCGGGCGAGCTTCTCGGCCTGGGCCCGGACGTCGTCCTTGGACCCGCCGAAGCCGTGCCCGAGCAGGACCGCCGGCCGGCGCTCCGAGGAGGGCCCGGCGGTGAAGTAGGAGGTGTCGATGCGTGCCCCGGGCACGTCGAGCATCTGGTCCGCGCGGTCCACGGGCGGGGGTTCGTCGGTGGCGACGGCCGTCCATGTGCCGGCGCCCGCGAGCAGGGCGAGGGCCGCGGTGACCGCGGCCCACCGGGGAAGTCGGAGCTTCATGCTGGTGAGCCTAGGCGGGTCCGCCGTGCGGCTCGGCTGCCCGCAGGCGGAATTCGGCGGCCTCCTCGAGTCGTACGCAGTACGGTCGCCGTACACCAGACGCGGTACGCGCGCCGTGGACCCGAGGGGGCCGTGCATGGAGATCCGGCAGGCGACGACGGTGGCCGAGCTGCTGGCGGCGGAGCACCTCTACGACGGTCCGCCCAGGCCGGAATGGGCGGAGCGCTTCCTGGCCGCGCCCGGGCACCTGATGCTGATCGCGTACACGGAGGACGGGTTCCCCGCGGGTCTGGTCTCCGGGATCGAGATGCTGCACCCCGACAAGGGGACGGAGATGTGTCTGTACGAGCTGTCGGTGGACGAGCGGTACCGGCGGCGCGGGATCGGCGGGGCGCTGACGCGGGCGCTGGTGGCGGTGGCTCGGGAGCGGGGCTGTTACGACGCCTGGGTCGGGGTCGACACGGACAACGACCCGGCGCTGGCGACGTACCGGTCGACGGGCGCGGCGGACGACGGCGTGTTCGCCATGTTGACGTGGGAGTTCGCACCGAAGGACCACTGACAGACCCTTGTGCGGCACATGACAACACGAGACCCTGTGGGACGCCTTCGCGTCACGCCCACCCGTACCCCACGTACGGGTGCGCGGCCGCGATCCCCTCCACGAAAGGTCCAGGTGCCCCACCACATGACCTCCATATCCCGCCGCGTCGGAGCGCTCGTCCCGGTCCTCGCGCTCGCGGCCGGCCTCCAGTTCCTCGCCTCCCCCACCGCCCAGGGCGCCCCCACCGCCCCTCTCGGCGATCTCCGGCTCGCCCCCGCCTCCCTGGCCGTCGAGAACAGCTGGATCGTCGTCCTCAAGGACGGCTCGACCCGCGCCGGCGACCTGGGCGTGACGCCCCGCCACGTCTACCGCTCCGTCCTCAAGGGTTTCTCGACCTCGATGTCCCAGGCGCGGGCCGCGGCCCTGGCCGCCGACCCGCGGGTGGCGTACGTCGAGCAGAACCGGACCGTCCGGCTCGCCGACACTCAGACGGGGGCCACCTGGGGCCTGGACCGGATCGACCAGCGGGACCTTCCGCTGTCGACGACGTACACCTACGACACGACCGCGTCCAACGTCACCGCGTACATCATCGACACCGGCATCCGCACCTCGCACAGCGAGTTCGGCGGCCGGGCCACGGTCGGCACCGACACGGTCGGCGGTGGCCAGAACGGGCAGGACTGCCAGGGCCACGGCACGCACGTGGCGGGCACCGTCGGCGGCGCGAAGTACGGCGTTGCCAAGGCCGCGAAGCTGGTGGCGGTACGGGTCCTGGACTGCAACGGCTCCGGCACGACCGCCGGGGTCATCGCGGGCGTGGACTGGGTGACGGCCAACGCCGTCAAGCCGGCGGTCGCGAACATGAGCCTGGGCGGCGGGGCCGCCACCTCGCTGGACGACGCGGTGAAGCGTTCCATCGCCTCGGGCGTCAGCTACGCCGTCGCGGCGGGCAACGGCAACTTCCTCGGTCTGCCGGCGAAGGCGTGCAACTACTCCCCGGCCCGCGTGCCCGAGGCGATCACGGTTGGGGCCACGGACTCCGCCGACAAGCGCGCGTCCTTCTCCAACTACGGCACGTGCGTGGACCTGTTCGCGCCCGGCGTGTCCATCACGTCGGCGTGGAAGGACAGCGACACGGCGACGAACACGATCTCGGGCACTTCCATGGCGGCCCCGCACACGGCGGGTGTCGCGGCCCTCTACCTCTCGGCCCACCCGACGGCGACGCCGGCCCAGGTCCGTGACGCGCTGGTGGCCAACGCCACGAGCGGAAAGGTCCAGGACGCGAGGACCGGCTCCCCGAACAAGCTGCTCCACTCGGTGTTCTAGGGCACCCCGGGCCAGACGGGACTCTCGGAACACGCCCTCGCCGACGCGCACCCGCGCACCGCGCACGCTCACACGGCGCTCACGGCGTTCGCTCGCACCGCGCACGCTCACACGGCGCTTCGGCTCGGCCCCTCCGCGACGAGCCGCCCGAGGAGGTCCGGACCCACCGGGTACGGCCGCTCCTCGGGCAGCTTCGTCCTGGCGTCGTCGAGCCGGCCGTCCCGCACGAGCGCGTGGATCTCGTGCGCCAGCGGCGTGACGTCCCGTACGCCCACGATCCACCGGTCCGCGTAGAGCCGGGTCGCCTCCCCCGCGAGCCCCAGCTGGAGGGAGCGGTATGGCAACGCGGTGAGGCGCAGATCCCGTTCGGGGTCCCACTGGACCCGGGCCGGGGACCGCCGCAGCTCCCGCTTCCAGGCGTCGTGGTCGGAGTGGATCTCCCGGACGTAGTGCGACAGGCAGGCGTGGCGCAGCGCCCATTCGAAGCCCTCGCGGGTGATCTCGACCGCGAGGACGGTCTGCTGCCCCTCCTTGAGCCCCCATCCGCAGCGGTACATCATCCACAGGAACGACGGCTTGATCCACGTCATCCGGTCCCGCTTCCACGCGGCGGGGAAACGCCCGTCACGGGCGGCAGGGAGCCCGATGGAGGGGTCGTACGCCTGATGGACGGTCACCGTGGAGTCGGTGTACCGGGCGCGGATCTGGTACTTCGGCGGCACGGACATGGCCCCCAGAATGCCTCGGGGGCACATCCGGGGGCCACTCCTTAACGGGGTGCGCGGTTCGTACGAGGGTGCGCGGTTCAGTGGTTGCGCGGGAAGCCCAGGTCCACGCCCGCCGGGGCCTCGGACGGGTCCGGCCAGCGGGTGGTGACGACCTTGCCGCGGGTGTAGAAGTGCACGCCGTCGTTGCCGTAGATGTGGTGGTCACCGAAGAGCGAGTCCTTCCAGCCACCGAAGGAGTGGTAGCCCACCGGCACCGGGATCGGCACGTTCACGCCGACCATGCCCGCCTGGATCTCCATCTGGAAGCGGCGGGCGGCGCCGCCGTCACGGGTGAAGATCGCCGTGCCGTTGCCGAACGGCGAGGCGTTGATGAGCGCGACACCGTCCTCGTACGTCTCGGTGCGCAGCACGCACAGCACCGGGCCGAAGATCTCGTCCTGGTACGCCTTCGCCGTCGTGGGCACCTTGTCCAGGAGCGAGAGGCCGATCCAGTGGCCGTCCTCGTACCCCTCGACCGTGTGGCCCGTGCCGTCCAGGACGACCTCGCAGCCCTCGGCCGCCGCGCCGTGGACGTAGGAGGCGACCTTGTCGCGGTGGACGGCCGTGATGAGCGGGCCCATCTCGGAGGTCGGGTCGCCGCCGGGGCCGATCTTGATCTTCTCGGCGCGCTCGCGGATCTTCTCGACCAGTTCGTCCGCGATGGCGCCGACCGCGACGACCGCGGAGATCGCCATGCAGCGCTCGCCGGCGGAGCCGTAGGCCGCCGAGACAGCCGCGTCCGCCGCCGCGTCGAGGTCCGCGTCCGGCAGCACCAGCATGTGGTTCTTCGCGCCGCCGAGCGCCTGGACGCGCTTGCCGTTGGCCGAGGCGGTGGTGTGGATGTGGCGGGCGATCGGCGTCGAGCCGACGAAGGAGACCGCCGACACGTCGGGGTGCTCCAGGAGCCGGTCCACCGCGACCTTGTCGCCGTGCACGACGTTGAAGACACCCTCCGGCAGCCCCGCCTCGGCGAGCAGCTCGGCGATCTTCAGGGACGGGGAGGGGTCCTTCTCGCTCGGCTTGAGGATGAAGGTGTTGCCGCACGCGATGGCGATCGGGAACATCCACATCGGCACCATGGCCGGGAAGTTGAACGGGGTGATGCCGGCGACCACGCCGACCGGCTGCCGGATCGAGGCCACGTCCACCCGGTTCGACACCTGGGTGGACAGCTCGCCCTTCAGCTGGGTGGTGATGCCGCAGGCCAGGTCGACGATCTCCAGGCCGCGGGCGACCTCGCCGAGCGCGTCGGAGTGCACCTTGCCGTGCTCGGCGACGATCAGCTCGGCGATCGCGTCACGGTTGGCGTCGAGCAGCGCCCGGAACCGGAACAGGATCGTGGTGCGCTGCGCCAGGGAGGCGGTGCCCCAGCTCTCGAACGCGGTCTTCGCGGCGGCGACGGCCGCGTCGACCTCCTCGACGGAGGCCAGGGCCACCTGTGTGGTCACGGCACCGGTGGCCGGGTCGGTGACCGGGCCCCAGTTGCCCGACGTGCCCTCGACGGTCTTGCCACCGATCCAGTGGTTGACGGTCTTCGTCATGACGGAATGCTCCTTCTGGCTGTTACAGGTGGCGGCGGCGGGCGGTGACGTGCCGGTCGTACTCCTCCCGTGCCCGGACCGCCGACGAGCGGGTCGCGGTCTCGGCCACGGGGACATCCCACCACGCCTGGGCGGGAGGCGGGCCCGACACTGTGTCGGGCGTTTCGGTCTCCGTGTAGACACATGTGGGAACGGTCGACGCCCGGGCGTCGGCGAGGGCTTCTCGCAGGTCACGTACGGTGCGGGCGCGCAGCACCCGCATGCCGAGGGAGGCCGCGTTGGCGGCGAGGTCGACGGGGAGCGGCGCGCCGGTGAAGCTTCCGTCGGGGGCCCGGTGGCGGTAGGCGGTGCCGTATCCCTCGCCGCCGACCGCTGTGGAGAGCCCGCCGATGGAGGCGTAGCCGTGGTTCTGCAGGATGACCACCGTGATGGGCAGCCCTTCCTGCACCGCGGTGACGATTTCGGTGGGGTTCATCAGATACGTCCCGTCGCCGACGAGGGCCCAGACGGGCCGCCTCGGCGCGGCGAGCGCGACGCCGATCGCGGCGGGGATCTCGTAGCCCATGCAGGAATAGCCGTATTCGACGTGGTACTGGTCCGAGGAACGGGCCCGCCACAGCTTGTGCAGATCGCCGGGGAGCGAGCCGGCCGCATTGATCAGGATGTCGTCCTCGGTGACCAGAGTGTCGAGGACGCCGAGGACCTGGGCCTGGGTGGGGCGGGCGTCCTCGTCCGGCACGGCGTAGGCGGCGTCGACGCGCCGCTCCCAGGCGGCCTTGGCGGCGGCCCACGAGGTGTCGGCGCCGGGACGCGCGCCGGGACCGGGAACGTCGGGGGCGTGGCGGCCGAGTGCCCCGGTGAGGGCGGTGAGACCCTCGCGGGCGTCGGCGACGAGCGGCAGCGCGCCGAGTTTGTGGGCGTCGAACCCGGCGATGTTGAGGTTCACGAACCGCACGCCCGGCCGGGCGAAGAGAGTGGAGGAGGCGGTGGTGAAGTCGGTATAGCGGGTGCCGACGCCGATGACGAGGTCGCCGGCCGCGGCGAGCTCGTCGGCGGTGGCGGTGCCCGTGTGGCCGATGCCGCCGACGTCGCAGGGGTGGTCGTACGCCAGGACGCCCTTGCCCGCCTGGGTCGTGGCGACGGGGATCCTGGTCTGTTCGGCGAAGGCGCGCAGCGCGTCCTCGGCGCCGCTGTGCTTCACCCCGCCGCCGGCCACGACGAGCGGGCGGGAGGCGCCCCGGATCGCCCGCGCCGCCGCGTCGAGCTCGTCCTCGTCGGGGCGTGGGCGGCGCACCCTCCAGATCCGTTCGGTGAAGAACTCCTCCGGCCAGTCGTACGCCTCCGCCTGCACGTCCTGCGGGAGCGCGAGCGTCACGGCGCCGGTCTCGACGGGGTCGGAGAGGACCCGCGCGGCGGCGAGCGCGGCCGGGATCAGCGCTTCCGGGCGGGTGATCCGGTCGAAGTACTTCGAGACCGGCCGCAGACAGTCGTTCACGGACACGTCCCCGGCGTAGGGGACTTCGAGCTGCTGGAGGACGGGGTCGGCGGGGCGGGTGGCGAAGACGTCACCGGGCAGCAGCAGGACCGGCAGGTGGTTGACGGTGGCGAGGGCGGCGCCGGTGACGAGGTTGGTGGCGCCGGGGCCGATGGAGGTGGTGACCGCGTGGGCGGAGAGCCGGTTGGACTGACGGGCGTAGCCGACGGCCGCGTGCACCATCGCCTGTTCGTTGCGCCCCTGGTGGTACGGCATGACATCGGCGTACTCCAGCAGGGCCTGGCCGACACCGGCGACGTTGCCGTGGCCGAAGATGCCCCACGTCGCGGAGACCAACCGGCGCCGCACACCGTCGCGTTCGGTGTACTGGGCGGCGAGGAAGCGCACCAGCGCCTGGGCGACGGTCAGAGCACGCACGTGTATCCCTCCGTGTGGTCGGGGTGGAAGCTGATCTTCCATTCCCGCTCGGCGCCCGGCCCCGCCATGACGTTGAGGTAGTACATGTCGTGCCCGGGCTGGGCGATCGACGGGCCGTGCCAGCCGTCCGGTACGAGGACGGCGTCACCGCCGGCGACCTCGGCGAGGAGGTCGGCGCCGCCGGGGCGGGAGGGGGAGATCCGCTGGTAGCCGAGGCCGCCGTGCCGGATCTCGTAGTAGTAGATCTCCTCCAGCTCGGACTCCGTGCCGGGGCGGTGCTCGTCGTGCTTGTGCGGCGGGTAGGAGGACCAGTTGCCGCCCGGGGTGATCACTTCGACGGCGATCAGCCGGTCGCAGGGGAAGGCCCCGGCCGCGGCGAAGTTCCGCACCTGCCGGGCCTGGGAGCCGCTGCCGCGCGCCTCGACGGGAACCTCCGGCGCGGGGCCGTAGCGAGCGGGGAGTCGTCGCTCGCACTTCGCTCCTGCCAAAGCGAAGCGGCCTCCCGCGCCGGAGGCGATCTGGGCCCGGGTGTCGCGGGGCACGTAGACGAAGTCGGAGACTCCGTCGAACACGCTCTCGCGGCCGTGCACCGAGAAGGTCTCGTCGTCGAGCCGCACCGTACAGCCGCCGGTGAGCGGAAGCACGATCCATTCACTGTCCCCAGTGTCCAGGAGATGGGTCTGTCCGGGGCGGAGTTCGAGAACGCGCAGCGAGGAATACCGCCAGTCGGCCCGTGCGGGGTCGACGTCGACGGCGTAGGGGCCGCGAGAGGCGGTCCCGGCGGGCAGATGCAGGGAGTTCATGGTCCTGTGCCTACCCCTTCCACCGGCGGACTCGCCGCCGCGCCGACGGCTTCCGCCGGGCGGGGCGGGCGGGTCGCCGGGGACAGGGGGCGGGACGGGGCGGGTTGGGCGGGTGCGCCGGCGTGGGGGGCGGCCCCCGCGGGTACGGCCGTCATGGAGTGCGCTCCGGGATCGAGCCGGTGCCGGCGGTGAGGGCGCGGGCGATCTCGTCGTCGTACGGCATGGCGGACGAGCAGGCGAGCCGGCCGGCGACGATCGCCCCGGCGGCGTTGGCGTAGCGGATCACGCGGTCCAGGTCCCATCCGGCCAGCAGGCCGTGGGCGAGCGCCCCGCCGAACGCGTCGCCGGCGCCGAGGCCGTTGACGACGTCGACCGGCAGCGGCTCGGCCTCGGTGCTCTCACCGTCGGCGGTCATCGCGAGGACGCCCTTGGGGCCCTGTTTGACGACCGCGACCCGGACTCCGGCGTCCAGCAGGGCGCGGGCGGCGGCATGGGGCTCGCGCTCCCCGGTGGCGACCTCGCACTCGTCGAGGTTGCCGACGGCGACCGTCGCCGTGCTCAGGGCGGCGCGGTAGAGGGCGGGCGCCTCGTCGGGGTCCTTCCAGAGCGCCGGGCGCCAGTCCAGGTCGAGGACGGTCACGTCCCGGCGGCCCCGCTCCCGCAGCGCGCCAAGGGTCGACGCCCGGCTCGGCTCGGCACTCAGGCCCGTCCCCGTCACCCAGAACGCGCGGGCGGAGCGGATCGCCGTGAGGTCCAGTTCGGACGGGTGGATCTCCAGGTCCGGCGCCTTGGGCTGCCGGTAGAAGTGGAGGGGGAAGTCGTCGGGCGGGAAGATCTCGCAGAAGGTGACCGGCGTCGGATACGCCTCGACGGAGGTCACCCACCGGTCGTCGACGCCGAACCCCCGCAGCGCGAGGTGCAGATACTCGCCGAAGGGGTCGGCACCCGTCCGGGTGATGAGCGCCGTGCGCCTCCCGAGCCGCGCCGCCGCGACCGCCACGTTCGAGGGCGAGCCGCCGAGGAACTTGCCGAACCGCTCCACACGGGCGAGCGGTACCCCGATCTGCAGCGGATACAGGTCCACGCCGATGCGCCCCATCGTGATCAGGTCGTACGGCTCCGTCCGCATGCGTCACCTCTCGCCTCGGCCCCGCACCCAGGTCTAGCCGCCTGCCCGGAGCCATGTCAACGCTATGTCCTGACATTCGGACGACCGTCTTGACGCGTCTTCGCGAACCCGGCCAAGGTGACGTTCATGACGAAGCCGTCGCCACTGTCCCGTATCCGTATCGGCTCCGCCCCGGACTCCTGGGGCGTCTGGTTCCCCGACGATCCCCGGCAGGTGCCCTGGCAGCGCTTCCTCGACGAGGTCGCCGGGGCCGGCTACGAGTGGATCGAGCTGGGGCCCTACGGCTACCTGCCCACCGATCCGGCGATCCTGGCCGACGAGACCGGCCGCCGGGGCCTGAAGGTCTCCGCCGGGACCGTCTTCACCGGGCTGCACCACGGTCCGGCGGTCTGGGAGAGGACCTGGGCGCACGTCGCCGACAACGCGGCTCTCGCCCAGGCCGTGGGAGCGGAGCACCTGGTCGTCATCCCCTCCTTCTGGCGGGACGACAAGACCGGCGAGGTCCTGGAGGACCGCACCCTGACCGCCGAGCAGTGGCGGCAGCTGACCGGCCTGACCGAACGCCTCGGCCACGAGGTCCGGGAGCGCTACGGCCTGCGGATCGTCGTCCATCCGCACGCGGACACCCATGTCGACAGCGAGGAGAACGTGGCGCGTTTCCTCGACGCCACCGACCCCGACCTGGTCTCGCTCTGTCTGGACACCGGCCACTACGCCTACTGCGGCGGCGACAGCGTCAAGCTGATCGAGACCTACGGCGAGCGGATCGGCTACCTCCACCTCAAGCAGGTCGACCCGGAGATCCTGGCGGGGGTCGTCGCGGACGGGGTCCCCTTCGGGCCGGCCGTGGCCCGGGGCGTGATGTGCGAGCCGCCCTCCGGAGTGCCCGCCCTGGAACCGGTCCTGACGGCGGCCCAGGCCCTCGACGTGGACCTCTTCGCCATCGTGGAGCAGGACATGTACCCGTGCGAACCGGACAGGCCCTACCCGATCGCGGTCCGCACCCGGCGCTTCCTGCGCTCCTGCGGGGCCTGAGGGCGTTCACGGAGCCGAGCGGAAAGCCCGTCGCCACGCCGATCGGATCGTGCGCCACTTACGTCACAGCCGTCCCCCTGTCGTCACACATATCTCCATTACGCGGGCTTTCCGTCACAGCCGCACGACAGCCGCTCTCCTCCCGTCCGAGGGGGTCGTTCAAGGGGCACAGGCTCAGTGATCGCCAGCGCCGGCCCCGCAGCTCCCCCGAACGGCACCCCCGCCGCCGCTGCGAGGCGCGCAGGGAGGTGCCACACATGACGGACAGAAGGCTCTGGTCCTACAAGGACATCGCCGCGCACATCAAGGTGCAGCCGGACACGGTCCGTTCCTACCGGAAGCACGGTCTGCTGCCGCCACCCGACCATGTGGAGTCGGGAAGGCCCTACTGGTACGCGGACACCATCCGCGCCTGGGTCGCCAACCGCCCCGGCAACCGGAGCCGCCGGGACTGACCCCCGCGGCACCTGCCCCGACCGAACGAGACGGCCCCGCCCCCCGATCCGATGCGGGGCCGTCCGCGTGTCCGGAGAAAGTCCCGGCCGGACGGGACTTTCGAAACAGGCCTACCGTCCCGCGGGTTCCATGGCCCGCTCGGGCTCGGCACGGGGAGCCGGTGCCGGTGTGCCGCCCTCGCTGATACCGAACCGGTCGTGGAAGCGGCGCAGCGGTCCCGGGGCCCACCAGGTGAGGCGTCCGGTCAGTTTCATGACCGCCGGGACCAGCAGGCTGCGCACGACCATCGCGTCCATGAGGACGGCGAGGGCGACACCGAGGCCCAGCATCTTGGTGTTGGTGACCCGGGAGGTGCCGATGGCGACCATCACGACGGCCAGGATGACGGCGGCCGCCGTGATCAGTCCGCCGGTGTGCCGCAGGCCGAACCGCACGGAGTGCTCGTGGTCGCCGGTCGCGTCGTACTCCTCCTTGATCCGGGAGAGGAGGAAGACGCCGTAGTCCATGGAGAGTCCGAAGGCGACGCAGAACATCAGCACCGGCAGGGTCGTCTCTATGTCGCCGGTGGCGGTGAATCCGAGCAGCCCGGACAGGTGCCCCTCCTGGAAGACCCAGACCACCGCTCCGAACATCGCCGTCAGGCTGAGGGCGTTGAGGACGACGGCCTGGAGGGGTATGAGCACGCTTCCGGTGAGCAGGAAGACCAGGAGCAGCGTGACCACCACGATGATCGCGAGGGCCCACGGGAGGCGGTCGGCTATGGCGTCCTTGGAGTCGACCAGGACCGCCGCCGCACCGGTCACGGAGGTGTCGAACGGCGCTTCGCGCTCCCGCAGTTCGCCGACCACCCGCTGGGCGTTCTCGCCGACGTTCTCTCCTTCGGGCAGCACGGTGAAGGCGGCGTAGGACTTCTCCCCGGTCCCGGAGGTCACCGGGCCCTCCACCCGTGCGACGCCGTCGAGTGCCCCGATCCGCTCGCGGTACTCGGCGTACTGCGCGGGGGTGGCCCGGCCCTCGGCGAGCACCGTGAGACCGCCGCCAGGGCTCCCGGGGAAACCGTCCCGCAGCCAGTCCTGGACGACGCGGGACTCGGCGGTGGCCGGCAGCTGGCGGTCGTCGGCCGTGCCGAAGCGGACGCCCAGGAAGGGGAGTCCGAGGAGGAGGAGCCCGACGGTGGTGACCACGGCGAAGACCGGGGCGCGCCGCATTACCAGCGCGGCGGTCCTGCCCCACCCCGCCCCGGGGCCGCGCCGGGCGCCGGCCTGCCCGCCCGGGTCCCCGTCCGTCGGCGCCGCGGCGCCGGCCCGCTCGGGCGCGCCGCGCCGGAACAGGCGCCGAAGGTCCAGGGCGTTGACCCGCTCGCCGAGCAGCATCAGGGCGGCGGGAAGCAGGATCAGCGCCGCCGCGGCGGCGAGCAGCACCACCGCGATCCCGGCGTAGGCGAAGGAGCGCAGGAAGTACTGCGGGAAGACGAGCATGGCGGCGAGCGAGACGGCGACGGTCAGCGCGGAGAAGAGCACGGTCCGCCCGGCGGTGCGCAGTGTGGTGCCCACGGCGGTGCGCGGGTCGGCCCCGGTGGCCAGTTCCTCGCGGAATCGGCGGACCACGAACAAGGCGTAGTCGATGGCGAGCCCGAGGCCGAGCGCCGTGGTGAGGTTCTGGGCGAAGACGGACACGTCGGTGAGTTCGGTGATCCCTCGCAGCACGGCGTTGGTGCCCAGGATGGCGACGATGCCGATCCCCAGCGGCAGCAGGGCGGCGACCGCGCTGCCGAAGACCATGACCAGCAGGACGAGCGTCACGGGCAGCGCGATCAACTCGGCGCGCAGCAGGTCCTCCTGGATGGTGGACTGCATCTCGTGGCGCACGGCCAGGGGCCCGCCCACGGACACCTCGACCGGGCCGCGCTCGCCCCGGTACTCGGGGGCGATCCGCTGGAGGATCTCGCCGGCCGCCTTCTCGTCGCCGTCGATGCGGGCGACGATCACCGCCTGGCGGCCGTCCTCGGAGCGCAGGGCCGGGGAGCCGGTCCTCCAATAGGAACCGACGCCGCTCACGCCCGGCTCGGCGTCGAGCCGTTCGTCCATCCTCCGGGCCTCCGCGGCGACGGCGGGGGCGTCGACCCCTGCCGCGCCCGCGTCGAGGAGCAGCAGCACATTCGCCTGGGACGCGGGGAACTCCCGCTCCAGGACCTCCGTGGCATACGTGGACTCGGCGTCCGGGTCCTCCCAGCCGCCGCTGCCCATCCGGTCGGCGACGCCGCTGCCCGCGAAGACCGCGAGGGCGGTGATCACCAGGGCGGCCAGGAGGGATAGGCGTGGCCGGGCCGTGACGAACCGCGTCCACCCCCCGCCTCGGACGGGTGCTGCTTTCTTGACTTCGGCCATGACGCGGTGTCCCCTTCACCGTGACCCATGCGCTCGCTTCCCGGCAGGCCGCATGGGTCGCCCTTTGCCATAGACTGGCAAACACGAGTCATCGCTCGCGTTTCCCAAGAATGCGAGCGACCACTCGTATTTGTCAAACAGGTCCACGAAAGCTGGGGACAGCCATGTCCGAGAGCCCGCAGAGAAGCGGCACGTCCGAGGAGTCCGGCGAACCCAGGCCGCGCCGCCGCCAGGCACGCGGCGAGCGCCGCATCGCGCAGCTCCTCCAGGCCGCCGCGAACGTCTTCTGCGCGAACGGCTACACGGCGACCAGCACCAACGCGATCGCCCGCGAGGCGAGCGTCTCGCCCGGCACGCTCTACCAGTACTTCCCCAACAAGGAGGCGATCGCCGTCGAGCTCGGCGACCGCCTGCTGCACCAGATGCGCGAGGCGCACGGCCAGGCGTTCACCCCGGAGAACTTCGAGCTGCCCCTGCCCGAGCTGCTCGACGCGGTCGTCGACCCGCTGATCGAGTTCAACTGCCAGAACCCGGTCTTCCTCGCCCTGATGCACGGTTCGGAGATCCCCGGCCGCATCGCCGAGGAGCACGACGCCCTGCACGCCTCGCTGCTCGCCCGGATCGGGGACCTGCTCGGCTACTACCTCCCGGACCTGCCGGCCGCGGAGGCCGCCCGGATCGCCGACATGACCTTCGCCATCTTCAAGGGCGGCCTCGCCCTGGTCCTCGCCGCCCCCGAGGGCCCCGAGCGGGACGCCGTGATCGACGAGTTGAAGCGGGTCCTGCTGCGCTATCTCGACCCGGTCATCGGCGACGCGAACCTGCCGTGCCTGCCCGCCCCCGCGCCGACCTCCTGACCAGCCCCCGCGGCACTTTGCCCGGCAGCGGAGCGCGAGGCGGAATCGATACCCCCTAGGGGTAGGTATAAGGTAGACGCGTGTACGGCCCAGTACCGCCACGCTCGCAGAGGAGAACGCCATGACCGCCGAGACGAAGACCGAACTCCCCCAGGTCACCAGCGGCTGCTGCTCGTCGACCGGCTCGTGTCACGACGGCGCCGCCGAGACGCCCACGGGCGCCGTCACCACCGTCTACGACGTCAAGGGCATGACCTGCGGCCACTGCGAAGGCGCGGTCTCCAGCGAGATCTCCGAGATCGCCGGTGTATCTTCCGTCACGGCCGTCGCCGCGACCGGCAAGGTCACCGTGGTCTCCGAGGCCCCGCTCGACGAGGCCGCCGTCCGCGCCGCCGTCGACGAGGCGGGCTACGAACTGCTCGGCCAGGCCTGACCGCCGGCCCCACCCCCGCGAAGGGGCACGCGAAGACCCCACCACCGGCCTCCGAGGGCCCCGGCGCCACCGGCCTCCCGTACGGATCCTCCGACGGCTTCCCGACGCCTTCCGTACGACGCCCCACCACCGCCGGCCCGCGACCGCACCGCCGCCGGCCCGCGACCGCACCACCGCCGGCCCGCGACCGCACCGGCCGCCCCCGCATGTCCGAGCAGGGCCGTACTGTGAGAACGGTACGGCCCTGCTCCCCTTGGAAACGCGCATGCCTCCCAGCACCGCCAGTCCGTCCACCGCCGCCCTCCGCAGCACCGAGCTGACCATCGGCGGGATGACCTGCGCCTCCTGCGCGGCCCGCGTGGAGAAGAAGCTCAACCGCATGGACGGGGTCACCGCGACCGTCAACTACACGACGGAGAAGGCACGGATCGAGCACGCGGCCGAGGTGGCCGTCGCCGATCTGATCGCGACGGTCGTGAAGACCGGCTACAGCGCCGAGGAACCCCCGCCGCCCCGGCCCGAGCCGCCATCGCTGCCGACGGCGGACCCGGAGACCGGGCCGTCCCCCCGTGCAAGCGCGACGGACCCCGACCTCTCCGCGTCACGCACGCGTCTGACCGTCTCGGCGGTCCTCGCCGCCCCGGTGATCCTGCTCGCCATGATCCCGGCCCTCCAGTTCGACAACTGGCAGTGGCTGTCGCTCACCGTCGCCGCCCCCGTCGTCGTCTGGGGCGGTCTCCCCTTCCACCGGGCCGCCTGGACCAACCTCCGCCACGGCGCCGCCACCATGGACACCCTCGTCTCGGTCGGCACGCTCGCCGCCTTCGGCTGGTCGCTCTGGGCGCTCTTCCTCGGCACCGCGGGCATGCCCGGCATGCGCCACGGCTTCGACCTCGTCGCCGGCCGCACCGACGGGGCCGCCACCATCTATCTGGAGGTCGCGGCCGGAGTCGTCACGTTCATCCTGCTCGGCCGCCATCTGGAGGCCCGCGCCAAACGGAAGGCCGGCTCCGCGCTCCGCGCGCTGATGGAGCTGGGAGCCAAGGACGTCAGCCTCCTGCGGGACGGCGCGGAGGTACGCGTCCCGGTGGCCGCGCTGCGGGTGGGCGACCGATTCGTCGTACGGCCCGGCGAGAAGATCGCCACCGACGGCACCGTCACCGACGGCGTCTCCGCCGTCGACGCCTCCCTGCTCACCGGTGAGTCCCTGCCGGTCGACGTGACGGCCGGGGACGCCGTGACGGGCGGCTGCGTCAACACCTCGGGCCGGCTGGTCGTCGAGGCCACGCGGGTCGGCGCGGACACCCAGCTGGCCCGGATGGCGAAGCTGGTGGAGGACGCGCAGAACGGCAAGGCTCAGGTCCAGCGTCTGGCCGACCGGATCTCCGCCGTCTTCGTGCCCGTGGTGCTGCTCATCGCGGTCGGCACCCTGGCCGGCTGGCTGGGGGCGACCGGTGACACCACGGCGGCCTTCACGGCGGCGGTCGCCGTCCTGATCATCGCCTGCCCCTGCGCCCTGGGCCTCGCCACCCCGACCGCCCTGATGGTCGGCACCGGCCGCGGGGCGCAGCTCGGCATCCTCATCAAGGGCCCGGAGGTCCTGGAGTCCACCCGCCGCGTCGACACCGTCGTCCTGGACAAGACCGGCACGGTCACCACCGGCCGGATGACGCTGAGCAAGGTGTACGCGTACGAGGGGGAGGACGAGACCGAGCTGCTGCGCCTCGCGGGCGCCGTCGAGCACGCCTCCGAGCATCCGGTCGCCCGGGCCGTCGCGGCAGGCGCCGCCGGCCGGCCGGCGCTGACGACGGCCGGGCTGCCGGTGCCGGAGGCGTTCGAGAACGTCCCCGGTCTCGGCGTGCGCGGCTCGGTCGACGGCCACCGGGTCCTCGTGGGCCGCGCCGCCCTCCTGGAGGCGGAGGGGATCGCGGTGCCCGGACCCACGGCTCCCGGGGTGGTGCACGTCGCCTGGGACGGCCGGGCCCGCGGGATCCTGACGGTCGCCGACGAGGTCAAGGCGACCAGCGCCGAGGCGGTGGCCCGGCTGCGCGCCCTGGGCCTCTCACCGGTCCTGCTGACCGGTGACAGCCTCGCGGTGGCCGAGACGGTGGCGGCGGAGGTCGGGATTCCGGCGGACCGGGTCCACGCCGAGGTGCTGCCGCAGGACAAGGTCGACGTGATCCGCCGCCTGCAGAGCGAGGGCCGGACGGTCGCCATGGTCGGCGACGGGGTGAACGACGCCGCCGCGCTCGCCGTGGCCGATCTGGGCCTCGCCCTGGGCACGGGCACGGACGCGGCCATCGAGGCCGCCGATCTGACGCTGGTCCGTGGCGACCTGCGGGTCGCGGCGGACGCCATCCGCCTCGCGCGGCGGACCCTGGCCACGATCAGGGGCAACCTGGTCTGGGCCTTCGGCTACAACGTGGCGGCTCTGCCCCTGGCGGCCGCGGGGCTGCTCAACCCCATGATCGCCGGCCTCGCGATGGCGTTTTCCTCCGTTTTCGTCGTCACCAACAGCCTCCGACTCCGAAGGTTCACGTGAATTCACCTACACGTGACCGCACAGGACCTTCACAAAGAGACCTAGATCACAGATATTTAGGGGTAACCATTCGGGCCGTTCGCGAGTCTAAGTGGGCGATGCCGAGAACGTCTTGGGGGACGTTCATGGGATGTCTTGGGGGACGTCCCAGGCAAGCGTTGGCCGGGGCACGTGCACCGGGGAGCTTTGAGCGGCCCTCCCGTACGTACCCCGGCAGACCGCGCAGACCCGCGTAGCTTCTGTCGAACCGGCAGACGCCCGGCCCGGATCCCGTGGGGGGAATCCGCACCGGGGATATGGAAAGCGCCCCGCGCACCGACCCGTGGGGGGATCGGTGGCGGGGCGCTTTTCCTTCGGCGGCCCGAAGGCCGGGCCGGGGGCCGGAAGCCATGGCCCCCGGCCCTCTCGGCGGTGTCCCTGAGGTCAGCGGCCCTCGACGGGGACGAAGTCGCGCAGGACCTCGCCGGTGTAGATCTGACGCGGGCGGCCGATGCGGGATCCCGGCTCCTTGATCATCTCGTGCCACTGGGCGATCCAGCCCGGAAGGCGGCCGAGCGCGAAGAGCACGGTGAACATCTCGGTCGGGAAGCCCATCGCGCGGTAGATCAGACCCGTGTAGAAGTCCACGTTGGGGTAGAGGTTGCGCGAGACGAAGTAGTCGTCGGAGAGCGCGTGCTCCTCCAGCTTGAGCGCGATGTCCAGCAGCTCGTCGGACTTGCCGAGGGCCGAGAGGACGTCGTGCGCCGCCGCCTTGATGATCTTGGCGCGCGGGTCGAAGGACTTGTACACCCGGTGGCCGAAGCCCATCAGGCGGACGCCGTCCTCCTTGTTCTTCACCTTGTTGATGAAGGAGTCGACATCGCCACCGTTGGCCTGGATGCCCTCGAGCATCTCCAGGACCGACTGGTTGGCGCCACCGTGCAGGGGGCCCCACAGGGCCGAGATGCCGGCGGAGATCGAGGCGAACATGTTCGCCTGCGAGGAGCCGACCAGCCGCACGGTGGAGGTCGAGCAGTTCTGCTCGTGGTCCGCGTGCAGGATCAGCAGCTTGTCGAGCGCGGAGACCACGACCGGGTCCAGCTCGTACTCCTGGGCCGGGACCGAGAAGGTCATGCGCAGGAAGTTCTCGACGTACCCGAGGTCGTTGCGCGGGTAGACGAAGGGGTGGCCGATCGACTTCTTGTACGCGTACGCCGCGATCGTCGGCAGCTTGGCGAGCAGCCGGATCGTGGAGAGGTGGCGCTGCTTCTCGTCGAACGGGTTGTGGCTGTCCTGGTAGAACGTGGACAGCGCCGAGACCACCGAGGACAGCATCGCCATCGGGTGCGCGTCACGCGGGAAGCCGTCGAAGAAGCGCTTGACGTCCTCGTGCAGCAGCGTGTGCTGGGTGACCTCGTTCTTGAAGGTCGCGAGCTCGTCGACCTTGGGAAGCTCACCGTTGATCAGCAGGTACGCCACCTCGAGGAAGGTGGAGCGCTCGGCCAGCTGCTCGATGGGGTAGCCGCGGTACCGCAGGATCCCCTGCTCACCGTCGAGGTAGGTGATCGCGGATTTATAGGCGGCGGTGTTGCCGTATCCGCTGTCCAGGGTCACCAGACCGGTCTGGGCTCGAAGCTTCCCGATGTCGAAGCCCTTGTCGCCGACGGTGCTCTCGACCACCGGGTAGGTGTATTCACCGTCCGCGTACCGCAGTACTACAGAGTTGTCGCTCACGTCATCCCTCACCGACGTAGTGCCTCTTCTTCGAGGTGCCCTGACTGTCTCTACCATCCCCCATTTGGCTCAGGAGAGTGCACTCGGGGTCGACCATTGGGCCGTTCGGCGGCACTCAGTGCCGCCCAACCTGCTCATCTTGCCCCCTTCGCCCCGCTTGGGGAAGTCGGGGGTGGTCTTTCACACGACCGGAGGCCCGGCGCTGGGCCCGTCGGCGTCACGCACGCGGGGCGGGCGACCCGGCGAGCCGATGGGCGAGCCCGGTGAAGCGCCTGCCTGCGGAAACGGTACGCACCGCCTGGCCGATCGCCTTGCGCGAGCCCACCAGGACCACCAGTTTCCTGGCCCTCGTGACGGCCGTGTAGAGCAGATTCCGCTGGAGCATCATCCAGGCGCTGGTGGTGACAGGGATCACCACCGCCGGATACTCGCTGCCCTGCGAACGGTGGATCGTGACGGCGTACGCGTGGACCAGCTCGTCCAGCTCGTCGAAGTCGTACGGCACCTCCTCGTCCTCGTCCGTGCGCACCGTCAGGCGCTGCTCCACGGTGTCGAGCGAGGTCACGACGCCGACCGTGCCGTTGAAGACGCCGTTGGCGCCCTTCTCGTAGTTGTTGCGGATCTGGGTGACCTTGTCCCCGACCCGGAAGACGCGGCCGCCGAAGCGCTTCTCGGGCAGGTCCGGGCGGGCCGGGGTGACGGCCTGCTGCAGCAGGCCGTTGAGCGTGCCGGCCCCGGCAGGACCGCGGTGCATGGGGGCGAGAACCTGCACGTCACGGCGGGGATCGAGACCGAACTTCGCGGGAATGCGGCGCGCCGCCACCTCGACGGCCACGCGCGCCGCGTCCTCCGTCTCGTCCTCGACGAAGAGGAAGAAGTCCGGCAGGCCGTTCGTCACGGGCGGAAGCCCGGCGTTGATCCGGTGGGCGTTGGTCACCACTCCCGACTGCTGGGCCTGCCGGAAGATCCGGGTCAGCCGGACCGCCGGCACCGGGCTGTGCGGAGCCAGCAGATCACCCAGGACCTCCCCCGCGCCGACCGACGGCAGCTGGTCCACGTCCCCCACCAGCAGCAGGTGCGCACCGGGTGCCACGGCCTTCACGAGCTTGTTGGCCAGCAGCAGATCGAGCATGGACGCCTCGTCCACCACGACCAGATCGGCGTCCAGGGGGCGGTCGCGGTCGAACGCCGCGTCGCCGCCCGGCTTGAGCTCCAGGAGCCGGTGGACGGTCGAGGCCTCGGCGCCGGTCAGTTCGGCCAGCCGCTTCGCGGCCCGGCCGGTGGGCGCCGCAAGGACCACCTTGGCCCGCTTCGCGCGGGCCAGCTCCACGATCGACCGGACGGTGAACGACTTCCCGCACCCCGGCCCGCCGGTCAGCACCGCCACCTTGCGGGTCAGCGCGAGCCGCACGGCCTCCTCCTGCTCGGGCGCCAGGGACGCCCCCGTGCGGTCGGCCAGCCACGCCAGGGCCTTGTCCCACGCCACGTCCCGGAAGGCCGGCATCCGGTCCTCGTCCGTACGCAGGAGGCGGGCGATCTGGGCGGACAACGAGATCTCGGCGCGATGGAACGGCACCAGATACACGGCGGTGACCGGCTGCCCGTCGGGGCCCGGCACCGGCTCCCGCACGACCCCCTCGGGGTCCGCCGCGAGCGCGGCGAGGCACTCGATGACCAGACCGGTGTCGACCTGGAGCAGCTTCACCGCGTCGGAGATCAACTGCTCCTCGGGCAGGAAGCAGTGCCCCTGGTCCGTGGACTGCGACAGCGCGTACTGCAGACCCGCCTTGACCCGGTCCGGGCTGTCGTGCGGGATGCCGACGGCCTGGGCGATCCTGTCGGCGGTCAGGAAGCCGATGCCCCAGACGTCGGCGGCGAGCCGGTAGGGCTGGTTGCGCACGACGGAGATCGAGGCGTCCCCGTACTTCTTGTAGATCCGCACGGCGATGGAGGTGGAGACGCCGACGCCCTGGAGGAAGACCATCACCTCCTTGATCGCCTTCTGCTCCTCCCAGGCCGCCCCGATCAGCCGCGTCCGCTTGGGACCGAGGCCGGGCACCTCGATGAGCCTCTTCGGCTCCCGCTCGATGACGTCGAGGGTGTCGGTGCCGAAGTGCTCGACGATCCGCTCGGCGATCCTCGGACCGATGCCCTTGATGAGACCGGAGCCGAGGTAGCGGCGTATGCCCTGGATGGTGGCGGGCAGGACGGTCGTGTAGTTCTCGACCGTGAACTGCTTGCCGTACTGCGGGTGCGAGCCCCAACGCCCCTCCATCCGCAGCGACTCGCCCGGCTGGGCCCCGAGCAGCGCGCCGACGACCGTGAGCAGATCCCCGCCACCGCGACCGGTGTCGACGCGGGCGACGGTGTACCCGCTCTCCTCGTTGGCGTACGTGATCCGCTCCAGCACACCGGTCACTTCACAAACACCCTGGCGGCTGCCTTGCTGCGACTCAACTCCCCTACCGGGCATGCCCCACCTGGCTTCCTGCGTCTCCGATACCAGGGAGGCTATCGCCCGCCACCGACAGAGCGGTCGACTCGTCGTTTCTCACAAACGCAGGTGTGATGGGATCCCCGGTATGACAGATTGGCCGCAACTCAGCCACGCCTACGGCTCCGCCGAAGACATACCCGCCCTGCTGGCACGCATCGCGGCCGACCCCGAGCCGGAGCTCTGGAACGACCTGTGGTCCGCACTCTGCCATCAGGGCAGCGTGTACTCGGCCAGCTTCGCGGCGCTGCCCTGGCTGGCCGACATGGCTGACGACGAAGACCGACGTCAAGCCGTGAACGCCCTCAATCTGGCAGGCGCCATCATGGCCGGCGCCGAGCAGCCGCATGGAGCCGGCGACGTCCGCGTACGGCATTCGGCGGAGATCGCGACCCTGCTGGCATCGGTGAACCGCCATCTCCGGACCGCGACCCACCGCGCCGAGTACATCGATCTCCTGGAGTCCATGCTCGGCTTCGAGGGCGTCGCGGGGTGGAGCGAGGACCTGGCCTGGGGGCTCGGTAACGAGGAGTTCGAAATCTCCTGTCCCGGTTGTGAAACCTACCTGTTCATCGTTCTGGGTGAAGGCGGGCTCTTCTGCACCAGCGAGGACTACACGCTGCCACCGGACGACAACAACGAGACGCGACCGCTTCGGCCCACGAGCCCCGCAGGTCTGGAAGGCCTCGGTCGACGTCTCCACGACATCGCGCTCACCGACGGTCGACACGACGTCGCACACATGCTGACCTTCGTCTTCGGGAGCGCGACCTGCCCGGACTGCGAAACCGACTTCTCCGTGGCCGAGCAGGTCACGACCCGGCCATGACGTCAGCCACGGCCGGGCCCGCGCCTCGACGAGCCGCGAGGACACGTCACGATGAAGACAAGTGACGACGAAAGCGGAACGGACGGAACAGTGAAGGCGGATGACCGGCAAGGTGCCACATGGGCGCTGCCCGATGTGTCTCTCGTCGTCAGGGGTCCCGAGCTCGACCCGGACGAAGTGACCAGGAGGCTCACCATCCAGCCGACAGGCACCAGGGACCCGGGCCCCAGCCGGTGGGGACCACCAGGCGATGTCGACGGGGAGTGGCGACTGCAGTGCGACGAGCGCTCCACGCGGGTGTTCTCGGAACAGCTCGACACCATCCTGACGGCAGTAGAACCGCACTCCGGCGCCGTGGGCGAACTCCTGGCACGCGGAATCTCCGTGACGCTCACCATCAGGGGATATGTGAACAACGACTCGCAGATCCCTCTCACCCCCGAGCAGATGCGCCGAGTGGCCCGCCTCGGTGTTCCGCTGATCCTCGCCCCCAGCACGAGCGAACGGTGAGCGCCATGTGGACCTCGATCACCACCTCCCTGGCCCTCACCGGCAGCGGTCTGGACCCCTCGGTCGTCGACCGCTCCCTCGGCCTCACCCGGCTCGCCGAGCAGCAGACCGGCGCGTCGGTCCATCAGGGGCCGGGCTGGGGGGCCTACACCCTCGACGAGCGCTTCTCCCCCGATCCGGACGAGCAGGTCGAGGCGCTGACCTCCCAGGTCAGGCCGCTCCTCGACGCGATCAAGGCGCTGTCCGCCGGCGGATGCCTCGCCCAGGTGTCGATCGCGGGCACGGTGCCGGCGGACGAGCGGCTGACGCTCTCGCCCCGGTCCGCCGACCGCCTCGCCGCCCTCGGGCTGCCGGTCTCCTTCACAACGCTCCTGGAGGGCAACACCGCTTCGGAGGACCCGCTGGACTGGCTCGACTGAGGCTCCACCGCCCGGGGGGACTCGGTCGAGCGGACCAAGGGGTTCAGCCGCGTGGGCCGGGGCACCCGCACATGTGCCCCGGTCCGGTCCTCGGTCCGCCTTGGGGTGTTCGCCGGGTCAGACCGCCAGGAACCTCCTCGCCGTCTCCTCCAGGACCTCCACGCCGTCCCGCGCCCACAGCGCGTCGTTGAAGAGCTCCACCTCGACCGGGCCGGTGTAGCCGGCCTCGTCCACCCGGTCCCACCAGGCCCTCAGGTCGATGGAGCCGTCGCCCAGCTGGCCCCGGCCGTTGAGGACGCCCTCGGGGAGGGGGGTCGTCCAGTCGGCGAGCTGGAAGGTGTGGATGCGGCCCGCCGCGCCCGCGCGGGCCACCGCCGCCGGGGCGCGGTCGTCCCACCAGATGTGGTACGTGTCGACGGTCACCCCGACCTGCTCCGCCGGGAAGCGCTCGGCGATCTCCAGCGCCTGGTCCAGGGTGGAGACCGCGCAGCGGTCCGACGCGAACATCGGGTGCAGGGGTTCGATGGCGAGGCGGACGCCCCGCTCCCCCGCGTACGGGGCGAGTTCGGCGATCGCGTCGCCGATCCGGGCCCGGGCGGCGGCCAGGTCGCGGCTGCCCGGGGGGAGGCCGCCCGAGACCAGGACGAGGGTGTCCGTGCCGAGGGCCGCCGCCTCGTCGATCGCGGCGCGGTTGTCGTCCAGCGAGTCGGCGGTGGTGAAGAAACCGCCCCGGCACAGGGTGGTGACGGCGAGTCCGGCGTCCCGTACGAGCTTGGCCGTGGCCTCCAGACCGTACGCGTGCACGGGCTCGCGCCACAGCCCGACGCCCGGGATGCCGAGCCGTACGCACTGGTCGACCAGCTCGGGCAGGGACAGCTGCTTCACGGTCATCTGGTTGATGCTGAAGCGGGCGAGAGGGTTCACCGCGGGACTCCGTGGACCGTGAGCAGGGACCTCATGCGGGACTCCGCGCGTTCCGGGTCGGGGAACAGGCCGAGGCCGTCCGCCAGTTCGTAGGCACGGGCGAGGTGAGGGAGGGAACGGGCCGACTGCAGGCCGCCGACCATGGTGAAGTGGTCCTGGTGGCCCGCGAGCCAGGCGAGCAGGACCACACCCGTCTTGTAGAAGCGGGTCGGGGTCTGGAAGAGGTGCCGGGAGAGTTCGACCGTCGGGTCGAGGATCTCGCGGAATCCCTTGACGTCCCCGGTGTCCAGGACCCGTACGGCCCGAGCCGCCATCGGGCCCAGCGGGTCGAAGATGCCGAGCAGGGCGTGGCTGAACCCCTCCTCGTCCCCGGCGATCAGCTCCGGGTAGTTGAAGTCGTCGCCCGTGTAGCAGCGGACGCCCTCCGGGAGGCGGCGGCGCAGGTCGATCTCGCGCTGGGCGTCGAGAAGGGAGACCTTGATGCCGTCGACCTTGTCCGGGTGGGCCGCGATGACCTCCAGGAAGGTATCGGTCGCGGTGTCGAGGTCGGCCGAGCCCCAGTAGCCGTCGAGCGCCGGGTCGAACATCGGGCCGAGCCAGTGCAGGATCACCGGCTCGGACGCCTGGCGCAGGAGGTGCGCGTACGTCTCCAGGTAGTCGTCCGGGGACGCGGCGGCGGCCGCGAGGGCGCGCGAGGCCATCAGGATGGCCTGCGACCCGGTCTCCTCGACGAGGGCGAGCTGCTCCTCGTACGCCGCGCGGACCGTCGCGAGGCCGGCCGCCGGGCCGGTGAGCTGGTCGGTGCCGACGCCGCAGGCGATGCGCCCGCCGACGGCCCTGGCCTCGGCCGCCGAGCGGCGGATCAGCTGGGCGGCGCCGGACCAGTCCAGGCCCATCCCGCGCTGGGCGGTGTCCATCGCCTCCGCCACGCCCAGACCGTGCGACCACAGGTGGCGGCGGAAGGCGAGGGTGGCGTCCCAGTCGACGGCGGCGGCCGAGTCGGGGCTGGTGTCGGCGTACGGATCGGCGACGACGTGCGCCGCGGAGAAGACGGTGCGGGAGGTCAGGGCGCCGGCTCCGGCGAGCCCGGCTCCGGCGGCCGAGTCCGGGGCCGCGGGTGCGGGCGCGGGCGCGGGGCGCGGGGTGTACTCCCGTACGCCTCCGTCCGCCTGGGGCAGGCGGATCACAGCGTGATCTCCGGGACGTCCAGGCGGCGGCCCTCGGCCGCCGAGCGCAGGCCCAGCTCCGCGAGCTGCACGCCACGGGCACCCGCCAGCAGGTCCCAGTGGTACGGCTCCCCCAGCGCCACGTGCCGCAGGAACAGCTCCCACTGCGCCTTGAAGCCGTTGTCGAACTCGGCGTTGTCCGGGACCTCCTGCCACTGGTCGCGGAAGGACTCGGTGACGGGGATGTCGGGGTTCCACACCGGCTTAGGGGTGGCCGAGCGGTGCTGGACGCGGCAGTTGCGCAGGCCGGCGACGGCCGAGCCGTGCGTGCCGTCGACCTGGAACTCGACCAGCTCGTCGCGGTTGACGCGGACCGTCCAGGAGGAGTTGATCTGGGCGACCGCGCCGCCCTCCAGCTGGAAGATGCCGTAGGCCGCGTCGTCGGCGGTCGCCTCGTACGGCTTGCCGCGCTCGTCCCAGCGCCGCGGGACGTGGGTGGCGACGTGCGCGGTGACGCTCGTGACCCGGCCGAACAGCTCGTGCAGGACGTACTCCCAGTGCGGGAACATGTCGACGACGATGCCGCCGCCGTCCTGCGCGCGGTAGTTCCAGCTCGGGCGCTGGGCCTCCTGCCAGTCGCCCTCGAAGACCCAGTAGCCGAACTCGCCGCGCACGGACAGGATCTCGCCGAAGAACCCGCCGTCGATGAGCCGCTTCAGCTTCAGCAGGCCGGGGAGGAAGATCTTGTCCTGGACGACCCCGTGCCGGACGCCCGCGTCCCGGGCGAGGCGGGCGAGTTCCAGCGCGCCTTCGACGTCCGTCGCCGTGGGCTTCTCGGTGTAGACGTGCTTGCCCGCGGCGATCGCCTTCTTGATCGCCTCGACCCGCGCCGAGGTGACCTGGGCGTCGAAGTAGAGGTCGACGGAGTCGTCGGCGAGCACGCCGTCGAGGTCGGTGGACCACTCGGTGAGGCCGTGGCGCTCGGCGAGGGCGCGCAGGGCGTGCTCGCGGCGGCCGACGAGCACGGGCTCGGGCCAGAGGGTCTCGCCGTTGCCGAGGTCGATGCCGCCCTGCTCGCGCAGGGCGAGGATCGAGCGGACGAGGTGCTGGCGATAGCCCATCCGGCCGGTGACGCCGTTCATGGCGATCCGGACTGTCCTGCGTGTCACGAAGATTCCCCTCCACACCAGAATGGATCAGCGCGATAGAAAGCGCTTTCTACTGGAGATGACGCTAGCCTGCCGACATCACGCCGGACAAGGGGTCGGCCCACGTCACCTCGGAGGTACGCGATGACCGTCACGCTCGCGGATGTTGCCGCGCGGGCCCAGGTGTCCCCCGCGACCGTCTCCCGCGTCCTGAACGGCAACTACCCGGTCGCCGCGTCGACCCGGGAGCGGGTGCTGCGGGCGGTGGACGAGCTGGACTACGTCCTGAACGGGCCGGCGAGCTCCCTCGCCGCCGCCACCTCCGACCTCGTCGGCATCCTCGTCAACGACATCGCCGACCCCTTCTTCGGGATCATGGCGGGCGCGGCGCAGAGCGCGATCGGGGAGGGCGCGTCGGGGCGGGGCGGCGGCGAGAAGCTGGCCGTCGTCTGCAACACGGGCGGCTCCCCGGAGCGCGAACTGACCTATCTCACGCTGCTGCAGCGGCAGCGGGCCGCGGCCGTCATCCTGACCGGCGGCTCGCTGGAGGTGCCCGAGCACATGGCGGCGGTGGCGGCGAAGCTGGCCAAGCTGGCGGACGCGGGGACCCGGGTCGTGCTGTGCGGGCGGCCCCCGGTGGCGGGGGACGCGAGCGTGGCGGCGCTGACCTTCGACAACCGCGCGGGGGCGCGGCGGCTGGCCGAGCACCTGCTCGCGCTCGGCCACCGGCGGATCGGTTACGTCGCGGGGCCGGCGGACCGGACGACGACCCGGGACCGGCTGGAGGGGCACCGGGAGGCGATGGCCGCGGCGGAGGTGGCGGAGGGGCCCACGGTCCACGGTTCGTACGACCGGCGTTCCGGGTATGACGCGACCCTGGAGCTGCTGCGCCGGGATCCGACGCTCACGGCGGTCGTCGCGGCGAACGACACGGTGGCGCTGGGCGCGTGCGCGGCGCTGCGGGACCGGGGGTCGAGCATCCCGGGCGACGTGTCGGTGGCGGGCTTCGACGACCTGCCCTTCTCGCTCGACGCGGTGCCCGCGCTGACGACCGTACGGCTGCCGCTGCACGAGGCGGGCGCCCGGGCGGGGCGCCTGGCCATGGGGACGGAGTCGACCCCTCCGGGCGGCATCGCGAGAATCGCGGCGGAGCTGATGGTCCGCGACTCGACGGCCCCGCCGCGCACCTGACGGGCCGCCGGTGGTCGCTCGAGGTCCGGTGAGGCCGCCGCGTTCGTGGGCCGCGACTCCCTTCTGCCGGTGCGCCCCCTCCCGGGCCCGTCCGGGCCGCGGCCGAGGCCGCCGGTCGCCCGGCCGACGACCTCGGTGCGGCTACGCCGAGTACGTCGCGAACGTCGCCGGGAGCGTGTCCAGGACCGCGTCGACCGTCTGGTCCGCCGAGAGGGCGGCGGTGTCGATCCACGTGCCCTCGGCCGACAGTTCGGTCCGCATCGCCTCGTCCAGGAAGGCCCAGTCCGTCGTCAGGCGCTTGTCCCGGGCGTTGTTGCGCTGCCGGGCGACCTCGGGGCCCGGAGCGAGGAAGACGACGTGCAGCGGGCCCGCTCCCACGGTGGCGCGGTAGAAGTCGAGGTGGGTGCGGCGCACGACGACGTCGTCGATGACCGGGACGAAGCCGGCCGTCCTGAAGCTGTCCGCCAGCAGGCAGGCGTTGCGGGCGCGGAGGAAGATCTGACGGTCCGCCTCGGGGTCGTGTTCGGGGGTGGGCCATTGGCCGCCCTTCACGATGAGCGTCTGGAGCTCGTCGACCTCGATGTGGGCGGATCGCGCGAAGCGCGCCGCCAGGGCGGCGGCGACCGTCGACTTGCCGCTGCCGGGGATGCCGCTCAGGAGGACGGTTCCGGGCGCGGGTTCGCGGTCGACCGGCACGAGATCGAGGGACATGCGGAGGGCCTTCGGGTCGATGCGGGTGGAGGGGCGGCGCGGACGTGGTCCGGCGTCGGGCGGAACCCGCCTAGACGGGGGTGACGCAGGAGCCCGGCTTCGGGGAGTCGATCACGTACTCCGCGTGCAGCAGGTAGTCGCTGGGGCCGCAGGACGCCTTGTCCACCACCCGGTACTCCGCCAGCGGGGACCCGCAGCCCACCTTCTCCAGCTGCTGTTCGGGCCACTCGGCTTCGTTGCGTACGCAATCGCCCACCGACAGCGCGACGGGTTCTCCGCCGCCCGAGAGCAGGCCCACGACCACCAGCGTCGGGATCGCCAGGGCGACCAGCGCGATCGGAGTGAGGATCAGCATCGCGGGGCCGCGGCGCAGGACGCGCCTGCCCGGGTCGAGGGGCTGCCGGACGGCGCCGTACGGCTCGGGCAGCCTGAGCAGGGCGGCTCGGGCGCCGAGGACGTTCGCCAGGACCACGAACGGCGTGACGAAGAGGGAGAAGAGGCCCCACCAACCGGTGATCAGGGTGTCGGAGGTCATCTGCCGGTAGCGGGCGAGCCCGCACGTACGGCAGAAGACGCCGCGCCGCGTGACCGTGCGCATGATGACGACCATGCCCTGGTGGGCGCGGACGGTCACGGCGGCGGCGGGCTGCGCCCCGCAGACCTCGCAGCCGGTCGTCGGCGGCCCGGTCGGCCCCGACTGGCCGGGGAATCCGTACGGTTGCGGCGGCGGCCCCTGCACAGGGCCGTATCCGCCCGGTTGGGGCTGCGGCTGTCCGTATGCGCCCGGCTGCCACTGCCCCTGCGGCTGCCCGTACCCGCCCGGCTGCGGCTGCCCGTACCCGCCCGGCTGCGGCTGTCCCTGCGGCGCATGAGGCGACGGATGCGCCGGCGGAGGCGGACCCTGCTGGGGGAACTGCTGCGCGGGCTGCTGCGGTTGCTGTTGCGCATGCGGATACGGAGACGTCATGGCGCCGGTTCCCCCTTGCTCGTCGGAACCAGCACCCTAGCGGTCGTCTCGCCATGCTCACGTCCGGGCCGCCGCCCGTACGAGGTCAGCGCCACTCCCCCGACCAGCAGCGCCGCCGCGCACCAGCGCAGCGCGCTGACGCTCTCGCCCAGGATCAGGGCCGCCGAGGACATGCCGAAGACCGGCACGAGGAGCGAGAAGGGGGCCACGGACGAGGCGGGGTAGCGGCGCAGGAGCAGGCCCCAGGCGCCGAAGCCGAAGATCGTGGTCACCCAGGCGACGTAGACGATGGCGCCGACGCCGGTCCAGTCCAGCGCCGCGAGCGCGTCGAGGTCCCGCCGGGGCCCTTCGAGTACGAGGGAGAGGGCGAGGAGCGGCAGGACGGGGACGGTACTCACCCACACCATGAAGTTGAGGGCGTCGGGCGGGGACGCCTTGCGGGTCAGGACGTTGGAGACGCCCCAGCAGGCCGCCGCCGCGACACAGAGCGCGAAACCGGCGAGCGGACCCGAGGCACCCTCGTCGACCGCCGCGACCCCGATGCCCGCCAGCGCGACCGCCATGCCGACGAGCTTGAGCGGGCCCGGCCGTTCGCCGAGCGCGACGAAGGCGAACAGGGCCGTGAAGACCGCCTGGACCTGGAGGACCAGGGAGGAGAGCCCGGCGGGGGCGCCGAGGTCCATCCCGGTGAAGAGCAGGCCGAACTTGGCGACGCCCAGCACGAGACCGACGGCCACGATCCACTTCCAGGCCACCGTGGGGCGGCCGACGAGGAAGACCGCGGGCAGGGCGGCGGCGACGAAGCGGAGGGCGGAGAAGAGCAGGGGCGGGAAATGGTCGAGGCCGATCTCGATGACGACGAAGTTGACTCCCCAGACCGCGGCGACGAGAGCGGCGAGGGCGATGTGTGCGGGGCGCATGGAACCGAGCATCACCGCCCGCGACCGTGTAGCACCAGCACGGATTCCTGCATGATGAGATGAAGCGTTGCTTCATCTTCCCGAGAAGGGGTTTCCCGTGCTGGATCTCGGACGCCTGCGCGCCCTCCACGCCGTCGCCGTCCACGGGACGGTCGCGGCCGCCGCCGCCGCGCTCGGCTACACCCCCTCCGCCGTCTCCCAGCAGATCGCCAAGCTGGAGCGGGAGACCCGCACCACGCTGCTCGAACGCCAGGGCCGCGGGGTCCGCCTCACCGACGAGGCGCACCGGCTCGCCTCGACCGCGGAGCGGCTGCTGTCGATCGTCGAGGAGGCGGAGGTACGTCTGGAGGAGCGGCGCGGGCTGCCGACCGGGCGGCTCGCGATCGGCTGCTTCGCGAGCGCGGCTCGCGGCCTCATGCCCCGGGTGCTCGCCGATCTGGCCCGTCGGCACCCGTCCCTGGACGCCCGGCTGACCGAGGTCGACCCGCACCTCTCCATCGAGCTGGTGGCGCGGGGCGTGCTCGACCTCGCCGTGGCGCACGACTGGGACATCGCTCCGATGCCGACCCCTCCGGGGGTGGAGCAGGCCGTGATCGGCGACGACCTGTGCGACATCCTCGTACCCCGCGACCATCCGCTGGCGTCGCGGGCGTCGGTGCGGCGGGAGGAGCTGTCGGAGGAGCGGTGGATCTCGCAGCCGCCGGGGACGGTGTGCCACGACTGGCTGACGCGGACGCTGCGGGCGACCGGGTACGAGCCGCGCATCGTCCACCAGGCGGAGGAGAACCACACCCAGGTCGCCCTCGTCGCGGCCGGTCTCGGGATCGCGCTCGTGCCGCGCCTGGGCCGTGGGGCGTTGCCGCCGGAGGTGACCCCGGTGCGGCTCGACCCGGTGCCGACCCGGTGGCTGCGGGCGCTGTGGCGGGCGGGCGTGGCCCGCCGCCCGGCGATCACGGAGACCGTCCGCACCCTCCAGGAGCTGTGGCCCACGGTGTCGGCACCCGGCGCCGCCGAAGCCGGCTGACCGACCGCCCGGCTGAGCGACCGCCCGGCTGAGCGACCGCCCGGCTGAAGACTCCCGGCGCCAGGCGGAACCGCCACGTCACGCCCCCGCCCGGCGCCGCCGAAGCCGGCTGACCGACCGCCCGGCTGAGCGACCGCCCGGCTGAAGACTCCCGGCGCCAGGCGGAACCGCCACGCCACGCCCCCGCCCGGCGCCGCCGAAGCCGGCTGACCGACCGCCCGGCTGAGCGACCGCCCGGCTGAAGACTCCCGGCGCCAGGCGGAACCGCCACGCCACGCCCCCGCCCGGCGCCGCCGAAGCCGGCTGACCGGCATGCCACCCGCGCCCGGACCGGCGCCACCGCCCGCCTCGCCGTCGGCTGACGTGCGCTCAGCAGGGCCCGGCCACCACGCGGATCCTGCGTAGATGCTTGACCTGGCAGTTACTTTCGGGCTATCCGTGACTCCTTGGAAGTTTCCTTCAACTTGCACGGCCGGAAGGAGCATCAGTGCACCACCGCGCCACCTCCAGACGCACCCTCCTCACCGTCACCGCCGCCGCCGCGGCCGCCGCCGTCACCGGAGTGACCGGACCGCCCGCCCACGCCGGGACGGACGACCGCGACCGGGACCGGGACCACGACCGCGGTCTTCGACGGCTCATCTCCCGCATGTCGCTGGAGGAGAAGGTCGGCCAGCTCTTCGTCATGCGGGTGTACGGCCACTCCGCCACCGCCCCCGACCAGGCCGACATCGACGCCAACCTCCAGGAGATCGGCGTCCGCACCGCCGCCGAGCTGGTGGAGAAGTACCACGTCGGCGGCGTCATCTACTTCACGTGGGCCCACAACACCCGGGACCCGCACCAGATCGCCGAGCTCTCCAACGGCATCCAGAAGGCCGGTCTCGCCCAGCCGACGCCCCTTCCGCTGCTCATCTCCACCGACCAGGAGCACGGCATCGTCTGCCGGGTCGGCCGGCCCGCCACCCTGGTCCCGGGGGCGATGGCACTCGGCGCCGGAGGCTCCCGCTCCGATGCCCGCGAGGCCGCCCGGATCGCGGGCGCCGAGCTGGCCGCCGTCGGCATCCGGCAGAACTACGCGCCGGTGGCGGACGTCAACGTCAACCCGGCCAACCCGGTCATCGGCGTGCGCTCCTTCGGATCGGACCCGCAGGCCGTCGCCGGGCTCGTCGCCGCCCAGGTCAAGGGCTACCAGGGGGCCGGGGTGGCGGCCACCTCGAAGCACTTCCCCGGCCACGGCGACACCGCCGTGGACAGCCACTACGGCCTGCCGACCATCACGCACACCCGGGAGCAGTGGGCCGAGCTGGACGCCCCGCCGTTCCGCTCGGCGATCGCCGCCGGGATCGACTCGATCATGACCGCGCACATCGTGGTGCCCGCGCTCGACCCGAGCGAGGACCCGGCGACCCTCTCCCGCCCCATCCTGACCGGCATCCTGCGCGAGCAGCTCGGTTACGACGGGGTGGTGGTGACGGACTCGCTCGGCATGGAGGGTGTCCGGACGAAGTACGGCGACGCGCGCGTGCCCGTCCTCGCGCTGAAGGCCGGAGTCGACCAGCTGCTCAACCCGCCGAAGCTGGACATCGCGTGGAACGCCGTCCTCCAGGCCGTCAAGGACGGCGAGCTGACCGAGGCCCGGCTCGATGAATCGATCCTGCGGATTCTGCGCCTCAAGGCGAAGCTGGGCCTGTTCCGGCAGCCGTACGTCGACCGCGCCGGCGTGGACCGCACGGTCGGCACCCCCGCCCATCTTGCGCGCGCGGACCGGATCGCCGAGGAGACCACCACCCTGCTCCTCAACGAGGGCGCCTTCCTGCCGATCAGCCGGCGCGGCCACGGAAACGTCCTGGTCGTCGGCGCCGACCCGGCCTCGCCGTCCGGGACGACGGGGCCCCCGACCTCGACCCTGGCCCGGGCCTTCACCGAGCTGGGCTTCACGGCGACGGCGCTGTCCACCGGGATCACCCCGACCGCGGCGAAGATCGAGGAGGCGGTGGCCGCGGCCGCGGGCAAGGACGTTGTCGTCGTCGGCACGTACAACGTGACGGGGACCAGCCCGCAACGGACGCTCGTCGCCCGGCTGGTGGCGACCGGTGTGCCGGTCGTGACGGTCGCGATCCGCAATCCGTACGACATCGCCCAGCTGACGGGGCAGCGGGCGACCGTCGCCGCCTACTCCTGGACCGACGTCGAACTGCGGGCCGCGGTGCGGGTCATCGCGGGCGCGGCGCGCCCGAGGGGCCGGCTGCCCGTCCCCGTACAGCGGGCGGACGATCCGGCGCGGGAGCTGTACCCGGTCGGCCACGGCCTGACGTACCGCTGAGGCAGGACCGCGCCCGACAGCGCCCGACAGCACACGCAGGCGCAGGCGCAGGCCGGCGCCGCACGGCGCGGGAACGGCGCGGGAACGGCGACGGGCCGCGCCCGGGGTCCTGGAACCCCGGGCGCGGCCCGTCGTCCGCGTCACGGACGCAGACCGTGCTCCCGGTTCAGCTCCTCGTCGGCCGGCTTGTCGAGCCGCGCGTCGAAGCGGGCCAGCGGCCGCGCGGCCTGCGCCGAGGGGGCGTCGACCCCGGCCCAGGTGAGGATGCGGGCCGTGGCCTTGGCCCGCTCGTCCTCCACGAGCCCGTCGATGTTCGCCCCGTGGTTCGCGCCGGGGGCGGTGAGGACGTAGCTGTCCCGGGCGCCCTTGCCGAGGCGGAACCGCTCGGAGCCCCAGGGGTCGTTGCCGCCGTACACGAACATCATGTGCTGGGCGTTCTTGCGCACCCAGTCGTCGACGTCCCGCATGACCCACGGCTTGAAGGTCGTCGGGATCTCACGCGGCACGAAGTTCCGGGCGGGCTGGTACCCGTAGCGCGAGAGGCCCTTGAGGTGCGGCTGCCGGATGGAGGGCGAGCCGAGTTCCGTCGCCGCCTGGTAGTAGTACGGGGTGTACGGCTCCAGGCCCTGGTCGGTGTAGAAGGACCAGCCGGAGTAGGCGTCGATCGTCTCGTAGATCTCGTCGTCGCTCGCCGTGCGCGCGTCCGGGACGGACCCGCAGACGTCCTCGCCGTAGTACTGCCAGAAGCCCCAGACGAAGTCGAGGACGACGGCCTCGTACGCCCGGTCCAGCGAGCCGACGGTGGTGAAGGTGGCACCCTCGGACTCGGCCCAGGCCCGGTACTTCGCCTGGAGCGGGGCGCGGCGGACGAGTGCCTCGCGCTGGACGGCGTTGAGGCGGTCGCGGCACTCCTTCGTGCCGACGGTCTCGAAGAACCGGTCGTACGCCGAGTCCTCCTTGTCGACCACGTCGTTGGGGGCCACGTAGGCGACGACGCCGTCCATGTCGCGCGGGTAGAAGCGCTCGTAGTAGGTGGCCGTCATGCCGCCCTTCGAGGCGCCGGTGGAGAGCCACTTCCGGTCGTAGATCCGCTTCAGGGCGGTGAAGATGCGGTGCTGGTCGCTCGCGGCCTGCCAGATGTCCAGCTTGGACCAGTCGGCGGGCTGCGGGCGGGACGGCGTGAAGTACCGGTACTCCATGGAGACCTGGTTGCCGTCGATGATGCGGGTGGGCTCGCGCCGGCTCGGGGTGGTGCTCAGGCCGTAGCCGCTGGTGTGGAAGACGGTGGGGCGGCTCGTGTCCTTGTGGAGGAGGGAGAGCCGCTGCTTGAACGTGCCCGCCCAGGGCCGTCGGTGGTCGACCGGCTGGGTGTACTCCAGGACGAAGTAGCGGTAGCCGGCGTACGGCTTCTCCTCGATCAGGCTCATCCCGGGGATGGCCAGGACGCGGTACTTGATGTCCGCGCCGTACGATTCGTCGGCGCTGTGCAGACGGCCCGCGCCGTCCGCGGTGGCGGACGTACGGCCGGCGGTCGTCCCGCCGGTGGTGCCGATGGCCGGCTCCGCGGCGGTAGCCGCGCCGGTCGCACCGACGGTGCCTATGAGCACCGTGAGCGACAGCAGCCATCCGAGCGACTTACGCATTCACCCTCCCCTTGGTTCACAACGGTGTCGCGAACCTAGCGGGGGCAACAGACGTACCGCCAGACCCTCTTGACCCTTTCCTCTGTATCAGCACAGGATCCAGCCGGTGGATCCGCTCCGGCCGGCGACGGTCCCCGAGGCGCGGACGCAGCGGTTGAGGGCGTGGACGGTGACGGGGCCCGCCTGGCGGGTGAAGCGGCCGCTGCTGACGGCCGCGCGGCCGCCCCTGGGCTGGAGCGAGACCGACATCGCGCGGCGCGGGCCGGGGCTCTTGGCGACGGTGAGGGCGCACACGTACTGACGGCTCTTGTAGAGGCGCAGCTCGCCGGTGGCGAAGGGGATCGTCTTGGTGGGGCGCCCGCCGCAGAGGGAGAGGGCGGCGGCGGACGCGGTGCCGGGGCCCGCCAGGGCGAGCGCGCCGGCGGTGAGCAGCGTCGCCAGGAGATACGCGAGCAGCCTCGTACGGTGTGCTCTGCCTGTCGCCCCACGGAACATGCGCTTCCCCTCCCGCCTCGGTGCCGTACATGCGTACGACGCAGAGGAGGCCTCCGCGGTTGCCTTCCGCGCGCTCAGACCCTCTCGGGCTCCTCCTCGCCGATGAAGGTCCGCCACAGCGCCGCGTACCGGCCGCCCAAGGCCAGCAGCTCGTCGTGGGTGCCGTCCTCCGCGACCCGGCCGCCGTCCATGACGATCACGCGGTCCGCGCGGGCGGCGGTGGTGAGGCGGTGGGCGACGACCAGGGTCGTGCGGCGGCCCGCGAGGCGGTCGGTGGCCTGGTTGACCTGGGCCTCGGTCGCCAGGTCGAGCGCGGCCGTCGCCTCGTCGAGGAGCAGGACGTCCGGGTCGACGAGCTCCGCGCGGGCCAGTGCGATCAGCTGGCGCTGGCCCGCGGAGAGGTTGCGTCCGCGCTCGGCGACCTCGTGGAGGTAGCCGCCGTCCAGGGTCGCGATCATGTCGTGGGCGCCGACCGCGCGGGCGGCCGCCTCGACCTCGGCGTCGGTCGCGTCGGGGCGGCCGTACGCGATGGCGTCGCGGACGGTCCCCGGGAAGAGGTACGCCTCCTGCGGCACGACGCCGAGCCGGTGGCGGTAGGCGGTGAGGTCCAGGTCCCGCAGGTCGGTGCCGTCGGCCGTGACCCGGCCGCCCGTCGGGTCGTAGAACCGCGCGACCAGCTTGACCAGCGTCGACTTGCCCGCGCCCGTCTCGCCGACGAAGGCGACCGTCTGACCGGCCGGGATGCGCAGGTCGATCCCGGTGAGGGCGGCCTCTTCCTTGCCGTAGGCGAAGGAGACGTCCTCGAAGGCGATCTCTCCGCGCAGCGACGGCACGTCCCGGGGACGGTCGGCGGCGGCGGTCGACGTCGGCTCCTGGAGGAGTTCCTGCATCCGCTTCAGCGAGACGGCGGCCTGCTGGTAGCCGTCGAAGACCTGCGACAGCTGCTGTACGGGGGCGAAGAAGAGGTCGATGTAGAGGAGGTACGCGACGAGCGCGCCGGTGGTAAGGGAGCCGGCCTCGATGCGGTTCGCGCCGACGATCATGACGGCCGCGGCGGCGACGGAGGACAGCAGGGTGACGAAGGGGAAGTAGATCGAGATCAGCCACTGTCCGCGGACGCGGGCCTCGCGGTAGGAGTCGCTGCGCTCCGCGAACCGGGCCGCTCCCGCGCCCTCGCGCCGGAACGCCTGGACGATCCGCAGCCCGGAGACCGACTCCTGGAGGTCGGCGTTGACGACGCTGATCCGGTCACGGGCCAGTTCGTAGGCCTTCACGCTGGAGCGGCGGAAGAAGTACGTGCCGACGGCGAGGACGGGCAGCGTCGCGAAGACGACGAGGGCGAGCTGGAGGTCGAGGAAGAGCAGCGCGACCATGATGCCGAAGAAGGTCACCACGGAGACGAAGGCGGTGACCAGGCCCGTCTGGAGGAACGTGGACAGGGCGTCCACGTCCGTCGTCATCCGGGTCATGATCCGGCCGGTCAGCTCGCGCTCGTAGTAGTCGAGGCCGAGCCGCTGGAGCTGGGCGAAGATCTTCAGGCGCAGGGCGTAGAGCACCCGCTCGCCGGTGCGGCCGGTCATCCGGATCTCGGCGGTCTGCGCGATCCACTGCACGAGCACCGTGAGCAGGGCGAGCGCCGAGGCGGCCCAGACGGCGCCCAGGGCGAGCCGGTTGACGCCGTCGTCGATGCCGTGGCGGATCAGGACGGGCAGGAGCAGGCCCATGCCGGCGTCGACGGCGACCAGGCCGAGGCTGATGAGGAGCGGGACGCCGAAGCCGCGCAGCAGACGGCGCAGGCCGTAGGTGGCCTCGGGGGTGACGGCGGAGGCCTCGTCGATGTCGGGGGCGTCGGTGGCGGGCGGCAGCGCCTCGACGGCGGCCAGGAGTTCCGGGGTGGCTCCCGCCTGGGCGTCGGTGCGGCCCGCCGGCCCCGCGGAATCCTCCGGGCCGGCCTCGTCCCGTACCCACAGGGCGGGGGTGATCCCGCGTTCGGCGTCGAACTCGGCGTCGAGCTCGGCCCGCAGCGAGCGGTCCTCGGGCAGGTCGACGGGGGTGGTGTGGCCCGGCGAGACACCGCCCAGTTCGTCGGGGTCCGTCAGGAGCTTGCGGTAGAGGGCCGACCGTCGCTCCAGCTCCTCGTGGGTGCCGATGTCGGAGAGCCGGCCGTCGTCGAGGACGGCGATCCGGTCGGCGAGGCCGAGGGTGGAGCGGCGGTGCGCGATCAGGAGGGTGGTGCGGCCGGCCATCACGGAGGCGAGGGCCTCGTGGATCTCGTGCTCCACGCGGGCGTCGACGGCGGAGGTGGCGTCGTCCAGGAGGAGGAGCCGGGGGTCGGTGAGGATCGCCCGGGCGAGCGCGATCCGCTGGCGCTGACCGCCGGAGAGGGTGAGGCCGTGCTCGCCGACCGTGGTGTCGTAGCCCTCGGGAAGGTCGGCGATGAAACGGTCCGCCTGGGCGGCCCGGGCGGCGGCCTCGATCTGCTCCTGGGTGGCGTCGGGGTGGCCGTAGGCGATGTTGGCGCGGACGGTGTCGGAGAAGAGGAAGCTGTCTTCCGGTACGAGTCCGATGGCGGCGCGCAGCGAGTCGAGGGTGAGCTCGCGGACGTCGTGCCCGCCGACGAGGACGGCGCCGTGGCTCACGTCGTAGAAGCGGGGCAGCAGGAGCGAGACGGTGGACTTGCCGCTGCCGGAGGCGCCCACGACGGCGACGGTCTCGCCGGAGCGGATCTCCAGGGAGAAGCCGTCGAGGACGGGACGGCCGTCCTCGTAGGCGAAGCGCACGTCGTCGAACTCGACGGTGGCGTCGGCGTCGGCCGGCAGCTCCTTCGTGCCGTCCTGGATCACCGGCTCGGTGTCGATCAGCTCCAGGACGCGGTCGACGCCCGCGCGGGCCTGCTGGCCGACGGTGAGGACCATGGCGAGCATGCGGACGGGCCCGACCAGGGAGGCGAGGTAGGCGGAGAAGGCGACGAAGGTGCCGAGGGTGATCTGGCCGCGGGTGGCGAGCCAGCCGCCGAGCGCGAGGACGGCGACCTGGCCGAGGGCGGGAACGGCCTGGAGGGCCGGGGTGTAGCGGGAGTTCAGCCGGATGGTCCGCATCCGGCCCGCGAAGAGCCGGCGGCTCGCGGCCCGGATCTTGCCGGTCTCCTGGTCCTCCTGCCCGAACCCCTTGACGACCCGGACGCCGGTGACGGCCCCGTCGACGACTCCCGCGACGGCGGCGGCCTGCGACTGGGCGTACCAGGTGGCCGGGTGCAGACAGGTGCGGCTGCGCTTGGCGATGTACCAGAGGGCGGGGGCGACGGCGAGGGCGACCAGGGTGAGCGGGAGCGACAGCCAGGCCATGACGACCAGGGAGATCAGGAAGAGCAGGATGTTCCCGATGGTCATCGGGAGCATGAAGAGCAGGCCCTGGATGAGCTGGAGGTCGCTGGTGGCGCGTCCGACGACCTGACCGGTGGACAGCTCGTCCTGCCGACGTCCGTCGAGCCGGGTGATGGTGCCGAACATCTCGGTACGCAGGTCGTGCTGGACGTCGAGGGCGAGCCGGCCGCCGTAGTAGCGGCGGACGTAGGTCAGGGCGTAGACGACGACGGCGGCGCCGATGAGGAGACCGGTCCAGACGGTGAGGGACCGGGTGCCCGCTCCGATGACGTCGTCGATGATCACCTTGGTGATGAGCGGGACGAGGGCGAGGAGGGCCATCCCCAGGAGGGAGGACCCGAGCGCGAGCACCACGTTCGTCCGGTACCGCCACGCGTAGCCGGCCAGCCTGCGCGCCCACCCCTGTTGTTCCTGCCCAGCCGCGGCCACGTGGTGCCTCCCGTCGTCCTGCTCTACCGGAAGGCCCAACGCGGCTGAGGTGCGATTTCATCCCGCCGTTACAAAACCGGGGGCAGGACGGGCCGATGGTCCCGGGGCGGGTGGGCCGGAGGACTTAGGCCGTCCCCGGCGGGGCCACCCATCGGGTCGGCTGGCCGGTGACGCGGGCGACGGTCTCGAAGTCCTTGTCGTAGTGGAGGAGCGTGAGACCGGAGAGCTCGGCGGTCGCGGCGACCAGGAGGTCGACGGGGCCGGCACTGCGATGCTCGCCCCGGTCGGTGAGCATCTGCTGGACGCGGCGGGCGCGTGAGTAGACGCCGTCGGGCACGGCGGTCCAGTTGAAGAGCATGCCCAGCAGCCCCTCCTTGGCGAGCCGGTCGTCAGCGGACCGGGCCGAGTAGAGGATCTCCAGCTCGGTGATGTCACACATGGCGAGGACACCTTCGGTGGTGAAGTTCCGCCACTCGTCCTGCACGTGCTTCCTGGCGATGATCCGCACGGCGGCGGAGGTGTCGACCAGATACGTCACCGTACTCATCGGCGGTAGTCGGCCTTGTCCATGAGGATGTCGAAGTCGCCTCGGTCGGCCATCTCCGTGAGCTGCTCCAGCGCCCGCAGCCGCTCATGCCGCCTCGCCACCTCGCGCAGCGCGGCGTTGACCGTGTCCTTCTTCGTCTTCGTGCCCAGTATTTCCGCCGCCTCCGCGAGAGCCAGGTCATCGACTTCCACGTACAGGTTCGACATGACACATCCTCCCTATGCACTGGACACGAGAAGCATATGCCGCCCAGGTCAGACCGGCAAACGACGTCCCCTCACAGGTGCGTCGGTTCGAACATGCGCAGGAGGGCCGGGAGGACCACGACCGACGGGCCCGGGGTGGCGAGGGCCTTCGCGAGGTCGGTGGTCAGGGTCTCCGGGGTGGTGCGCGCCGCCGGGACGCCGAAGGACTCCGCGAGGGCGACGAAGTCGGGGCGGGCCAGTTCGGTCGCCGTGGCCTCGCCGAAGGTGTCGGTCATGTACTCGCGGAGGATGCCGTAGCCGCCGTCGTCGACGATCAGCCAGGTGACGTCCCAGCCGTACTGCTTCGCCGTCGCCAGCTCGGCGAGGGAGTACATGGCGCCGCCGTCGCCCGAGACGGCGAGGACCGGCCGGGTGGGGTCGGCCGCCGCCGCGCCGAGGGCGGCGGGGAAGGCGTAGCCCAGGCCGCCGGCGCCCTGGGCGGAGTGCATCGTGTTGGGGTGGCGGGCGTCGAAGGCGGACCAGGCCCAGTAGGCGAGGATCGTCATGTCCCAGAAGCTGGGGGACATAGCGGGAAGGGCCTCGCGGACCGAGGCGACGATCCGCTGCTCCAGTCCGAGGTCCTGGGCGGCGATCCGCTCCCGCACCTTGGCCAGAACGGCCTCGACCCGCTCGGGGGCGGTCGGGTCCCGGCGTACCTCCGTCGTCTCCAGGAGGGCCTGGAGGGCGAGGCGGGCGTCGGCGTGGATGCCGAGCGCCGGATGGTTGGACTCCAGCTTCCCGGCGTCGGCCTCGATCTGGATGATCCGGCCGCGCGGGGCGAAGGTGTGGTAGTTCGAGGACAGCTCACCGAGGCCGGACCCGACCACCAGCAGGACGTCGGCGTCCTCCAGGAAGTCGGTGGTGTGCCGGTCCTCCAGCCAGGACTGGAGGGAGAGCGGGTGCTCCCACGGGAAGGCGCCCTTGCCGCCGAAGGTGGTGACGACGGGCGCGTCGAGTCGCTCCGCGAGCGCCCGGAGCTTGCCGGACGCGTCGGAGCGGACGACTCCGCCGCCCGCGATGATCGCGGGCCGGGCCGCCCTGGACAGCAGGTCAGCCGCCACCGCCGTCAGTTCGGGGCGCGGGACGACGTCCTCGGGGGTCGCGTCCATCGCGGTCACCACGGGGAGCGTGGTCTCGGCCAGGAGGACGTCCTGCGGGATCTCCACCCACACGGGTCCGTGCGGGGCGGTCAGCGCCGACTCCCATGCGGCCGCGATCGCCGACGGGATCTGCGACTGCGTACGGACGGTGTGGACGGACTTCACGACGTCCCGGAAGGACGCCCGCTGGTCGCGCAGCTCGTGCAGATAGCCGTGGCGCCCGCCGCCGAGGCCGGCCACCGGGACCTGGCTGCAGAGGGCGAGGACGGGGGCCGAGGCCGCGGCGGCCTCCTGGAGCGCGGCGAGCGACATCAGCGCGCCCGGGCCGGTGGAGAGCAGCAGCGGGGCCGCCTCGCCGGTCATCCGGCCGTACGCGTCGGCGGCGAAGCCGGCGTTGTTCTCGGCCCGCAGCCCGACGTAGGTGAGGGAGGAGCGGCGCAGGGCGTCGAACATGCCGAGCGCGTGCTGTCCGGGCAGACCGAAGACGGTGGTCGCGCCCAGGCCCGAGAGACTCTCGACGACGAGGTCGCCGCCGTTGCGCCCCTTCGGGGGGTTGAGCGCGGCCTCGGTCTGCGCGGCGGTGGGACGCAGCACCAGATCGTGGTCGTGGGTCATGGGTCTTCCCCTCGGGGTGGCTGGGGCGCGGTGCGGATCACCGTACGGCGCGGGCTCGGTGCGGATCACCGTACGGCGCGGGCGGTGACCCGGCGCGGCCCCGCCCGCCTGCCGGACGCGCGTGGCGCGGGGCGGGGCGGGTTGGCCTGCGGCGGGCCGGGCGGGGGGCGGCCTCGGCGGGTCACCGCCCGGTCCCGGCCGGTGGCGGGCCCGTCCCGCCCCGGCCGGGGCCCGGGGGCTACTGGGCGGTGCGGCTCGCGGCGATCTGCCGGGACATGATCGTCGTCAGCTCGTACGCGGTGTGCGAGGCGGCGACGGCGGTGATCTCGGCGTGGTCGTAGGCCGGGGCGACCTCGACGACGTCGGCGGAGACGAGGTTGCACGAGGACAGGCCGCGCAGGATCTCCAGGAGCTCGCGGGAGGTCATGCCGCCCGCCTCGGGGGTGCCGGTGCCGGGTGCGTGCGCCGGGTCGAGGCAGTCGATGTCGATGGAGATGTACAGCGGGCGGTCGCCGATGCGCTGGCGGAGCTGGTCGGCGACCTCGTCGGCGCCACGGCGGTAGATGTCGGCCGAGGTGACGATGCCGAAGCCCATCTTCTCGTCGTCGGTGAGGTCCTGCTTGCCGTAGAGGGGGCCGCGCGTGCCGACGTGGGAGAGCGCCTCGGTGTCGAGGATGCCCTCCTCGACGGCGCGGCGGAACGGGGTGCCGTGGGTGTACTCGGCACCGAAGTAGGTGTCCCACGTGTCGAGGTGGGCGTCGAAGTGGAGCAGGGCGACGGGGCCGTGCTTCTTGGCGACGGAACGCAGCAGCGGCAGCGCGACGGTGTGGTCGCCGCCCAGCGTCATCATCCGGGCGCCGGTGGCGAGGAGGTCGTCGGCGGCGGCCTCGATGGTCTCGACGGCCTCGTTGATGTTGAACGGGTTGGCCGCGATGTCACCGGCGTCGGCGACCTGGGCGAGGGCGAACGGCGAGGCGTCCTGCGCCGGGTTGTACGGACGGAGCAGGCGGGACGCCTCGCGGATCGCGTTGCCGCCGAAGCGGGCGCCGGGGCGGTAGGAGACGCCGCTGTCGAAGGGGATGCCGACCACGGCGACGTCGGTGGTGCCGACCTCGTCGAGCCGCGGCAGCCGGGCGAACGTCGCGGGACCGGCGTACCGCGGGACGCGGGACGAGTCGGTCGGGCCGCGGAAGGCGTTCTGGTCGCTGCTGCTCATGGTCGGGTCCTCCTGGGTGTGTCGGGTGTGTCGGGCGTACCGGACGGATCGCGTCCGGTGGCTCGGGGCACGGGCGCTCGGTGGTGGTCGCCGGCTCCCGGCCGCGGGCCGCGGCCCGGGGCGGACCCGGGTACGTCCGCCCGTACCCGCCGCCCCTGGACGGGACGACAGTAGGTGGCCGGAAGACCACACTGAAGTGTACGTTTCCTCCATCTCAGACCCCCTGGATGTACGAAGGGTCCATCGCCATGCCCGCCGCCATGCCCGCGCAGGAGCCCACGCCCACACCCCCCGCACCGCCGGTCCCGCTGACCGCGCTGCTCGGCCGCCGGGACCTCGGGCTGCGGCTGCTCGCCGGACCGGAGGACGTCCACGTCCACTGGGTGCACACCTCGGAGATGGCCGACCCCTTCCCCTACCTCCTCGGCGGTGAGCTGCTGATGACGGCGGGCGTGCAGCTCGCCGACCCGGCGCACTTCGTCGAGCGGGTGGTGGAGGCGGGGGCGGCGGCGCTCGGCTTCGGCGTCACCCCGGTCTTCGACACCGTCCCGGCGGCGCTCGTCGCGGCGTGCGAGCGGTTCGGGCTGCCGCTCCTGGAGGTGCCGCCGGGCACGCCGTTCACGGCGGTGGCCCGGGCGGTCTGGCGGCTGATGGCGGAGGCACGCCACCAGGAGCTGCGGCGGGTGACCGAGGCGCAGCAGTCACTGGCGACGGCGGCGGCCCGGCAGGCGCCCGTCCCGGCGGTGCTCGGCGCGCTGGCGTCCCGCCTCGGCGGACGGGCGGCGCTCTTCGCGGCGGACGGTACGGAGTACGCGGCGGCGGGGCGCGCGATCCCGCCGGAGGCGGCCGGCGCGCTGCGGGAACTGGCGGGGGTGGTGGGCCCGCGCCCGGGCGGGCCGGCTTCGGCGAGCGGCGACGGGGGCGGGCTCCGGCTCGCCGCGTACGCGCTGGGCGGCGGCGAGGGACTGGTCCTGGGAGTGGCGACCGGGCGGAGGGAGACGGCGGACCACACGATCGCCGGGGTGGCGGTCGTCCTGCTGTCCCTGCTGACCGCCCCGCACCGGGGCGCCGACGCCTCGGCCCGTGACGCGGCCCTGGTCCGCCTGCTGCTCGGCGCGACCCCGGCCGAGGCGGCGTCCGCGCTGGGCCCCGGTCCGTGGACCGTGGTCCACGCCCGCGGCGGCGACGGCACGCCGTTCGCGGCGGCGGCACTGGGGGCGGCCCTGGGAGCGACGCTGGTGGACGCGGGCGAGGCCACCGCTCCGGGGACGGGGGCGGCGGCGCCTGCGGGCGCGGGCTCGACAGAAGCGCGGGCGGATGGGCGCGAGGCGGCCGTAACGGAGGCCCGGGTGCGCGGAGCCGCCGACACGGTGCGAGCCGCGAGTGGTGCCACCGGCACGGGGTCGGGGCGGGCCCGGCCGGACGGCACCCCCGTGACCGTCCGGCTCCTGCTCCCGGCCTCCTCCCCCGTCACCGCTCAGCCCGGCTGGTTCCTCGGGGCCGGCCTCCCCGTCGACGCGGGCGATCTCGCCGTCGGCGACGCGCAGGCCGCGCGGGCGCTGCGGAGGGCGGAGGCCACGCGGACAGGGCTCGTGCGGCACCGCGCGACCGGGCTCGGCGGGCTCGTGAACGGCGACGAGGCGGCGGCGTACGCGCGGTCGCTCCTGGCACCGCTGGCCGAGCCGCTCGTCGGGACCCTGCGGACCTGGCTCTCGCTGCACGGCAGCTGGGACCGGACGGCGGTGGCGATGGGCATCCACCGCAACACCGTCCGCCAGCGCGTCGCCCGCTGCGCGTCGCTCCTCGGCCGGGACCTGGACGACGCCGACGTACGCATGGAGCTGTGGTTCGCGCTCAAGACGGTGTAGTCCGGAGCCGGATCCACAATCGGCGGCTAGGCGATGTCGCCCATCCCCATGCGCCGCCCGAGTTCGTCGAGCTCGGCGAGGCCGTCTCCCCCAACCGCCACCGGGTCCGCCCCGCCCGGCATCGGCTCGGCCACACCCCTCCGCACGGTCCACGGCCGGCCGCGCGGAATCCCGGCGGCATGCCGCCCCCTCTGCGCCACCGGAAGGGGCACGACAGCGGCGCGTGCGGATTCGGGCCGCGCCGCTGCGGAGCTGTGGTCAGCCCTTGGAGGAGCCCCCGGGTCAGTGGAGCTTGTTGACGGCGGTCTTCGTCGTCGTGCGGAAGGCGGTCAGCGGGGCGTCCTCGAAGTCACCCATCTGACCCCAGCGGACGAGGGTGACGGTGCGGCCGTCGCGGCCGACGGAGAAGAGGTGGATGTCGGTGATGCCGATCTGCGGGTCGGCGGTGTCCAGGCTGTAGACCCAGGCGCCCTCCTCGACGGCGAGCTTGCCGTGCGAGGCGCTGACGGCGTTCAGGCCCGGGTTCTGCTGCTCGAGCAGGGGCCCGCAGCCGGCGAGGGCCTTGCGGAGGGTGTCGACCAGCTTCACGGCGTCGGCCTCGGTGCGGGCGACGGTGGTGATCTGGACGCCGTTGGTGTCGAGCTCGGTGCTGAACTCGCGGTAGCGGGTGTTCTGCGCCGGGATCTTGTACGGGGCGCAGAGGGCGCCGCCGTTCTCCGGGATGCCGGTGAAGACCTGGGAGGCGGTCCACGGCGTCGACGACGGCGGCATCTGGGAGGCGGCGAGGAAGGCGGGCTGGGCAGCGGCCTGCGCCGGGGCCGTGGCGAGGGCCGCGAGGCCCAGGGCGGCAGCGGCGGCGGCGGCGAGTGCGGCACGGAACTTGTTCATGGTGGTGGATCCCCCGTCGGGTCGTTCGGTCAGTGCTCCACCAGCGTCGGGCCGGCGCCCGCCGCCTGCAACGGTGACGCGCCCACCATCCGTCCCGGAACCATTCCACCCCCGCTGACGTGCAAGGACGTGAAGGCTGGGACGCAGGGTCGAGGGGGATGGAATGCCGAAGGACGCCGCCGTCGAGGAGTTCGCGCGGCTCGTGCGCGCGCTGAAGGCGCGGGACGGGAGGAGTTACGAGGCGCTGGGCCGGCGCCTGAGCGTCAGCGCGTCCACCCTCCACCGCTACTGCTCGGGCGCGACCGTCCCGGAGGAGTTCGCCGTGGTCGACCGCCTCGCCCTGCTGAGCGGGGCGGACGAGGAGGAGCGGCGGGCCCTGGAGGTGGCCTGGAGCCGCGCTGAGCGCACCCGTCGCCCTCCTGTGCCGGAGCCCGGCGCGGAGCCCGTGCCCGGCCCGGAACCGAAGCCGACGCCGGAGCCCGATCCGGAACCGAAGCCTGCGCCGGAGCCCGATCCGGCCCCGGAGCCTGCCTCCGAACCCGACGCCGAACCCGAACCCGAATCCGAACCGGAGACCGAGCTGGACCCCGTGCACGCGCGCGTGCCGGGCCCCCCGTCCCAGCGGCCAAGGCGCCGGTGGGGGTGGTTGGGCCTGGTCGGCGGGGTGCTGGCGGTCGTGGTGACGGTGACGCTCGGAGCCGTACTCCTGCCCGGGAAGACCCGGGAGCGGGCCGCCGAACCACCGGCGCCGCTGACGTGGACGGTCGCCTCGCACATCTACGAGGACGGGTGTGCGCACACGTACCTCGTGGAGCGGACGCCCCCTCCCCCGCCGGGGTCGGCCGACGCGCGGAGCTGGGCGGCGGCGCAGGGGGCCGTGGACGGCGGGGAGACGCTGGTGCGGGTGTCGGTGCAGGGGAAGGGCGCGGCGGCGGTGGTGCTCCAGGCGCTGCACGTGCGGGTGGTGGAGCGGGGCTCGCCGCTGCCGTGGACCGCGTACCGGATGGGCGGCGGGTGCGGCGGGGCGGTGACGCCGCGCCGTTTCGAGGTGGACCTGGACCGGCCGCGGCCGGTGGCGCGGGCGCTGGACGGGTACGACGCCTCCGGTCAGGAGGGCCGGACGCTCCCGGCGGTCTCCTTCCCGTACGCGGTCAGCGCCGCCGAGCCGGAGGAGCTGCTGGTCTCGGCGGGGGCGGTGGGGTGCGACTGCCGCTGGTACCTGGAGCTGGAGTGGAGCTCGGAGGGGCGCCGGGGCACGGTCCGGATCGGGGACGAGGACGGCGCCCCCTTCCGCACGAGCGGGGTGCGGGGCCGCCCGGTGTGGGAGTACGACCCCGTCGGCCTCCGCTGGGTCCGCGGCGAGGTGCCCGGGGAGTGAGCGGACGTGATCTGGGCAACCCTGAGCGCCCCAGATCTGGACAGCGGCGCGAACCCACCGGTAACTTGACTGAGCAAGCGCTTAGGCATATCGCGTCAGGCATCCAGGCCCAGGCATCCAGGACTCCGAAGGAGGCGGCTCGTGCGCCGTACCGTATTCAACGAGGACCACGAGGCGTTCCGGGACACCATCCGCGCCTTCATCGAGGCCGAGGTCGTCCCCGTCTACGACGAGTGGTTCGCCGCGGGCCAGGCGCCGCGCGACTTCTACTACAAGCTCGGCGAGCTGGGCGTCTTCGGCATCAACGTCCCCGAGGAGTTCGGCGGCGCGGGCCTGGACACGCACAAGTTCGAGGCCGTCCTCTACGAGGAGACCTCCCGCGCGGGCGTGAACTTCGGCGGTTCCGGCGTGCACGTGCTGCTCGCCCTGCCGTACATCAAGATGCTCGCCTCCGACGAGCAGAAGAAGCGCTACCTCCCGAAGTTCGTCTCCGGCGAGGAGATGTGGGCGCTGGCGATGACCGAGCCGGGCACCGGCTCCGACGTCGCGGGCATGAAGACCACCGCCAAGCTCTCCGAGGACGGCACGCACTACGTCCTCAACGGCGCCAAGACCTTCATCACCGGCGGCGTGCACGCCGACCGTGTGATCGTCTGCGCCCGCACCTCCGCCCCGACGGCCGAGGACCGCCGCTTCGGCATCTCCCTCTTCGCCGTGGACACCAAGTCCGAGGGCTACTCCATCGGCCGCAAGCTGGACAAGCTCGGTCTGCGCACCTCCGACACCGCCGAGCTGGCGTTCGTCGACGTGAAGGTGCCGGTCGAGGACCTGCTCGGCGAGGAGAACAAGGGCTTCTACTACCTCGGCCACAACCTCGCCTCCGAGCGCTGGGGCATCGCCTTCGGCGCCTACGCGCAGGCCAAGGCCGCCGTCCGCTTCGCGCAGCAGTACGTGCAGGAGCGCACGGTCTTCGGCAAGCCGGTCGCGCACTTCCAGAACACGAAGTTCGAACTGGCCGCCTGCCAGGCCGAGGTGGACGCCGCCGAGGCCGTCGCCGACCGCGCCCTGGAGGCGCTGGACGCCGGCGAGCTGACGCCGGCCGAGGCCGCCAGCGCCAAGCTGTTCACCACCGAGGTGGCGCACCGCGTCATCGACCGCTGCCTCCAGCTGCACGGCGGCTACGGCTACATGAACGAGTACCCGATCGCCCGTCTGTACGCCGACAACCGCGTCAACCGCATCTACGGCGGTACGAGCGAGATCATGAAGTCGATCATCGCCAAGTCGATGGGCCTGTAAGTGCCCGAGGCTCTGGACGCCCTGCTCGATCTGCTCGACCTCGAGCGGATCGAGCAGGACATCTTCCGGGGACAGTCCCGCTCCGCCGTGGTCCCCCGCGTCTTCGGCGGCCAGGTGGCCGCCCAGGCGCTGGTCGCGGCGGGCCGGACCGTCCCCGAGGACCGGCTGGTCCACTCCCTGCACGCGTACTTCCTGCGCGCCGGGGACCCGGGCGCGCCGATCGTCTACACGGTCGACCGCATCCGTGACGGCCGCTCCTTCACCACCCGGCGCGTCGTCGCCGTCCAGCACGGACAGCCCATCTTCCACTTCTCCGCGTCCTTCCAGACGTACGAGGAAGGGCTGGAGCACCAGTACGACATGCCGGCCGCTCCGGACCCGGAGACCCTGCCGACGGCCGCCGAGACGCTGCCGCGCCACCTCCCCGCCCACGTGGCCGAGCGGCTGATCGAGGCGCGCGCGGCGGTGGACCTGCGCTATGCCGACGTGCCGCCGTGGGGCAGCGTCGGGGAGCCGCGCGAGCCGCGCTCCCAGGTGTGGTTCCGCACCAACGGCAAGCTCGCCGACGACCCCCTGCTGCACGTCTGCCTGGCGACGTACGTCTCCGACATGACGCTGCTCGACTCGGTGCTCCTCGCCCACGGGCGGGGCGGCTGGGCGGTCGGCGACGTGGTGGGCGCGTCGCTGGACCACGCGATGTGGTTCCACCGGCCGTTCCGGGCCGACGAATGGCTGCTGTACGACCAGGAGTCGCCGTCCGCCTCGGGCGGGCGCGGACTGGGCCAGGCGCGGATCTACACGCGGGACGGGCAGCTGGCCATCTCCGTCATCCAGGAGGGTGTCGTTCGCGTTCCGCGCTGATGATCGGACATACCGTCCGAAGCATGGCGCAGAACGGTGAGAGCACGTTCACGGTGATCGTGGCGGCGGTGGCGAACCTCGGGATCGCCGCCGCCAAGGCGGTCGCGGGCCTGATCAGCGGATCGAGCGCGATGCTCTCCGAGGCCGCCCACTCGGTCGCCGACACGGTCACCGAGGTCATGCTGCTGACCGCCCTCAAGCGGAGCGCGAGACCGGCCGACGAGGACCACCCGCTCGGTTACGGCGGAGAGCGCTACGTCTGGGCGCTGCTCGCCGCCGTCGCCACCTTCGTCGGCGGCGCGGTCTTCTCGGTCTACGACGGCGTCCACACCCTGACCCATGGCGAGGAGCCGGGCGACCCCCTCGTCTCGTACGTGGTGCTCGGCGTCGCCTTCCTCCTGGAGAGCTACTCCCTGCGCACGGGCCTCAAGCAGGTCAAGGGCGAGGCCGAACGGGTGCGGGCGCCGTTCGGGCGCTATCTGCGGCTCACCCCGGACACCACCGTCAAGGCGGTGGTCATGGAGGACTCGGCCGCGCTGGTGGGCCTGCTGCTGGCGGCCGGCGGCCTGCTCGGCGGTCAGATCACCGGCTCGGGCGTGTGGGACGGCATCGCCTCGATCCTCATCGGCGCGCTGCTCGTGTACGTGGCGTGGGTGCTGGGCCGCTCCAACGCGCAGCTGCTGATCGGCCGCCCGCTGCCGCGCGCGATGCGGGAGGAGGTCGTGGAGGAGCTGCTTACCGTGCCGCACATCATCGGCGTGCTGGAGCTGACGACGCTCATCCAGGGCCCGGACGAGGTCATGGTCGCCGCGAAGATCGACTTCCGGGACGTGGCCTCGGCGGGTCAGGTCGAGTGGGCCTGCGAGGAGGCCGAGCAGCAGCTGAGGGAACGTTTCCCGGCGATCGGCCGGGTGTATCTGGATCCCACCCCCGCCCGCCGGACATGACGCGCCGCGTGGGGGCGCTCGACCCGCGCGGCGACGGCGGGGACGGGGCGGCATCAGCCCTGCGTCAGGCCCGCCGCGTCCAGCAGGTAGGCGGTCATCGGCTCGTAGTGGCGCGGGTCGACGACGTGGTCGTCGAGCGGGATGGTGACCTGCATCGTGCCCTCCGCCTCGCCGATGAAGAGGGCGGGGTCGTTGCAGTCGGCGTAGCCCACGGAGTCGATGCCGCGCTGCCCGGCCCGCCCGGCCCAGCCGTGGTCGGCGACCACGAGGTCGGGCCGCGGCTCGCCCATGTGCTCCAGGCCGTCGAGGATCGCGTTCATGGGCTCCGGCGAGTGGGTGTGCCAGAGGGTCGCGCCCCGCTCGAAGACGGCGACGTCGGCGAACTGCACGACGTACCCCTCGTCCGCGGTGAGTCCGCCGGGAATCCGCACGATCTCGCAGCCGGCCGCCCGCAGACCTGCGGCGACCCGGCTGTGGGCGTCGATCAGCGCGCCGGGGTGCCCGGTCGCGAACAGCACCCGCTCCTTGCCGGCGGCGGCCTTGCGCAGCCGGGCGGCCATCCGGTCGAGGCCGTCGACCGTCAGCTCCGGGTCGATGGTGTCCTGGCCGGTCCGGTGGGCGGGGTCGTCGTTCACGCCGCACCGCTCGGCCATGACGGCGAGCACGTCCTGCTCGTCCGTCCACCGGTCGCCCAGCTCCAGGCCCAGCCAGTAGTGCCGGTCGCCGTTGGCGAGCTTGCGGTAGTGGGAGAGGTTGTTGTCGCGCGGGGTGGCGACGTCCCCCGCGATCCGGGTCCGGACGAGGTGCTCGACGAGGGCGGGGCGGCTGAGTATCGGCATGATGCACATTCTGCCGTCCGCCACGGCCTGTGGCCGCCTCGTTTCGCCCCGTGGACGTCAGCTTCGGTTCCGGCGGCCCTTGTCGGGGTGTCCCGCCAGGGTCACCGCGCGCAGCAGCCACTCCACCGGGCCGAGCCGGTGGCGGCGCATCAGCCACCCGCTGAGGAGCAGCTGTCCCGCGTACAGGACCAGGGCGCCGACGAGGACGGCGACCGCGCCGACCCGCCCGTAGAGGGCGAGTCCGTAGCCGGTGAAGACGAGGGCCAGGACGAGGGACTGTGTCAGGTAACCGGTGAGCGCCATGCGGCCGGCGGGGGCCAGCAGCCGGCGGGTGGCGGCGCCGCGCGGCGTCCGCATCCACAGCAGGAGGGCGCTGCCGTACGCGGCGGTGAGCGCCGGGGCGGTGACCATGCCGACGACGAAGGTGAGGGTCTCCCAGCGGTACGGGAGCGCTCCGGACGCGCCGGCCGCCATGAGGAGCGAGCCCGGCAGGCCGCAGGCCACTCCGTACGCGCGGATGCGCCGCAGCCGGTCGGTGCCGAGGGTGTCTCCGGCGAGCAGCCGCCGCTTGCCCGCCGCGGCGCCCGCCAGGAAGGCCGCGGTGATCAGGCCGCCCGCGAAGAAGAGGGCGCCCACGACCTCGGACCAGGCGGACAGGTGGGCGGCGATGACGTCGGCCGGGGCGCCCCGGTAGGCCCTTGTCAGCCGCGCGGTCTCCGCGCTCGTGTCCGGTGCGCCGTCGGCGCCGTCCCCGGTCAGGAGCGCGAGCAGGACGGCGGCGGTGAGCAGCAGCGCGGAGGTCGCCGCGTGGACCCACCGGGCGGCGGTCCACAGCCGGCCGGCGGAGGCTCCGCGCGCGGCGAGGAGGATCAGGCCGAGCACGGCGTACATGGCCAGGATGTCGCCGGTGTAGAGCAGCGCGAAGTGCAGGAGCCCCAGGACGAAGAGGCCGAGGAGCCGGCGCAGCATCCGCGGGACGAAGCGCGCCCCGGCCCGCTCGGCGGACTCCTGCTGGAGGGTGAAGCTGTAGCCGAAGAGGAACGAGAAGAGCAGGTAGAACTTCGTCTCCACGAACGCGATGACCAGGCCCTTGGCCACCAGGTCGGGCGTGTCGCCGGGGACGGCCGGGACGCCGGCGATGACCAGCGCGTTCACCAGCAGGATGCCGCCGAGCGCGAAACCGCGCAGGGCGTCCACCTCCTGGATGCGCCGGCCGCCCTCCGCCGGAAGGGTGACGGCGTCCGTCGCTTCCCGTGCCATGGCCGTGCCCCCGTGCTCGGTCGTCTGGGTCGTGTGCGAAGAGGCCCGTCCGGGCCGCGGCGGCCGGGTCGTGCCCGGCACGTCCCGCCCGGGCCGATCCGTTCCGGGCCGTCGCTAGCCCACGGACAGGGCGCCGAAGGCGCCGTGGGCGAGGCGGCGGAGCAGCTCCTCCATCGCGGTGCGTCCCAGCGCCGCGAGGTAGGGCGTGGAGTTCAGCAGACCGAAGACCGCGTGCACGGCCGCGCGGGCCTCGCTCTCGGACGCGGTCGGGTGGAGCTGCCGTACGACCGCCACCCACAGCTCCACGTACTGCCGCTGGAGCTGGCGGACCCGCTTGCGGTCCTCGTCCTTGAGCCGGTCCAGCTCGCGGTCGTGCAGGGTGATCAGGGGCCGGTCGTCCAGGGCGAAGTCGATGTGCCCGTCGATGAGCGAGCCGAGCAGCGCCCGCGGGTCGCCGGTCGTCTCGCCGACGCGGAGCCGTCCGCCGTCGAGGAGCCGTTCGCTGATGCCGACGAGGAGCTCGGCCAGCATGGCGTCCTTGCCGGGGAAGTGGCGGTAGAGGCCGGGGCCGCTGATGCCGACGGCGGCTCCTATCTCGTCGACGCCCACGCCGTGGAAGCCGCGCTCGGCGAAGAGGCGGGCGGCCTCTTTGAGGATCTGCTCGCGTCGCGTCGGTGCGTCAACCCTGGCGGTGGTGGTCATGGGATCGATTCTAGACAACGCGGTTAGCGGTCGTTAACCTGAACGACATACGTTAACGCTCATTAACCGAGCAAGGGAGCTCAGTCGATGCAGCAGGCACCTGTGCTGACGAGCGCGGCGGACCCCGCCTCGCCGGCCTGGCAGGCCAACGAGGCAGCCCACCACGAGCTGGCCGCGACCCTGCGCGCCAAGCTCGCGGCGGCCGCGCTCGGCGGCGGCGAGAAGGCCCGCGCCCGGCACACCGCGCGCGGCAAGCTGCTGCCGCGGGACCGGGTGGACACGCTTCTGGACCCGGGTTCGCCCTTCCTGGAGCTGGCCCCGCTCGCCGCGCACGGCATGTACGGCGACCAGGCACCGGCGGCCGGGGTCATCGCGGGCATCGGACGGGTCTCCGGCCGCGAGGTCGTGATCGTCGCCAACGACGCCACGGTCAAGGGCGGCACGTACTACCCGATGACCGTGAAGAAGCACCTGCGGGCGCAGGAGGTGGCGCTGGAGAATCGTCTCCCCTGCCTCTACCTCGTGGACTCGGGCGGCGCCTTCCTGCCGCTCCAGGACGAGGTCTTCCCCGACCGGGAGCACTTCGGCCGGATCTTCTACAACCAGGCCCGGATGTCCGGCGCCGGCATCCCGCAGATCGCGGCCGTCCTCGGTTCGTGCACGGCCGGCGGGGCGTACGTCCCGGCGATGAGCGACGAGGCCGTGATCGTCCGGAACCAGGGCACGATCTTCCTCGGCGGCCCGCCGCTGGTGAAGGCCGCGACCGGCGAGGTCGTGACGGCCGAGGAGCTGGGCGGCGGCGAGGTCCACTCCCGTACGTCCGGGGTCACCGACCACCTCGCCGAGGACGACGCCCACGCGCTGCGGATCGTCCGGAACATCGTCGCGACGCTCCCCGACCGCGGCCCGCTGCCCTGGTCGGTCGAACCGGTCGTGGAGCCGAAGGTCGACCCGGCCGGGCTGTACGGCGCGGTGCCGGTGGACTCCCGTACGCCCTACGACGCCCGCGAGATCATCGCGCGGATCGTGGACGGCTCGCGCTTCCAGGAGTTCAAGTCGGAGTACGGACAGACGCTGGTCACGGGCTTCGCCCGGATCCACGGCCACCCGGTGGGGATCGTCGCCAACAACGGCATCCTGTTCTCCGAATCCGCCCAGAAGGGCGCCCACTTCATCGAGCTGTGCGACCAGCGCGGGATCCCGCTGCTGTTCCTCCAGAACATCTCCGGCTTCATGGTCGGCCGGGACTACGAAGCCGGCGGCATCGCCAAGCACGGCGCCAAGATGGTCACCGCCGTCGCCTGCACCCGGGTCCCGAAGCTGACGGTCGTCGTCGGCGGTTCGTACGGCGCGGGCAACTACTCGATGTGCGGCCGGGCCTACTCCCCCCGCTTCCTGTGGATGTGGCCCAACGCCAAGATCTCGGTCATGGGCGGCGAGCAGGCCGCGTCCGTCCTCGCGACGGTCAAGCGGGACCAGCTCGGGGACGGGTGGAGCGCGGAGGAGGAGGACGCCTTCAAGGCCCCGATCCGCGAGCAGTACGAGACGCAGGGCAACGCCTACTACGCGACGGCCCGGCTCTGGGACGACGGGGTCATCGACCCGATGGAGACCCGGCAGGTCGTCGGCCTCGCGCTCACCGCCTGCGCCAACGCCCCCCTGACCGAACCCGCCTTCGGCGTCTTCCGGATGTGAGTGACAGATGACCATGTTCGACACAGTCCTCGTCGCCAACCGCGGCGAGATCGCGGTCCGCGTCATCCGCACGCTGCGGGCCATGGGTGTCCGCTCGGTCGCCGTGTACAGCGACGCCGACGCCGACGCCCGCCACGTGCGGGAGGCCGACACGGCGGTACGCCTCGGCCCCGCCCCCGCCGCCGAGTCCTACCTCTCCGGTGAACGGCTGATCGAGGCCGCGCGGCGGACCGGCGCGCAGGCGGTCCACCCCGGGTACGGCTTCCTCGCGGAGAACGCCGCGTTCGCCCAGGCGTGCGCGGACGCCGGACTCGTCTTCATCGGGCCGCCGGCCCCGGCGATCTCGCTCATGGGCGACAAGATCCGGGCCAAGGAGACCGTGAGGGCGGCGGGCGTCCCCGTCGTGCCCGGCGCCGCCGATCCCGAGCTGGAGGCCGCCGCGCGCGAGCTGGGCGCGCCCGTCCTGCTGAAGCCGTCGGCGGGCGGCGGCGGCAAGGGCATGCGCCTGGTGCGGGACCTGACGGTGCTGACGGAGGAGATCGCGGCGGCGCGGCGCGAGGCCCGATCCTCGTTCGGCGACGACACCCTGCTCGTGGAGCGGTGGATCGACCGGCCACGGCACATCGAGATCCAGGTCCTTGCCGACGCCCACGGGAACGTCGTCCACCTCGGGGAGCGCGAGTGCTCCCTCCAGCGGCGCCACCAGAAGATCATCGAGGAGGCGCCCAGCGTCCTGCTCGACGAGGGCACGCGCGCCGCGATGGGCGCGGCGGCCGTGGAGGCGGCCCGGTCCTGCGGCTACGTCGGCGCCGGAACGGTCGAGTTCATCGTCCCGGGCGTGGACCCCTCCTCGTACTACTTCATGGAGATGAACACCCGGCTCCAGGTGGAGCACCCGGTGACGGAGCTGATCACCGGCATGGACCTGGTGGAGTGGCAGCTGCGGGTCGCCGCCGGGGAGCCCCTCTCCTTCGGCCAGGCGGACGTACGGCTCGACGGCTGGGCGATCGAGGCCCGGATCTGCGCGGAGGACCCCTCCCGCGGCTTCCTGCCGTCCGGCGGAACGGTCCTGTCGCTGAACGAGCCGCAGGGCGACGGGGTCCGCACGGACTCCGGGCTGAGCGAGGGCACGGAGGTCGGCAGCCTCTACGACCCGATGCTCTCGAAGGTCATCGTGCACGCCCCCGACCGCCCCACGGCCCTGCGCCGGCTGCGCGCGGCCCTCGCGGACACGGTGACCCTCGGCGTCCCGACCAACGCGGGCTTCCTGCGCCGGCTCCTGGCCCATGGGGACGTCGTCTCCGGCGACCTGGACACCGGCCTCGTGGAACGCGAGGCGGACGGCCTGGTCCCCAAGTCCGTACCGGACGAGGTCTACGCCGCGGCGGCCGCCGTACGGCTCGCCGGGCTGACCCCCTCCCCCACGGCAGGCTGGACCGACCCGTTCTCCGTGCCGAACGGCTGGCGCGTCGGCGGCCGTCCGGCCCCCCTTGACTTCCCCTTCCGCGTCGCGGGACTCGAACCCGTCACGGCGCAGGCACCCGCCGGGGCGAGGGTCACGGACGAGTCGGTCACCGTCCATCTCGACGGCCTCACCCACCACTTCCGGCTCGCCCCGTCCCCGGACGGGATCTGGCTGGGCCGTGACGGGGACTCCTGGCACGTCCTCGACCACGACCCCGTCGCCGCCGCGCTCTCCGGCGCCCGGCTCGGGGGCGCCGACACGCTCGCCGCGCCCATGCCGGGGACCGTGACCGTCGTGAAGGTGTCCGTCGGCGAGGAGGTCGAGGCCGGGCAGAGCCTGCTCGTCGTCGAGGCCATGAAGATGGAGCACGTCATCTCCGCCCCGCACGCCGGCACCGTCACCGAGCTGGACGTCACACCCGGCACCACCGTCGCCATGGACCAGATCCTGGCCGTGGTGACCCCGAGGGAGGAATCATGACCACGGGCCTGCCGATGACCGTGCCCGCCGCCGGGCTCCCCGCCCGCGTCCGCATCCACGAGGTCGGGGCCCGCGACGGGCTGCAGAACGAGCAGACCGTCGTGCCGACCGCCGTCAAGGCCGAGTTCGTCCGGCGGCTCGCCGGGGCCGGGCTGACCACCGTCGAGGCGACCAGCTTCGTCCACCCCAAGTGGGTGCCCCAGCTGGCCGACGCCGAGGAGCTGTTCCCCCTCCTGCGGGGCCTGCCGGCACGCCTTCCCGTGCTGGTGCCCAACGAGCGCGGCCTCGACCGCGCCCTCGCCCTCGGCGCGCGCGAGATCGCGGTCTTCGCTTCCGCCACCGAGTCCTTCGCCAAGGCCAACCTCAACCGGACCGTCGACGAGGCGCTGGCCATGTTCGCGCCGACCGTCACGCGGGCCATAGAGCAGGGCCTGAAGGTCCGCGGCTACCTCTCCATGTGCTTCGGCGACCCGTGGGAGGGCGCGGTCCCGGTCGAGCAGGTCGTCCGGGTCACCAAGGCGCTGGCCGAGATGGGCTGCGACGAGCTGAGCCTCGGCGACACCATCGGCGTCGCCACCCCCGGGCACGTCGAGGCGCTGCTGACGGCGCTGAACGAGGCCGGGGTCCCCACCTCCCGGATCGCCGTGCACTTCCACGACACCTACGGCCAGGCGCTGTCCAACACCCTCGCCGCGCTGCGCCACGGTGTCACCACCGTCGACGCCTCCGCCGGCGGCCTCGGCGGCTGCCCGTACGCGAAGAGCGCCACGGGCAACCTCGCCACCGAGGACCTCGTGTGGATGCTCGACGGCCTCGGCATCGAGACCGGGGTCGACCTGGCCGCCCTCACCGCCACCAGCGTGTGGATGGCCGAACAGCTGGGCCGACCGAGCCCTTCCCGTACCGTCCGCGCGCTCGCGGCGAACTCTCACAAGGAGTCCTAGCCATGTCCCTCGACCACCGGCTCTCCGAAGAGCACGAGGAACTCCGCCGCACCGTCGAGGAGTTCGCCCACGACGTCGTCGCCCCGAAGATCGGCGACTACTACGAGCGGCACGAGTTCCCCTACGAGATCGTCCGCGAGATGGGCCGCATGGGCCTGTTCGGCCTCCCCTTCCCGGAGGAGTACGGCGGCATGGGCGGCGACTACCTCGCCCTCGGCATCGCGCTGGAGGAACTCGCGCGGGTCGACTCCTCCGTCGCCATCACCCTGGAGGCGGGCGTCTCGCTCGGCGCCATGCCGGTCTACCGCTTCGGCACCGAGGAGCAGAAGCGGGAGTGGCTGCCCCGGATGTGCTCCGGCGAGATCCTGGGCGCGTTCGGGCTGACCGAGCCGGGCGCCGGTTCGGACGCGGGCGGTACCCGCACCACCGCCGTGCGCGACGGCGACGAGTGGGTCATCAACGGCTCGAAGTGCTTCATCACCAACTCGGGTACGGACATCACCGGCCTGGTCACGGTCACCGCCGTGACCGGCCGCAAGGAGGACGGCCGTCCGCTGATCTCCTCGATCATCGTGCCCTCGGGCACGCCCGGCTTCACCGTGGCCGCGCCCTACTCCAAGGTGGGCTGGAACGCCTCGGACACCCGCGAGCTGTCCTTCGACGGCGTACGGGTCCCGGCGGCGAACCTGCTGGGCGACGAGGGGCGCGGGTACGCGCAGTTCCTCCGGATCCTCGACGAGGGCCGGATCGCCATCTCGGCCCTGGCGACGGGCCTGGCGCAGGGCTGTGTGGACGAGTCGGTGAAGTACGCCAAGGAGCGCCACGCGTTCGGGCGGCCGATCGGCGACAACCAGGCGGTCCAGTTCAAGATCGCGGACATGGAGATGCGGGCGCACATGGCCCGGGTCGGCTGGCGTGACGCGGCGTCGCGGCTGGTGCTCGGCGAGCCGTTCAAGAAGGAGGCGGCGCTGGCGAAGCTCTACTCCTCGACGGTGGCGGTGGACAACGCCCGCGAGGCGACGCAGATCCACGGCGGCTACGGCTTCATGAACGAGTACCCGGTGGCGCGGATGTGGCGGGACTCCAAGATCCTGGAGATCGGCGAGGGCACGAGCGAGGTCCAGCGGATGCTGATCGCCCGGGAGCTGGGCTTCACGGGCTGAGGCGGGCGCGGGGCGGCCTGGTGTGCGGCCGCGCTCCGCTCAGCGGATGACGACCGGTGGACGGCGGGGCTTCATGCCCCGCCACTGCCCGGCGGCAGGCGGAAGCGAACCGTCCCGCACACATCACCACGCATACCTGGAGCGGACGAGGCTCGTGGGGCTGGAGGGGCGCTTCCCGACCGGACAGGCGCACGATGTGCCGGTTGGTGCTGCGGGACCGGCGAACGATGTGCCGGTGGGGGCTGCGCCCCGAGCGGGACGGACACCGCGCCCACGGCCGAAGTGCCGGCCCCGCCGATCCCCCGGCCGAGGGTCCGCCCGTGCCGGGTGAGCGCTTCACGCCCCGGCTTCCTCCACGATCACCAACGTGCCACGGCTCCCCGGGCCGACAGCGTGCCGGGCACCCGCCGGCACTCGGTACATCCCGCCTGCCTCCACCGCGACCCGGACGCCCTCCACCAGCAGTTCGAGCCGCCCGTCGAGCACCAGCAGCACCTCATCGGCCCCGTGGACCTCTTCCAGGACCGGGCTGCTGTCCATACGCAGGACTTTCACACAGGCCCCTCCTACCTCTGCCAAGGAGGAGGAACTCCAGGCAGCCGGCAGCGCGGCCGCTGTCTCCATGACATCGATCGAACTCATCGCATGCCTCCCTCGGGCTGCTCCCACCATGACGTGAGCAGCCCGCGCATCGCCTTCAACGGATGCCGAAAAGCTATCTGAGCAGGGACGATCGCCGGTCGACCGTTTGGCAAAACCTCTCCCCCGGCGACGGCTCGACACCCGACCGGCGTTGCGTGAGGAGCCATGAGCCACCACCAGGGCCGACCCTCCGCGCCAAAGGCGGGAGCCTCCCTCCAGCCCACCGGCCGTCACCAGCGGGGCATGAAGCCCGGCCACGCACCAGCCGCCACCCGCCGAGCCGGTGCCGTCACCGCCCCATGCGACTACCGCGCAATGCACCCACGGAGCCGCACGCGCGGCCACGCCCCCGGCCGCCCTCCGAGTGTGAAAAGGCGTCCGAAGACGACGGGTCAAGGGTGGGCGCAGCCCATCGCGCAGCGACGCGACGAGGCACGAGGAGCGCCCTTGAGGCGACGACGCGGGACGCCACACTCGGAGAGAGGGCGGCCGACCCAGAAGCCCTCCGGCGCCGGCACCCGGGCGCCCAAGGCCGGATGCAGGACCGGGCCTCAGCCCAGGCGCCCCTCGACCGTCGCGCTCACGAACGCGGCGAACGCGGTCGGCGTGGCCAGGAAGGCGGGACCGTCGGGGTTCTTGGAGTCCCGGACGGCGACGTGGGCGTCGAGGTCGGCGACCTCGACGCATTCACCGCCCGTGTCGGAGCTGTGGGAGGCCTTGCGCCAGGCGGCGGAGCCGAGGGGCGCGCACTCGACGCACTGACCGCCAGTGTCGCCACTGAACGAAGACTTACGCCAGCGTGCGCCCGCCAGGTTCTGGTTGGTCCCCATAACGTTCCTCCATCACACGGGCGATCAGGGCAGCCGAGTCCTCCACGGAGAGAGCCGCAGCCTGGAGGTGATCGTAACGGAGCGAACCCTCCCTGATAGCTGCCGGATCAGCCGTCATGTGGCCTTGGACAAAGTCCTCGGTGTACACGATGTCCGGGTCGTCCTCGAAGCGCAGCAGGTTGAACGAGCCCATCAGCCCTGCGTGTGCACCGACCGTGAATGGCAGGACCTGGACCTTCACCCACTTGCGCTCCTGCATGACCAACAGTTGCGCGAGTTGGTCCCGCATGACCGCCCGACCTCCGATCTCCTCATGCAACACCGCCTCGCTCATCACCACCCAGATCAACGGCGGAGTCTCCCGCTCCAGGATTCGCTGACGCTCGATCCGAGCATCGACCTTGGCGTCCAAGTCGTCCTCGGTTCGGGCCCCGAGAACTGCCCGCGCGTACTCAGGCGTCTGAAGCAGGCCGTCGACAAGCTGCGCCTGGAACGAGTAGATACAGGTCGCCTTCGCCTCCATCTCCGCGTACGGCTGGAACCAGTTCGGCAGCTGGCTCTTCAGCACCAGACCCACCAGCCGCGAGAACACCCCGCCCGTCATCAGCGCCGCGTCCAGCTGCTCCGAGAACCGCCGCGTCGGGACCTTCTTCGCCGTCTCGATCTGGCCGATCAGCGACGCCGTGCAGAAGACGATGTCCCCCAACTGCGCCTGGTTGAGGTTCGCCTCCTCCCTCAGGCGGCGAAGCTCCGCTCCGTAGTAGTCCAGCGGCGAGGCGCTGGGATCGAGGCTGCGGATGTTGACCACGACGAGGTCACCCCCAAGCTCACGCATCACTGCGTTCGTTTCGACTCGTAGCCGAGCGTAACCATCCGACTCCATCCTGGTGGCATGAATCACGCAACCGACCTCTATCCGGCGGAAGTTCCGTCGAGTTACCGCATGGGCTTCACCGTCGGTGAACACTCCGCAGGCCACATGCGTCGCATCCTGCGCATCTTCCTCACCCGTTGGGGACTCGACCACCTCGCGGACGCCGGCGAGCTCGCGCTCGGCGAACTCGTCGCCAACGTCGTCCGGCACGTCCCGGGGCGGAGCTGTTCCGTGCTGATCCTGCGTGAGCCGCACGGCCTGCGCGTGGAGGTCGCCGACGCCGTGCCCGGGCCGCTGCACGCCAAGGCGGCGGAGCCGCTCGCGGAGGGCGGGCGGGGGCTCGCGCTCGTCGAGGCCGTGACGGACCGCTGGGGAGTGGAGCCGTCGACGGGCGGCAAGACGGTGTGGTTCGAGTGCGACGCCCGAAACACCTAGAAATACCGGGACATGACGGGCGGAGCCGTGTGACGTACGACCCGGGGGCCACCCCTACTGATCGACCTGAGGTTAGGCTAACCTACCTTCGATCTACCCAGGCCGAACCCACGCGGCACGTACCGAAAGCGACTTCGCCATGCCCAGCAACGCCCGAGCCACCCATCTCACCCGTCGCGGTCTGCTCGCAGCGGGCGGCGCCCTCGGGCTCGGCGCCGCGCTCGCCGCCTGTGGCAGCGAGACCAAGGGCGGCGCCTCCGGTGCTTCGGAGAAGGCCGGCCCGTGGAAGTTCACCGACGACCGCGGCACGGCCGTCGAGGCGAAGTCCACCCCGAAGAACATCGTGGCCTTCACCGGCATGGCCGCCGCGCTCAAGGACTTCGGCATCGAGGTCAAGGGCGTCTTCGGCCCGACCTACGTCGAGGACCCGAAGACCAAGGAGCGGAAGCCGGACGTCCAGGCGGGCGACCTCGACATCACCAAGGTCAAGGTCATCGGCAACGTCTGGGGCGAGTTCAAGATCGAGGAGTACCTCAAGCTCAACCCGGACCTTCTCATCACGGACATGTGGGAGAAGAACGACCTCTGGTACGTCCCGGCCGAGCAGAAGGACAAGATCCTCAAGATCGCGCCGAGCGTCGCCCTCTGGGCCTCCGACAAGTCGATGCCGGCCGTGCTCCAGCGCCACGCCGACCTCGCCGCCTCGCTGGGCGCCGACGTGAAGACCAAGCAGATCCTCGCCGACAAGGCCCGCTTCGAGGCCGCCGCCGAGCGCGTCCGCCAGGCCGCCAAGGGCAAGAAGGACATCAAGGTCCTCATCGGCTCCGGCTCTCCGGACCTCTTCTACGTCTCCACCCCGGTCCGCCCGACCGACACGGTCTACTTCAAGGAGCTGGGCGTCAACCTGATCGTCCCGGACAAGCTGGACCAGGGCGGCTGGTTCGAGGGGCTGAGCTGGGAGAACGTCGACAAGTACAAGGCCGACGTCATCCTGCTCGACAACCGCACCTCGGCCCTGCAGCCCGAGGCCCTGAAGGCCAAGCCGACCTGGGCCGCGCTGCCCGCCGTCAAGGCCGGCCAGGTCTTCCCGCGCGTGACCGAGCCCGTCTACTCCTACGCCAAGTGCGCCCCGCTCCTGGAGGACCTCGCCAAGGCGCTGGAGAACGCGAAGAAGGTGTCCTGACCCGATGACGACCGCTGAGACCGCTCCGTTCCGATTCTTCTCCCTCCAGGTCGACCGGACGAGGCGGCTCGGCCCGTCGCTGGTCCGGATCACCTTCACCGGGGAGGAGCTGACGTCCTTCACCTCCGGAGGACGGGACCAGTCGCTCTCCCTCTTCCTGCCGCACCCGGGTCAGGACGCACCGGTCCTGCCCCCGCTGGACGACCCGGACATGTACGCGATCCTGGGCGCCTGGCGCGCGATGCCGCACGACGAGCGGGCCGTGATGCGCTCGTACACCGTGCGCGAGCAGCGGACCGAACCGGACGAGGTCGACATCGACTTCGCCCTGCACGAGGACGGCGGCCCGGCCTGCCGCTGGGCGCAGGAGGCCAAGTCCGGTGACCGGGTCGTGGTGCTCGGTCCGGCGGTCGCCGAGAACACCGGCGTCCGGTTCCAGCCGCCCGAGGACGCCGACTCCGTGCTGATCTGGGCGGACGAGACGGCCCTGCCGGCCGCCTCCGCGATCTTGGAGTGGCTGCCGGCCGGGACGCGGGCCCAGGTGTATCTGGAGGTGCCGCACTCCGGCGACCGGGCGGAGCTGGTGACGAAGGCCGACGCCGCCGTCACGTGGCTGGTGCGCGAGGAGGGGGCTCCGTCGGCCGTGGAGGCGGTGCGAGGCGCCGAGCTGCCCGGTGAGGCTCCCTACGTCTGGGTCGCGGGCGAGTCCGGCGCGGTGAAGGCGTTGCGGCGTCACTTCGTGCGGGACCGTCAACTCGACCGCACGCGTGTGACGTTCGTCGGGTACTGGCGCGAGGGCCTGTCCGAGGACGCCCTGCGCGAGGCGCCGGAGACGCCGGACGAGGCATAACCGCAGGTCGCGCGGTGCCCCGAGGGGCGAGGGATGTTGCGGTAGGAACTTAGGTTAGGCTAACCTAAGTTAAACGTCGCCCCCTCGCCCCTTTCCTGTCCGGAGGAGGCCGACCGAGTCCCGTCTCCGGGAGGACCTGCAATGCGCTCGCACCTGCTCAACGACGCCACGGCGGAGAGCTACCGACGCTCCGTCACCGAAGGGGTCGAGCGGGTGGCCGACAAACTCGCCACGACGCGACGCCCGTTCAGCGGCGTCACCCCCGCCGAGCTGGCGCCCGTCGTCGACGCCGTCGACCTCGACAAGCCGCTCGGCGACACCTCCGCCGCACTCGACGAGCTGGAGACCGTCTACCTCCGCGACGCCGTCTACTTCCACCACCCGCGCTATCTGGGCCACCTCAACTGCCCGGTCGTGATCCCCGCCGTCCTCGGCGAGGCCGTCCTCTCGGCGGTCAACTCCTCCCTGGACACCTGGGACCAGAGCGCCGGCGGCACCCTCATCGAGCGCAAGCTCATCGACTGGACCACCGGCCGCATCGGCCTCGGCCCGGCCGCCGACGGTGTCTTCACCAGCGGGGGGACGCAGTCCAACCTCCAGGCGCTGCTGCTCGCCCGCGAGGAGGCCAAGACCGCCGACCTGTCCAAGCTGCGGGTCTTCTCCTCCGAGTGCAGCCACTTCAGCGTCCAGAAGTCGGCCACCCTCCTCGGTCTCGGCCACGACGCCGTGGTCTCCATCCCCGTCGACCGCGAGCGGCGCATGCAGTCCGTCGTCCTCGCCGCCGAGCTGGAGGCCTGCCGCGCCGAGGGCCTGGTCCCCATGGCCATCGTCGCCACCGCCGGCACCACCGACTTCGGCTCCATCGACCCGCTGCCCGAGATCGCCGCGCTGGCCGACGAGTACGGCGCCTGGATGCACGTCGACGCCGCCTACGGCTGCGGCCTCCTCACCTCCCTCACCCGCCGCCACCTCCTGGACGGCATCGAGCGGGCCGACTCGGTCACCGTCGACTACCACAAGTCCTTCTTCCAGCCGGTGAGCTCCTCCGCCGTCCTGGTCCGCGACGGCGCCACCCTGCGCCACGCGACGTACCACGCGGACTACCTCAACCCGCTGCGGACGGTCGCCGAGAAGATCCCGAACCAGGTCGACAAGTCGCTCCAGACCACCCGCCGCTTCGACGCGCTCAAGCTGTGGATGACACTGCGCGTGATGGGCGCCGACGGCGTCGGCGAACTCTTCGACGAGGTCTGCGACCTGGCGGCGGCCGGCTTCGAGCTGCTCGCGGCGGACCCGCGCTACGACGTGGTCGTCCGCCCGCAGCTCTCCACCCTCGTCTACCGCTACATCCCCGAGGCCGTCACCTCCCCCGCGGAGATCGACCGCGCCAACCTCTACGCCCGTAAGGCGCTCTTCGCGTCGGGCGAGGCCGTCGTCGCCGGAACCAAGGTCGACGGCCGCCAGTACCTGAAGTTCACCCTGCTCAACCCCGAGACGACCGTGGCCGACATCGCCGCCGTCCTCGATCTGATAGCCGGCCACGCCGAGCAGTACCTGGGAGAGAACCTTGTCCACGCAGCCTCTTGATTTCATCGGCATCGGGCTCGGTCCGTTCAACCTCGGCCTGGCCTGCCTGACCGAGCCGATCGACCACCTGAACGGTCTCTTCCTGGAGTCCAAGCCCGGCTTCGAATGGCACTCGGGCATGTTCCTGGAGGGCTCCCACCTCCAGACGCCGTTCATGTCGGACCTCGTCACGATGGCCGACCCGACCTCCCCTTACTCCTTCCTCAACTACCTGAAGGAGAAGGGCCGGCTCTACTCCTTCTACATCCGCGAGAACTTCTATCCGCTGCGCACGGAGTACAACGACTACTGCCGCTGGGCCGCCGACAAGCTGAGCAGCATCCGCTTCTCCACGACCGTCAGCTCCGTCTCGTACGACGAGAGCGCGCGGGAGTACGTCGTCGCGACCGAGGGCGGCGAGACCTTCCGCGCCCGCCGGATCGTGCTCGGCACCGGCACCCCGCCGCACGTCCCGGAGCCCTGCCGGGACCTCGGGGGCGACCTCATCCACAACTCGCGCTACCTCCCGAACAAGGAGGCGCTGCAGAAGAAGAAGTCGATCACCCTGGTCGGCAGCGGCCAGAGCGCGGCGGAGATCTACTACGACCTCCTGTCCGAGATCAACGTCCACGGCTACCGCCTGAACTGGGTGACCCGCTCCCCGCGCTTCTTCCCGCTGGAGTACACCAAGCTCACCCTGGAGATGACCTCGCCGGAGTACGTGGACTACTTCCACGCGCTGCCCGAGCAGACCCGCTACCGCCTGGAGACCCAGCAGAAGGGCCTGTTCAAGGGCATCGACGGCGAGCTGATCGACGCCATCTTCGACCTGCTCTACCAGAAGAACCTGGCCGGCCCGGTCCCCACCCGGCTGCTCACCAACTCGGCCCTGCACTCGGCCGCGTACGACGACACCACCGGCACGTACACGCTCGGCTTCCACCAGGAGGAGCAGGAGAAGGACTTCACGGTCGAGACCGAGGGCCTGATCCTCGCCACCGGCTACAAGTACGCCGTCCCCGCCTTCCTGGAGCCGATCCGCGACCGCCTGCGGTGGGACGGCCAGGGCCGCTTCGACGTCGCCCGCGACTACTCGATCGACACGGCGGGCCGCGAGGTCTTCCTGCAGAACTCCGCCGTGCACACGCACTCCATCACCTCGCCGGACCTGGGCATGGGTGCGTACCGCAACGCCTACATCATCGGTGCGATGCTGGGTACGGACCACTACCCCGTCGAGAAGACCATCGCCTTCCAGGAGTTCGCGGTATGAACATCCGATTCCGTCCCCTCGATCCGGCCAAGGACGCGGAGCTGATCCACCCCTGGGTCACCCACCCCAAGGCCGCCTTCTGGATGATGCAGGACGCGGATGTCGAGGACGTCGAGCGCGAGTACACGGCGTTCGCCGCGAACCCGTACCACGAGGCGTTCATCGGTCTGGTCGACGACGTGCCCGCCATCCTGATGGAGCGCTACGACCCGTCGCAGCTGGAGCTGGTCGGGCTCTACGAGCCGCGGCCCGGTGACGTCGGCATGCACTTCCTCGTCGCGCCCACGGACACCCCCGTGCACGGCTTCACGCGCACCGTCATCACCGCCGTCATGCGCGAACTGTTCGCCGACCCGGCCACCACCCGCGTGGTCGTCGAACCGGACGTCCGCAACACGGCCGTCCACGCCCTCAACGAGGCCGTCGGCTTCGTGCCCGAGCGGGAGATCCGGAAGCCGGAGAAGCAGGCCCTGCTGAGCTTCTGCACCCGCGAACAGTTCGAAGCCGCCACGGGAGCCGCGATATGAACGCCGTCGACCACCTGACCCCCGCCCTCTGGGCCGACGCCAACCGCGCGCTGATCCGCAAGGGCCTCGCGGAGTTCTCCCACGAGCGGCTGCTCGAACCGCAGGAGCTGGGAGAGAGCCGCTACAAGGTCCTCAGCGACGACGGCGCGACCGAGTACCGCTTCACCGCCGACCGCTTCGCGCTCGACCACTGGCAGGTCTACCCGGACTCCATCAGCTGCCACCGCGGCGACGAGCAGCTCCCGCTGGACGCCCTGCGGTTCATCACCGAGCTGCGCGGCTCGCTCGGCTTGAGCGACGAGATCCTGCCGGTCTACCTGGAGGAGATCTCCTCCACCCTGGCCGGCACGGCGTTCAAGGCCACCAAGCCGAGGATCACCGCCGCCGAGCTGGCCCGCGCCGACTTCCAGGCGATCGAGACCGGCATGACGGAGGGCCACCCCTGCTTCGTCGCCAACAACGGCCGGCTCGGCTTCGGGGTGGACGAGTTCCGTGCGTACGCCCCCGAGGCCGCCGCCCCCATCCACCTCGTCTGGCTCGCCGCCCGCCGCGATCGTGCCGCCTTCACGGCCGGCGCGGACATCGAGTACGACACCTTCATCCGCGCCGAACTCGGCGACCGGGCGGTCGACGGCTTCGCGGCGACCCTCGCCGCGCGGGGCCTGGACATGGCCGACTACCTCCTGATGCCGGCCCACCCCTGGCAGTGGTGGAACAAGCTGTCGGTCACCTTCGCCGCCGAGATAGCCCAGGAGCGCCTGGTCTACCTCGGCGAGGGCGACGACGCCTATCTCGCGCAGCAGTCGATCCGTACCTTCTTCAACACGGCCGACCCGTCCAAGCACTACGTGAAGACGGCCCTGTCCGTCCTGAACATGGGCTTCATGCGAGGTCTCTCGGCCGCGTACATGGAGGCCACCCCGGCGATCAACGACTGGCTGGCCGGCCTGATCGAGGCCGACCCGGTGCTGCGGGCCGCCCGGTTCTCGATCATCCGCGAGCGGGCCGCCGTCGGCTACCGGCACCTGGAGTACGAGGCCGCGACCGACCGCTACTCGCCGTACCGCAAGATGCTCGCCGCGCTCTGGCGCGAGTCGCCGGTGGCGTCCCTGGCCCCGGGCGAGCGCCTGGCCACGATGGCCTCGCTGGTCCACGTCGACCACGAGGGGGCGTCCTTCGCGGGCGCGCTGATCAAGGACTCGGGCCTGGCACCGACCGCGTGGCTGCGCGGCTACCTCGACGCCTACCTGCTTCCGATCCTGCACTGCTTCTACGCCTACGACCTGGTCTACATGCCGCACGGCGAGAACGTGATCCTCGTCCTCGACGAGCGGGGCGCGGTCGTCCGGACGGTCTTCAAGGACATCGCCGAGGAGATCTGCGTCATGGATCCCGGCGCGGTCCTGCCGCCGGCGGTGGAGCGGATCCGGGCCGAGGTCCCCGAGGACATGAAACTGCTGTCCGTCTTCACCGACGTCTTCGACTGCTTCTTCCGCTTCCTCGCGGCGACGCTGGCGGCCGAGGGCACCCTGGACGAGGACGACTTCTGGCGGACGGTCGCGGAGTGCGTGCGCGGCTACCAGGAGTCGAAGCCGGAGCTGGCGGACCGGTTCGCGCAGTACGACATGTTCGCCGAGACGTTCGCGCTCTCCGCGCTCAACCGCCTCCAGCTGCGCGACAACCGGCAGATGGTGGACCTCGCGGACCCGTCGGCGGCGCTCCAGCTCGTCGGCGACCTGGCGAACCCGATCGCCCGGTTCGCCCGCTAGGGCGACAGGGCACGGCCCGGCCGGCGTCCGGGGTACGGTCCCCCCGGACGCCGGCTCCTTTCTCGTCACCCCTCCGCTACGACGCGGGCCAGGGAACCTGCGGGGAGCGGTAGTAGTCGATGCCGAGCGCCTCGAACCTCGGCCCCTGCGCCGCGAGACGCGTCCTGTACGTCTCCCAGTCGTGCGTGGCCGCCGGCGACCAGCCGAGCTCCGCCACCCCGGGGAGGCGCGGGAAGGCCATCCGGTCGATGTGCGCGTTCTCGGAGATGGTCTCCGTCCACAGGGGCGCCTCGACGCCCTTCACCGCGGACGCCGGCGCTCCGGGCAGATAGACCGCCGGGTCCCAGTCGTAGGACCGCTGCACCTCGACGTAGCCCGCCCAGCTCAGCCCGAGCGGGGTGTCCTTGGTGTATTTCATGTCGAGGTAGACCCGGTCGGCGGGCGACAGGATGAGCCCGGTGCCGTTCTGCGCGGCCTTCGCGACCTGCGCCTTCTCCGCGTCCGAGGTCCGGTCGAGGCCCCAGTACTGCGCGAGCGCGCCCTTCGCGGGGGTGGCCCCGGTCAGCTGGTGCCAGCCGACGACGGTCTTGCCGTACCGGGCGACGATCGGCTGGACCTTGTCCATGAAGGCGACGTAGTCCTCGTGCGGGGTGGAGTGCGCCTCGTCGCCCCCGATGTGCAGGTACCTGCCGGGGGTCAGCGCGGCCAGCTCCCGGAGCACGTCGTCCACGAAGTCGTACGTGACCGGCTTCGCCACACACAGCGAGCTGAAGCCGACCGCGGTACCGGTGTAGAGCGGTGGGGCGACGCCGTCGCAGTTGAGTTCGGCGTACGAGGCGAGTGCGGCGTTGGTGTGTCCGGGCAGGTCGATCTCGGGGACGACCTCCTGGTAGCGGGAGGCGGCGTAGCGGACGATCTCCTTGTAGTCGTCCTTGGTGTAGTGGCCGCCGGGGCCGCCGCCGACCTCGGTGGAGCCGCCGTAGGTGGCGAGCCGGGGCCAGGAGTCGATGGCGATGCGCCAGCCCTGGTCGTCGGAGAGGTGCAGATGCAGCTTGTTGACCTTGTAGAGGGCGAGCTGGTCGATGTAGCGCTTGACCTGGTCGACGGTGAGGAAGTGGCGGGAGACGTCGAGCATCGCGCCCCGGTAGGCGTAGCGCGGGGTGTCGGTGATCGTGCCGCCGGCCACCCGCCAGGGCCCGGCCTGGACGGTCCTGTGCTCGACGGCGGCGGGCAGCTGCTGGCGCAGGGTCTGCACGCCGCGGAAGAGTCCGGCGGGGCGGTGGGCGGTGAGCGTGATGCCGTCGGGGGCGGACCGGAGCCGGTAGCCCTCCTCCCCGAGCGCCCGGTCGCGGGGTGACAGGCGCAGCAGGATGCCGCCGCGCGCCCGGTCCTCGTCGACGACGGGCAGGGGGTGGCCGGTGGAGGGGCGGAGCACCCCGGCGAGGTAGTCGCCGATGGCGCGGGACTCGCGGGAGTCGCCGTCGACCCGGATGCGGGTGGCGGCGGTGATGGCGTAGGGGGCTCCGGCCGGCTCCACGGACGCGGGGGCGGGCACGATCTGCCCGAGCGGCCGGGTGAGGGCGGGGCCGGGAGGAGGGGCGGAGGCGGCGGCTCCGGCAGAGGAGAGGCCGGCCGCGGCGACGATCAGCAGGGCGCCGAGCACTCGCGGGAACGTTCTGCGCTGTCTCACAGGGAGGGTCCCTTTCGACGGGCTTCACGACGGTGGGCATGCGTATCCGATCGGTCACCATGCGTACCGTGCACCCCATCCGGGGTCAAGGTGTAGACCAATTTCGCCGCGAACGACGTCGATCACGCTCCAGCCTGCCCGATTCCGGGCAGGTTTCTTGCAAAGCAGGGCCCTGACCCTTCAGTATTCACGGGTGCTCGAACGCCGCCCGTCGCACGACGACCTCATCGACCACCTGGTGCGCAGCACCGCGCTCCAGCGCGGTGAGGCCGCCCGGGTGATCCTCGACGTGCTGGCGTACTTCGACGAGTCGACCGAGGACTACGTCCGCCGCCGCCACCGCGAACTCCAGTCCGGCGGCGCGGTGAACGCGGAGATCTTCGAACGCATCGCGGCCGAACTGCCGCACCGCGCCGTGGCGCCACCGGAGCTCTCGCTCCGGCAGCTGCGCCGCATCGTCTACGGCTGAGCACACCCACTGACTCGGAGGGCTGAAACCTTTATGTGCGGAATCGTCGGTTACATCGGAAAGCGTGACGTGGCCCCGCTGCTCCTCGAAGGACTGCAGCGGCTGGAGTACCGGGGGTACGACTCCGCCGGCATCGTCATCAGCAGCCCGAAGGCCAGCGGCCTGAAGATGGTCAAGGCCAAGGGCCGCGTCCGGGACCTGGAGGCCCGCGTCCCCAAGCGCTTCACCGGCACCACCGGCATCGCCCACACCCGCTGGGCCACCCACGGCGCGCCCAGCGACGTCAACTCGCACCCGCACCTCGACCCCGAGAACAAGGTCGCCGTCGTCCACAACGGCATCGTCGACAACGCCTCCGAGCTGCGCGCCAAGCTGGTCGCCGACGGCGTCGTCTTCGCCTCCGAGACCGACACCGAGGTCATCACCCACCTGATCGCCCGCTCCCAGGCCACCTCCCTGGAGGAGAAGGTCCGCGAGGCCCTCAAGGTCATCGAGGGCACGTACGGCATCGCCGTCATGCACGCCGACTTCGGCGACCGCATCGTGGTGGCCCGCAACGGCTCCCCCGTCGTCCTCGGCATCGGCGAGAAGGAGATGTTCGTCGCCTCCGACGTCGCCGCCCTGATCGCCCACACCCGCCAGGTCGTCACCCTCGACGACGGCGAGATGGCCACCCTCAAGGCCGACGACTTCCGCACGTACACCACCTCGGGCGCGACCACCACCGCCACCCCGGAGACCGTGGAGTGGGAGGCCGCCTCCTACGACATGGGCGGCCACGACACGTACATGCACAAGGAGATCTCCGAGCAGCCCGACGCGGTCGACCGCGTGCTGCGCGGCCGGATCGACGACCGCTTCTCCACCGTCCACCTCGGCGGCCTCAACCTCGACGCCCGCGAGGCCCGCACCATCCGCCGCATCAAGATCCTCGGCTGCGGCACCTCGTACCACGCCGGCCTCATCGGCGCCGGCCTCATCGAGTCCATGGCCCGCATCCCCGCCGACGCCGAGCCGGCCTCGGAGTTCCGCTACCGCAACCCGGTCGTGGACCCCGACACCCTCTACATCGCCGTCTCCCAGTCCGGAGAGACGTACGACGTCCTCGCGGCCGTCCAGGAGCTCAAGCGCAAGGGCGCCCGCGTCCTCGGCGTCGTCAACGTCGTCGGCTCCGCCATCGCCCGCGAGGCCGACGGCGGCGTGTACGTCCACGCCGGCCCCGAGGTCTGCGTCGTCTCCACCAAGTGCTTCACCAACACCGTCGTCGCCTTCGCGCTGCTCGCCCTCCACCTGGGCCGCATCCGCGACCTGTCGGTCACCGACGGCAAGCGGATCATCGAGGGCCTGCGCAAGCTGCCCGAGCAGATCAGCGAGATCCTCAAGACCGAGGACGACATCAAGCAGCTCGCCGAGGAGTACGCCGGCGCCCAGTCGATGATGTTCATCGGCCGCGTCCGGGGCTACCCCGTCGCCCTGGAGGCCTCCCTGAAGCTCAAGGAGATCTCCTACATCCACGCCGAGGCCTACCCCGCCTCCGAGCTGAAGCACGGCCCGCTCGCCCTGATCGAGCCCGCCCTGCCGACCGTCGCGATCGTCCCCGACGACGACCTGCTCGAGAAGAACCGCGCCGCGCTGGAGGAGATCAAGGCCCGCAGCGGCCGCATCCTCGCCGTCGCACACCAGCCGCAGGAGAAGGCCGACCACACCATCGTCGTGCCGAAGAACGAGGACGAGCTCGACCCGATCCTCATGGGCATCCCGCTCCAGCTCCTCGCCTACCACACCGCCCTCGCCATGGGCCGCGACATCGACAAGCCGCGCAACCTGGCCAAGTCCGTCACGGTCGAGTAGCAACCTCCGGGCCTGTCCCCCGGAGACTCGACCACGGCCGGGAAAGCCCGTCCGCCCACCTTCCGGCCTGTCCCCGGAGGGCCGGACGCCCGGCCGGACACGGGAAGGGGTCCCCGCGCGCGCACGCGCGCCCAGGGACCCCTTCCCCTCTTTCTTTTGTGGGCTCGGTTCGCCTCCGGGCGCTTTGTGCGGGTGTCGACGGTCGGCCGTGCTCGGCCGCTCGTCCCTCGCGGCCTGCGCGCGTTCTCCCTTTCGACACCCGCGCGCCCTTCGGCTCACTCGCCCCACGGAGGCTGACGGACACCGGCCGACAGCCGGCCCCGCGGCCTGCGCGCGTTCTCTCTTTCGACACCGGCCGACAGCCGGCCCCGCGGCCTGCGCGCGTTCTCCCTTTCGACAGCCGCGCGCCCTTCGGCTCACTCGCCCCGCGGGGCCGGGGCGTCAGCTCGCGGCCGGGGCCTCGCGGCGGGAGGGGCGGCTCACCGAGGTCGGCCAGTGGGCCACCGCCGCCGTGGCGCCGTACCAGGCCGCGAGGCCCGCCACCGCGGCGACCCAGCCGCCCGCCTTCGCGAGGCCGCCGTTGCCGGCCAGGGCGCCGATGCCGAGCAGCAGCAGCGCCACGAACAGCAGCCCGTAGACCCCCTGACCGAACAGACCGGTGCCCGAGGCCGCCATCGTCAGCGTGAGCGCCAGCAGCGCCCACAGCAGCAGGAAGAGCCCGGTCGCCTCGGCCGACGCACCGCCGCCCACCGCCGTCCCCCAGGTGAACCAGAAGGCGCCGAGCGCCGAACATGCCGTGCCGTCACGGCCGTTGCCCGCCCACAGGGCGAGCAGACCGGCGAGGAACAGCGCCACCCCGCCGACCCAGGTGGCGAGGGCCGCGGCGTCGGACGCCGCGACGTTGTCGATCACACCGGTGCCGCCTATGCCGAAGGCCAGCAGGGTGAGTCCGAGTGCGAGTTGGCCGAGTGTGGAGGCGGTGTTTCCCGCGGCGACTTCGTTGTCCACGGCGGGCTCCCTTCAGATGCGCAGTTGTGCTGCTTGGGCCGCTTTGTTCCGGTGACCCTTATCTACCCTTCACAAGCGCACAATTCACCTGAGTATGGCCGAATTTATCTCCGTGGCACGGAAGTTGTGGGGAGGAGCGGTGGTTACGGGATGACGACGACGGGCCGCTGGGCACGTCGCGCCAGCCGGCCCGCGACGGATCCGAAGATCCGGCCGACGATGCCGTGCGTGGAGCCGACCACGATCGCGTCGGCGGAGTACTCCCGGCCGACCTCCTCCAGCTCGTGGCAGATGTCGCCACCGCGCTCGACGAGGATCCACGGGACCTCGGCGAGGTAGTCCGCGCAGGCCAGCTCCAGGCCGAGCACCTCGGTGCGGTGGTCCGGCACGTCGACGAAGACAGGGGGCTCACAGCCCGCCCACACCGTGGTCGGCAGCCTGTTGGCGACGTGCACGATGATCAGACCGGAGCCGGAACGGCAGGCCATGCCGATGGCGTACGCCAGGGCTCGCTCACTGGAGGTCGAGCCGTCGAAACCGACGACCACTCCGTGCCGGAAGGCGGGATCACAGGAGTGACGTGGCTGTTCCACCGCCAGGGGGTCAACCGTGGAATCGGCGACGCGCTTGCGGTCCGCGGGTTCGGGGATTTCGTGACCGGCCATCGGTGTCTCGACGAAGAAGATCCTTCTGGGAAGGGACAGAACGGCTGCTGGTGGCGGAGCTGTGTCCGGGAATCATCTTCCCAACCCCATACCCCCAAGGGTACGGCGACACTCCTCTCCTGCCCAGAGCCCGCCGTGCGGCGTGCGGCGATCGCACGGCGTCCCAGGGAGCATGCACGAGCCTGTCCCCCTCTGGCAATGCCGGTTGCGTCCTACAGCTGTCCATACGGGGCCCCGGTGTCCGTACGGGGGCCAAACGGACGCGCCGGGCAGTGACCGGAACGTTGCAATCCTCGTTGCCACTGGTCCAGCCCACCGACGCAGGGAGACCGCCCGTGCCCGCACCATCGGCCGCCGCCGCCCAGACCTCCGTCCCCGCCCCGCCGCGCGGTCGCCGCCGCACCGGAAGCCGGCCGTCGATGGCGGCGCCGGCGGATCCCACGGGAGGCGCGGGCGGCACGGAACGGGCGACCGGAGGGACGGCCGGAGGCGCGGGCGGGGAGTCGGCGGGCGACGTGGTCCGCTGGGCGGCCTTCTGCTGCGTGCTCGTCCCGGTCGTCCTCGTCGTCTACGGCACCTCGCTGGGCGGAGCCGCCGGGGCCGCCCTCGGGCTCGTCGCCGTGACGGCGGTCTGCCGGGTGCTGCTGCGCCGCTCCGAGCGCGGGCTGCGGGGCGAGGGCTCCGGGAACCGCGTCCCCTGTACCCCCGGGGCCCGCCGCCACCGCCAGGAGTGACCCGGCCCGACGGACCCGACCTGACGAACCCCCCGTAGAGCTGACAGGTTCGCACACCCACACCCGTATGATTTCAGCCAACTTCCCGATGTCGGCGAGTCCTTGCCGGAAGGGCCCTCCAACCCCGGTTCCACCAGGACGGAAAGCCCTGCGGCGGGCCCGCGCACCCTACGGGGACGGGCCATGCGCGGAAGGCGCACTTCCCTGCGCGGCCCGCGAGTGGAACGCTTCCTGATCGAATGCTTCGCGCCAAGTTGCCTTGTCGACAATGTGCCGGATGGAGAACTTGTCACGCCGGCGGCACGGAACACAGTAGATTCGATCTTGGGTATCGAAGACTGGGGTCTCGTGCAAAACCGAGGGGAAACGTGCAGGAGCGACAGGACCAGGGAGACGCAAACACCGAGGGGGGCTTAGCGTCATGAGCCAGGACTCCGCCGCACCGGAGGCCGCACGGAAGCTTTCCGGGCGCCGCCGTCGCGAAGTCGTCGCGGTGCTGCTGTTCAGCGGCGGCCCCATCTTCGAGAGCTCCATCCCGCTCTCCGTATTCGGAATCGACCGGCAGGACGCCGGAGTGCCCCGCTACCGGCTGCTCGTGTGCGCCGGCGAAGAGGGACCGCTGCGGACCACCGGGGGACTCGAACTGACCGCGCCGTACGGCCTGGACGCGATCAGCCGGGCCGGAACCGTCGTCGTACCGGCCTGGCGGTCGATCACCTCGCCGCCGCCGCCGGAGGCGGTGGAGGCGCTGCGCCGGGCGCACGAGGAAGGCGCCAGGATCGTCGGGCTGTGCACCGGGGCGTTCGTCCTGGCCGCCGCCGGCCTCCTCGACGGCCGTCCCGCGACCACACACTGGATGTACGCGCCGACGCTCGCCAAGCGCTACCCGTCGGTCCACGTGGACCCGCGGGAGCTCTTCGTCGACGACGGGGACGTACTGACCTCGGCGGGCACCGCCGCCGGGATCGACCTCTGTCTGCACATCGTGCGGACCGACCACGGCGCGGAGGCCGCGGGCGCCCTGGCGCGCCGGCTGGTCGTCCCGCCGCGGCGCAGCGGCGGTCAGGAGCGCTATCTCGACAGGTCTTTACCCGAGGAGATCGGCGCCGACCCGCTCGCGGAGGTCGTCGCCTGGGCGCTGGAGCACCTCCACGAGCAGTTCGACGTGGAGACGCTCGCCGCCCGCGCGTACATGTCACGGCGCACGTTCGACCGCCGGTTCCGCTCGCTGACCGGCTCCGCGCCGCTCCAGTGGCTGATCACCCAGCGGGTGCTGCAGGCGCAGCGGCTCCTGGAGACCTCCGACTACTCCGTCGACGAGGTCGCCGGGCGCTGCGGCTTCCGCTCCCCCGTGGCGCTGCGCGGGCACTTCCGCCGCCAGCTCGGCTCCTCACCGGCCGCCTACCGCGCCGCCTACCGGGCCCGTCGCCCGCAGGGCGAGACGACGACGGCCGTCATGGACCCGGTCGTGCCGTCGCAGGTCGCCCCCGCGATCCGGCGCCCCGGAGGCCCGCTCGACCAGGGCAAGCCGCAGTCCGACGTGTACGCCTCGGGCCGCCCGGCGCTGCCGGGCCAGCGGAGCGCTCCGTAGACCGCGCGCCACAAGCCGCGCACCGCAGGACGACGGGCGCCCGGGGACACCCCCCTGGGCGCCCGGCGGCGTCCGACGGCCACGAGCCGGGTCCGATCACCGGCCGAACCCATAAGGTAGGACGCATGAACGATCGCATGGTGTGGATCGACTGCGAGATGACCGGGCTCTCGCTGACGGACGACGCACTCATCGAGGTGGCCGCACTGGTCACCGACTCGGACCTGAACGTACTCGGCGAAGGGGTGGACATCGTGATCCGCCCGCCGGAGGCGGCCCTGGAGACCATGCCGGACATCGTGCGCAGGATGCACACGGCCTCCGGTCTCCTCGACGCCCTGCCCGGCGGCACCACCCTCGCCGACGCCGAGGCCCAGGTCCTGGCCTATGTACGCGAGCACGTCAAGGAGCCCCTCAAGGCGCCGCTGTGCGGGAACTCGGTCTCCACCGACCGCGGCTTCCTCTCGCGGGACATGCCCGCCCTGGAGAGCCACCTCCACTACCGGATCGTCGATGTCTCCTCGATCAAGGAACTGGCCCGCCGCTGGTACCCGAGGGCGTACTTCAACAGTCCGGAGAAGAGCGGCAACCACCGAGCGCTCGCCGACATCCGCGAATCCATCGCCGAGCTGCGCTACTACCGCGAGGCGGTCTTCGTCCCGCAGCCCGGCCCCGACTCGGAGACGGCGAAGCAGATCGCCGCGCGCCACGTCCTGCCCGCGGAATGAGCCACCGCTCGCGCCCGCCGTCAATACGGGCGCGAGCACCCGTCGGGACCCTGTAGACTTCTTCTCGGCCGGTCGGGGAAACCTTCGGGAAAACCGCCGGTCATGGTGGGTATAGCTCAGCTGGTAGAGCACCTGGTTGTGGTCCAGGATGTCGCGGGTTCGAGTCCCGTTACTCACCCTGATGGCTCAAGGCCCCGGTTCTTCGGAACCGGGGCCTCGTCCGTGTGCCCGCGCGGCGTTCGACCGAGCGGGTGGCCCGGCCCGGCGAGTTCGCCGCCCCCAGCGAGCTGAGCCCCTCCCGCCGACGGCGCCGCACTACGCTCCGGAAACCGGCCCCGCCCCCCACCGTCACCGGCGCACCCGGCCCGAGAGGAGGGATCCCGTGCGCAGAGCCACCGCGCTCGCCCTCGTCCTCCTCCTCGGAGCGGGCCCCTCGGCCGGCTGCGGCGGCGACCGGGACGGCACGGACGCGGACGGACGGACCGTCCTCACCGTCGGAGTGTTCGGAGCCTTCGGCCTGAAGGAGGCCGGGCTCTACGACACGTACATGAAGCTCCACCCGGGCATCGCCATCCGGCAGACCTCGATCGAACGCAACGAGAACTACTACCCGCAGCTCCTCACCCACCTCGTCTCCGACTCCGGCCTCGTCGACGTCCAGGCCGTCGAGGTGAACAACATCGCCGAGATCACCGCCACCCAGGCCGGCCGGCTCGAAGACCTGGGCCGGGCGCCCGGCGTCGACAAGAACGCCTTCCTGCCGTGGAAATGGGCCCAGGGCACCAGCGGCGACGGCCGGACCGTCGCCCTCGGCACCGACATCGGCCCGCAGGGCGTCTGCTACCGCAAGGACCTCTTCGCCCGCGCCGGTCTGCCCACCGACCGGGCGGCCGTCGGCCGGCTGTGGGCCGGGGACTGGGGCAGGTACCTGGCCGTCGGCCGCCGGTTCCGGGCGAAGGCGCCGGCCGGCACCGCGTTCGTGGACTCCGCCTCCGGCGTGCTGGCCGCGATCACCGGAAGCAGCCCGCGCCGGTTCTACGACGAGAAGGGCCGGATCGTCTACAAGGACAGCCCCGCCGTGCGGCGCGCCTGGGACCTGGCCGCCGCCTTCGCCACCGGCGGTCTGACCGCCCGGCTCCAGCAGTTCACGCCCGCCTGGGACCAGGCGTACGCCAACGGCACGTTCGCCACCGTCTCCTGCCCGGCCTGGATGCTCGGCTACATCCAGGACAAGGCGGGCCCGGCGGGCCGGGGCCGATGGGACGTGGCCGCCGCTCCCCGGCCCGGCAACTGGGGAGGCTCCTTCCTCGTCGTACCGTCGGCGGGCCGGCACCGCGCCGAGGCGGCGAGGCTGGTGGCCTGGCTGACCGCCCCCGCGCAGCAGGCGACGCTCTTCGCGCGGCGCGGCAGCTTCCCCAGCGCCTCGGCCGCCCACGCGCTCCCGGCCGTCTCCGACGCCACGCACGCCTACTTCGGCGGCGCCCCCGTCGGCGCCATCTTCGCCGAGGCGGCGCGGGGCGTGCCGGTGGCGATCACCGGCCCCAAGGACGCGGTCATCGCCCAGAACCTGGGCGACATCGGCATGCTCCAGGTCGACCAGAAGGGGCGGTCGCCCCGGGACGCCTGGGACGCGGCGGTGCGGACGATCGACAACGCCCTGGACGAGTGAGCGCCTTGGCCGACGTCGCCGTTCCCGTACCCCCTCCCCCGGTCCCGTCGAAGGAGGCCGAGCGGCGGGCCCGCCGCCACCGCAGGGACGTGCGCTGGAGCCCTTACGCCTTCGTCGCCCCCTTCTTCCTGCTCTTCGCGGCCTTCGGTCTCTTCCCGCTCGTCTACACGGGCTGGGCCTCGCTGCACCGCGTGGAGCTGACCTCGCCCGGCGAGACGCGGTGGGTGGGTGCGCGGAACTTCGCCCGGCTCGTGACGGACGAGTTCTTCTGGAACGCCCTGGGGAACACGGCGGTCATCGGCGTCCTCTCGACCGTGCCGCAGCTGCTCATGGCCCTGGGCGTCGCCCAGCTGCTCGACCACCGGCTGCGCGGCCGGATGTTCTTCCGGGTGGCGGCCCTCACCCCGTACGCCACGTCGGTGGCGGCGGCGACCCTGGTCTTCGCGCTCCTCTTCGGGCGGGAGCACGGCCTGGTGAACTGGGTCCTGGGGACGGCCGGGGTCGGACCGGTCGACTGGCAGAACGGCACCTGGGCGTCGCGGATCGCGGTCTCCACGATCGTGATCTGGCGCTGGACCGGCTACAACGCGCTGATCTACCTGGCGGCGATGCAGACCATCCCCCCGGAGCTGTACGAGTCGGCGGCGCTCGACGGGGCCTCGCGCTGGCGGCAGTTCCTCCACGTCACCGTGCCGGGGCTGCGGCCCACGATCCTCTTCACGGTCGTGGTGTCGACCATCGGCGCCACCCAGCTCTTCGGCGAGCCGCTGCTGTTCAACGGCAGCGCGGGAGCGACGGGCGGTGCCGAGCACCAGTACCAGACGCTGGGGCTCTACCTGTACGAGCAGGGCTGGGTGAACCACCACCTGGGGCGGGCCTCGGCGATCGCCTGGGCCATGCTCCTGATCCTGCTGCTCCTCGCCGCGGTGGCGTGGACGGCGCGCAGGGTGCCGTGGGGGCGGCTGCGGCGGGAGTGGCGGTTGTGGCGGCGGCGGCGGGAGGCGGTGCGATGAGGGCGCGGGGCGGTGTCACGCGTGAGGGGCGCCTCCGGAAGGCGCGGGGCGGTGCGCCGGGAGAGAGGCGCGTCACGGGGGCGCGGGGCGCGGGTCCGCTCACGTACGCCGTCCTGGCGGTCTTCACCGCCGGCTCGCTCCTTCCCCTCGCCTGGACGGCGATCGCGGCCTCCCGGGACTCCACACGGCTCGCGCGGACCCCGCCGCCGTTCTGGTTCGGCGACAACCTCGGGCGGAACCTCGCGGTCGCGTGGTCGGACGCGCACCTGGGCGTGGCGCTCCTCAACACCACGATCGTCGCGGGGTCGGTGGCGGCGGGGACGGTGCTCTTCTCGACCCTGGCGGGCTTCGCCTTCGCCAAGCTGCGCTTCCGGTTCAGGAACGCGCTGCTGACGGTGGTGATCGGCACGATGATGGTGCCGCCGCAGCTCGCCGTCGTCCCGCTGTTCATGCTGATCGCCGAGCTGTCGTGGACGGACCGGCTGCAGTCCGTCGTCCTGCCCGCGCTGGTCTCCGCGTTCGGGGTGTTCTTCATGCGCCAACACCTGGTCCGGGCCCTGCCCTCGGAGCTGATCGAGGCGGCCCGGGTGGACGGGGCGAGTGCGGTGCGGGTCGTGTGGCACGTGGTGTTCCCGGCGGCCCGCCCGGCGATGGCGGTGCTCGGCATGCTGACGTTCGTGATGACGTGGAACGACTTCTTCTGGCCGGTCGTCGCGCTGACGCAGAACGGCTCCCCGACGGTGCAGGTGGCGCTGACCGGGCTCGGGCGCGGCTACATCCCCGACCCGTCCGTGATCATGGCGGGCGCGTTGCTGGGGACGCTGCCGCTGCTGCTGGTCCTCGTCGTCTTCGGCCGGCAGATCGTCGGCGGGATCATGCGGGGCGCGGTGAAGGGATGACGAGGGGCGCGCGCCCCGGTCGGCGGAGGGGTGGGTGGGGGCCGGCCGGGACGCGCGCGTGTGGGGGGACGGAGCGGCTCACTTGTAGGCGGCGAACGCCTTGGTGAAGGCCAGCGGCTGCTGGAGGATCGAGGAGCAGGTGGCGTCCGCGTGGTTCACGGCTCCGGCGGCGCACTGCTTGTCGCGGGTGGAGGACCACATCGACAGCCAGCCGATGCCCTTGGACCTGGCGAAGTCGACCAGCTCGGTCGCGTCGGCCACCGTGAAGATCTCGGTCGTCACGTCGTTGACGCCGATCATCGGGGTGACCGCGACGGCCTTCCACGCGGCCGCGTCGGAGAGGCCGAGGACGCCCTTGATCTGGGCCTGGGTCGCGGTCGCCGCCTGGATGGCGTACTGGCCCATGTCGCCGCTGTAGGCCGGTCCGTAGTCCATCGCCATGATGTTGACGGCGTCGACGCGGACGCCGTTGCGCTTCGCGTCGGCGAGCAGGTCCACGCCCGGCTGGGTCAGGCCCTCGGGCATGACGGGCAGGGTGAAGGACACGTTCAGGCCGGGGTGGGACTTCTGGAGCTGCGCGATCGCCTGGGAGCGGCGCGTGTTGGCGGCCGTGTCCGGCAGGGCGGCCCCCTCGATGTCGAAGTCGACCTTGGTGAGCTTGTACTGGTCGACGACCTTGCCGTACGCGGCGGCGAGGGCGGAGGAGGTCGAGCAGTTCAGGGCGAGCTCGTGGCCCGCGGCGCCGCCGAAGGAGACCCGGACGTCGCCGCCCTTGGCCCGCAGGGCGCCGATCTGGGCGGCGACCTTGTCGTCGGCGAGGCCGGTGACCCCGCCCCACAGCGGCGCGCAGGCCCCGCCGGAGGTGATGAAGGCGAGGTTGAACTCCTTGACACCGGTGGCATCGGCGGTGGCCGTCAGGTCGTACGCGGGGTAGAGGGAGGTGTCCACGTAGGGCGCGTACCGGGCGGAGCCGGGGGTGCCCGGGTCGCCGGTGGCGGTCGCGGTGGGCTTCGGGGACGCGGTCGCGGTGGGCGGCGCGCTCGGGGTCGCGGAGGCGCTCGGGGTCGCGGAGGCCGTGGGGGCGGTGGTGGCCGTGGGATGCTCGGTGGGGCGTCCGCTCGGCGTCGGGGTGGCGCCGCCGACCGAACAGCTCGCCTTGTCGATCAGGCAGTTCGCGGGATCGCCGGCCTCGCCGGAGGCCGAGGTCACGAACCCCACGGTGACGGACTGGCCGGGGGCGAGCTCCTTGTTCCAGCTCGCGGGCTTCACGATGACGTGGCGGCCCGTGACGGTGTGTTCGCCGTTCCACAGGGATCCGATGGTCGTCCCGGCGGGCAGGTCGAACTCCAGCGTCCAGCCCCCCGACCGGACGCTGGAGGTCTCGTTGGTGATGACGTACTGGCCGGTGTAGCCGCCGTTCCAGGTGCTCGTCCTGGTGTAGGCGGCGCCGACGGCCGCGGCCTGTGCGGTCCCGGTGAACGCGAAGGCCGCGCCGCCGATCACCGCCGCCGCGACGACCGCGCCGACGGCCTTGGTCCTGCCGGTCGTCCTGCGCCGGTGCGTACTGGTGCCCATCGCGTGCCTGCCTCTGTGTGCCGGGGGTGGAGGTGGGTGCGGGCAGCACGCTAGCGAGGGGGAATCGGACAAATGCGTACGCGAGGAGGGTGATTGAGGATCCTTAGGCTCCGCTTAAGGAAGCCATCGGGAGGAGGAAAGGTTGGAGGGCGGAGGGGGGCCGGACCTGCCCGGCAGACGGGCAAGTGGACGGGCCTGACCCGGCGGGCGGCCGGGCCTGGCCGGGCGGACGGGCGGACGGGCGAGGCCCAAGGGCTGCCCCCGCCGGGCCGGTCAGGACTCCGGTGCCCGGCGGGCGCCCCCGCCGCCCCGCTTGCGGCGGCCCATGCGCTGGACGCGCCGCCCTCCCGTGTCACCCGCGCGGCGGCCGTCGAGGCCGATCCAGACGCGGACCTCGGTGCCGCCGAGGACCGAGTGCCCGATGCGGACGTCCCCGCCCGTGGACTCGGCCATGCGGCGCACGATGTCCAGGCCGAGGCCGGTGGAGCCGTCGCGCCGGCCGCTGTTGCCCCGGGCCAGCGCGGCGGCGGGGTCGGGGATGCCCGGCCCGGCGTCGGAGACCAGCACGATGACGGCGTCGTCACCGTTGTGGAGGTCGACGGAGAAGGCGGTGCCCTCCCGGGTGTGCCGGAAGACGTTCCCGAGCAACGCGTCGAGCGCGGCGACGAGTTCGGGGCGGGCGACCGGGATGCGCACCGGGCGCTCGATGCCCGCGACCCGTACCTTGCGGTCCTCGTCCTCGGCGAGCGCCGACCAGAACTCCATCCGCTCCCGGACGACCTCGGACGCGTCGCAGCCCGCGCCCGGGCCGGTCGCCTGCGTCTGGGGCTTGGCGTCCCGCGCCGTACGGATGATCGTGTCGACCTCGCGCTCGAGCTGCGCGACGGCGGCCCGCGTCTGGTCCGCTGCCGGACCGGAGCCCAGCGAGGCCGCGTTGAGCCGCAGCACGGTCAGCGGGGTGCGCAGCCGGTGGGAGAGGTCGGCGGCCAGCTCTCGCTCGTTGGCGAGGAGCTGGACGACCTGGTCGGCCATGGAATTGAAGGCGATCGCCGCCGACTTGAGCTCCGGCGGTCCCTCCTCCGGGACGCGCGCGCCGAGCCTGCCCTCGCCGAGGTCGTGGGCCGCGCCCGCGAGCCGCTGAGCGGGCCGGACCATCCGTACGCCGAGCCGGTCGGCGACGGCGACCGAGCCGACGATCAGGGCGATGCCGACACCGGCCAGGACCAGCCAGGCGGTGGCGACCCCGTTGCTGACCTCGCCCTCGGGGACGAAGAGTTCGACGATCGCGACCCGGCCCGAGCTCAGGGCGGTGGGCTGGAGCAGCACGGAGCCGCCGTCGACCTCGGCGATGGTGGCCCGCCCCAGCTCGCGGGTGGTCCGCAGGTCCTCCTCGCTCGCCCGGCGCGTCCCGATCTCCAGGGCCTTGGCGCCCGGCGCGTCAGCGGCCGGGACGTGGACGGCCATGCGTCCCGCGGCCCCGTCCTCGGTGGTGGCGACGGCGCGGTCCAGCTGTTCGCGGTCGGTGGTGATGGCGAGGACGGGCGCGAGCCCGGCGGCGCGCCGCTCGGCGTTGGAGAAGGCCCGGTCGCTGGCCATCTCCTTGACGACCAGGCCGAGCGGTACGGCGAAGGCGACGACGACCATGGCGGTGACGGCCAGCGACACCTTGACGAGTGCCCATCTCACGGCTGGGTCTCCCGGGGCGGCTCCAGCTTCACGCCCACGCCGCGCAGGGTGTGCAGATAGCGGGGGCGGGCGGCCGTTTCACCCAACTTCCGCCGCAGCCATGACAAATGTACGTCGATGGTCTGGTCGTCCCCGTAGGACTGCTGCCACACCTCGGCGAGCAGTTCCTTGCGGGCCACCACGACGCCGGGCCGTCCGGCGAGGAAGGCGAGCAGGTCGAACTCCCGCCGGGTCAGGTCGAGCGGGGCCCCGTCGAGTTCCGCCTGGCGCCGCAGCGGGTCGATCGACAGGCCGCCGACCTGGATCACCCGGGACGGCGGCGCCTCGCCCGCGGCGGACCGCGACCGGCGCAGCACGGCGGCCATCCGGGCGGAGAGGTGCTCCACGGAGAACGGTTTGGTGAGGTAGTCGTCCGCCCCGTCGTTGAGGAGCCGGACGATCTCCGCCTCGTCGTCCCGCGCCGTCGCGATGATGACGGGGACGTCGGTGATGCCGCGCAGCATCTTCAGCGCCTCGGACCCGTCCAGGTCGGGCAGTCCGAGGTCCAGGATGACCACGTCGAAACGGAAATGGGCGACCTCGCGCAGCGCCTCCAGGGCCGTGCCGACGCTCCGTACGGTGTGGGAGGCGTCGGTCAGGTGCCGGATGAGGGCGGAGCGCACGAACTGGTCGTCCTCGACCACGAGCACACTTGCCATGGGCGGCACCGTACGCCATACGGGGGAACGCGGGACAAGGTCCACCCTCCGCCACGGCGGTGCGCGCGGTGGTGCAGTATGACCCGGATGCGCAGAGGACTCGTTCACGCCCTGGCGTGGTCGCTCGCCACCGGCGCGGCGGTCACCCTCTCCTGGTGGGGGGTGCACACGGTGCTGGCCGGGACGGTCTACGACCCGCCGCGCGCGCTGCCCATCCCGGCCGGCAGCACGCAGGCACCGTCGGCCGCAGCCGGCGATCCGTCGGCCTCGTCGACCCGACGGCCGACGTCCACGCCCACGCCCACACCGACGCCCTCGCCGCCGAGGAAGACGGGCGGCGCTCCCTCGGCGACCCCTTCGCCGGGACCTTCGAGCAAGCCCCCCGCCTCACGGCAGCCGGACGGCGGCGGCGAGGTGAAGGGCTACACCGTGGACGGCGGGCGGGTCGTCTTCGACCTCGGCGAGACCTCGGCCGAGCTGGTCTCGGCGACGCCGTCCTCGGGCTGGACGATGCAGGTCTGGAAGCAGCCGACGTGGATCCGGGTCACCTTCACCCGGGACGGCCGCGAGCTGTCGGTCTTCTGCGTCTGGCACGACACGGCGCCGAGGGTCGAGATCGAGGACCGCTAGGTCGTGTCCGCGGGGGCCCTGTCGATCGTGCCGGGCGTCATCGGAAGGCGGCGGCCGGTGGGGAGGGCGAGGGCTTGGCGCTGGCGTCGGTGACCGGGATCGCTCCCCCGGTGAAGTCGGCGAGAGCCCTTCCGTGTTCGACCCGTCCGGCGTGCGGGTCGGTCGCCACCCGGCGGGTCAGCTCGGCCACCGGCAGCTCCCGGTCGGAGGCGAGGAGGACGGCGTTGCCGAAGCGGCGGCCGCGCAGCACGGTCGGGTCGGCGGCCAGCGCGAGCTCGGGGAAGACGGCCGCGGCCGTGGCGATCTGGCCGCGCAGGTGGGTCAGGGGAGGCCCGTCGGCGAGGTTGGCGGCGTAGAACCCACCGGGCTTGAGCGCTCTGCGGACCTCGGCGAGGAACTCCGTGCTGGTGAGGTGCGCGGGGGTGCGGGCGCCACTGAAGACGTCGGCGATGATCAGGTCGGCCCATCCGTCCTGCACCTTGGCGAGCCCGGCCCGGGCGTCCGTGGAACGGACTCGGACGCGGGCGGCCGTGTCGAGGGGCAGCTCGCGGCGGACCAGTTGGACGAGGGCTCCGTCGAGTTCCACGATCTGCTGGGTGGAGCGGGGCCGGGTGGCGGCGATGTAGCGGGCGAGCGTGAAGGCTCCGCCGCCCAGGTGCACGGCCTGGACCGGCCGGTGGGGCGGGGCTGCGAGGTCGGCGATGTGGCCGAGGCGCCGCTGGTACTCGAAGGAGAGGTGGGCCGGGTCGTCGAGGTCGACGTGCGACTGCGGGGCGCCGTCGATGAGCAGGGTCCAGCCGCGGGGCCGCTCCCTGTCGGGTATGAGCTCGGCGAGACCGCCGTCGACGGTCTCCACGACGGCGGCGGCGGCCGCCGCCCGTTCTCGCTGCTTGTTCCTGGCCACGGACCCCATTATCGACGCCCGCGCGGACGTCCCGCCCGACGAGCCGGGGTGAGCGTGCGAGGGGTGCGGCGGCGAAAGGCGGGCAGGGGGAGGCAGGGTGGCTAGTGGCAGCCGTCGGCGGCCTCGATCAGGCGGGCCGCCTGGCCCAGCGCCTCGCGCAGGACCTCCGGGTCGGTGACCTGGCCTCCGTCGTGGGGCGGCAGCAGCCATCCCGCGGGGCGGGGCGCCCCTCCGGCGGTCGACTCCGGCAGCTCCGGCAGCTCGGGGATGCGCAGGCCGCGGCCGGAGGTCTGCGTACACGCGCTGCCCGGCATGTCCCAGCCCTCGGCGGTGCCGGGCGGGACCAGGAAGCCGAGGGTGTGACAGGCGCCGTCGTGCAGCACCGGTCCGACGAGGGGCGCGCCGCCCCGGCGCAGGATGTCGACGGCCTCCAGGCCCTGCCGGACGGGCACGGTCACCAGGTCGCAGGGCTCGTCGTGCGGGGCACCGGCGTCCGGGGCGGGCAGCTGCCGCGCCGTCGACTGCGATCCGATCTCCACCATGGGGACCCCTCCTCGCTATGAGAAGACACGTTCCGTCTCTCCGCATGGTTCAACGTCCGTGCGCGTCAACGGCTACGGCGGCACGCCGCCGCAAAGGATGGCAGTTCATGGCAGATCGCGAGCGAGATATCCGGTTTGTGGCCAAACTCTGCGTGTGCGTCCGGTGACAGCAGGTACGTTCATGCCCGCCGGAACACCGGTAGCACCAGGAGAGGGCTCGGCCATGGCGATGTCACGGGCAGTTCCCAATCTCGCCTTCCGCAGACTCCGCGGGCGGCACTCGCCGGCGGAGTTCGCCGCCTCGGTCCGCAGGGCCGCGCGGGAGATCGGCGAGCAGGTGGCCTGCGACGCCCGCTACATCGGACGCGTGGAGGCGGGAGAGATCCGCTGCCCCAACTACGCGTACGAGCGGGTGTTCCTGCACATGTTCCCCGGTCTGAGCTTGGCGGACCTGGGGTTCTCGGCGCGGGAGGCGGTACGCGGCCGGCGGTCCGCCGTCGCGGCCGGGCCACCGCCCCCGCCCGCCATCACGACCCGGAACGATGAGGAGAGCGACGTGCTGCGTCGCGCATTCATGACGAGCGGCACCGCCACCGTGGCGGTCGCCTCGCTGGGACTCGCCGGCACGGCCGCCGCGATCCCCGCCCCGCGCGGTACCCACCGGATCGGCGAGGCCGAGGTGCGGGCCGTCGAGGACGCCGTACGGCAGATCCGACTGCTCGACGACCGGCACGGGGCCGAGGGGCTCTACCAGGCGGCGGCCCAGCCGCTGCGGACGGCGTACGCCCTGCTCGACGCGGGCACGGCCGCCCGCCGGTCGACCGAGGACCGGCTGCACGCGGGCGCCGGCGAGCTGGCGATCTCGGTCGGCTGGCTGGCGCACGACTCGGACCGCCTGGACGACGCCCGCTCCTACTACGCCGAGGCGCTCGCCACCGCGCGCGTGGCGGGCGATCCGGCGCTGGAGGCGCACGCGTTCTGCAACACGTCGTTCCTGGCCAGGGACGCGGGACGGTACCGCGAGGCGGTCCGGGCCGCGCAGGCGGGACTGCGGGCGGCGCGGCCCCTGTCCTCTGCCCGGCTGCTTTCGCTGCTGACCCTGCGGGAGGCCGGGGCGTGGGCCGGGCTCGGCGACCGGTCGGCGTGCGAGCAGGCCCTCGGGCGCGCCCACGGCTTCTTCGGGCGGGGCCCCGCCGACAGCGATCCGGAGTGGATGTCGTTCTTCGGGGAGCCGGAGCTGGAGGCGCTGGAGGCGCAGTGCTGGTCGGCGCTCGGCGACTGGGGCCGCGCGGCCCGCCACGCCCACCGCGCGACGGTGCTGCAGAACCCCCACTTCGCCCGGAACCTCGCGCTCTACCGCGCCCAGCTGGCGAGCGACCTCGCGCACGGGGGACGCCGAGACGAGGCGGCGGCGGAGGCGGAGCGGGTGGTGGACGCGCTCGGCGACGTCCAGTCCTCCCGTATCCGCCGCATGCTGGCGACGACCCAGCGACTCCTGGCCACCACCCGCTGACCCCGTCCGCGGCCGGTCCGCGGACGTCCCCCGCCCGCGTCGTATCCGGCTCGCACCCGGCCGTATCCGACGGCTCGCGGGGCGCGGCGGCCGGGCGCTCGCGGTGACGGCGGGCGGCGGGGCGCCGGCCGGGGGCCGGGCGGCCCCTTCCGCGCCCCCTGCCCCGTCCTACTCCATGTGCCCGGTGTCGTTCCAGCGTTCCAGCGCCGGAGCGCCGTACGCCCAGCTCAGGACCGAGAGGCTGGTCGGGTCGAGGCGGATGCGGGAGCCGAAGGAGATGTCCTCGCCCAGCCAGCGGGCGGCGATCGTGCGCAGGATGTGGCCGTGCGCGAAGACCAGGACGTCACGGTCCGCCGACCGCGCCCACTCCACGACCTCGTCGGCCCGCGCCGCGACCTGCTCGCGGGTCTCCCCGTCGGGGACGCCGTCGCGCCAGATCAGCCAGCCAGGACGCAGCTCCTGGATCCGGGCCGGGGTCAGGCCCTCGTAGGCGCCGTAGTCCCACTCCATCAGCGCGTCCCAGTTCTCGGCCCGGTCACCGAAGCCCGCGATCTCGCAGGTCTCCCGCGCGCGCGAGAGCGGGCTGGTGCGTATCTCGAGGTCCGGCAGGCCGTTCCAGGGCGCCCTGTGCAGCCGCTCGCCGAGGAGCTTCGCTCCGCGCCGGCCCTCGTCGAGCAGCGGAATGTCCGTCCTGCCGGTGTGGCGGCCGAGCAGCGACCATTCGGTCTGGCCGTGCCGGGCGAGCAGGATGCGCGGTGCCATGAAGGCTCTCCCTGGGGTACCTCGGGTTCACAGGTGGGGTGCTCCCCCATCATCGCCCACGTGAACGGCGGGCGACGTGGGGGCAACCCCGAGGCCCGTTCCGGCGTCCCCTAGGCCGAGACCCAGGGGGGAACGCGCGTATGAATCCGAGGGCAGCCCGCACCGGGCGGCGGCCACGCTGGTGGAGCGAGCTGCTGCTCATCGCCGTGGTGTACGCCGCGTATTCGGGCGGGCGGCTGCTGGTCCGCGGGGACACGCAGACCGCCGTCGACCACGGCCTCGCGATCCTGCGGATCGAGAAACTGCTCCACCTGAACGCCGAGCACCCGCTCAACCGGCTCTTCACGGACACGCCCGCCCTCGGCATACCCGCCGACTTCGCGTACGCCTCCCTGCACTACCTCGTCACCCCTGCCGTCCTCGTCTGGCTCTTCCGCCGCCGCCCCGCCCGCTACCGGGCGGCCCGCACCTGGCTCATGGTCTCCACCCTCCTCGGCCTGGTCGGCTTCACCCTGCTGCCCACCTGCCCGCCCCGGCTGCTCGACGCGAGCCACGGCTTCGTCGACACCATGGCCCAGTTCAGCTCGTACGGCTGGTGGGGCGCGGAGGCGAGCGCGCCGCGCGGCATGGGCGCGATGACGAACCAGTACGCGGCGATGCCGAGCCTGCACGTCGGCTGGGCGCTGTGGTGCGGGGTGATGCTGTGGCGGTACGGGCGTACGCCGACGTCCAAGGCCCTCGGTGCCGCCTACCCGCTCCTCACCGTGATCGTCGTCATGGGGACGGCGAACCACTACTTCCTGGACGCGGTCGCCGGGGCCGCCGTGATGGGGCTCGGCCTGCTGCTGACGGCGCCCGCGACCCGGCTCGTCGACCGGATCCGGGACCGGCTGCGCCTTACCGTCGGAGGCGGGCGTTCCCCTCTTGTCAGTGGGGGATGCGAGACTTCGGCGGGTGAGCGATTCCCTGGGCAGCGGAGCTCCCCGTCCTCCGCAGACGACACTCCGGCACCGGCTCGCTGAGCTGCGCGGAGCGGCCGCCGTGCCGCGTCCGCTGGATGCGCGGGCGCTGGCGGCCCTGGCCGCCAATCCCGGCTGCCGACGGCGCGCGCTGCTCGACGGAGCGGGGGTCGACAAGACCGCGCTGGCCTCGAAGCTCGGCTCGCCGGCCGCCTTCGGGCAGTCGCAGTTCGCGTTCATGCGGGGCAACGCCTTCGAGGCGAAGGTCAAGGCGGACGGCGGCCGTGAGCTGCTGCGGCTGCTCGGCATCGAGGAGCCGGGGGCGGTGCGCGTGCCCGATCTGGCGGCGGCCGGGCCCCAGGGACGGGCGGCCCGTACGGCGCTCGCGCTGCGCGAGGCGACCGCGGCCCGGGAGTGGGCGCTGCTCGACCATCCGATGCTGGCCCTCGACGTGGCGGGTTCGCCCGCCTATCTGGAGCCGGACGCGGTCGTGGTGCACCCCGACGGGCGGTGGACGGTCGTGGAGATCAAGTCGTTCCCGATGATCGACGGGGCGGCGGACGCCTCGAAGGTCGGCGCGGCCGCCCGCCAGGCGGCGGTGTACGTCCTGGCCCTGGAGCGGGTGGCGGCGCTCACGGACGGCGCTTCGGTGGCGCACGCGGTGCTGCTGGTCTGCCCGAAGGACTTCTCCAACCTGCCGGCCGCCTCCGTGGTGGACGTGCGCAAGCAGCTGTCGGTGACCCGCCGTCAGCTGGCCCGGCTGACGCGGATCGAGGAGATCGCGGACGCGCTGCCGGACGGGGTCACCTTCGACGTGGAGGGGTGTTCGGCGGAGCAGCTGGCGGCGTCGGTCGAGGCGGTGCCGCACGCGTACGCCCCGGAGTGCCTGTCCTCCTGCGAGCTGGCCTTCCACTGCCGGGAGCGGACGCGGCTCTCGGGAGCGGTGGAGGCGCTGGGCCGGTCGGTGCGCGGCGAGCTGGGCGGGCTGACCACGATCGGGGAGGTCCTCGCGGCGGCGCGCGGCGAGGCGGGCGACCCGGACGATCCGACCGTGGACGCGGTGCGCCGGGCGGCGGCCCTCAGGGCGGAGGCGCTCGCATGTCGCTGATCTCCACCCTCGCCCGGTTCGAGGCGGTCGAGTCGGGCCGGGCCCAGCCGTTGGCCACGGTCCGGCACCGGCACGTGTCGGACCGTCCGCTCGTCCTCGTGCCGCTGACCACGGCGGGCGAGGCGGGCGCGCCGCTCGGCGCCCTGGTCGGGACCGACCCGGAGGAACCGCGGCTGCTCGTGGTCGCGCAGCCCCGCGACCGGGATCTGCGGTTCGCGTTCCTCGCCGACCTGGCCGGGGAGGTCCTGCCGTACATCGACGCCTTCACCGGCGTGGTCGAGGCGGCGGAGAAGAGCGAGACCGATCCCGAGACCGGCAAGAAGGTCAAGGTCGAGGTCGAACTGTGCGCGGACGCGCCGCAGTTGATCGTGCCGAGCCGGGCGGGCGTCGAGTACGTCCGGCTGCTCGGGCGGTCGACGCGGTTCCGGCGGACCGTGGAGCAGGACCCCGAGACGCCGTACCCGGCGCCGCCGCGCGTGCCGCTGCTGGGCCGCTGGCTGACGCACTTCGGGGAGCGGGCGCGGGTTCCGGGGTCCTCGCTGCTGCTGTCCGCGACGGATCTGCTGAACCGGCACTGGGCGACGGGCCAGTCGTCCCTGGAGGACCAGCACCTGGGGGCGCTCCTGGCCTGGATCGATCCCCCCGAGGGGGAGTCGGGCGCGGAGGCGGCGCTCCGGGCCGAGCTGGGCCGGGACCGGGACGGGCAGCTGCTCTGTCCGCCGGCCGGGCCCGCGACCGACCCGGCCTTCGACAACCGGCTGCTCGCGCCCGCCGTCGAGCGGTTCGACCGGGCACGGCAGGCGCTTGCGGCGGCCGAGGACGGCGAGAGCGCCGACGAGCGGCTGGGCGAGGCGCACCGGGCCGAGCGGGAGATCCGCCGCCTGATCGCCTCGCAGCTGAAGCCGACCTGGGACGCGGTGTGGCGGGCGATCGAGCTGACGCGGGAGCTGCCGGTGGGGTCCCGGGTCGCGGACCGCTGGACGCGGGACCGCTGGTCGTTCACCGCCCACCGCGACCGGGTGGTGGCCGGCGAGCCGCCGCAGCCCCGCCGGGACGACGCGGTGACGGCGGCGCAGAAGCTGGCGGCACGCGAGTCCGCGCAGGGGCAGTTGGAGGCGCAGGAGGCCCTCGACGATCCGCTGGTGCTCGCCGGGCGGCGGCTCGCGGGTGAGGCGTTCGTCGCCGAGGTGGTGGAGGTGACGATGGCGTGGTCGGAGTCGAAGCGGCCCTCGCCGCGCCCGCTGCTCACGGTCCGCACGGACGACCGGCCGCATCTGGCCGAGCGGTCGAAGGTGTACCGCTCCCTGGAGGGCAAGCCGCAGACGGCGGAGTTCGTGCGCCACGAGGAGGACGGCTCGCTGGTGCTGCGGATCACGGACCGGATGGGGCGGTCGAAGGAGCCCGCCGAGGGTTCGGTGCCGGAGAAGGGTGAGCGGATCGCCTGGACGCTCTTCGAGCACGACCAGCGGGTGGGCGCGAAGCTGCCGGATCCGGAGGAGACGCCCTGGACGCACGGCGGGCCTCCGCGCTCGGACGTCGCCGAACTGCCCGACACCGTGACCAGGGAGGACCTGCTGTGAGCTTCGATCCCGGGGCGGAGGCCGCCCGGGCGACGGGCGCGATCCTGGCCGACACCCTGCACGGCGACGCGCGCGGCGTGGTCGTCGACTCCCCGCCGGGCGCGGGCAAGTCGACGCTCGTGGTCCGTGCCGCGCTCGAACTGGCGGCCGCCGGAAGGCCGTTGATGGTGGTCGCGCAGACGAACGCACAGGTGGACGATCTGGTCCTGCGGCTCGCGGAGAAGGAGCCGGACCTTCCGGTAGGGCGGCTGCACTCCAACGACAGCGACCCCTACGACAAGGCGCTCGACGACCTGGAGAACGTACGCACGTCCTCGAAGGCGGGTGATCTCGCCGGTCTGGACGTGGTCGTGTCGACGGCCGCGAAGTGGGCGCACGTGAAGAACGTCGAGCCGTGGGCGCACGCGATCGTGGACGAGGCGTACCAGATGCGCTCGGACGCCCTGCTCGCCGTGGCGGGGCTCTTCGAGCGGGCGCTGTTCGTGGGGGACCCGGGTCAGCTGGACCCGTTCTCGGTGGTCGGCGCGGAGCAGTGGGCGGGGCTTTCGTACGACCCGTCGGCGAGCGCGGTCTCGACGCTGCTCGCGCACAATCCGGAGCTTCCGCAGCACCGGCTGCCGGTGTCGTGGCGGCTTCCGGCGTCGGCGGCCCCGCTGGTGTCCGGCGCGTTCTATCCGTACACGCCGTTCCGCAGCGGAACGGGCCACGGGGAGCGGCGGCTCTCCTTCGGGGTGGCGTCGGACGGCTCGGGTCCGGACCGGGTCCTGGACGAGGCCGCCGAGTCGGGCTGGGGTCTGCTGGAGCTGCCGGCCCGGAACACCCCGCGCACGGACCCCGAGGCGGTGCGGGCGGTGGCGCTGGTGGTGCGCCGCCTGCTCGACCGGGGCGGCGCCGCCGTCTCGGAGCGGGGCCCCGATCCCGTCCCGCTCACCGCCGACCGGATCGCGGTCGGCACGGCCCACCGCGACCAGGCGGCGGCGGTGCGGGCGGCCCTGGCGGAGCTGGGTGTCACGGGCGTGACCGTGGACACCGCGAACCGCCTCCAGGGCCGGGAGTACGACGTGACGGTGGTGCTCCACCCCTTGTCAGGGCGTCCGGACGCCACGGCCTTCCATCTGGAGACGGGGCGCCTGTGCGTGCTGGCCTCCCGTCACCGCCACGCCTGTGTGGTGGTCTGCCGCGCGGGCGTCCCGGAGCTCCTCGACGATCATCCGTCGACGGAACCGGTCCAGTTGGGCGTGACGATGAAGTTCCCGGACGGCTGGGAGGCGAACCACGCGGTCCTCTCCCACCTCGCGGAACACCGGGTCTCCTGGCGCCCGTAGCAAGACCCCTCCGGCCGGCCCGGCGGAGGGGTCCGCCGAGGCGTCAGCGGAGCCCCGGGGACACCGCCCTCACCAGCCAGGCCGAGCTGCGCAGCGCGACGACGCCGTCCCCGGTCTCGAAGCGACGGGCCGCTCCGGTCAGGCCGGCCCGGGCAGCGGCGAGGGCGGCCGGGTCCGCCTGGTCCACCATGTCCGCGAACGCTCCCCAGCTCAGGAGGAAGTCGGCGGCGGCCTCGGCGCCCGGGCCGAGCGCGACGGTCGTCTCGACCCGGTCCACGGTCACGTGCCGGAACCCGGCGCGGGTGAGCACTCCGGTGAGGTGGTCCGGATCCGCCAGCGCGTGCACGTCGCGCACGGCCGGTGCGGTCGGTGCGGCCCGGCGGGGGCTCGCCGCCGCGAGCACGGTGGGCAGGTCGTTGCGTTCCGGCGGGCCGACGGTGGTGAAGACGAGCCGTCCGCCCGGCCGCAGCGCCCGGCCGACGTGGGCGAACGCGGCGACCGGGTCGGCGAAGAACATGACGCCGAACCTGCTGATCACCACGTCGAAGGCGGCCTCCGGGAAGGGGTGGACCTGGGCGTCGCCCGCCGTGAAGGTGATGTTGCGGAGACCTTCGGCGGCGGCGAACCTCCGCGCCCGGTCCAGCATCGGCTCCACCACGTCGTTCCCGAGGACGTGCCCGTCACGGGCGCGACGAGCGGCCTCCCGGGTGGTGGAGCCGTATCCGCACCCGATGTCGAGGACGTGCGCGTGGGGGTCGATCACCGCGGCGTCGAAGAGCGGCGCGTCGAAGCCGCCGCTGACCCTGTCGTAGCGCTCCGCGTCGGCGGTACGGTCGATCGCGTGAAGGTCCATCGCCGTCTCCCTCGTCAGGCCGTGGCGGCGGGTCGCGGGGCGGCCGACGCCAGGGTGAGGAGTTCGTCCACGGCCCACTGGTCGTCGACGTGTTCGCCGTACTTCGCGGCGATGATCCGGCCGTCGCCGCCGATGAGGAAGTCGGCGGGAAGGCCGAGGCGGCCGCCTCTCGGACGGAGAACGGGCGGCTTCTCGCGGCCGCGCAGGAGGCCCCAGGTGCCGATGAGGACGGCCCGGGCCATCGGGCCCCACGCCCGGGGAGAGAGCAGGGCCCGGGGCGCGGACTCCACCCCGAACGCGGTGTAGAGCAGCTTGTCGGGGTCGGCGACGACCGGGAACGGCAGGCCGTCCAGGTGCGGGCGCAGCTCCTCGGCAGGGGAGTGGAAGACGACGACCTCCCGGATGCCGGCCGCCTCGATCTCCTCGTACCGGCGGACCACCGACCGCAGGTGCAGGTGGCAGACGGGGCAGCCGGCGAAGCGCCGGAACTGGAGGTGGACGAGCCGTTCGGGGTCCGGGACGGCGACCGGCGGGCCCAGAAGCGGGGCGAGGGTGCGGACGGGGGTGGTCGAGCCGGGCCGCAGGGGTCCTCCGGGCATGCGCATGGGGCACCTCTCGTAGGCGTACGGCGTACTCCTAACAGCGTAGGCGTAGGGCGTACGCTGTCAACCGTCATGCCACGCCCGCGTTCCCTCACCCAGGACCAGGTGGCCGCCGCCGCCCTCGCCGTCATCGACCGCGACGGCCTCGCCGGCCTCTCGATGCGTACGGTCGCCAAGGAACTCGCCCTCAGCACGATGGGGCTCTACCGGTACGTCGCCGACCGCGAGGAGCTCGAAGGGCTCGTCGTCGAGCGGGTACTCGGCTCCGTCGACCCCGCCCCGCCCCCTGCCGGACCTTGGCCCGAGCGGGTGGAGGCCATGGTCCGGCGGCTGCGCGACAGCGTGCGCGCCCATCCCGCCGCCGTCCCGCTCACCGTCACCCACCGGCACCGGCTGCCGGGACTGCTGCGCTGGTCGGAGACGGTCCTCGGGCTCCTCGCCGAGGCGAGCGTCGAGGGCGACCGGCGCGTCGTCGCCCTGCGCGGGCTGCTGTCGTACGTCGTCGGGGCGATCCAGCTGGAACACCTCGGCTCCCTGTCGGGCGCGGGCACGGTGGTCATCTCCGAGCTGCCCCCGGACCGCTTCCCCTACATGGCCGAGGCCGGTCGCCGCGCGCGCGGGATCGACGCCGACCGGGAGTTCTTCGGTGGGCTCGCGGTGTATCTGCGCGGCCTGCGCGACTGACGGCCACCCGCCCTCTTGCGCGAGGCGGGACAATGGAAGTCGGCGGCCCGGGTGTCCGGGCCGCGTGCGTGCGAGGAGGAGAAGGACGATGGCGGAATCCGCGGAGCGGAACGGACAGCGGCGGCTTCGGCCCGCACCGCTGGTCTTCGAGCCTGCCGAGGCGACCGCCGACCCCGAGCACTTCTTCGACCTGGAGTCGATGGAGGACCCCCGCGAGCTGCTCGCCCGGGCGACGGAGCTGACGCTCGCGTTCCGCGCGGCGACGGACCGGGCGACCGAGTTCCAGGCCATCGCGGCGGCGCAGCTGGCCGATCCGCGGCGCTTCGACCGGCTGACCCCGGCGGACGTCGCCGAGCGGGCGGAGTGGACCGAGGACTATGCCGTCCGGATGATCGAGTTCGGTCGCGACCTGATCCGCGACGGCGGCCGCCCCGAGGGGGACTGATCGCCCGGGAGCGAGGCCCCCGGATCCTGTGCGCCCTCCGCGTGCGCCCCCTGACGCGCCTCTGTCACCACCCCCCTGGCATATGCCGAGGCGAAAGATACTCCTCCCGTACCCTCGCTGTCCGAGTTTCGCTCAACTCTCTGAAACGAAACGGTCACTCCCGGTAGATACTTCTCCATGAGCGCATGGCTGCGAGACGAGACACCCCTGAGCCCCGCCCAGAGCGACACCGACGAGCGGCGGACCGACCGGCCCGACATCTTCGGGCTCCTGCGGGAGCGGGACGAGGGGCGGCACCACACCGCCCAGGTCACCGCCGCCGGGGCCGACTGGCTCGCCTCCGCCGCCGCCTACCCCCGCTCCACGCTCGCGCTCTGGGAGTCGCGGCCCGCCGCCCCCGCCGTACTCCCCTGCGGGACCGCCTTCGACGTCGTCAACGTGGACACGATCTTCGGGCGGCGGATGCTCGACCGGCTCTGGTCGGAGGGCCCCGGAACCGGACCCGTCGCCGTGCACCGGGGCAGGATGCTCCTGTTCGCCGCGCCCGGGACCGCCCAGCGGTTACCCTCCCTGCTCGCTTGGGAGGAGTGGGGCGACTCCGTCCCGCCGCCCCTCTGCCACGGCACCGGCGACGCCGTGACCATCCCTCCGCTCTGTCCGCTCGAGCGCACCGGACCCCGCTGGGTCGTCGCCCCCGACACCCGCCACCCCTGGCTGCCGGGGCCCGAGGTGATGCTCTGGGCCTGCGTCCGGGCGGTCCGCGCCGCCTCCGCCGCGGACGTGCGGATATCGATTTTTCCTCCCGCCGATCAGGATGCTAAGGTCTACGACGTCAGCAGGCGCCGCTAGCTCAGTTGGTTAGAGCAGCTGACTCTTAATCAGCGGGTCCGGGGTTCGAGTCCCTGGCGGCGCACAGACGGGAGAAGCCCCTCGCGAAAGCGGGGGGCTTCTTCGTGCGCCCGCACGAGGCCGGGGCCTCAGGTCCGGCGCTCCGGCACCGTCACCTTCACCGTCCACGCGCCCGCCCTCGTCCGGTCCGCCACCTCCACCCGCGTCCCCTCCCCCGGCACCGTGAACGTCTCCCCGACGCCCAGCGGCGCGTCCGCCAGCGGCGGGTACACCGAACGGTCCCAGCACGCCTCCGTCCGGGGGTGGGTGTCCACGACCTCGATCGGACCGTCCCCGGACGCCGCCTGGTTGCGCACGCGGTAGATCAGCACCCCCTCCGTACAGGTGTCCTCGTCGTTGCCCGTCGCGCCGCGCGCCTCGATCGCCAGAGCCGTGCCCGGGCCCGTGCGCACCACCGCGAGCCGGGTGCCGAGCGTGCCGCCCGCCACCGGCGCCGCCGCCAGCGGCTCCAGGCTGAGCAGCCGCGAGCCCCGCCCCTGGACGCAGGCCACCTGCTGGCGCTCCAGCCAGCCCAGCTTCCACTTGTGCCAGCCGAAGAGGTCCGGGGCGAGGCCGAACTGGCTCCCCATGACGTCCCAGTCCCCCACATGGGTGTCCCAGTCGCCCTTGCCGTCCGTCGGGCGGTGGTAGAGGTCGGGCAGGTCGAAGACGTGGCCGGTCTCGTGCGCCAGCACGTTGCGGTCCGGGGGATGGCGCTCGAAGACGGTGACGACCCGCTTGATCTCCGCGTCGTCGACTTCGATCGGATGGTCGAGGTTGACGACCTTCGTGGCGTCCGAGTCGACGCCGGGCGCGTCCGGGTCGGCCACCAGATAGACGATGTCGAAGCGCGAGAAGTCCACGCGCTCGTTCGCCGCGTCGATGGCGTCGTGCAGGTAGGCGGTGCGCCGGCCCGCGTCCCAGTCGCGCTTTATGTCGTAGGCGGTGGAGGGCTGCGGCATGCTGATCCACTCGCGCTGGGGGTGGACGTGCAGCGCGAACCGGCCGTACGAGGCGCGCCGGAAGAAGTCGCTCGTGCCGGGGAAGTGGTCGGCGGTCAGCTCGTCGGTGCCGACGAGGGGCGTGGAGTCGGGGAAGGACAGGAAGATCATGACCGCGTCGAGCGAGCGGGTGGGCTGGGGGTAGGAGCCGTTCCAGGTGTCCAGGCCGAGGGAGTGGTGGGCCGCGGTACGGGGCAGGGCGCAGGGGCCCGCCGAGGGCGCGCCCACGGCGGGCCCCGCCACGAGCCCGGTCGCGGCGAGCGCCATCAGGGAGGTGAACGCCGCCGCCGAGGCACGCAGCTTGGGACGTTCCACTCCCCCGGGTGTCTGCTGACCCCTCACGTAGACCTCCGGCTCCGGAATGCGGGACACCACACCCACCTTGTGATGGTTTGCGGCATTTCGCACTATTCCGCTGCCCCAGTCGAGTGAGCGGGCACCACGGGGTCGACGCGACACGCCCTCTCAACGATTCACGGAAAGTCACATTCGGTCACGTCGCCGACGTCCCGCGTCAGACCCGCGCAGAAACGATCGGCCGGGAGGTGCGGAGCGCCCGTCCGCCCCCTCCGGAGAGCGGGACGGCCGCCACGGAGCTGGATCGGCCCCCGGGGCTGCCTCTATGATCGGCACACTTTCCTTGGCCGACCATCCCGACCACATCTGTACGGCCCAACTGCGCTACGGGAGCGAGCGGTGAGCGGAACCCCCGAAGGACCGGTGCACGCCCAGCTCTCGCCCGCCCGGGAGCCCGCGCATCCGATCACGGAGCGTCATCCTGAGCCCCTGGCCCAGGGTGACCGAGGACCGGGCACGACCCCCGGGACGGCCACCGAGCCCTCGGCGTGCCAGGACCCCCGGACCGCGGCCGAACTCCGCGACTACCGCGCCGCCTTCCGGGCCGCCCAGCTCGCCATGGCCGTCGTCGACCAGGACGGCGTCGTCGTCACCGCCAACGACGCGCTCGGCACGCTCTTCGGCACCGAGGCCGACGCGCTGCGGGAACAGTCCGCCGCCGACCTCGTCGACCTCGCCTCGGACGGCCGCACCTGGCACGCGTACCGCGAGGTGCTGCGCGGCCGCCGCTCCCGCTTCCGCTGCACCCGCCGGCTCAAGCACCCCGACGGACGCTCCCTGTGGGCCGAGGTCACGGTCTCCCCCGTGCCCGACAGCCGCCGCGTGCTGCTCTCGATCGCGGACATCAGCGACCGGCGGGAACTCCAGGCCCGGCTGCGGCACCTCCAGATGCACGATCCGGTGACGCGGCTACCCAACCGCGCCCTCTTCTTCGAGCGCCTCACCGCGGCCCTGGAAGCGGCCGCCCAGGAGGACGAACGCCCGTCGATCGGATCGTCTTACGAGTCCTACGGGCATGGCGGAACAGGGCGGATCGGCCTCTGCTACCTGGATCTCGACGGCTTCAAGGCGGTCAACGACACCCTGGGCCACCGGGTCGGGGACCGTCTGCTCGCCGCCGTCGCCGGCCGCCTGACGGAGTGCGCGGACGCCGACGGCTACACCCGCAGCGGCGGGCACCTGGTGGCGCGGCTCGGCGGCGACGAGTTCGCGATCCTGGTCGAGGAGTCGACCGGCACGGAGCAGCTCGCGGACCTCGCCCAGTCCGTGCTGTGCGCGCTCCAGCAGCCCTTCGACCTGGCCGGGCAGCGGCTCTCCGTCTCCGCCTCGATCGGGGTGGTGGAGCGCGGGGCCCGCGGCACCACGGCGACGGGCCTGATGCAGGCCGCCGACACGACGCTGTACTGGGCGAAGGCGGACGGCAAGGCCCGCTGGACGCTCTTCGACCCCGAGCGCAACGCCCACCGGATGACGAGACAGGCGCTCTCCTCGACCCTGCGGCCGGCGGTCGAGCGCGGCGAGTTCGCGCTGGAGTACCAGCCGCTGGTCGGGATGGCCGACGGAGTGGTGCGCGGCGTGGAGGCGCTGGTGCGCTGGAACCACCCGCAGTTCGGCTCGCTCCCGCCGAATCGGTTCATCGGCATCGCCGAGGAGGACGGTTCGATCGTCGAGCTGGGACGCTGGGTGCTGCGCACGGCCTGCCGTCAGGCCCGGCAGTGGCAGCAGGACCACCCGCGCGACCGCCCGCTGTTCGTCAGCGTCAACGTGGCCGTACGGCAGGTGTGGGACTCGGACCTGGTGGCGGACGTGGCGGGCATCCTGGCCGAGACGGGCCTCGCCCCGCATCTGCTGCAACTGGAGCTGACCGAGTCGGCCGTGATGGGCTCGGCGGGCCGGCCGCTCCAGGCACTCCAGGCGCTGAGCGACATGGGCGTGCGGATCGCCATCGACGACTTCGGCACGGGCTATTCGAACCTGGCGTATCTGAGCCGGCTGCCGGTGTCCGTCCTGAAGCTGGACGGATCGTTCGTCCGGGGTTTCCAGGACGAGGCGCACGCCAACCCGGCGGACGAGCTGATCGTGGAGGCGCTGGTGCAGCTGGCGCACCGGCTCGGCCTGACGGTCACCGCCGAGTGCGTGGAGACCTCCGGCCAGGCGACCCGGCTGCGCCGGATCGGCTGCGACACGGGGCAGGGCTGGCTCTACTCCCGCGCGGTGGCCCCGGACCGTATCGCCGAGCTGATCGGTGTGGCACCGCTGCCGGTGTGACGCGGCATGGCGCTGCCCCCGGCCGGAGGGACATCCGGGCGGGGGCAGCCGTCATGAGGGGGTCGGGCGGGTCAGCGGGTCAGCAGGCGCCGAGGTCCTTCCAGACGCCCCACTCGCCGGTCGAACCCGGCTCCTCGTTCTGGGTCCACCACTGGGCCTTCCAGGTGTGGCCCTTGTGCGAGACCTGCGAGCCGCCGGTGTAGACCGTGCCGGCCACGTACGCCGGGGAGGTGCAGCTGCCGGTCGGGGGCGTCGTCGGCGGGGTCGTCGGCGGGGTGGTGGTCGGAGGCGTCGTCGGCGGCGTGGTCGGCGGGACGGTGGTGCCGCCGAGCGCGGAGTTGATCTGCTTCAGCAGGGTGATGTTGTCGTCCAGGCCGAGGAGCGAGTACATCATCGCGCCGGCCAGGCCGCGCTGCTTGCCGTAGTCCACCCGCGCCTGGACGGACTTCTGGTTCAGGCCGGTGAAGAACTCGCCGTCCTTGTAGAAGTACGAGGCCTTGGCCTGGTCGTCCCAGAAGGTCGTCGCGGCGTTGTCGACGATGCCGCCGAGCTCCTTGTAGTGGGCGATGCCGGGCTGCTGGCTGAGCGGGCGGGCGGCGGACCCGCCGGTGGCGGTCTGGGCAAGACCGTTGGCGGTGCCCGCCGGGACGCCCTTCCAGCCGCGGTAGTAGAACTCGTAGCCGAGCGTCAGCTTGTTGGCGGGGAAGCCGCCCGCGATGCCGTAGGCCGGCTTGCCGTCGATCCAGGAGTCGATCGCGTTGTCGATCGAGTACTTCTCGGTGCCCGGCGCGATGGGGTCGGTCGGGTCGTTCGAGCCGGAGTGGAGCGGGGACTGGTGGTACGTCGGCCCGTCGCCGTCCCAGGCGCCGTGCATGTCGTACGTCATGATGTTGGCGTAGTCGAGGTACGCGCCGATCTTGTCCGTCTCGATGTACTTGATCTTGTCCTGGCCGGCCGGGAGCGCCGCCGTCAGCAGGTACTTCTTGCCGCCGTTGGCCGTGCCGTACGCGTCGAGCTGCTTGCGGAACTCGGCGAGGAGCAGGGTGAAGTTCTGCTTGTCCTCCGGGCCGTAGTGGTTGCCGAGGTGGCCGCCGGAGGAGCCCGGGTACTCCCAGTCGATGTCGATGCCGTCGAAGATGCCCGCGGCGCTGCCGGGGCCGCCGAATCCGCCTTCGACCGGGAGGTTGCCCTTGAGGTACTGGTCGATGCAGGAGGAGACGAGCTTCTTGCGGCTGGCGTCCGTCTTCGCGGCGTCGTGGAAGAACTTGGAGTACGTCCAGCCGCCGAGGGAGATGTTGATCTTCAGGTGGGGGTACTTCGCCTTCAGTTCCTTGAACTGGTTGAAGACGCCCACGATGGGCTGGTCCCACTTGTCGGCCACGCCGTCGACGCTGTCGGCCGCGCTGAAGGACTTCTGGTAGTCGGCGTAGGAGTCGCCCGCACCGTCGCCCGCGTTGGGGTTGTTGTCGTCACCGGCGGCCTTGTTGGCCTCGAAACAGGTGAGTTCGGTGGGGTGGATGTTGCCGAACGAGTAATTGATGATGTCCAGGTTGCTCGCGATGCCCCGCGTGTCGAGGTGCTTGGGATAGAAGGCGTTCCCGTACACGCTCCACTGGTCGTAGTACGCGATTCTCACGCCGCCGGCGGAGGCGGTGGTGGCGGTGTCGGCTGCCTGGGCGGAGCCGAGGCCGACGGTCGCGGCAAGGGCTCCGGCGGCGAGGGCCGTGCTGAGGAGCGCGGCGATCAATGGCTTACGGGGGTGCACGTGCGGCCTCCGAGGGAGATACGAGGGGTACGCGGTACAGCAGTTGGAGCAGTGATAGCCCTCGTGTGAACAGCACGTCAATGGTCTGAACCAGATTGAGGACTAGACCAATTGGCGCGAGAAAGCCCTTGTCAGAGCCGTGCAGCACATAATCGAACCGCTCGCCACCACAGGTGACGAGCGGTTTAAGGTTCACTTAGGGGTGGCGGAGCCGCCTGTTCCGGTGTGAACCAACCGGCCCTCGGAATCCAGGTTTTACTCTGCCGGAACGTCTCCGTCCGGCATGCCGTAGGCGTCGGCGATCAACGCGTAGCTCCGCAGCCGGGCCTCCCCGCCGTGCGCGTTAGCCGTGATCATCAGCTCGTCGGCGCCGGTGCGCTTGCGCAGATCGTCCAGACCCGTCCGGACCTCGTCCGCCGTGCCGTGGACGACGTTCCCGAGCCAGCCGTCGACGAACTCCCGCTCCGCCGGACTGAAGTGGTACGCCTCCGCCTCCTCCGGCGTCGGGATCAGGCCGGGCCGGCCCGTCCGCAGCCGCAACATCGACAGCGCCCCGGTGAGGACCTGCCGACGGGCCTCCTTCGCGTCGTCGTTCGCCAGGGCGGACACGCCGATGAGGGCGTACGGCGCGTCGAGGACCTCCGAGGGCCGGAAGGAGTCCCGGTAGAGGTCGAGCGCGGGAAGCGTGTTCTGCGCGGAGAAGTGGTGGGCGAAGGCGAAGGGCAGGCCGAGCATGCCGGCGAGCCGCGCGCTGAAGCCGGAGGATCCGAGCAGCCAGAGCGGCGGACGGCCCTTCGGGCCCTGCACGGGGCCGGGCACGGCGTGTATCCGGGCGTAGGGATGGCCGTCCGGGAAGTCGTCGTCCAGGAACCGGGTGAGTTCGACGAGCTGTTGCGGGAAGTCGTCGGCGCCTTCGTTCAGCCGGTCCGTACGGCGCAGGGCGGCGGCCGTGGCCCCGTCCGTGCCGGGCGCCCGCCCGAGGCCGAGGTCGATCCGGCCCGGAGCGAGGGCCTCCAGCGTCCCGAACTGCTCGGCGATGACCAGCGGGGCGTGGTTGGGCAGCATCACGCCGCCCGAACCGAGACGGATGCGGCGGGTGTGCGCGGCAAGGTGGGCCAGGATCACGGCCGGCGAGGAGGAGGCGACGCCGGGCATGGAGTGGTGCTCCGCGACCCAGTGGCGGTGGTAGCCGCGCCGCTCGGCGAGCCGGCTGATCTCGACGCTGGCGGCCAGGGCCTGCGTCGCGGTCCGCCCGCTGCCGACGGTCACCAGGTCCAGTACGGACAGCGGCACGGGCGAGTCCCCGTGTGCCGTGCCCCGAATCGCGTCGCTCACCGTTGACGACCCTTCTGCGCAAAGACGTACGTACGAGCGAAGAGAACAGGAGGCTGTCTCCGCTTATTCCGCAGGATTGACATGTTCGGCTTCGGGTAGCCGCGCGCCCATGGCTCGAATAGGTCCACCCAGCAGGACACATCGCATGAAACGCCGTACCCTCCTCCTCGGCACCGCCGCGGGCGCCGGAGCGGCGCTCGGCGCGGCCGGCTGCGCGCGGGTCGCCTCCGGCGACGCCCTCGGCCGTCTCAGATCCCAGCGCACGGTCCGCCTCGGCATCGCCGGCGAGGTGCCCTACGGCTACGTCGACGAGCAGGGCGCGTTCACGGGCGAGGCCCCCGAGCTGGCCCGGGTGATCTTCCGGCGGCTCGGCATCGAGAACGTCCAGCCGGTGGCGACCGACTTCGCCTCCCTCATCCCCGGGCTCAACTCGCAGCAGTTCGACGTCGTCTCCGCCGGGATGTACATCAACAAGGAGCGCTGCGCACAGGTCATCTTCGCCGACCCCGAGTACCAGATGCTCGACTCCTTCATCGTCCGCAAGGACAACCCGAAGGGCCTGCGGTCGTACGAGGACGTCGTCCGCTCGAAGGCTCGCTTTGCCACCGGCAGCGGCTACGCCGAGATCGCCTACGCCGTCGCCGCCGGGTACCCGGAGAAGGACATCGTGATCCTCCAGGACCAGGTGGCCGGGCTGAACGCGGTCGAGTCCGGCCGCGTCGACGTGTTCGCCGCCACCGCGCTCACCGCCCGTTCCGTGGTGCGCAAATCGGCCAAGGCCGAGGCCACCGAGCCCTTCGCCGCCGTCGTGGACGGCGAGAAGAAGATCGACGGCGGCGGCTTCGCCTTCCGCCCCACGGACGTCACCCTGCGGGACGCCTTCAACGTCGAGCTGCACAAGATGAAGAGGAGCGGCGAACTCTTCCGGATCCTGCGGCGCTTCGGCTTCACCGAGGCCGAGATGACCACCCTGACCGCAGAGGAGCTGTGCCGATGACCGCAGGACTCTGGCAGAACTGGGTCCTGCCCGGCATCTGGATCACCCTCCAGCTCCTGATCGCCTCCGCCGCGCTCGCCGCGCTGGTCGCCTTCACCGTCGGCACGGCCCGCACCCACCGCAGCCGCGCGGTGCGCTTCCTCGCCGGGCTCTACACCGAGGTCTTCCGCGGCACCTCCGCGCTGATCCTGATGTTCTGGCTCTTCTTCGTGTTGCCGCCGCTGATCGGCTGGCAGCTCGTCCCGATGTGGGCGGCGATCCTCGCGCTCGGACTCTCCTACGGGGCCTACGGCGCCGAGATCGTGCGCGGCGGGCTGAACGCCGTACCGAAGGCGCAGCGGGAGGCGGGCATCGCGCTCAGCCTCACGCCCTGGCAGCGGCTGCGGCTCGTCCTGCTCCCGCAGGCCGTGCCCGAGATGATCCCGTCCTTCTGCAACCTGCTCGTCGAGCTGCTCAAGGGCACCGCCCTCGTCTCGCTGCTCGGCGTCGGCGACGTGTCCTTCGCCGCTTACCTGGTGCGGCTCGCGACCCAGGAGAGCGGCGGGATCTACACCGTCACCCTCCTCGTCTACTTCGTGATCGCGCTGGTGATCACCCGCTCCATGAAGGCCCTGGAGCGACGCACCAAGGCGAACCTGGGGGTGGTGGCCAAGTGAACTGGGACTGGTCCGCGGTGGCGGACTTCATGCCGCGCTTCTGGGAGGGGCTCCTCGTCACCCTCCAGGTGCTCGTCCTCGGCTCGCTGATCTCGTTCACGCTCGGTCTGGTGTGGGCGCTGGGCTTCCGGGCCCGCAGCCGGTTCGTACGGTGGCCGGTTCACGCCGTCACCGAGTTCGTCCGCACCACCCCGCTGCTCGTGCAGCTCTTCTTCCTCTTCTTCGTCCTGCCGGAGTGGGGCGTGCAGTTCTCCGCCCTGACCACCGGCACGCTCGCGATCGGCCTGCACTACTCGACGTACACCGCGCAGGTGTACCGGGCCGGCATCGATGCCGTCCCGGCCGGCCAGTGGGAGGCCGCGACCGCGCTCAGCCTGCCGCGCCACCGCACCTGGCTGACCGTGATCCTGCCGCAGGCGCTGCGCAGGATCGCGCCCGCGCTGGGCAACTACGTCATCGCGATGCTCAAGGACACCCCGCTCCTCGCCGGGATCAGCGTGCTGGAACTCCTCCAGCAGTCCCGCCTGGAGAGCGCGGCCACCTTCCAGTACACCGAGCCGCTCACGGTCGTCGGTGTGGCATTCGTCCTGATCGCCTATCCCGCCTCCCTGCTCGTCCGCACCCTGGAGCGCCGCCTTGCCCACTGACAACGACCATGACCTGATCCGCTTCGAGAACGTCACCAAGCGGTTCGGGGACAACACCGTCCTCGACGATCTCTGCTTCTCGGTCCGGGCCGGCGAGCACGTCACGCTGATCGGCCCCTCCGGTTCCGGCAAGACGACGATCCTGCGGCTCCTGATGACCTTGGAGAAGCCCGACGCGGGAACGATCCAGGTGAACGGCGGCAAGCTGTACCCGGCCGACGAGAAGCACCGGCGCGAGGTCCGCAAGAAGATCGGCATGGTCTTCCAGCACTTCAACCTCTTCCCCCATATGTCGGTGTTGCGCAACATCACCGAGGCGCCGGTCCGGAGCCTCGGCAAGAGCCGCGAGGAGGCCGAGGCGCGCGGCCGGGAGCTGCTCGACATGGTCGGTCTGGGCGACAAGTGCGAGGCCAGACCCGCACAGCTGTCCGGCGGACAGCAGCAGCGGGTGGCGATCGCGCGGGCGCTCGCGATGGAGCCGAAGGTGCTGCTGCTGGACGAGGTCACCTCCGCGCTGGACCCCGAGCTGGTGGCCGGCGTGCTCGACCTCCTTCGGGACATCGCGCGGACGACGGACATCACCATGATCTGCGTGACGCACGAGATGAACTTCGCCCGGGACATCTCCGACCAGGTGCTGATGTTCGACGGCGGAAAGGTGATCGAGTCCGGTTCTCCGGAAAAAATCTTCTCGGAACCGGCCCACGAACGTACGCGCGAGTTTCTCGGTGCGGTGCTCTGACCTGAGCCTCTGTCGGTCAAGTGTGCCCCTGACATATGCCAGGGTGGTGCGCCCCAGCGCATGGCGCTGGGGCACCGCATCAAACTCGCCAACAGCCGCCCCGCAAACGGCGCTTGACGGCTATCGTGGTACGGAAGCTTGCGGTCACAACCTGGTAGGGGGAAACCGTGGCGCTGAAGCCCGAGCCCACCGCGCCGTTCCACTCGGTGCAATACGCCCTGCGCGTCCTCGAGACGCTCTCACGGCACGGTGGCGGGGTGACGGACGTCCAGATCGCGCGTGAGACCGGTCTGCCCGTCGCCCACCTGACGTCCCTGCTGCTGATGCTGCGCCGCGAGGGGTACGTCGAGCAGGTCGCCGACGGCGCCTATGTGATCGGCGACTCGCTCGTCCTCCTGGGTTCCGGCATGACCCGCCGCGAGGCCCTGGAGGGCAAGCTCCAGGAGACGCTGACCGAGCTGCGCGACTCCGTCGGCGCCGCGGTCTACATCAGCCGGTACATCGACGGCGAGGTGAAGATCACCCAGTTCGCCGACGGTCCGCGTACGCCCAAGGTCAACGAGTGGGTGGACTTCCGCTCGGCCGCGCACGCCAGCGCGGTCGGCAAGTGCCTGCTCACGCAGCTCGACCAGAACGGCCGCCGGGACCACCTCTCGCGCCACAAGATCGCCCGGCTGACCTCCCGGACGATCACCAACGAGAAGGTGCTCTTCTCCAAGCTGGACAGCCAGCCGCCGACCGTCCCTGTCCTCGACCTCCAGGAGTACGCCGTGGGCACGGTGTGCGCGGCGGTTCCGCTGACGGCGGGCGCGTCCGTGGGGTGCCTCGCGCTCTCCCTGCCCATCGAGCACGCCCACCGGCTGCGCTCGGCGGCCGACACGCTGGACCGAAGAGCGGCTCCGGTGGTGCTCTCACTGGCGATCTAGGGAGGGATCCCCGGGGTGCGGCCGTTGGCAGGGCCGGGCCCGGCGTGACCGGCATCCCCGGGGGCCGCCAGGTGCCCGCAGGGGGTGCTGTGCGGCGTGGTCATGAGCACCCCGGGGGACCAGGTAGTATTTTATCTGTCAGCAGGCGCCGCTAGCTCAGTTGGTTAGAGCAGCTGACTCTTAATCAGCGGGTCCGGGGTTCGAGTCCCTGGCGGCGCACAGACGGAAGAAGCCCCTCGCGGAAGCGGGGGGCTTCCTCGTGCGCGCTCCCGCCCTCACGCGCGCAGGTAGGTGAGGACGGCGAGGACCCTGCGGTGGGTGTCCTCGGCGGGCGGCAGGTTCAGCTTCGCCAGGATGTTGCCGATGTGCTTGCCGACGGCGGCCTCGGTGACGACGAGCCGGCGGGCCGTCTCGCCGTTCGAGTGGCCTTCGGCGACCAGGGCGAGCACCTCGCGCTCGCGCGGCGTCAGCGCCGCCAGCGGGTCGCGGTGGCGGCGCAGCAGCTGCCGCACCACCTCGGGGTCGACGACCGTCCCCCCGGCCGCGACCCGGGTGACGGCGTCGAGGAACTCCTCGACCTGGCCCACCCGGTCCTTCAGCAGGTACCCCACGCCGGTGCCGTCGCCCGCGTCGAGGAGATCGGCGGCGTAGGTCCGCTGGACGTACTGGCTCAGCACGAGGACGGGCAGCGCCGGGCGCTCGGCGCGCAGCGCGACGGCCGCGCGCAGCCCCTCGTCCTGGAATCCGGGCGGCATCCGCACGTCGGTGACGACGATGTCCGGATCGTGCGCGGCGACGGCGTCGCTCAGGGCCTCGGCGTCGCCGACGGCGGCGACGACCTCGTGGCCGAAACGGGCCAGGAGCCCGATCAGCCCTTCGCGGAGGAGGACGCTGTCCTCGGCGAGGACGACGCGGAGGGGGCGGGCAGCGGTCGGCACGGGATCTCCACTCGTAGGACGGTCGGTCCGCCCGGCGGGCTCATGATCGTCAGTGTGCCATCGAGGACCGCGAGCCGGTCGGCCAGTCCGGTGAGGCCGGTGCCGTGCGCCGGGTCGGCGCCGCCGCGGCCGTCGTCGTCCACCTCGATCCGCAGAGTGCGGTGCTCGCACCGGGCGGTGATCCGGGCCCGGCCCGCGCCGCTGTGCTTGCCGATGTTGGCCAGGGCCTCGCACACGACGAAGTAGCCGGCGCTCTCGACGGGGGCGGGCAGGCGGGGCACGTCGATGTCGGTGTCCACCGGGACGGCGCAGCGGTCGGCGGCGTCGGCAAGGGCGGCGCCGAGGCCGTAGTCGGCGAGGACCTGCGGGTGGATGCCGTGGATGAGTTCGCGCAGGTCGGTCAGGACGTGCCCGGCCTCCGCGTGGGCCCGGGCGAGCTGCTCGGCGAGCGGTCCTGGCGGGGCGTCGAGGCGGGCGAGCCCCAGCGTCATGGTCAGGGCGACGAGGCGTTGCTGCGCTCCGTCGTGGAGATCGCGCTCGATCCGCCGCCGCTCGGCCTCGAAGGCCTCGACGAGCCGGGCCCGGGACGCGGTGACCTCGCCGATACGGTCCCGCAGTTCGGTCTCGCGGGGCGCGAGCAGCGCCCGGCCGAGGGCGGCGCGGGCCCCGGCGAGGGCGGCGACGGGGTGGAGGAGGGCGACGAGGAGGACGAGGCCGAGGAGGGCGGCGGCGAACGCCTCCGGATAGGAGGTGACGAGGTACGCCTTGACGACCTTGGCCTCTTCTCCGTCGACGGCCAGCTGGACGGGCGTGCTCATCAGGACCGCGGGCAGGCCGAGGCCCACCGCGAGGACGAGCGCGTCCAGCGGCCACAGGACGGTGGCGTGCAGCACGGCGTACGCGAGCTCCCGCCACGTGGCCTGTTCCCGCGCCCTCAGCCGGAGCCAGGCGGCCAGACCGGGGGCGTCGGGGACGCGGTGCGGGTCGACGGCGGGGTCGAGTTCGACAAGGCGGAGCCGGCGGCGCTCGATGCCGCCGAGGGCGACGCCGACGAGGAGGAGCAGCGGAAGGCCGACGAGGACGACGGAGAAACCGACAAGCAGGAGCAGCACGAGCAGGGCGGGAACACCGGTGACGACCCCGCTCGCCAGGTAGCCGGCGGACCGCCACGGCCACGCGGTACGGAGGTAGCGGCGCCGGGTCAGGGCCTGCCAGGGGGTGCGGGGCTGCATGCGCCCCACCGTAGGGGCCGGCCGGAGGGCGGGGCCATGGTGGTGGAGGGCGTCCGGGAGGTAGGGCTGGACCTACCTCCCGGACGGGCCGGGGGGCGGGAGGCCCCCGAAGCCCGGAGCGTGGCGGCTCGGGGCCGGGGCCTCGCGGCTCGGGCCCTCAGGGCTCGGCGGCTCCGGCGGGCTGGAGTGGGGCCCCTGGCTCAGACCGGCTCGGGGGCGGCGGCCTTCGTCAGGGCGGTGACCTTCACGGGTTCCGTGCCGGCCGTGCTGTGCCGTTCGGCCCAGGACTCCAGAGCGGTGCGGCACGCGTGGTCGAGGTGGTGCAGGCCGGACGTGTCCAGCTCGACCGGCCGGTCCTGGGGCAGCGCCTCCAGGCTGTCGAGGATCTTCGGCAGCCGCAGGAAGGTCGCGTTCCCCGTCAGGTACGCCTGGATCGGGCCGGCGCCCTTGTCGATGACCTCCAGTCGTATGTGCGACGTCTCCCACGCGGTCTTGATCACGGACAGCGCGAGGCCGATGAGCACGCCCTCGAACATGTTGACCGCGACGATCGCCACGGCCGTGACCACGAGGATCACCGCCTCGCCCCGGTGCGACCGCCACAGCGCGAGGAGCCCGCGGAAGGGGATCAGCTTCCAGCCCGCGTGGACGAGGATCCCCGCGAGGGCGGGCAGCGGGATCAGCGCGAGCGCCGCCGGCAGCAGCGCCGCGAACAGCAGCAGCCACACGCCGTGCAGCACCCGCGAGGCCTTCGTCCGGGCGCCCGCCGCCACGTTGGCCGAGCTGCGGACGATGACCGCGGTCATCGGCAGCGCACCGAGCACGCCGCAGATCGCGTTGCCCGTGCCCTGGGCCATCAGCTCCTTGTCGTACCGCGTGCGCGGTCCGTCGTGCAGCCGGTCCACCGCGGCCGCGCTGAACAGGCTCTCGGCGGAGGCGATGAGGGTGAAGGCGAGGACCGTGCCGATGACGGCCGGGGTGGCCAGGCCGCCGAAGGCGTCGGCGCCCGGCAGGCTCAGGGAGTCGATCAGGCCCTTCACCTCGACGGTGGCCACCGGCAGGCTGAGCACCGACGCGGCCACCGTCGCCACTATGACGGCGGCGAGCGCGCCCGGCACGGCCCGGACCTTCGTCGGCAGCCTCTTCCATCCGACGAGGACCGCGATGGTTCCGGCACCGAGCGCCAGCGAGGCCATCGCCTCGGGGCTGCCGACCGCCTCGACGGCGGCGGCCGGCAGACCCAGGATCTTGTCGAGCCCGGAGGCGGGGGCCTTGAGGCCGGCCGCCGCGTACACCTGGCCGGCGATGATCACCAGACCGATGCCGGCGAGCATGCCCTCGACGACCGAGACGGAGATCGCGCGGAACCAGCGCCCCAGCTTGAGGGCGCCCATGGCGAGCTGCAGGAGCCCGGCGGCCAGCACGATCACGCCGAGGGCGGGCAGGCCGAACTCGCTGACCGCTTCGAAGACCAGCACGGTCAGGCCGGCGGCCGGCCCGGACACCTGGAGGCTGCTGCCCGGCATCAGACCGGTGACGATGCCGCCGACGATGCCGGTGACGAGCCCGAGTTCGGCGGGGACGCCGGAGGCGACGGCGACGCCCACGCACAGCGGCAGGGCGACCAGGAAGACGACGATCGAGGCGGCGAAGTCCCGGCGGAGGTGGGGGAAGGCGGTCATGCGGTCCTCCCTCACAGCGCTTCGAACGAGTCGGTGGCCGCGCGGTGCTCGCGTACGGCGCCGGTGTGAACCTCGTAGTACCAGCCGTGCAGTCGCAGCCGGCCGGAGTCCAGCCGCTTGGCGACGCAGGGGTAGGAGCGCAGCCGCAGCAGCTGCGTCAGGACGTGGTGCTGCACGGCCTCCGCGACCGTCGGATCGGCCGGATCGGAGCACACCGGCTCCTCGGCGGCGTGCGCGAGCCAGTCGCGTACGGCGGGGACGGCGTCCAGGTCGTCGCCGCGCACGACCGCGCCGACGGCGCCGCAGTGCGAGTGGCCGCAGACCACGATGTGCTGGACACCGAGGACCTCCACGGCGTACTCGATGGTGGCCGCCTCGCCCGAAGGGGCCGCGGAGCCGTACGGCGGGACGATGTTGCCCGCGGTGCGCAGCTCGAAGAGCTGGCCGGGCCGGGCGCCGGTGATCAGGGCGGGTACCACCCTGGAGTCGGCGCAGGTGATGAAGAGGACCTCGGGGGACTGGCCTTGGGCCAGCCGGGCGAACTCCTCAGGGCGCTGTCCGAACGTACGGGCGTTGTCGATGAGGGGCTGCATGGCGTGGTGATTCCTCCTGGCGCGTCGTGGGGGACGCGTCGGTGCGGGCAGATGTGTGTGGGGGCTGCTTGCGCCGATCAGCAGCGGAACACCTGGAGCACGGCCGGAGCATGGGCTCTCGACGGCCTCGCCGAGGTGGGGTGCGGGGTTCCGGGCGCGGCCGGTTCGGACGCGACCGAGGCGGGTCGCGCCGGCGAGGGCCGCTCGGATATCCCTGCGTGGTCGGCGGCGCGCGAACGGTCCCGGGTGCGCAGGGGGCCGGTGGGGTCGCCGGGGTGACGGGCGTCGTGGCAGGTGACGATCGTGTCGCTCGGCGTCGCCTCGGAGATGACCGGCGCGACCTGGGCCTTGGCCACGGCATGACGTGGCGTATGCGCATATGCGAAGGACGCCGCGAAGGTGAGGAGCTGGACGGCGACCAGCACGGCGGCGAGGAGCGGGAAGGCGCTCCGGGCCGTCGGACCTCGGCGCATACGCCCCCTCCCTGCGGTTCGCGACATCCGGCGCATGCCAACAGTTGGTCAACGATCAGTCAAGGAAGACCATAGCCTGGCAAAGTCGTTTGCAGGGTTAACCGAACGTTACGAGCCGAAGAGAGCCCGAAAACCCTATGTTGAGGGGCGGTCCGGCAGGTGGCGGCCGTGGGCGGCGTAGTGGGTGCGGAGCTCCGACACGGCGGCGGAGGTCAGGCGCTCGTACGGGGCTCCGGGCGACGGGCGCCACCAGACCGGGTCGTCGCAGAGGAACGACTCCCGGCGCAGCACCATCCGGTGGATCTTGTTCGTGGCCGTCAGAGGAAGTTCGGGGACGACGCGGACGAAGCGCGGAGGCATCTTCGTCCCCAGGTCCGGCTGCGCGGCGAGGAAGCCCTCGAAGGCGGCCGGATCAAAAGCGGCCGGATCGAAGGCGGCCGCTCCCTCGGTGCCGGTGTTGGTGCCGGCATCGACACCGCTCCCCCGCAGGGCGATCGCCGCCATCACCTGGTCCCCCGCGACCGGGTCGGGTATCGCGTAGACGGCGACCCCGGCCGCCCTCTCCCAGCGGGCGAGGATGCCCTCGATCACCGCCGCGGCCAGGTTCTCGCCGTCGACCCGCAGCCGGTCGTCCGTGCGCCCCGCGAAGTACAGGAAGCCCCGCGCGTCCCGGTAGAAGAGGTCCCCCGTCCAGTACCAGCCGCCGCGCCGACGCGCCGCGTCCGCCTCCGGGTTGCGCCAGTACCCCTCGAAGGGGCTCGGCCCCCGGTTGACCAGTTCGCCGATCGCCGACCCGGCGTCGAGCAGGCCGCCCGACGGCGAGAGGACGGCCGGCGCGCACTCCTCTCCGGTCGCCGGGTCCACCACCGCGAGGTCGTCCCCGGGCGCGGCGCGCCCGACGGCCCCCGCCGGGGTGTCCGGGGTCCGCCGGATCGCCGCCCCGCCCTCCGAGGAGCCGTACCCCTCCACGAGCCGCGCCCCGAACCGCGCCTCGAACCGGGCGGCGTCCACGCTCCCCGCCTCCGTACCGAACCCGAGGCGCAGCCCGTGGGCCCGGTCGTCGGACCCGGCGGGCGTGGCCAGGAGGTACTGGATCGCCCGGCCCACATAGGTGAAGTAGGTCGCGCCGAACTCCCGCACGTCGGGCAGGAAGCGGGAGGCCGAGAACCGGGCCCGCAGCGCCACCCCCGCCCCGGCCACCAGCGCCGGGGCCCAGTCGGCGATCACCGCGTTGCCGTGGAACATCGGCATGCAGACGTAGTGGACGTCGTCGGGCCGTACGCCGAAGTGCGCGGCGAGGGAGCCGCCGGCGGCCGCCAGCCGCCGCTGGGTGCAGATCGCCGCCTTCGGCGCGCCGGTCGAGCCGGAGGTGAAGTAGAGCAGCATCCTGCTGTCGGGCCGGACCGGGCGGGCCACGGCCTCGCCCGGTTTCGCACCGTCGTAGGGCGCCAGGAGGGCGCGGTACGCCTCGGTGTCGGTCACCAGCAGACGTACGCCCGGCAGGGGAATCCCCTCGAGCAGGGGAAGGTACGCGCGCCGGGTGACCAGGATCCGGCACTCGGTGTGCACGATGTCGCGGGCCAGTTCGGCGCCGCGCCGGGTGGGGTTGATCCCGGCGACGGCGGCCCCCGCGAGGGCCGCCGCGCTCAGCCAGAGCGGGAACTCCGGTGAGTTGTCGAGCAGGACCCCGAGGTGCGGCTCCACACCCCGGGGCAACAGGTCCACGAGCAGCGCGGCTCGCGCGGCGGCGCCCGCTGCGACCTGATGGTGGGTGAGGGTGTGTTTCTCGTCCCTCAGCCCGGTCCTGTGGTCGCCCCATTGGCGCCGTACCAGCTCCGCCACGGTCTCCGCGCCGCTCATGGGCCGGACCATAACTGACTACCTGTCAGAACTGAACATCCGAGCAGGCGTAGAAGGCGTTCGTGGTGTCGGCGACCGTCCAGACCGCCAGGATGAGGTGCTTGCCGGTCTTGCCCGCCGGGATGGTCCCGGAGTGCGAGAGCGTGGCCGGCGGCTGCTGGCTGTTGTACGGGACGGTCAGGAAGGGCTGGGAGTCGAGCGCCGCCCGGGTGAGCGGCTTGGTCCTGTCCCAGCCGTTCTTGGTGATGTAGTACCGGAAATCGGTGGTGCGGTGGCGGGCGGTGAACTGCCAGCGGAAGCTGTAGCTCTGACCCGCCGTGACCTGGGTGGCGGGCCAGTTGCCGCCGCGCGGGTCGTCCAGTTGGGAGAACTGCGAGAGGCCGGCCGAGCAGAGCCTTCCGTCGGCGGGGCCGGCGGCGGGGAAGCCCTTGGGACCCTCGACCGACTGCGGCTCCCACTGGATGTTGCCGCAGTTGGTCACGGTGCCGTTGGCGCAGAGCTTCTGCCTGCTGATCGGGGAGTCGGTGTAGCCATGACTGCTGGCGCTGCTCGTGGCGAAGAGGGAGGCGCCGGCGACGCCGAGCGCCACCGCCGCCACGCCTATCTTTTTGCGCATGCTGTCGCTCCTGGTGAACGTGGGGGAGTTCGATGAGCTGTGCTGCACGCGTGCGGCTGTCGTGCGGGTACCGCCACGGGACTTCCGCGGTCGTACCTATTCCGGTCTAGACCAAGTACCAAAGTATTGACGGAACTTGCCTCTGTCCAGCCCCGTCACGCACCGTCTCCCGGGGCGGAGCGACCGGTGTAGAACGCCACCGTCAGGTCCTTGACCAGCGCCTTGCGCTCGTAGTCGTCCAGCTCCACCAGACCACGCGTGGTCAGCCGGTGGACCACGTCGTCCACCGCGTCCACGACCGCGGTGAGCACGCTGTCCCGGTGCTTGGCGTCGATGGCGGCGATCCGCCGGCGCTGCATCGCCGCCGCGAGTTCGGGGGCGTACTCGATGCGGGTCGGCTGCGCCGAGAACACGTCGATGCCGACCGGCGCGCACTCCGCGGACAGCAGCCGGGTCAGGGCCTCGCCGACCGCCTCCGCGTCCCGCAGGGTCGGGGCGTCCTCGTGGAAGGCGTCGGCGGGAAGCTGGGACAGGACCCTGGCCATGGCCGCCTCGACCTGCTCGCGCAGGTACTCCTCGTGGCCCTCGACACCGAGCGCGGCGCGGACGGTGTCCCGGACGCGCCAGACGACGAGGACGACGACGTCGAGGGCGGTCCCCTTGGCGTCCACGGCGGGGAGCGGCTCGCTGCGCCAGTGGCGGAGGCGGACGTCGACCCGGCGGCGCAGGAAGAGCGGGCTGATCCAGACGAGACCGGTACGGCGGACACTGCCCCGGTAGTCGCCGAAGAGGGTCAGGACCCAGGCGTAGCCGACGCGGCCTCGGCCGAGACCGCCGAGGGAGAAGAGGGTCGCCAGGACGCCGAGGGCGAGCAGGCCCCACTCACCGAGATGGATGCCGTCGTACGGACGCGGGGCCAGGCGGAGCATCCGGTCGAGCGACCCGGGCAGGGCCCCGGTCCACCAGACGACGGCCGCGCAGCCGGCGAGCGACAGCAGGCCGGCGAGGATCCCGAGCCACCCCGGCAGGGCCCGGCCTGGCCGCTCGACGAGCTGGGGGTCGGCGGTGGGGGCGGGACGCGCGGGCTCCGGCCGGGCGTGCCTGGGGAGCGACGGCTTGAGGACGCCGGAGTGGGGGACATCGGCCCTGGGCGTGCCGGGCCTGGCCGTGGAGGTCCCGAAGGGCACCGGGGCCGCGAGCGCGACGGTCGCCGGACCGCCGTCGTCGTCCTCCCGGCGGGCGCCGCCGCCGGACGACTCGGGCTCGTCCCGGAAGAGCAGGTGCACGGGGATCGACCCGGTCGTCTCGGTCCCGATCACCGTCTTGCGCCGCGTCCCCGTACGCGGCGGAGCCTGCGTGGTCCGCGGCGGCGTGACCTCGGCGACGACGGGGACGGTGACCGTACGGACACCCGCGGCGGCGATCCGCCCGAAGTCCGCGGTCCGCCGTCCGACGGGTCCCACGGGTCCGACGGAGGCCGGGTTCTCCCCGGAGGAGGGAGAGCCGGCGCCTGAACTGCCGTCGGTACCGGCGGCCAGGGCGGTGCTGATGCGTGCCTGCGGAGCGGCCGTACCGCCCCGGGAGGGGAAGGCGGCGTCCGTCGGTGCCGCCTCGCCGGCGTCCGCCACCGGGGCAGCGACGGAGGCGGCACCCGGGGAGCCCGCGGCGCCCGAGCCGGACGCGGGAGCGGTGCCGGAGTCGGTCACACGACCGGTGCCCGAGCCGTCCCGACGACCTGCGCCCCCCTCGGACGCCGGAGCGGCGCCGGGAATCCGGCCTACCGGCTCGCCTTCTGCCCGAGGAGGCCGACCGACCGGAGCACCGCCCGCGCCCACGGGGGTCACGCCATCCGGCACCCCACCCACCCCAGAAGCCCGGCCGACCGGCTCGCCTTCTGCCCGGGGAGCCCGACCGACCGGAGCACCGCCCGCGCCCGGGCCTCGGCCGGTCACGTCACCGCCCGGGCGAGGAGCCTGTGCGGCCGGAGCACCGGCGTCAGGGCCGGCGTCGGCGTCCGCGGGGGCGGGAGCGGCGGCCTTCGAGTCCGCAGCCGCGAGAGCCGTCGCGCCCGCCGGGCCGGTGCGCTCCACGCCGTCCGACGGGTCCGTGCGCGGCGCCGGGTCCGCGGGGGTCACCAGGTAGACGTGCGAGACCGGGTCCGTGAACGGCCTCAGGCCCGTGCGCGGTGGCGGGTTGACGGGGGGTGCCGTGTTGACCTGGGCCGCGCGAAGCCGCGGGTCCACGCCCGCCGGGTCCGCCCCCGTCCGTGTGGGGGCCGACCCGGTCGCCCGGGACGCGTCGCCCTCCTCCGGAATCAGACCGGCCGCGCCACCGCCCGTACCCCCGGCGGGCAGGCCGCCCCCACCCTCGTCACCCGGAGGGACCAGGCCCACGGGGTCCACCGGCTCCGACACGTTCACCGGTCCCGGCAGGTCGGGCTTCGGCAGGGGCTCGTCGCTCCTCGCCCCGGGTGCCGCGGCCGGGGCCGTCACCGCCGGGTCGTTCTCCGTCGCCGCGTCCGGTCCAGGCCCTTCGTGCGCACGCGGGACGGTGTCGGCCGCTTCCGGGCCGGGAGCGGGGGTTTCTTCCCCTTCGGGCTCGGGCGCGGGCTCGGGCTTCGGGGCCGGGGCGGACCGCTTCGGCCGCCACGCGCGGAGCTCGTCCGTCAGGCGTCTCGCCGTGCGGGCCGCGTCGCGCGAGGCCGCCGCGCCGCCGTCGGGCGCCGGGCCCAGCGGGTTCGGGGTCGATCGGGTCATTCGGTCCACCTCATGCTCTCGGGTTCATCGGAACAGGCGCCGCCAGGTCTCCGGGCCCGGGTAGCCGTCGGCCGCGCCGCCGCGCCATCCCTGTGCCCGCTGGAACGCCTCGACATTGCGACGGTCCGCCTCCGACCAGCGCGGACCGGGACCCGACAGGTAGTGCTTGCCGTAGCCCCGCTTCACCAGTTGTTTGCCCAGCTTCTCCACATATGCGTTGGACTGGCCCGTACGGAAGTAGCCACGCCCGGGGAACCCCGGCGCATGTGCGCTCGAGCCCCCCGAACCACCCGAACCGCCGATGTCCTTGCCCTGGCCGGTCACGAGCAGCCGCCAGGTGTGCGGTCCCGGCATCCCGTCCGCCTCCTTGCCCTGCCAGCCCTGCGCCCGCTGGAACGCCTGGGTCGCCAGCCGGTCCGCGTCGCTCCAGGCCGGCCCCGGACCCTGGCGGTAGTACTTCTTGGCGCCGCGCTCGACGAGCAGCCGCCCGAGCTGGGTGACGTAGGCGTTGCGGGCGCCGGGACCGAACATCGAACCGCCCGGGTACGGCGTCGCCGTCGTCCCCTGCCCCCCGCCGGCGCCGACCTCGCCCGATCCGGTGCCGGCGCTCACCACGGCCTTGTAGCGGTAGGCCTGATAGCGGTCGGAGTGGGTCCAGTACGCGAGCGGTGTCGCCTGCTGCCGGGTGCGCGGCTTGGTCTGCTCGTAGGCGACGTACGACGTGTGCGTGTAGTCCGTCCAGCCGCCGAAGATCGTGACGTGGGAACCCTTGGCCGGATCGGCGGGGTTGTGGAACAGCAGGATGTCGCCGGGCTGGAGTTCCGTGCGGTCGATCCGCTCGGCGAACCGGTCGAGGCTGCCGGTCCACTCGTTGGCGCGCAGGTTCCACGCCATCGAGATGTAGCCCGAGCAGTCCTGCCGGTAGCCGTCCGACCAGTACCGCTCCATCGAGTACGGCACCTGCGCGTTCACCCACCGCTTGGCCCGGTTGATGATCTCGGACCGCGTCGTCTTCCGCAGGGACTCGGTGGTGACCTGACTGGTCGTCGGGGTCGACACGGGGGACGGCTGCGGGCCGGGCCCGTGGGCTCCGGGCCGGGGGGTTCCGTGCAAGGGTCCGGTACCGCCCTGCGGGGTGTCGGGGGCCGGCGCGGCGGTTCCCGCGCCCCCTACGGCAGCGGAGGCGACCTGCTCGGTCGCCTCCGTCGCCCTCGTCGCCGTCGTCGCCGTCGTCGCCCTCGTCGCCGTCGTCGCCGTCGTGGCCCTCGTCGCCCCGGCCGCCTCCGCCGTCACGTCCGCAGGGCCCGCGGGCCCGGCCGGCCGGGCCAGCGCACCCACTCCCCCACCCCCCAGGACCACTCCCGCCGCCGTCACCAGGACCAGCGCCCGGCGCGCTCCGTGGGCCGCCGGATGACCACCCACCCGTACGGGCAGGCCGAGAGCGAGGTCGCGCCGCCGCTGGGCGCAGCCAGGGCAGCCACAGTCGGCCGCGGGCTCGTACTCCTCGAAGACCGGCACGCTCATGCGCATCCCCTCCACACTCGTCAAGATCTTTTGGCCTGCGATACGGGCGTCAGTGTCTCAACTGTCTGGACATATCGCATTTTGACGGATCGAAGGTAAAAAGCACGATACGACAGGCCGGGAAGCGGTCGGGAATGGTCAGGAGCACTCCCGGCCATCGGGTAAAGTTGTGCAGGTCAGCAGGCGCCGCTAGCTCAGTTGGTTAGAGCAGCTGACTCTTAATCAGCGGGTCCGGGGTTCGAGTCCCTGGCGGCGCACGCAGAGTCGAGGCCCCCTCACCGATGGTGAGGGGGCCTCGGTCGTTCCCGTTGGTGCCGCCGGGCTCAGGGCAGGTTCGTCACGCCCGTGAGGTAGGCGGAGACGACCACGTTCGCCGTGTACGCTCCGGCCGCGCGGTCGAAGCCGCCGCCGCAGGTGATCAGTCGCAGTTCGGCCCGGCCGGGCACCCGCGGGCCGTAGACCTCGTGGGCGTCGAAGCCGTCGCGGGGGACGACCCGGACGTCCTCGACGGTGAACTCGGCGACCGAGCCGTCCGACCGCCCGACACGGACCTTCGTCCCGGGGCGAGCCGAACCGAGTGGGTGGAACACGGCCGGACGGGTCGCGGTGTCGACGTGCCCGACGAGGAGCGCCGGCCCCTTTTCACCCGGTCGCGTCCCTCGCTCGAACCAGCCGACGGAGTGGGCCGTCTCGTACGGGGGCGCGGCCACCGCGCCCGTACGGTCCAGGCCACGCGGCACGACCGGGGCGGTGACGCCCAGGGCGGGGATGTCGAGCCGGTGCGGCGTCGCGGGCGGCAAGGGGGCGAGCGCGGGAGACAGGCCGGGCCCGAGCGGGCGGCCGACCGCGGCGATGTCGCCGTGGGCGGGCGGGGAGCCGCCCGCGGGCCCGTCGGCGCCCCCGCCGTCCCGGAGCGAGAGGGCGAGGAGCAGCACCGCCCAGGCGAGGCCGGTCAGCGCCCGGCCGGTGACGGCCGGCCGGGGGACGGGGGACACGGCCGGCGCCTCAGTCCGTGCGCGAGGCCGCGTCGTCGTCGCCGCGGCGGCGTGCACTGCGGAAGGCGACGGCCACGGCGGCGACCGCGGCCATGATCAGGCCGATCAGCGTGTACGGCGTGCCGAGGCCGCTCTCGGTCGCGGTCTGCGCGACGCTCGGCGCGGCGGGCGCGGCGAAGGCCACGGCGCCGCCCCCGCCCGCGTGGACCGGGGCGACCGGGGTGTGAGCGTGCGTCGGCCGGTACACCGGCTCGTCCCCGGGGTCGTGCGTCGGCCGGTGCGCGGGCGGATGCGTCGGCCGTGGCGAGGGCTTGTGGGTCGGCTGGTGCGTGGGCTTGTGGGGCCGCTGGACGTGGACCGCCCCGACGTCCCGGTGGTGGTGCCCGTCGCAGACCACGCTCACCTCGTACGTACCGGCGTCGAGCCCCGGCCGCACCGCGGTGCCGCCGAAGAGCGACGAGATGCCCCCGTCCCAGCCGGTCAGGCGGGCTTCGGCGACGAACGCCCGGGACGTGGCGGTGCCGGTCCTGCCGTGGCAGCCGTGGACGCGGATGCCGACTACGGCGCCGGGCCGGGCGGTGGACGGGGTGACCGTGACCTTCACTCCGTCGTGCGCGTACGCGCTGCCGGCGGTGGGCGCCAGTACGAGTACGACAGCCGCCGCCGCGGCACTCAGGGCAGTGGGACCAGAACGCATCATGACCTCCTGAGAGGCAGCGTCGCCCCGTTCCCGCCGTCACGCATCCGCAGCGGCGCGAACGGGGCCCGTCCGTGGGATCAGGCCCCGCCCGTCGTCACCCGTCGTCGCCCGACAGTCAGACGCGGTCCACGATGTCCGCGATCGAGTCCACGATCGTGGACGGCCGGAAGGGGTAGCGGTCCACCTCGGTCTGGGTCGTCAGGCCGGTGAGCACCAGGAAGGTCTGCATGCCCGCCTCCAGACCGGCCAGGATGTCCGTGTCCATCCGGTCGCCGATCATGGCGCTGGACTCGGAGTGGGCGCCGATGGCGTTGAGGCCGGTGCGCATCATCAGCGGGTTGGGCTTGCCCGCGAAGTACGGGTCCTTGCCGGTGGCCTTCGTGATGAGGGCGGCGACGGAGCCGGTGGCCGGGAGCGGGCCTTCGAGGGAGGGGCCGGTCTCGTCGGGGTTGGTGCAGATGAACCGGGCGCCGGCGTTGATCAGGCGGACCGCCTTGGTCATCGCCTCGAAGGAGTACGTCCGGGTCTCGCCGAGGACGACGTAGTCCGGGTCGTGGTCGGTGAGGACGTAGCCGATGTCGTGCAGCGCCGTGGTGAGGCCGGCCTCGCCGATCACGTACGCGGTGCCGCCCGGGCGCTGGTCGTCGAGGAACCGGGCGGTCGCGAGCGCCGAGGTCCAGATGTTCTCCACGGGCACGTCCAGGCCCATGCGGGCGAGGCGGGCGTGCAGGTCGCGTGCCGTGTAGATCGAGTTGTTCGTGAGGACCAGGAAGGGCTTCCCGGTCTCCCGCAGCTTCTTGATGAAGGCGTCCGCGCCGGGGATCGGGACGCCCTCGTGGATGAGGACGCCGTCCATGTCGGTCAGCCAGGATTCGATCGGCTTGCGCTCTGCCATGTGCGGGGACTCCTGCCGTACAAAATTCGTGCGGTGTGCTGGGGGCGCCGCGACAGCGCTGTGGCGACGCCCCCAGCCTAGTCAGGATGTCCTGATCTTGACCCCGTCGATCACCCAGTACCAGTTGTTGGACCCGGTGTAGCGGAAGCGGAAGCCGACGCTGGAGGCGCCCGCGGGGACGTTCACCGTGAGCGACTGGGGCTGGGAGATCACGTCGGAGGTGTAGTTCCGGACGACGGTCGGCGTCCCGCCGTTGAAGCTGACGAGGACCTGGGCGCTCTGGCCGCCCTCCTGGCGGTAGAGGGTGGTGAAGTCCAGCGTGACCTTCGAGGCGCCGGGGACGGTGTACGCGGGGGTGACCAGGGTCGAGTCGTACGTACCGGAGAAGCTCTTGTCGGCCCACTCGTCCGAGTCCGCGACCGCGAAGACCCCCCGGGAGCGGACGTTGAGCTCGCGGGACTGGTCGCGCTGGGCGGGGGACCAGAACTCGTCGGTGGCGAAGGCCCAGCCGCGCCATTCGGTCATGCCGCCGGTGCCCATGGCGTTGTTGATGACGGACCAGCCGCTGGGCGCGGTGTGCGTGAACCCGAGGACGCCGGCGGGGATGCCGGTCTCGTCGACGCGGCCGGTGAGCGATCCGTACAGCGCGTCGAAGGGGTCGGTGGAGCGCTGCTGGATCGGCTTGCCGTCCAGGCCCCAGGACGGGTCGGGGACGATGCCGAGCTGGTGGAAGACGGTGGCGGCGACGTCCACGAGGCGGGTGTCGACCGGGCGGGCGCCCGCGGCGATGCCGGGCCCCTGGGCGAGGACGAACGTGCGGCGCTCCTCGATGGAGGAGCCGCCGTGGCCGCCGGAGTCGACGTGGCCGTGGTCGGTGGTGACGATGACGGTCCAGCGCTCGGTGGCGTAGGAGGGGCGGGCTTTGATCGCGGCCAGCAGGCGGCCGAGGTAGCCGTCCTGGACGGCGATGGCGTCGAGGTACTTGCTGTGCGCGGCGCCGTAGGAGTGGCCGATCTCGTCGGTCTCGCCGAAGTAGACGAAGAGGACGTCGGGGTTCTGGTTGCGGAGGATGTCCTCGGTGGCGTCCGTGATGACCTTGTCGTTCACCACGTAGTTGTTGTTGTAGACCAGCTTGGCGTCGGCGCCGGGGGTGACCGTGCCGTGCGTGTCGAGCTCGGGCCAGTCGACGGCGGCGAAGAGCGAGAGGTCGGGGCGGACCTGGTGCAGCCGGGCGAGGAATCCGGGGTACGTGCCGTAGTTCTTGCCGGTGAAGGTGTTGTCCCTCACGCCGTGCTTGCTCCGGCATCCCGGAACACGGGCGCATCCCAGTCGGGTGAGGGGTCGGTCGAGTAGTCCACGGGCCGATCGTCGCAGACACGCGTGAACGGCAGGGTGTACGAGGGGTGACCCGCGGGGACCGGCGCTCGGCCGGGTCGGCGCTCAGCCGGCCGGACTGTCGGTCGGGTTGTCGGTCGGGGCGTCCGTCGGGTTGTCCGTCGCGGGGGCGGGTGCGGGGGTGGGCGGGGTATCGACGCCCGTACGGCGGCGGGTCGTGACCGTCAGGGCGGCGCCGGTGAGGAGCAGGGCGCCGGAGAAGGGGGCGAGGGTGAGGGCCAGGGCGCGGTCCGACGCGCCGCCGGTCCGGGCCAGTTCGGGCAGGGGACGGGCCGTCGGGTGGCCGCCCTCCTGGGAGGGGGCCGGGGCCGCACTGTCCGAGACCGAGTCCGAGGGGGGTTCCGGCGCCTTCTCCGTGGTGCCGGGCTCCTTGGGCTCCGCCGGGGCCTCCGGCGCCTTCGTCGGCGCCGGCTCCTTCGTCGGCTGCGGGTCCCTGTCCGCCTCGCCGCCGGCGGCGATCCGGAAGCGGTAGTCGTCCGACCTTCCGACCCAGTCGCCGTCGTCGCCGTTGCGCTGGACGACCGCCGCGTTGGCCACGACCTCGTTGGGCGCGGTGTCGGCGCGGAAGGCGAGCCGGACCGGCACGGTGACCGTGCGGCCCGCCGGGACGGAGAAGCCGGAGAAGTCGGCGAAGACGCCGATGTTCTCGTCCTGGTCGGTCCCCTCGAACGGGACCGGGCGCCAGAGGTCGGCCTCCGAGTCGTGGAACTCCAGGGTGATCTGGGCCGGCTGAAGGGTCCGGTCGCGGTCGGTGAGGGCCAGGACCGGGTGGATGCTGTGGCAGGACTCGGTCGTGGTGTTGGTGAGGTCGAGGTTCCACGTATGGACCTGGCCGGGGACGAACACGGCCGGCCCGCCGTGGATCCGGGTGTCGAGGGGGAAGTCGGGGTCCGACTCCTTGCCGCAGGTCGGCGGCGTGTCCCGCCGCTCGGAACCACCCCCGGGCCCGGGCCCGGGGGTGGCACCGGCGTCGGGGGCGATGCCGGTGCCGGGCCGGGTGCCGGTGCCGGTGCCGGCGCTGGGGAGGAGTCCTGGGCCAGTGCCGGTTCCGGTTCCTGGGAGGAGTCCGGAGCCGGTGCCGGAGAGCAGCCCGGGACCGGAGTCGGAGCCGGAGAGCAGCCAGGGGCCGGAGTCGGCGCCGAGCCGTGCGGGGGGCCGCGGACCGGCGTCCGGACGCACGCCGGGGCCGGCGCCGGGGTCGGCCTCCGCGCCCGGGCCGGGCTCCGCGGAGAGGGAGGCGGGCGCGGCCGCGGGGGCGGGTCCGGCGGTGAGCGCGAGCACGGCGGTGCCGGTCGTCGCCGCCGTCACACCGAGGGCGAGGGCGTTGCGCAGTCGCATGGGCGGGTGCCTTTGCTGCTCACGGGCGTACGGGACGGCCGCGACGTTGCCATGCGGGGCCGCCGGGGCCGGGGAGCGGCGCGAGGGGCACCCCCGTACGAACGATGCAATCCGCCCGATCAGCCTATTTTCCGAAGAGTGCGGAGAGGATGAGCTGGGCCGCGCCCTCGGCGACCGTGTGCGGGGTCCCGGCGACGGAGACCGGGACGGGGAGGCCGAGGCCGGCGAGCACCCGGTGCGCCCCGTCGGCGAACGCGGCGGGGGCCGTGAGGACGGACCGGCCGCCGAGGAGGACGCGGTCGATGTCGAGCAGCCGGACGAGGTTCGCCGCGCCCGTCCCGAGGACCCGCGCGGCTTCGGCGAGGTCGCCCCGGGCGACGGCCGCCAGGCACAGGACCTCCAGGCAGCCGTGCCCGCCGCAGTCGCACGGGGGCCCGTCGAGCCGCACGGTCTGGTGCCCGAACTCCCCGGCTCCGGTGCGGGCCCCGCGCAGCAGCCGGCCCCCTAGGACGAGGCCGGCGCCGAGTCCCGTACCGAGGTGGACGTAGGCGAAGGAGTCGGCGGCGGGCGAGCGCAGGGCGAGGCCGAGGGCGGCGGCGTTGGTGTCCTTGTCGAGTTCGACGGGCATCCCGAGCCGCCGGGCCAGCTCGTCCCGCAGGGGGTAGCCGTCCCACTCCGGGAAGCCGGTGACCCGCCCGGGCACCCCGGCGAGGTGGTCGAGCGGCCCGGGCATGGCCACGCCGACCCCGACGACGGCAGGCGGCACCACGCCGCCCGCCTCCGTCCGGGGGCCCGGCCGGCGGTCCGCCGCGGCGCGGGGAGCCGGAGGGTGACCGGCCGCCGCGGCGGGGGCCGGCCGACGGTCCGCCGCCGTGGCGGACGTACCGGAAGCCGGCCGACGGCCGGCCGCCAGGCCAGGCACCGACGGCCCTCCGCCCGCCGCCGTACTGCCCGGCGGCCACCCGTCCGACGCCGTGCCTCCCCACTTCGTGCCGTCCGCCGCCCCCCGGTCCTCCGCCCCCGTGACGGGTGAGCGCAGGGCCGAGACCTCCCGTTCGATCGCGTCGAGGACCGCGTCCGCGCCCGCCCCCAGGTCGAGGGGCGCGTGCCGGGTCGCGACGCGGGTGCCCGCGAGGTCGAGGAGGACCGCCGTGATCTCGTCGCGGTCGAGGTGGACGCCGATCGCGTACGCCGCCGACGGCACCAGGCACAGCACCGTACGGGGCTTCCCGCCGGTCGAGGCGCGGTGGCCGGCCTCCCGCGCCAGCCCTTCCCCCCGCAGCCGCCCCGTGATCTTGCTGACCGCCTGCGGGGTGAGTCCGGTCCGTTCGGCCAGCTCCAGCCGGCTGATCCCGTCCTCCCCCGCCGTGCGCAGCAGATCGAGCACCAGCGCCGCGTTGTGGCTGCGCAGTGCCGGCAGGTTCACGCCGGCCGTCGCCGCGTCCCGGCCTCTGCTCTCCCACTGGTCCACGTGCTCGTTCTCCCTCTCCACCCGCCCATTGTCCCCTGTGCTTGCACTTTGGCAACAGCGTTGCTTAAGTGGATGGCATGACTGGCACCGGCCCCCGCACCCCCCTCCGCGTCGGACTCGTCGGCTACGGCCTCGCGGGCTCCGTCTTCCACGCCCCGCTGATCGAGGCCACCGCGGGCCTCACCCTCGACACGGTCACGACCGGCAACCCCGAGCGTCAGGAGCAGGTGCGCGCCGCGCACCCCGGCGTACGGGTCGCCGACTCCCCCGACGAGCTGTGGGCGCGGGCGGACGAACTCGATCTGATCGTCGTCGCCTCCCCCAACAAGACGCACGTCCCCGTCGCGACCGCCGCGCTCCGGGCCGGCCTCCCCGTCGTCGTCGACAAGCCGGTGGCGGGCACGGCCGCCGAGGCCCGCGAGCTCGCCGCCCTCGCGGACGAGCGGGGCCTGCTCCTCTCCGTCTTCCAGAACCGCCGCTGGGACAACGACTTCCGCACCCTCCGCAAGCTCGTCGCGGACGGCGAGCTCGGCGAGGTGCAGCGCTTCGAGTCCCGCTTCGAGCGCTGGCGCCCGCAGCTCAAGGGCGGCTGGCGCGAGTCCGGCGCCCCGGAGGAGATCGGCGGTCTCCTCTACGACCTCGGCAGCCACGTCGTCGACCAGGCCCTGGTCCTGTTCGGTCCGGCCGTGCGCGTCTACGCCGAGTCGGACGTCCGCCGTCCGGGCGCCGAGACCGACGACGACACGTTCCTCGCGATCACCCACGCGAACGGCGTCCGCTCCCACCTGTACGTGAGCGCCACGACCGCGCAGCTCGGCCCGCGCTTCCGCGTCCTCGGCTCCCGCGCCGGTTTCGTGAAGTACGGGCTCGACCCCCAGGAGGCCGCCCTGCGCGAAGGCCGGCGCCCGGCGCCCGGCACGCCCTGGGGCGTGGAGGCGCCGTCGGTGTGGGGCAAGATCGGCGCCGGCGAATCCCCCCTGACCGGCGGCGGGACCCCGGTCGAGACCCTGCCGGGCGACTACCCGGCGTACTACGCGGCCATCGACGCGGCCCTGCGCGGGACCGGCGACAACCCGGTCACCGCTCGGGAGGCCGCGGCCACGCTCGACGTCCTGGAGGCGGCGAAGCGGTCCGCGCGCGAGGGAATCACGGTGGCGCTGTGAGCGGCGGGAACACGAGGCCCGCGGCGGGCGCGGAGAGCACACCGGCCACCGAGATCGCCGAGCTGGAGGCGCAGGAGGCCCGGCTGGTCCTCCCCCGCTTCACGTACGAGGACGCCTGGGCGCTCGGCACCCTCCTCGTCGAGCTGGCCCGCGAGCGCCGAGCGCCCGTGGCGATCGACATCCGGCGCGGTGCGCAGCAGCTCTTCCACTGCGCGCTGCCGGGGTCGAGCGCGGACAACGACGCGTGGATCGACCGCAAGCGGCGGGTCGTGGAGCGCTACGCCGAGAGCTCGTTCCTGGTCGGTGCCCGGTTCCGCGCGAAGGGGACGACGTTCGAGCAGTCCTCGCGCCTGGACCCCGACCGGTACGCCGCGCACGGCGGCTCGTTCCCGGTCGCGGTCGAGGGCGCGGGCGTGATCGGTTCGGTCACCGTCTCCGGACTGCCCCAGGCGGAGGACCACGCCATGGTGGTCCAGGCACTCGAACGCCTGAAGGCGACGTCGGCGGGGGCGTAGGACCCGAGACGGCGGAGGGCCTGCGCGCGGACGAGGGCGGGGACCCGCGCCCGGACGACGGCCGGGGCCCGCGCCCGGACGAGGGCGCGGGCCCGGACGCGCGGACGTCCCCGTGGGCGCGGCGGGTGCACATGCGCGCGGCCCCGAGCTCGGAGCCGGAAGCCCGGCGGCCTCCCGCCCGGAGCCGGGACGTGCCCGCGGGCTTGGCACGCCCACACGCGCGCGGACTTGAGCCTGAGCCGGGGCCCCCAGGCCCGGCGCCGCGTCGTGCGCGCGGGCCCGGAGCCCGGCGCCGGGGGCCACCTGGCCCCTGGCCCCAAGCCGGGCCCAGCCGCTCAGCCCGGCCTCCGGCTTCCGGCCCCCGGCCTCCGGCTCAGGCGTCCTTCAGCTCCTGGCGCTGGCGGCCGAGGCCCTCGATCTCCAGCTCGACCACGTCACCGGCCCGCAGGTACGGCTTCGGCTCCGGCTGCCCCATCGCCACGCCCGCCGGCGTGCCGGTGTTGATGACGTCGCCCGGGTGCAGCGTCATGAACCGGCTGACGTACCGCACGACCTCCGCGACCGGGAAGATCTGGTCGGACGTGTTGCCGTCCTGCTTCAGCTCGCCGTTGACCCACAGTTTGAGTCCGAGCGCCTGCGGGTCCGCCACCTCGTCGACGGTGACCAGCCAGGGGCCGAGCGGGTTGAACGTCTCGCAGTTCTTCCCCTTGTCCCACGTCCCGCCCCGCTCGATCTGGAACTCGCGCTCCGAGACGTCGTGGGCGACGGCGTAACCGGCGACGTGCGCGAGCGCCTGCTCGTCGGTCTCCAGGTAGCGGGCGGTGCGGCCGATGACGATGGCGAGCTCCACCTCCCAGTCGGTCTTCACGCTGTCCCGCGGTACGAGCACGGTGTCGTCCGGACCCACGACCGTGTCGGCGGCCTTGAGGAAGACGACCGGCTCGGCGGGGGTCGCGGCGCCCGTCTCCGCGGCGTGGCCGTGGTAGTTCAGCCCGATGCACACGACCTTGCCGATCCGGCCGACCGGCGGGCCGATCCGCAGCCCGGTCGCGTCGAGCGCGGGCAGCACTCCGGCGCCCGCGGCCGCCCGGATCCGGTCGAGCGCGGACGCGTCGGCGAGCAGCCCTCCGTCGATGTCGTCGACCAGCGCGGACAGGTCGCGGAGCGTTCCGTCCTGGTCGAGCAGGGCGGGACGCTCGGCGCCCGCCGGCCCGACACGCAGCAGCTTCATGGTCTTCTCCCTGTGGTCGAGGTGGGCCCGGGGCGGGCCCCGGTGGCCCCGGCCGATGGAGTGCGGCCATCGGAGGATTGGTCGATCCTCCAAGAGTTCCGACCACTCTGCAATACCCCGTTCACAACCTGGACCCTTACCGGGCGGTAGTCCGCCGGGCCCGAGCAGCCGGTTCAGAGCAGCAGCGCCCGCTCCACGACGGTCCAGGTGGTGCTGGTGACGATGTACAGCGCGGCGGCGAGCGGCACGACCGCCACGGTGACGAGCGTCCCGAACGCGAACAGCGGCATGACCTTGGCGACGACCCCCGCGCCCGGCCCTTCGGGCAGGAAGGCCGCGGTCTCGGCCATCTGCCGCTTCGTGCGCCGGTAGCTGAAGGTGGCCACGGCGGCGACGAACGCGAACAGCGCGACGTACACCAGCCCGGCGGGACCCAGCGGGCCGCCGTCGCCGAGCGCGTCGGCCCAGCGGTCGCCGAGCGGGGCGGCGAAGAGGCGGTGGCCGGCCATCCGGTCACCCGCGAAGAGGTAGTACATCAGCAGGAAGGCGGGAAGCTGGAGCAGGCTGGGAAGCACCCCCGAGAACGGCGAGACGTTCTCGCGGGCGTGCAGCGCGCCGACCTCCTCGCGCAGCCGCTCGGGGTTCCGGGCGTGCTTCTCGCGCAGGTCGGCGAGTTGCGGGGCGATGCGGGTGCGGGCCTTCTGCCCCCGGGCCGCGGCCCGGGCGAGGGGATGGATCGCAAGCCGTACGAGCGCGGTGAAGAGGACGATCGCGGCGGCGGTCGCCGCGGTCGCGAACAGCGGCTGGAGGAGGTCGGCGAGGTGCTCGACCAGGGAGGCGAAAACGGACATGGGAGCCCTCCGAGGGGTCTCGTCGTGCCGGAAGGGAGAAGTCGGTCGGCAGGACGGAACCGCGGGGGAAGGCGTCGTACGGGGACGTCACGCGTACGGGACGTCCACGCGTCCGCGTACGACCCCTGCCGCGCGTACGGGGTGTACCGCTACGCGCCCGCGGCCGTCGGGAGGAGACGGCCGGGTGCCCGGGGCCTGCGGCGGCCCGAGGCGTCGGGGTCGCGCTGCGGCAGGAAGGCGGTGCGTTGCTCGCGGTCGCGCAGGGCGGTGCGTACGCGCGTCGGCGGCACGGCGGGAACCGTGCGGGCGCCGAGGAGGGTGTGGACGACGGCCGCGGCGGCGAGGGCGACGGCGGCGGGGACGGCGGAGCCGTCGGAGAGGAGCAGATCGGCGAGGGCGAGGAGGCAGAAGAGGGGCGCGATGACGCGCGGGGCCAGGCCCTTGAGCATCGTCCCCACCCCTCATCACGTCGTGCAGGCCCGGCGGCGTTGTCGACAGTCCGCGGCCTCTCAGCGCTACAGACGATCGTTCTACACGATCAGTTCCCAGGGGGACGAGGAGCTCTGGTGAGGACGGCGGTCACGGTGGGGGTGGCGCGCGGCCGGTCCGGTGGTCCCGGCCGGTCCGGTCACCGCGACGCCGCGAGCGTCGCCCACACGATCAGCCGGTAGGCGGAGCTGAACTCGGGCGTGCACGTCGTCAGGGTGAGGTAGGAGCCGGGCGAGGAGTACCCGTACGAGGGCTTGACCAGGGAGCGCGGGACGGGCGCGATGACGCCGGTGTCCCGCGGGGCCGTCCGCGGCAGCACCTGGTCGACGCGGTAGACGTACTCCCGCTCCCGGGTCCGCACGATGATCTCGTCCCCGACCCTCAGCCGGTCGAGGTACCGGAAGGGTTCGCCGTGGGTGTTGCGATGCCCGGCGAGCGCGAAGTTCCCCGGGCGGCCCGGCCCGGCGGTGCCCGGATAGTGGCCGACGTACCCCTTGTCGAGGACGGACCGCTTGCCGATGCCACGGGCGACGGGGGCGGTGAGGCCGATGCGCGGGATCCGGAGGACGGCGTACGCGGACGAGCCGGCCCGCGCCGGCGGCGCGGGGCGGGCCTCCGGCGGCGGCGCCGCCACGGGAGGGGACTCCTCGCCCGCGCCGGATTCCTCGGGAACGGGCTCGGGCCGCACCTCGGGTGATCCCTCCCACTCCCGCTCCAGGGCGCGGACCCGCTCCGTGGCCGTGGCCCGGGCCTGCTGGTTCGTCCACCAGAGCTGGTGGACGACGAGGAGGAGGACGACGACACCGCAGGTGACGACGGCTTCGGCGCAGACCCACAGCACGCGGGCGGGCGCGGCGCGCGCCCCGCGCGTCTGGACGACCACCGGCACCCTCGTACGCACCCTGTCCCGCACGCGGGGCACCCTAGGCGCTGACGCGCCAACTCTCCAGGGGGCCACAGCAGTACGGTATTCACCATGCGCCCCGACACGCCTGCCGACCACGCCACCGAAGCCGAGCGCCTGCTGCGCACCGCCGAGCGGTACCCGCAGGACCGGGAACCGCTGCTCCTGCGGGCGGCGGCCCACCTGGAACTGTCGGGCGACCGCGCCCGCGCGACAACCCTGTACGACACCCTGCTCGCGTCCGGGCCGTCGGACCCGCACCTGATCAGGGCCCTGAAGGCGGCGAACCTCTGGGAGTACGGCCACGAGGCCGAGGCCCGGGCGATCATCGAGGGCGTGCGCACCTCGGCGCCCGAGGAGGCCGAGCCGTGGGAGATCGTCGCCGAGACGCTCGAGTCGCACGACGAGCTGGAGGAGTCGGAGGCGGTCTTCACGGAGGCGACGACGCTCCTGCTGGGCTCCGCGCCGGACTCCCGGGAGATCCCGCACGCCACCCAGTCGCTCCTGAAGTCCCGCCACCGGGTCCGCCGGATGCTGGCCCTCCCCCACGACGACTGGGACATGCTGGCGGACACCGTCCACACGGCGGACGTCCCCCTGGACGAGCTCCACGACCCCAAGCGCCTGTGGTCCCTGGGCTCCTCGGACCCGGCCGAACTCCAGGCCGAGATCACCCGCCTTCGCGCGGAACTGGGCTCGTACCGCACGGCCCTCTCCCGCCCCTTCCCGGTGGCGGTCCTCCACTGGCCGGAGGCGGAACTGGACGAGCTCCTCGCGGCCTACCCGGAACTGGAGGCCGAGTACCCCACGTACCGCGCCCACCTCACCGACATCGAGGCCTCCCTCCGCGAACTCGCCCAGGCCGGCACCACCAACCTCGGCATCGTCCCGGCCACGGTCCCCTCCTACGAGGCCTTCGCCGCCTCCGAGGCCTCCTCCCCGGCCAACGCGGACCTGCTCCCCCAGTACGCCACCACCCTGGCGGCCCGGGGCAGGGCGACGGCCTGGCCGCCGTCGAGCACGGCGGCGTGCTGGTGCGGATCGGGGAGGACGTACGGGGACTGCCACGGCTCGGAGTAGCGGCCCCTCCTCTCCCCGAAGAATTTCCAGTGCCGTGAACAGGCTGTCGGCGTCACCTGATATCACTGGGAAGCCTGCGGGGAGGGGACGACAGTGACGGATCCGATCGACACCAGTGCGCCGATTTCAGGCCTCTACGAGCAACTCATCACTCTGCGTCTTGAGAAACAGCTCAAGGGCCTGACGGACCAGGGTTGGCACGCGATCGATGACACCGTGGGGACCGAGTCGTCGCCTCACGTCATCGCGCGGCACGTGGCGGACACCCTGCGGCGTGTCCTGGAGGGCTTGCCCACAGCGGACCGCGTGCACGCGGCCAACCACATCCTCGAGTCGATGAACAGCATCGAAGGTGCTCAGGAGTGGGTCGACCTGGTGTCCGAAGGGCCGCGCCAATTGCTCGCCATCGCTGAGCAAGAGGCCAAGGGTGTGTATCGGATCAGGCCTGCAACGCCCTTGTCGGAGACGGCGCTCATCACCAATGCGCCTGAAGACCCGAGCCTGGGTTTTGAACTTCGTGCCGAGCTTGCCACCGCAGATCGAATCGACCTTCTCTGCGCCTTCGTGAAGTGGCACGGCCTGCGAGTCATCGAGCAGTCCCTCGAAGCGGCACACGCTCGCGGCGTCCCCATACGAGTCATCACCACCACGTACATCGGCGCCACCGAGCGGAGAGCCCTCGACCGGCTCGTACGGAAGTTCAACGCCGAGGTGCGAGTCAACTACGAACTGCGCTCCACGCGACTCCACGCTAAAGCCTGGCTCTTCCGACGGAACAGCGGTTACGACACCGCCTACGTCGGCAGCTCCAATCTCTCCAAGGCCGCACTCCTCGATGGTCTGGAGTGGAACGTCCGCCTCTCCTCCATCGCTACCCCGGACGTTCTACGCAAGTTCGAAGCCACATTCAACTCCTACTGGAGTGACCCGGCCTTTGAGGCCTACGACCCCGACAGCGACGCAGCGCGCCTCGACGAAGCCCTCCAGTTGGCCGGTCGCGGCACCCACGCCATCGCAGGACAGCGGATCACCCTCTCGGGGCTCGACGTACGCCCCTACCCTCACCAGCGCGACATGCTGGAACGACTCGAGGTGGAGCGCGAGGTCCACGACCGGCACCGAAATCTGCTGGTCGCTGCCACGGGGACGGGCAAGACCGTCATGGCTGCTCTCGACTACAAGCATCTGCGGCAGAAGCACGGGCGCGACCTCCGGCTCCTCTTCATCGCCCATCGGCAGGAGATCCTCCGCCAGTCCCTCCGCACGTACCAAGACGTCCTGGTCGATGCGAACTTCGGTGAAGAGCTGCACAGCAGCCTCGTCCCGCAGGAGTGGAATCACGTCTTCGCCAGCATCCAGTCGCTCAACACGCGCACTCTGGAGCAGCTTGCCCCCGACCATTTCGACGTCATCGTCATCGACGAGTTCCACCACGGCGTGTCGCCCACCTACCGAAGAATCATCGAGCACTTCACCCCCCTTGAGCTCCTCGGTCTGACGGCCACCCCGGAGCGCATGGACGGGCGCAACGTTCAGGATGAGTTCTTCGGGGGACGCATCGCGGCGGAGATGCGCCTGTGGGAGGCGCTGGAGAACGACCTTCTGAGCCCCTTCCACTACTTCGGCGTTACTGACAACACCGACTTGAGCGCCCTCACCTGGAAGCGTGGGGCCTACGACTCCTCCGCCCTCAGCAACTTGTTCACGGGCAACGATGCCCGGGCGCGCCTCGTCGTGCAGGCAATCATGGACAAGGTCACCGATCCAGGTTCCATGCGTGCACTCGGATTCTGCGTCTCGGTCGCCCATGCCCACTTCATGGCGGAGTTCTTCCGCCGCGCCGGGCTCAACGCCGTGGCGCTGTCAGGTGAGACCCCGAAAGAGGCGCGCAGGGAGGCCCTCTCCGCCCTGAGCTCCGGGGACATACAGGTCATCTTCTCTGTCGACCTCTTCAACGAGGGGCTGGATATCCCAGACGTCGACACCTTGCTCCTGCTGCGCCCCACGTCGAGCGCCACTGTGTTTCTGCAGCAGCTGGGGCGCGGACTTCGACGGAGTGAGGGCAAGGCGGTTCTCACTGTCCTGGACTTCATCGGACAGCATCGGAAGGAGTTCCGCTTCGAAGAGCAGTTCCGCGCCCTGACCAACCTGACGAGGAACCGTCTGCTCGCAAACATCGAGCACGACTTCCCCCAACTGCCCTCTGGCTGTCAGATCATCCTTGAGTCGAAGGCCAAGGAACGGATTATCGACAACATCCGGAGCCAGATCAGCGTGAACGTCACCCAGCTGGCACTGGAAGTCCGGCGATACGGCGAACCTCGACTCTCCGAGTACCTCAGCGAGAGCGGACGCGAGCTCAAGGAGTTGTACCGCGGCAACGGCAACTCCTGGACCGGCCTCCTCCGCCGAGCGAGCCTGCTTCCCCAGCAGGGACCCGAAGGCGAGGCAGCGCTACTCAAGCGCGTCTCGGCATTTCTGCACGTCGACGACCCTATGCGGGTCGCGGCCTACACCAAGCTCCTCTCGGATGACGCTCCCGCCTTCGTCGAACTCACCGACATCGAGCAGGCTTATGCCCGAATGCTCTACTTCTCGCTGTGGCCCCTGGGCGGCTTCTCGGACTACCAAGAGGCGCTGGACTCCCTCCGTCCGCAGCACGCGTTCCGAGACGAAGTCCGGCAAGTTCTGGCCCACGTCCTCGAACGCACGGACCACGTTCCGATCCCGCTCATGGGCTCCCTGGCCGGCCACCCCCTGATGATCCACGCCTCCTACAGTCGGGAGGAGATCCTCCCCGCCCTGGGGCAGTCCTTCATCGACGGCTTCATGCCCGCCCATTTCCGCGAGGGAGTGAGGTGGTGCGAGAACATCCAGACGGACGCACTCCTGATCACTCTGGAGAAGGACGAAAAGGATTTCTCGCCGCAGACCCGCTATCGGGACTACGCGATGAACGACACCCTCTTCCACTGGGAGTCACAGAACCAGACCTCCGAATCCTCTCCGACGGGCATCCGCTACCAGACCCATCGAGAGAAGGGCTCCCACGTGCTGCTCTTCGTCCGCCGTTACAAGAAGACGGACATAGGTGGCCCTCAGCCCTGGATGCTCCTGGGACCGGCCGAGTACGTCGAACACAAGGGCAGCAAGCCGATGGCAATCACCTGGAAGCTCAAGCACGAGATCCCCGCCGACGTATGGACGTACTCAGCGATCGCTGCTGGCTGACGAGACCCCCGACCCGACCCGTGCGAAGAAGGCCGCTCCTCCCACCCGTCCACTACCGGAACTGCTCCGCCGCTCGCGCCGCGGGCGCGGCTCCCGTGCGGCGGGGCGACCCCGGGTATGGGCGCCACCTCGACCGGGACGGGGACGGCGTCGCCTGTGAGTAGCCACCCACGGAGTCGTACCGTAGGTGGTCCGTCGATCCGAAAGGCCCCGTCATGCCCCGCGTCCCCTCCCCCGCCATAGCCGCCGCCGGACTCGTCGGCGGGTACGCCGTCGCCCGGTGGACCAGGAAGCGGCCGCTCGGGGGCGTCGTGCTGGCCGGGGCCGGCGCCGTCGCCGTGCGGGAGTGGCGGGAGGCCGCCGGAGGGAAGGCGGCCGCCGGGCTCGCGGTCGCGTACGTCGCCGCGTTCGCCGGGTCCCACCCGCTGGCCAAGAAGGTCGGCGCGTGGCCGGCGGTGTTCACCGTCGCGGGCGCCGTGGCCGGGGCCTCCTGGGCGGTCACCCGCGTCACCCGCGACAAGGGCTGAACGCCCCGCCCCCGCCGTCCGTACTACCGGGCATCTCCCCACAGTCGCCGGGCGGGTGAGCCGGAACTCACCCGCCCCGCGCACCACCTCGGCCGGACGCCCACCGTCGCGCGCACCCCACTCATCCGCCCAGCGCGTGGCTCACCGTGTAGATCAGCAGGCCCGCCAGCGCGCCGACCACCGTGCCGTTGATGCGGATGAACTGCAGGTCGCGGCCGATGTTCGCCTCGATCTTCTTCGAGGTCTGGTCGGCGTCCCAGCTCGCGATCGTGTCCGTGATCAGCGAGGTGATCTCGTTGCGGTAGGTCGTGACCACGTACGCCGCCGCGTCCTCGACCCAGCCCTCCACCTTCGCCTGGAGGCGGGTGTCCGTCACCAGGCGCTCGCCCAGGGAGATCAGGGAGGCCCGGGCGCGCAGGCGCAGTTGGCTCTGGTCGTCCTCCGCCGCCGCGATGATCAGGCCGCGGACCGAGGCCCAGGCGGAGTCGATGATGTCCTGGATCTCCTGGCGGGCCAGCAGCTCCGCCTTCATGCGCTCCACGCGCCCCCGGGTGTCCGTGTCCGCCTGGAGGTCGGTGGCGAAGTCCGTCAGGAAGCGGTCGATCGCGGCGCGCGCCGGGTGGGCCGGCATGTCCCGCATCTCGGTGACGAAGCGGAGCAGTTCCTTGTAGACGCGCTCGCCCACCCTGCGGTCCACGAAGCGGGGCGTCCAGCCGGGCGCGCCGCCCTGGACCGCGTCCATCACGGAGTCCCCGTGGTAGACGAGCCAGTCGTGTGCCCGGGCGCAGACCAGGTCCACGGCCCGGTGGTGGGCTCCGTCGGTGACGACCTTCTCCAGGGTCTTGCCGATGCCGGGGGCGATCTCCGCCGCCTCCGCCCGCCGGGTGATCGCCTCGCCCACCACCGCCTGGACGTCGGAGTCACGCAGGACGGTCAGCGCGCCGCGCAGCGCGGTGGCGAGTTCCCTGGTGACCCGGTCGGCGTGGGCCGGGTCGGCGAGCCAGGCGCCGACGCGGCCGGCGATGCCCAGCGCGTGCAGCCGGCCCCGTACCACCTCGGCCGACAGGAAGTTCTCGCCGACGAACGATCCCAGCGTGACGCCCAGCTGGTCCTTCTTGGTCGGGATGATCGCCGTGTGCGGGATGGGCAGTCCGAGGGGGCGGCGGAAGAGCGCCGTCACCGCGAACCAGTCGGCCAGCGCGCCCACCATGCCCGCCTCAGCCGCCGCGGCCACATAGCCGGCCCAGGGACCGAACCCCGAGTTCTCCGCCCAGGTGGCCAGGGCGTAGATCACGGCGACCAGGAGCAGCAGGCCGGTCGCGATCGTCTTCATACGGCGGACGCCGCGGCCGCGCTCCGCGTCCGCCGCCGTATACGCGAACGCCGCCATCGCCGGCCGTGGCTCACCCCCGGCCCCCGCGCCGTCGCCCGCGCCCGTGCCCGAGCCGGTCTCGGAACTCCTGTCGCTCTCCACCGCACCTCCCTCTCTCAGGGACTCCCCGCACGTACGCCGAGTTCCCCCTCCCCGTACATCTTCGCGATCACGGCCTCGATATCCGGCTCCCGCACCGACAGATCCACCAGCGGATACCTTGCCGCCACCGCCGCCACGATCGGCGCCGCCGAGGCGGACGACGGGAAGGCGAGCACCTGACGCGGACCTTCCGACCGTACGAAGCGCGCCCCCGGCACCTCGATCGGCGGCAGTTCCCGCTCCAGGTCCACCACGAGCAGCCGCTCGCTCTCCCCCACCGCGTGCAGTCCCGCCAGCTCCCCGTCGTACATCAGCCGGCCGTGGTCGATGACCATCACCCGCTTGCACAGCTGCTCGATGTCCGTCAGATCATGCGTGGTGAGCAGCACGGTCGTGCCCCGTGAGGCGTTCAGCTCGCGCAGGAACTCCCGTACCCGCGCCTTCGACACCACGTCGAGGCCGATCGTCGGCTCGTCGAGGTACAGAACCTCCGGGTCGTGCAGCAGCGCGGCCGCGATGTCCCCGCGCATCCGCTGGCCGAGGGAGAGCTGGCGTACGGGGACGTCGAGGAGGTCCTTCAGCTCCAGGAGTTCGACGCAGCGGGCGAGGTTCGCGGCGAAGCGGTCGTCCGGGATGCGGTACATCCGGTGCATCAGGCGGTACGAGTCCTTCAGCGGCAGGTCCCACCACAGCGTGGTGCGCTGCCCGAACACCACCCCGATGCGCTGCGCGAGCCGCGTCCGCTCGCGCGAGGGGTCGATCCCCGCGACCCGCAGCCGGCCGGCGCTCGGGGTCAGGATGCCGGTCAGCATCTTGATCGTCGTCGACTTGCCGGCGCCGTTCGGGCCGATGTAGCCGACCATCTCGCCGCGCGCCACGTCGAAGCTGATCCCGTCGACGGCGCGGACCTCCCGCTTCTCGCGGCGGACGAGGCCCACCTTGCGGCGCACCGAGAACACCTTCTCGACGTCCCGCAGCTCGATGAAGCCCCCGGCGCCGGGGGGACCGTCGGAATGGACGGGGTCGATGAAGGACACGGTCAGCTCCCTGTCGATCGGTACGAACGAAGTCCCACCCGCCACACCAGGCCGGCGAGCCCGCAGCACACCGCCGCGACCAGCGGTGACGCGAACGCCGCCGCGTCCGGCACTCCGGCCGGCGCCTCGCGGCCGAGGATGTACAGCGCCGGCAGCCAGTTCACGAACGCCAGCGGCACGACGTACACGACCCCGCGCACCAGCTCCTGCGCGAAGATCGACGGCGGGTACTGCAGCAGCGTGTTGCCGCCGTAGCTGAACGCGTTGGTGACCTCGGCGGCGTCCTGCGCCCAGAACAGGACCGAGGCGCCCACGACCATGACGGCCCCGAAGATCAGCGCGCCGCACACGATCGTCACCGGGAGCAGCAGCACCTTCACCACCGTCCACTCCACGTCGAGGACCAGCAGGCCCCAGACCAGCACCAGCAGCCCCTGCGCGACCCGGCCGAGCCGGCGCAGGGCGAACTGGTCCGCCGCCACCTGCGCGAGGACGGGGGCCGGGCGCATCAGGAAGGTGTCGAGCGAGCCGTCGCGCACCCGCTTGCCCATCCGCTGGAGGGAGCCCATCGTCAGGTCGGTGAGGCCGAAGGACGTGCTGGTCGTCCCGTACAGGAAGGCCACCTCGCCGAACGAGAAGCCGCCGAGGCCCCGCACCTGACCGAACATCAGCAGGATGACGACGAAGTCGAAGAAGGTGACGGTGAAGCTGGAGAAGACGGTCAGCGCGAAGGAGGCCCGGTAGGTCATCGTCGACCTGATCCACATCCCGGCCACCATCCGGTACGTACGCCAGGAGTCGACCGCCGCCCGCCGGAGCGCCGCCCCACGGGAAGCCGGGCGGGCCGCCCCCTTCCCGGGGGTACGCGCCGGACCGGCAGCCACCCCCTCGCGCGCGGAGACGTCAGCCACCCTGCACCACCACCTTCCGCGTCGCCGCCCACTGCGCCGCCCGCCCCGCCGCGAGCAGCACCACCGCCCAGCAGCCCTGGAACGCGTACGCGCCGAGCAGCCCCCACCCCTCGTACCGCTCCAGAAACACGTCCGCCGGGATCTGGAGCATCGACGCCCACGGCAGCACCCGCGCCAGCTCGCCCAGCGCGCCCGGGAAGACGTTGAGGGGCAGCAGCATCCCGGAGAAGAACAGGCCGCCCAGCCAGGCCACCTGGGCCACGCCCTGCCCGTCGAGGAGCCAGAACGCGCTCATCGCGACCAGGTACCAGACGGCGAAGCTGACGATCGAACCCAGCGCGACGGCGAGCAGGAACGCGAGCCAGGTCAGCGGCCGCGCGGGCAGCCTGAAGTCGAAGACGAGCGCTCCGACGGCCATCGGCACGACCCCGCGGCCCAGCAGCAGGTACGCGGACCGGCCCGCGTTGTCCGAGAACCACCAGGCCTGCAGGTCGGCGGGCCGGTAGAGATCGACGGCGATGTCACCCGTACGGATCCGCTCCATCACCTCTTCCTGGAACCCGCCGCCCATCAGTCCGCAGGCGGCGAGCAGCGCCTGACCGATCCACACATAGGCGAGCGCGTCGTCCATGTCGTACCCGCCGAGCAGGGGCCTCTCGTCCCAGAGGGCGATGTAGGTGTACGACAGGATGAAACCGAAGACGGTGTTGGTGAACACCCCCGCGGCCGTGGCCATGCGATACGTGGCATGGCGCCGGAAACCCCCCGCGGCGACCGTCGCGTACAGCCGCACCACACACGCTCCCTCCGACCGGCACCGAAGCGCACGACCCTAGCGGGGCGCGTACCGCCATCGCGAGCGGATTTCGAGTCGTATTCAAGGCTTCTGTCCCTGTACGTGCAGTATGGGATGGCCACGCCCCCTTCATCCGGTACGGGAGCCGCACACATGAGCGACGGCCAGTCTCGGCAGCCCGGTTGGGAGCCGAGGGATCCCACCCTCCCCACCGAGCCCACCCCACCGCCCCGGCCGCGCGGGCCCGGGACCGGAAGGAAGGCCCGCCGCCGGACCCGGGGGCGGCGCGTCCTGCGCTTCCTGCTCGGGAGCCTGCTGCTCGTCGTCCTGCTGCTGGCCGGCGGGTTCGCCGCCGGTTACCTGCTGGTGGACATCCCGCCCGCCAACGCCGCCGCCACCGCCCAGTCCAACCTGTACCTCTACGCGGACGGCACCCCCCTCGCCCGCGACGGCGACGTCAACCGCGAGAACGTACGCCTCGAACGGGTCCCGGAGACCGTCCGGCACGCCGTACTGGCCGCGGAGGACCGCGACTTCTACTCCCAGCCCGCCGTCGACCCCAAGGCCATGCTCCGCGCCGCCTGGAACACCCTGCGGGGCAAGGGCAGACAGTCCGGCTCGACCATCACCCAGCAGTACGTCAAGAACTACTACCTGGTCCAGGAACAGACCGTCACCCGCAAGGTGAAGGAGTTCTTCATCGCCATCAAGCTCAACCGCGAGAAGAGCAAGGACGAGATCTTCGAGGGCTATCTGAACACCAGTTACTTCGGCCGCAACGCCTACGGCATCCAGGCGGCCGCGCACGCCTACTACGACAAGGACGTGCAGGACCTCGACATCCCCGAGGCCGCCTACCTCGCCTCGCTCCTCAACGCCCCCACCGCCTACGACGTGGCCGCCCGCCCCGAGAACCGGTCCAAGGTGCTCGCCCGCTGGAACTACGTCCTGAGCGGCATGGTGAAGGAGCGGTGGCTCACCCCCGCCGCCCGGGCCGCCGCCGTCTTCCCGGCACCGCCGGCCGCCCGCCCCGCGACCGGCCTCTCCGGCCAGCGCGGCTACGTCGTCCAGGCCGTCGGGGACCACCTCGCGGCCCGGGGCGTCATCGACGCGAAGACCCTGGCCGGTGGCGGGTACCGCATCACGACCACCCTGGAGAAGCCGAAACAGGACGCCTTCGTCACCGCCGTCGACGAGGAGGTCATGTCCCGGCTCGACCCGGAGCGCAACCCCGTCGACCGCTTCGTCCGGGTCGGGGGCGCGGCGATCGACCCCGCCACCGGCCGGGTCGTCGCCCTGTACGGCGGCGTCGACTACACCCGGCAGTACGTCAACAACGCCACCCGCCGCGACTACCAGGTCGGCTCCACCTTCAAGCCCTTCGTCCTCGCGGCGGCCGTCGAGAACGCGGCGCAGACACAGGACGGCCGCGCGATCACCCCCAACACCTACTACGACGGCACCAACAAACGCCCGGTCGAAGGGTGGAACGGCGACCTCTACGACCCGGCCAACGAGGACGACCTCTCCTACGGCCCCCTCACCCTCCGCTCGGCCACCGATCAGTCCGTCAACGCGGTGTACGCCCAGCTGGCGGTGGACGTCGGGCCCGACGAGGTCAAGGAGACGGCCATCGCCCTCGGGCTGCCCGCCAAGACCCCCGACCTCAACGCCACCCCCTCGATCGCCCTCGGCCCGGCCACCGCCAGCGCCCTGGACATGGCACAGGCGTACGCGACCCTCGCCGACCACGGCACGCACCGCGCGTACACCCTGGTGGACCGGATCAGCCGGGACGGCCGGGAGCTGGAGATCCCCGCCCGGGAGACCCGGCAGGCGGTCGGCCGGGAGGCCGCCGACACCACCACGTCGGTCCTGCGCGGAGTGGTGGAGAGCGGTACGGGCAAGGCGGCGCTGACCGCGGGCCGGCCGGCGGCCGGCAAGACCGGCACGGCGGAGGAGGACCGGGCCGCCTGGTTCGCCGGCTTCACCCCCGACCTGGCGACCGTGGTCACGCTGATGGGCCAGGACCCCAAGACCGGGCGGCAGAAACCGCTGTACGGCGCGCTCGGCCTGCCCCGCATCGACGGGGGCGGGGCGCCGGCCGCGATCTGGGGCCACTTCACCCGGGAGGCTCTGGCCGGCACGGCGCCGAAGGAGTTCGAGCTCCAGCTCGCGCCGGGCGCGGAGGAGATGCCCGAACCGGCGGACCCGCTGGATCCGGAAGGCTGGGAACACCAGGAGCAGGCCGGCGAGGCCGGCCGCCCCGACGGACGGCAGCACCCCGGCCGCCCCGACGCGCCGGAGGCCGGCGACCGCGTCGAGCGGTTCCCGTCCACCGGCCGGTAACGGCAGCCCGGACGCGGTCCAGGGGGTGGCTTGCCGATCTTGCCGGGCGCTACCCCCGGCCGCGTCGGCAGGACACGACCTAGTGCCCGGAGGTCGCGTCCGGACCCACCCCTGAAACGACCTAGTGCCCGGAGGTCGCCTTCAGGCCCACCACCGCGACCAGCAGCAGGCAGACGAAGAAGATCCGCGCGGCGGTCACCGGCTCGCCGAGCACCACCATGCCGAGCACCGCCGCACCGGCCGCGCCGATGCCCACCCAGACGCCGTAGGCCGTACCGATCGGCAGCGTCTTCGCGGCATGGGAGAGCAGCATCATGGAGGCGACGATCCCGGCGGCGGTGAAGACGCTCGGCCAGAGACGGGTGAAGCCGTCGGTGTACTTCATACCGATCGACCAGCCGACCTCGAGCAGACCGGCGATGACGAGAAGAACCCAGGCCATGACGACGAACACCTCCGCGAGACGGATCAACAGGGGTGCGTCGTCTTTGCGTGTCCTGCGTCAGGCCCGGTACGGCGCGTCTCGTCGGGTGTCCCCAGCGTAGCAAAAGACGGACAAAAGACCTGGTGACAGCGGTCACCAGGCCTCACGTCCGCGGCTGCACGTCCGGAGCTACAGATACAGGCCCGTGGAATCCGTGGACCCCTGGAAGCGGTCGGCCGCCACCGCGTGCAGGTCGCGCTCGCGCATCAGGACGTACGCCACCCCCCGCACCTCGACCTCGGCACGGTCCTCGGGGTCGTACAGAACCCGGTCACCGGTCTCGACCGTACGGACGTTCTGGCCGACGGCGACGACCTCGGCCCAGGCCAGCCGGCGCCCGACCGCGGCCGTGGCCGGGATCAGGATGCCGCCGCCCGAGCGCCGCTCACCCTCGGGAGAGTCGGTCCGGACCAGGACACGGTCGTACAGCATCCTGATGGGCAGCTTGTCGTGCGTGTTCTCGCTCACGCCCCGAACCTACCTGCCCGGGCGTGTCGGCCGTACCCGGGTCGGGACAGTGCCACGCGTCATCCCCTGCGCCTTCGCGACGAGGTCGCGAGCAGCCCCACCAGGGCCACGGCGACCAGGGCCACCGGCACCACCCGTTCCAGGCGCGGCGCGCCGTCGGCGTGCGTGAAGCGCGCCTTCACACCGGAGACGGTCCGGTTCACGGCGACGAACGCCCGTCCGGCGGTGTGGTCGACCGTCGAGGCGACCCTCGCCTTCGCGTCGCCGATGATCGTCTTCGGGTGCATCCGAATACCGATCTCGTCGAGAGTCTCGGCAAGCTGGTCGCGCCGGCGGACGATGTCCGCCTCGATCTGCGCAGGGGTCCTGGCGTCCGACACCGCGCTGCCTCCGTTGTCGTCATCGGTTCGTTGATGGACAGTCTGTCAGCTTCCGCGCTCCCGGGTTGGCCTCGACCCCCATTAGGCTCTTCCGGCGTACGCGTACTTCCTCCGAGGAGAGCCATGAGCGAGCGACTTCAGCCCGGCGACACCGCCCCCGCCTTCACCCTGCCCGACGCGGACGGCAACGAGGTCTCGCTGGCCGACCACAAGGGCCGCAAGGTCATCGTCTACTTCTACCCCGCCGCCCTCACGCCGGGCTGCACCAAGCAGGCCTGCGACTTCACGGACAACCTGGACGTGCTCGCCGCCGCGGGCTACGACGTCATCGGCGTGTCCCCCGACAAGCCGGAGAAGCTCGCGAAGTTCCGCGAGAAGGAGTCCCTGCGGGTGACCCTCGTCGGCGACCCGTCGAAGGAGGTCCTGGAGGCCTACGGCGCCTTCGGCGAGAAGAAGCTGTACGGCAAGACCGTCACGGGCGTCATCCGCTCCACGGTCGTCGTCGACGAGGACGGCAAGGTCGAGCGCGCCCTCTACAACGTGAAGGCCACCGGCCACGTCGCCAAGATCCTCAAGGACCTGGCCATCCAGCCCTGACCTGCCCCTACGTCCCCGCACGCGGGGGCCCGACGTACCGGCCGGAGGTGACGGAGGTCCCATCGGAAGGTGACTTCCGTTTGTGAACGGCGTGACCGCGCAGATGTTCCTCTTGGAGTTCCACGCCCCGAGAAAGGACGTACGGTCATGCCGGCCACCGACCGCGACAACGCGGCCGACCCCGATGCCCTCAAACGCCACCCGCGGCTGTTCCGGGCCATCACCCGTCGGCAGCGACCCCGGCTGCGCCGGACGGACATCACGGTGACCGACGAGGCGGCCGTCAAACGAGCCGTGAAGGCGGCGTCGCTCGGGAACGCCATGGAGTGGTTCGACTTCGGCATCTACGCCTATCTCGCCGTCACCCTCGGTCACGTCTTCTTCCCGTCAGGGAACGACACCGTCCAGCTGCTGTCCTCGTTCGCGACCTTCGCCGTCGCGTTCCTCGTCCGCCCGCTCGGCGGCATGTTCTTCGGCCCGATGGGTGACAGGCTCGGCCGCAAGAAGGTCCTGGCCCTGACCATGATCCTCATGGCGGTCGGCACGTTCGCGATCGGCCTCATCCCGTCCTACGCCTCGATCGGCTTCTGGGCGCCCGCCCTGCTGGTCTTCTTCCGGATGCTCCAGGGCTTCTCCACCGGCGGCGAGTACGGCGGCGCCTCGACCTTCATCGCGGAGTACGCCCCCGACCGGCGCCGCGGCTTCTTCGGGAGCTTCCTGGAGTTCGGCACCCTGGCGGGCTACGTCGCCGCGGCCGGACTGGTCACGGCCCTGAGCGCCTGGCTCGGCACCGACACCATGGAGGCCTGGGGCTGGCGCGTCCCGTTCCTCGTGGCCGGACCGCTCGGCCTGGTGGGGCTCTACCTGCGGCTGCGGCTCGACGAGACACCCGCCTTCCAGAAGCTGGAGAGCGAGTCGGCGCACGCCTCGGAGGCGGCGGACACCGTCGAGACCTCCGCCAAGGGCGACCTGGCCAAGATCTTCCGGCAGCAGTGGCCGACGCTGATCCTCTGCATCGCGCTGGTCGGCGCCTACAACATCACCGACTACATGCTGCTGTCGTACATGCCGACGTACCTCTCCGACGAACTCGGCTACAGCGAGACGCACGGGCTGCTCATCCTGCTGCTGGTGATGGTCCTCCTGATGCTGATCATCACTCAGGTGGGTCGGCTCAACGACCGCTTCGGGCGCAAGCCCGTCCTGATGGCGGGCATGCTCGGCTTCCTCTTCCTCTCGCTCCCCGCCTTCCTGCTGATCGGCCAGGGCGGTGTCCCCGCGATCACGGCCGGCATGCTGATGCTCGGCCTGTCCCTGGTCTGCATGCTGGGCACGATGTCGGCCGCACTCCCCGCGCTCTTCCCGACGAACGTGCGCTACGGCTCCCTGTCGGTCGGCTACAACCTCTCGGCGTCGCTGTTCGGCGGGACGACCCCGCTGGTCATCACCGCGCTGATCGGCGCGACCGGCAGCAACCTGATGCCCGCGTACTACGCGATGGGCGCGGCGCTCGTCGGCGTCGTGGCGGTGGCCTGCATGAAGGAGACCGCGCGAAAGCCGCTGGAGGGCTCACCGCCGTCGGTGGAGACCGAGGAGGAGGCGGCGGAACTGGTCCTGGCCCAGGCGCCCGCACCGAAGTTCTGAGCCTCCCGCCTGCGCGGCTGGCCCGCCCACTACGATGGACGCGCACGCGGCCGTGGTGGAACTGGCAGACATGCTGGGTTTAGGTCCCAGTGGGGTAACACCCGTGAGGGTTCGAATCCCTCCGGCCGCACCGCATGCGAAAGGGCCGCACCGGTCGGTGCGGCCCTTCCGCATGGTCACGGCGCTCCAGGCGCCGCGCCCCCTCGTCTCAGCCCAGCAGCTCCCTGACCACCGGCACCAGTGCCCTGAACGCCTTCCCCCGGTGGCTGATCGCGTTCTTCTGCTGCGGCGTCAGCTCCGCGCACGTCACCTCGTGGCCCTCCGGCTGGAGGATCGGGTCGTAGCCGAAGCCGTTCGTGCCGGCCGGGGCGTGGCGCAGGGTGCCCGGCATGCGGCCCTCGACCACGCGTTCGGTGCCGTCGGGGAGGGCGAGGGCCGCGGCGCAGGCGAAGTGGGCGCCGCGGTGCGGGGTGTCGATGTCGGCGAGCTGGGCGAGGAGGAGTTCGAGGTTGGCCCGGTCGTCGCCGTGGGTGCCGGCCCAGCGGGCGGAGAAGATGCCGGGGGCGCCGCCCAGGACGTCGACGCAGAGGCCGGAGTCGTCGGCGACGGCGGGGAGGCCGGTGGCCTGGGCGAGGGCGTGGGCTTTGAGGAGGGCGTTCTCGGCGAAGGTGACGCCGGTCTCCTTGACGTCGGGGATCTCCGGGTAGGCGTCCGCGCCGACGAGGTCGTGGGGCAGACCTGCGTCGGCGAGGATCGCGTGGAGTTCGGTGATCTTTCCGGCGTTACGGGTGGCGAGGATCAGACGGGTCATGGTGCCGATTATCCCGGCGTGCAGACCTTGCCGATCTCGGTGGCGGCGTCGGTGACGGGCTTGATGTCGGGGGTGGTGTCGCCGTTGTTCACGGCGGTGCGGACGGACTCGACGCCCTTGGTGAGGTCGTCGACGGCCTTGGAGAGGTCGGCGTTGTCCGTGGTGTCCTTGAGGTTGCCCAGTTCGGTGGAGATGTCGTTGAGGGCTTCGTTGAGCTGGGTCGGGTCGTTGGAGGCGTTGGAGACGGCCTGCTGGAGCTTGTCGACGCTGGTGGCTATCGCGTCGGCGGTGGCGACGCAGTCCATGGCCTTGTCGAGGGCTCCGCAGCCGACGAGGGTGGTGGTGAGTACGGCGGCGGTGGCCACGGCGAGTGCGAGTCGGCGCTTCAAGTCAGGTCCTCCCCTGGTGTGCGGAACGGGCGCACGGTCGTGCCGTGCGCCCGTGTCACGAAGGACGCCGGTGTGGGCCTTCGTGGTTGCCACGGCGGGCCGTGGCGGGTGGGTCGCGGTGAGTGCGGGTCGCCGGTCGCTGGACGCCGGTCGCCGGTCGCGAGGGGCTACAGCGTTCCTTCGAGGGCCTGGCGCTGGAGTTCGGCGAGTTCGGCGCAGCCACCGGAGGCCAGGTCGAGGAGGGCGTTGAGCTCCTTGCGGTCGAAGGGCTCGGCTTCGGCGGTGCCCTGGACCTCGACGAAGCGGCCGTCGCCGGTGCAGACGACGTTCATGTCGGTCTCCGCGCGGACGTCCTCTTCGTAGCAGAGGTCGAGGAGCGGGATGCCGTCGACGATGCCGACGGAGACGGCGGCGACGGTGCCGGTGAGGGGCTTGCGGCCGGCCTTGACGAGCTTCTTGGCCTGGGCCCAGGTGATGGCGTCGGCGAGGGCGACGTAGGCGCCGGTGATGGCGGCGGTGCGGGTGCCGCCGTCGGCCTGGAGGACGTCGCAGTCGAGGACGATGGTGTTCTCGCCGAGCGCCTTGTAGTCGATGACGGCGCGCAGCGAGCGGCCGATGAGGCGGGAGATCTCGTGCGTGCGGCCGCCGATCTTGCCGCGGACGGATTCGCGGTCGCCCCGGGTGTTGGTGGAGCGGGGGAGCATCGAGTACTCGCCGGTGACCCAGCCCTCTCCGCTGCCCTTGCGCCAGCGGGGGACGCCTTCGGTGACGGAGGCGGTGCAGAAGACCTTGGTGTCACCGAAGGAGACGAGGACGGAGCCCTCGGCGTGCTTGCTCCATCCGCGTTCGATGGTGACGGGGCGGAGCTGTTCGGCAGTACGGCCGTCGATACGAGACATGGGTCGAGCGTAGCCGTACGCGAGGGAGGGCCCGTTCCCCTGCCGGAACGGGCCCTCCTTCAGGTGAGGGGGTGGCTCACATCATGTCTTCGATGTCGGCGGCGATGGGGTCGGCGTCGGTACCGATGACGACCTGGATCGCGGTGCCCATCTTGACGACGCCGTGGGCGCCGGCGGCCTTGAGGGCGGCTTCGTCGACCTTGGTGGGGTCGATGACCTCGGTGCGCAGGCGGGTGATGCAGCCTTCGACCTCTTCGATGTTGTCGATGCCGCCGAGCCCGGCGACGATCTTCTCAGCCTTGCTGGCCATGTGTCTCTCCCTGTCCGTTCCGTTCGGAGAACGTAAGTCTCGGCGCACCCACGGTCCGCTTTGTCACGGTAACCCACGGTTGGCCCAACTTCGCGAGCGGGTGCACGGGTTCTGCCGAATGATGACGATCACCGGCGCCCTGCCCTGAGCGGGCTCCGGGGAGCCTATCGCAACTGGTCTACACCAGTGTGCAACGCGAGCCGGGGCGCGCTTGTTCCGGGACCAGGGAGGACGCCGATGAGTAGCGACAGTGCCACCGCACCGCGCAAGAACTGGCGGAACGGCCTCTTCCAGGGGCTTCAGAAGGTGGGTCGCAGCCTCCAGCTTCCCGTGGCCGTCCTGCCGGCGGCCGGACTGCTGGTCAGCCTGGGCAATCTCTTCGCCGCGTATCTGCACGGCGATTTCTGGGAGAAGACCTCGGCCGTGCTGCTGGGAGGCGGCACCGCGATCCTCGACGGGTCGTTCGGCCTGCCGCTGCTCTTCTGCATCGGTGTCGCGATCGGTTTCGCGAAGAAGGCGGACGGCTCCACGGCGCTGGCGGCGGTGGTCGGCTTCCTCGTCTACTTCAACGTCCTGAAGGTCTTCCCGCGTGAGGGGACGGTGACGCCGGAGCTGCCGGAGGGGGTCCCGCAGAATCCCGGGGTGCTGGGCGGCATTCTGATCGGCCTGCTGACGGCGGTGGTCTGGCAGCGCTTCCACCGCACGAAGCTGGTGGACTGGCTCGGCTTCTTCAACGGCCGCCGACTGGTCCCGATCATGATGGCGTTCTTCTGCGTCGTGCTCGGCGTGCTGTTCGGGCTGCTCTGGGAGCCGGTGGGCGACGCTCTGACCTGGTTCGCGAAGCAGCTGATCGATCTCGGCGCCTGGGGCTCGGCCATCTTCGGTGTCGCCAACCGGCTGCTGATCCCGATCGGCATGCACCAGTTCATCAACACCTTCTTCTGGTTCCAGGCGGGCGAGTACACCAAGGCGGACGGCACGGTGGTCCAGGGCGACCTGACGCGCTTCTTCGCGGAGGACCCGTCGGCGGGTCAGTTCATGTCGGGCTTCTTCCCGATCATGATGTTCGGCCTGCCGGCCGCCGCGCTCGCCATCGCCCACTGCGCGCGGCCCGAGCGCCGCAAGGAGGTGACGGGCCTGATGATCTCGGTGGCCCTCACCTCGTTCGTCACCGGTGTGACCGAGCCGCTGGAGTTCTCGTTCATGTTCGCCGCGCCGCTGCTCTACGGTCTGCACGCGCTGCTGACGGGTGCGTCGATGGGGATCACCTGGGCGCTCGGGGTGCACGCGGGCTTCAGCTTCTCGGCGGGGCTGATCGACTACGTCGTCAACTGGCATCTGGACACCAAGCCATGGCTGATCATTCCGATCGGACTGGGCTTCGCCGTCGTCTACTACGTGCTGTTCCGCTTCCTGATCACGAAGTTCGACATCCCGACGCCGGGCCGGGAGCCGGTCGAGGTGGAGGAGCAGCTGGAGCGGGACATCACGAAGCCGTAACCCCCAAGCCCCCGGATCCCCTCGGCGCGGAGGGCCTCGGACCCGCTTTCCCATGGTCGACAAGGCCCCTGGACCTCATGGTCCGGGGGCCTTCCGTCGTGCCTGCCCGGCTATGGCTGAGTCCACAGAATTCGCAGGTTCCTTATCTAAGTCTCACGTGCTAAAACTGGTCTACACCACTCATTGGTGTAGACCACGCGGTCCAGACCACCGCGTTCCACGAGACGCCGCCGTCGCCCCCTTTCACTGTCCTCTGGCGGCGCCTTGCCTTACTGGAGGAAGTTGATGAGTACGGCCACCGCCCAGGCCGCCGCTCCCGCGAAGAAGCGCGGATCCGGCCTGTTCCAGGGCCTGCAGAAGGTCGGTCGCAGCCTGCAGCTGCCGATCGCCGTCCTGCCGGCCGCGGGTATCTTGCTCCGTCTCGGCCAGCCCGACGTCTTCGGCGCCGACGGGCTCGGATGGGACAAGGTCGCCTCCGTGTTCGCCACGGCCGGCGGCGCTGTCTTCGACAACCTGCCGATGCTGTTCTGCATAGGCGTGGCCATCGGCTTCGCCAAGAAGGCCGACGGCTCCACCGCCCTCGCCGCCCTCGTCGGCTTCCTTGTCTACGCCAACGTCCTCAAGGCCTTCCCGGTGACCGAGGCCGTCGTGAACACGACCGCCAACAAGGGCGTCGACGTCGCGGCCACGTACAACAACCCGGGCGTCCTCGGCGGCATCCTCATGGGTCTGCTCGCCGCGGTGCTGTGGCAGAAGTTCCACCGCACCAAGCTGGTCGACTGGCTCGGCTTCTTCAACGGCCGCCGTCTCGTCCCGATCATCATGGCCTTCGTCGGCACCGCGGTGGGCGTCGTCTTCGGTCTGGTCTGGGAGCCGATCGGCAACGGCATCTCCAGCTTCGGCGAGTGGATGACGGGCCTCGGCGCCGCCGGTGCCGGCCTGTTCGGCCTGATCAACCGCGCGCTGATCCCGGTCGGCATGCACCAGTTCGTGAACACCGTCTCCTGGTTCCAGATCGGTGACTTCACCAACGCGGCCGGCGAGGTCGTCCACGGTGACCTGAACCGCTTCTTCGCGGGTGACCCGAGCGCCGGAATCTTCATGTCCGGCTTCTTCCCGATCATGATGTTCGGCCTCCCGGCCGCCGCGCTCGCCATCGCGCACTCCGCTCGCCCGGAGCGCCGCAAGGCCGTGACCGGCATGATGGTCTCCCTCGCGCTGACCTCCTTCGTCACCGGCGTGACCGAGCCGATCGAGTTCTCGTTCATGTTCATCGCGCCGCTCCTGTACGCGATCCACGCGATCCTGACCGCCGTCTCGATGGCCGTCACCTGGGCCCTCGGCGTCCACGCGGGCTTCACGTTCTCCGCGGGCGCCATCGACTACCTCCTGAACTGGAACCTCGCGACGAAGCCGTGGCTGATCATCCCGATCGGCCTGGTCTTCGCGGTGGTCTACTACGTCCTCTTCCGCTTCGCGATCACCAAGTTCAACCTCACCACCCCGGGCCGCGAGCCCGAGGAGGAGATCGAGGACCTCACCAAGGCGTGAGCCTCACCCGTACGACGGAAGGGCCCCGGAACCGCACAGGTTCCGGGGCCCTCCCCGTTGCGCGGTGGCCGGCGCCGGTCAGATCTCGTAGACCGCGCCCGGCCGCGCCAGCTCCGTCGGGCCGCTGTAGACCGCGCGCGCGTCCGCCAGGTTCAGGGCGCCGTCCGTCCACGGCGGGATGTGGGTCAGCACCAGCCGGCCGACCGAGGAACGGGCCGCCTCCGCCCCCGCCTCCCGGCCGTTGAGGTGCAGCGCCGGGATGTCCTCCTTGCCGTGGGTGAAGGACGCCTCGCACAGGAACAGGTCCGTCCCCGCTGCCAGTTCGTGCAGCGCGTCGCACACCCCGGTGTCCCCGGAGTACGTCAGGGAACGGCCGCCGTGCTCGATCCGGATGCCGTACGCCTCCACCGGGTGGCACACCTTCTCCGTACGGACGGTGAACGGGCCGAGCTCGAAGGTGCCCGACGTCAGCGTCCGGAAGTCGAAGACCTCGCTCATCGCCTTCTCCGAAGGGGTGTCCGCGTACGCCGTGGTCAGACGCTGCTCGGCGCCTTCCGGGGCGAAGACGGGGAGCGCGTCGCAGCGGCCGCCCTCGTGGCGGTAGTAGCGGGCGACGAAGTAGCCGCACATGTCGATGCAGTGGTCGGCGTGGAGATGGCTGAGGAAGATGGCGTCGAGGTCGTACAGACCGATGTGGCGCTGCAGCTCGCCCAGGGCGCCGTTGCCCATGTCGAGGAGCAGCCGGAAGCCGTCGGCCTCTACGAGGTAGCTCGAACAGGCCGAATCCGCGGACGGGAACGACCCGGAGCAGCCGACGACGGTGAGCTTCATGGAGCGTGAACCTCCGAGGAAGGGCGTCCGTGGACGGTGCGGGACAGTCGCTGGGGAGTCACTGGAGAGTCGCTGAGCGGTCACTGAGGGAGAGATCGTGCGATCTGCCGAGCCTACGGCTCACGCAGGCCCGTCGCTCCTCGTGAGTGCCCCGTTGTGGGCGAACTCACGGGCGCTGTCACCGGTTCGGATGGACCTGGGGGCGCGGGGGCGCGGGCGGGGGGCCGCCGGTAACGTCGTGGGGTATGGACACGTCATGGTGGCCGGCGCTCGTCGCGGTCGTGGTGCTCGCGCTGGTCGTCGCGCTGGTGGACGGCCTCAAGCGCTCGCGCTCACGCCCCCGGGGCCGTGACCGGGGGCCCGGAAGCCCGTCGCGCAGGCCGCCCGGGCGGCCGTCGGGGCCGCGGCGCGCGCCCGCGAAGAGGCCCGGGACAGCGCCCGCGAAGGCGCCCGGCCGGGTGCCGCGGGCCGGTGAGATCTGGTGGGCCGACGTGCCCTACGAGGACGGCCCCGGGTCGAAGGACCGGCCGTGCCTGGTGCTCTCGCTCCGCGGCGACCAGGCGCTCGTCGTCAAGATCACCAGCAAGTACCACGACGAGCGGCCGGGGGTGATCGCGTTGCCGCCGGGGGCCGTGGGCGACGCGCACGGGCGGCCGAGCTTCCTGGAGACGGACGAGCTGCGGGAGGTCCCGGTGCGGGAGTTCCGCCGCAGAGTGGGAACGGCGGACCCGGTCGTATGGGACCGGGTCCGCCATCTGGCGTGAGCGCCGAGGTCCGCGCGCCGGGGAACCGGGGCGGGACGGGCTCTCAGGCCCAGAGCTGGCCCTGGAGCGTCTCGATCGCTTCCTCCGTCGTCGCGGCGGTGTAGACGCCCGTCGACAGGTACTTCCAGCCGCCGTCGGCGACGACGAAGGCGATGTCCGCGCTCTCGCCGGCCTTCACGGCCTTGTTGCCCATGCCGATCGCCGCGTGCAGCGCCGCGCCCGTCGAGACGCCCGCGAAGATGCCCTCCTGCTGGAGGAGCTCGCGGGTCCGGGTGACGGCGTCGGCCGAGCCGACCGAGAAGCGGGTGGTGAGGACGGAGGCGTCGTAGAGCTCCGGCACGAAGCCCTCGTCCAGGTTCCGCAGGCCGTAGACCAGGTCGTCGTACCGCGGCTCGGCGGCGACGATCTTGACGTCGGGCTTGTGCTCGCGCAGGTAGCGGCCGACGCCCATGAGGGTGCCGGTGGTGCCGAGGCCCGCCACGAAGTGCGTGATGGAGGGCAGGTCGGCGAGGATCTCGGGGCCGGTGGTGGCGTAGTGCGCGCCCGCGTTGTCGGGGTTGCCGTACTGGTAGAGCATCACCCACGAGGGGTTCTGCGTCGCCAGCTCCTTGGCGACCCGTACCGCCGTGTTCGACCCGCCCGCCGCGGGGGACGAGATGATCTCCGCCCCCCACATGGCGAGCAGCTGGCGCCGCTCCTCGCTGGTGTTCTCCGGCATGACGCAGACGATGCGGTAGCCCTTGAGCTTCGCCGCCATGGCGAGGGAGATGCCGGTGTTGCCGCTGGTCGGCTCCAGGATCGTGCAGCCGGGGGTGAGCCGGCCGTCCTTCTCCGCCTGCTCGATCATGTGGAGCGCGGGGCGGTCCTTGACCGAGCCGGTGGGATTGCGGTCCTCCAGCTTGGCCCAGATGCGGACGTCGTCCGAGGGTGAGAGCCGGGGCAGGCGGACCAGGGGCGTGTTGCCGACCGCCGCCAGCGGGGAGTCGTAACGCATGTGGATCAGACCATGCCGCCGGCGACGGCCGGCAGGATCGTGACGTTGTCACCGTCGGTGAGCTTGGTGTCGATGCCGTCGAGGAAGCGGACGTCCTCGTCGTTCAGGTAGACGTTGACGAAGCGGCGCAGGCTGCCCCCGTCCACGATGCGGGCCTCGATCCCGGTGTGGCGGGACTCCAGGTCGGCGAAGAGCTCGGCGAGGGTCTCACCGCTGCCCTCGACGGCCTTGGCGCCGTCGGTGTAGGTGCGGAGGATGGTCGGGATGCGGACCTCGATGGCCATGGCGTGGGCTCCTGTCGGGAGTGACGTGGTGGGCGCGCGGCTGGGGCCCCCGCGCGGAAGGGGGTCGTGCTGGAGGTGCGCTCGGGCCGTAGATCGGTGGTCAGAGCGCGGCGCGGGACGTACACATCGCGCTGGCGAGGCGGCACAGGTCGACGTGCAGACGGGCCACGAGCAGGGGTGTGCCCGGCGTCTGTTCGCTCACGTCGTGGGAAACCATGCGGTCATCGTATCGATTCCCGGTCCGGGTTCCGGAATGTGATCTCACATGACGGACAGTTGCTGCTCGCCAGTCGGACGGGGTGCGGGCGCGGCGGCCGGGGGCCCCTGGTGGGGCCGTCACTCGGGCCAGGCGGAGCCCTCGATGGTGGTGACGAAGTCGCCGGGGACGAAGCCGGGAACGAAGCGCCGCAGCACGTCCGCCTTCACGTTGCCGAACGTCGTCTCCGGCCTGGGCGCGATCCCCTCGGCGAAGGCGCCCAGGATCCGGCGCTTGAAGTCGGGGCGGGGGTGGAGCGCGACGATCGCCGCCCGGTCCTCGGGGGAGACGACGGCGGGGTCGTCGTAGCCGATGCCCAGCACGTCGTACTCCACGCCGGCGGTCACGAGCGCCACCTCCGGCTCCATGAACTGCGGGATGCCGGGGGTGGTGTGCAGGGCGATCGCCGTCCAGACGCGCCGTACCGCGTCCTCGCCGACCCCGTACGAGCGGAGGAAGGCGGCGGCCTCCTCCGCTCCGTCGACCTCGAAGCGGCGGCCGCTGTCGCGGTGGGCCTCGCGGAGGCCGAGGTCGTGGAACATCGCGCCGACGTAGAGGAGTTCGAGGTCGACGTCGAGTCCTCGGGCGCGGCCCTGGAGGGCTCCGAAGAGGTGGACGCGGCGGGAGTGGTGGTAGATCAGCTCGCTCGTGGTGTCGCGGACCAGCTCGGTGGCGGCGGTGGCGATCGCGCTGTCGGGGACGATCTCGTCGAGGTTCATGGCCCCAGCCTCCTCGGCGCGGTCCGCCCCCGCCATGTCCTTGAGGACGGGTGTCCCACACAATCGGACACATGGCACACACCGTGGTGGTCCTCGCCTTCGACGGCGTCCGTCTGCTCGACGTCTCCGCGCCCCTGGAGGTGTTCGGCACGGCCGGCCCGGCCTACGCCGTCCGCGTCTGCACGCCGGGCGGGCGGGACGTGCGGACCTCGACCGGGCTCCGCCTCGGCGCCGATCTGGCGGCGGAGGAGGTCACGGCGGCGGACACGCTCGTGGTGCCCGGCGCGGTGGACGTGGAGCGGTGCGTGCGCGCCCCGGGGACGGTGGCGCACGTCGCCGCGCTCGCTCCCCGGGCGAAGCGGGTCGCGGCGGTGTGCACGGGGGCCTTCGCGCTCGCCGCCGCGGGGCTCCTCGAGGGGCGGCGGGCGACGACGCACTGGGAGCACGCGGCCGAGCTGGCGCGCCGCCACCCCGGGGTGGAGGTGACCCCGGACGCGATCTTCGTCGAGGACGGGCCGGTCTTCACCTCGGCGGGGGTGAGCGCCGGGATCGACCTGTGCCTGGCGCTGGTGGAGCGGGACCGGGGTCCGGCGGCGGCCCGGGCGGTCGCCCGTGACCTGGTGGTGTTCCTCCAGCGGCCGGGCGGCCAGTCGCAGTTCTCGGCCGCCTCGCGCACGCCCCCGACCGGTCATCCGCTGGTGCGGCCGCTGCTCGACGCGGTGGCAGCCGACCCGGGCGCCGACCACAGTGCCACGGCGCTCGCGCATCGGGCGGGGGTCAGCGTCCGCCACCTGGCCCGGCTGTTCCGGGAGCAGACCGGCGCGACTCCGGCCGGATACGTGGAGCGGGTCCGGGTGGAGGCGGCCCGGCTCCTGCTGGAGGGCGGGGCGAGCGTCACCGGTGCGGCGGCGCGCAGCGGGCTCGGCAGTGACGAGAGCCTGCGCAGGGCGTTCGCCCGGCACTTCGGGGTGACGCCCTCCGCCTACCTCGCCCGCTTCCGCACGGCCGGGACGGGCGCGGGGGCCGGCGCCGGTTCCGGGCCGGAGGGGGCTCAGGCCTCGACGTAGGCCTCGACGACCTGGACGTCCTCCTCGGTGACGACACCCTCGACGATGGTGAAGGAGCGGAACTGGAAGGGCCCCGCGCCGTCGGTGTCGGCCGTGGAGACCAGGACGTAGTGGGCGGCCGGCTCGTTCGCGTAGGAGATGTCCGTACGGGACGGGTAGGCCTCGGTCGCCGTGTGCGAGTGGTAGATGACCACGGGCTCCTCGTCCCGGTCGTCCATGTCGCGGTAGAGCTTGAGCAGGTCGGCCGAGTCGAACTCGTAGAACGTGGGCGAGCGCGCGGCGTTCAGCATCGGGATGAACCGCTCGGGGCGGCCGGTGCCGGCCGGGCCCGCGACCACGCCGCAGGCCTCGTCGGGGTGGTCCGCGCGGGAGTGTTCCACGATCTGGTCGTACAGGGCCCGGGTGATGGTCAGCATGTCGGACAGGATAGACAGACGGGCCGCCCCGTACCGAGGAGTGGTACGGGGCGGCCCGAATGCCGAGACGAGTGCGTCAGGAACGCTTGGCGAAGGCCGCGCCCTCGGGGTTGCGGGACTTCAGGACCAGGTAGGAGACGCCCAGGATCAGGCCCCAGACGGGCGCGCAGTAGAGGGAGACGCGGGCCCCCTCGTCGATGCCCATCATCACGATGACCATGAGGATGAAGGCGAGCGCGAACCAGCTGGTGTAGGGGGCTCCGGGGGCCTTGAAGGTGGACTCGGGGAGTTCACCGCGGTTCGCCTTGGCCCGGTAGCGGATCTGGCAGACCAGGATCATGATCCAGGCCCACATGCCGGAGATGGTGGCGAAGGAGACGACGTACTCGAAGGCCTTGCCCGGGGCGACGTAGTTGATCCAGACGCCGACCAGCATCAGCGAGGCCGAGAAGGTCAGGCCGAGCAGCGGGGTGCCGTTCTTGGTGAGCCGCGTGAAGACCTTCGGGCCCTGGCCGTTGAGCGCGAGGTCGCGCAGCATGCGGCCGGTGGAGTACATGCCCGAGTTGCAGGAGGACAGGGCCGCGGTCAGCACCACGAAGTTGACGATGGCGGCGCCGACGCCGAGGCCCATCTTCTCGAAGGCGGCGACGAACGGGGAGACGCCCGGCTGGAACTCGGTCCACGGCACGACCGACAGGATCATGATGAGCGCGCCGACGTAGAAGACGGCGATGCGCCACGGCACGGTGTTGATCGCCTTGGGCAGGACCGTCTTCGGGTCCTTGGACTCGCCGGCGGTGACGCCGACCAGCTCGACCGCGAGGAAGGCGAACATGACGATCTGCAGGGTCATCAGCGTGTTGCCGACGCCGGTGGGGAAGAAGCCGCCCTGGTCCCACAGGTGGGTCACGGAGGCGGTGTCGCCCGCGTCGGAGAAGCCGACGGTGAGGATGCCGGCGCAGATCAGGATCATGCCGATGATCGCGGTGACCTTGACCATCGAGAACCAGAACTCCAGCTCACCGAAGAGCTTCACCGAGATCAGGTTGGCGCCGTAGAGGATGACCGTGAAGACCAGTGCGGAGATCCACTGGGGGATGTCCCACCAGTACGTCATGTAGGTGGCCGCGGCGGTGACCTCGGTGATGCCGGTGACGACCCAGAAGAGCCAGTACGTCCATCCGGTCACGAAGCCCCAGAACGGGCCGACGAACTCACGGGCGTACTCCGCGAAGGAGCCCGACACCGGGCGGTACATGAGCAGCTCGCCCAGGGCCCGCATGATGAAGAAGATGACCAGGCCCGCGACGGCGTAGGCGAGGATCAGGCTGGGGCCGGCCTTGGCGATGGCCTTGCCCGCGCCGAGGAAGAGGCCGGTGCCGATGGCGCCGCCGATCGCGATCATCTGGATCTGCCGGGCGCCGAGGCCACGCTGGTAGCCCTCGCCGCCGCCCACGGCCCCGTCGGTGCCGTCGTTCTGCTTGTCGACCTGCACTGAGGTCATGGTGGTGCGCCTTTCTCCATGCTGATCCGCGCCGACTGCGTCTGGCCGCGGATCAGGTCCTGATCCCCCCGGATGTGGATGGAGTGCTACCGGCGATCAGCCGGCCGAAGCGCCCCCGGGAACAGGGGTGGCGTCCCCGGGCGGTCGTGAAGATTTATCACGGCGGAAACAGTGATCGGCCGGGGCGATTGTGGCGCACGCCACAGGAAGAAGAGGACAGAAAGGACTCAAGACGGCAAGCCAGAACACTTTGGTGACGGATTCGTTATGCGGATTTGAGCGTCCGCTGAGCGAACGGCGCGTGACGTTCGGGAGGTGCGGGGCCGCCGGTCCGTACGGGGACGGGCCAGGGAGGGGCCGGACACGACCTACGGCATCAGCGTCTCGACGAGGGTCTCCTGGAGCGCCCCGAGCCAGAGGTACGCCATCACCATCGGCTTGCGCGGATCGGAGTCCGGCAGCCGGTACAGGTCACCACTCTCGTCCTCGTCGGTGACCTCCAGCCGGGTCCCGATCGTCAGCCGCAGGTCGTTGAGCGCGCCGAGCCAGGCCCGCGACTCGTCGGCGGTGAGCTTGAGGACGGCCCCGGCCTCGCCGGTCGGGGCCAGCGCGTCGAGACTGCGGACGACGCAGAGGGCGTCGGCGCGCTTGCGGGACCGCAGGTCCTTCTCGGTGAACCGGCGGAAGTCGGCCGCGGCGGCCCGCAGCTCCTCGTCCTCGTCGCCGTACGCGTCGGGGAAGAGGCGCTTGAGCGCGGGGTCGCTGGGGGCCTCGCTCGGCCCCTCGGCGAAGAGCGCGGCGAGCGGGTCCTCGCCCTCGACGGGCTCGTCGCCCGGTCCGAGCAGCTCCATGAGCTGGACGGCGAGGGAGCGGAGGATGGAGATCTCGACCTCGTCGAGCGCGACGGCCGCGCCGCCGCCCGGCAGCGCCTCGAAGTGCCGGGCCATCAGCCGCGGTCCTGCGACAGCGTCGCCCACAGGCCGTAGCCGTGCATCGCCTGCACGTCCCGTTCCATCTCCTCACGCGTGCCGGCGGAGACCACCGCGCGGCCCTTGTGGTGCACGTCGAGCATCAGCTTGTGCGCCTTGTCCTTGGAGTAACCGAAGTACGCCTGGAAGACGTAGGTCACATAGCTCATCAGATTGACCGGGTCGTTGTGCACGATCGTCACCCACGGCACGTCCGGCTCGACGACCGCGAAGGTCTCCTCGGACGATTCCGTACGTTCGATCTCGATAGGCGCGACGCTCACTCACCCCATGCTGCCACCCGAAGTGGCGTGTCGCACAAACGGGTCACACGGCCGGACGTAGAAATCGTCACTCTGACGAGTATTCGGGGGTAGCATCGCTGACATGAACGCTGCGGACCTTGGGCTCCCGGTGGACGTGCCGTCGACCGCGCTCTTCACCGACCAGTACGAGCTGACCATGCTCCAGGCGGCCCTCCGGGGCGGCACCGCCGACCGGCGCTCCGTCTTCGAGGTCTTCACCCGGCGCCTGCCCGAGGGGCGGCGCTACGGCGTGGTGGCCGGCACGGGACGGGTCCTGGACGCCGTCGAGAACTTCCGTTTCGACCCGGCCGTGATCGGCTTCCTGCGCGAGCAGGGCATCGTTGACGAGCCGACCCTCCAGTGGCTCGCGGGCTACCGCTTCTCCGGGGACATCTGGGGCTACCCCGAGGGCGAGGTGTACTTCCCCGGCTCGCCCCTCCTGCGGGTCGAGGGCTCCTTCGCCGAGTGCGTGCTCCTGGAGACGGTGATCCTCTCGATCCTCAACCACGACTCGGCCATCGCGGCGGCCGCCTCCCGGATGTCGGCCGCGGCCGGCGGCCGGCGGCTGATCGAGATGGGCGCCCGGCGCACCCACGAGCTCGCCGCGGTCGCCTCGTCGCGGGCCGCGTACGTCGGCGGCTTCGACTCCACCTCGGACCTCGCGGCCGGCTTCCGCTACGGCATCCCGACCGTCGGCACCTCCGCCCACGCCTTCACCCTGCTGCACGACACCGAGCGGGACGCGTTCCGGGCGCAGGTCGACTCGCTGGGCAGGGGTACGACCCTGCTCGTCGACACCTATGACGTGGCCGAGGCCGTCCGCGCCGCCGTGGAGGTGGCCGGCCCGGAGCTCGGCGCCGTGCGGATCGACTCCGGCGACCTGCTCCTCGTGGCGCACCGGGTGCGCGCGCAGCTCGACGAGCTGGGCGCGACGAACACCAGGATCGTGGTCACCTCGGACCTCGACGAGTACGCCATCGCGTCCCTGGCGGCGGCCCCGGTGGACGCCTACGGGGTGGGGACGCAGCTGGTCACCGGCAGCGGGCACCCGACCTGCTCGATGGTCTACAAGCTGGTCGCCCGCGCCCGGTCGGCGGACCCGAAGGCGCCGCTGACGGCGGTGGCGAAGAAGTCGCTGGGCGGGAAGGCGTCGGTCGGCGGCCGCAAGTGGGCGGCGCGGCGGACCGACGCGGACGGCGTGGCCGAGGCGGAGGTGATCGGCACGGGCCAGGTCCCGCCGGAGCTGGCCGACCGCACGCTGCTCGTCGAGCTGGTCAAGGGCGGCGACGTGGTGGCCCGCGAACCGCTGGAGGCGGCCCGGGCGCGGCACATCGCGGCGCGGGCCGGGCTGCCGATGTCGGCGATGCAGCTGTCCCGGGGCGAGCCGGTGCTGCCGACCGAGTACGTGTAGGACGCAGTCGTAACGCCCTGAAATGCCCCCTCCCGAAGGGAGGGGGAAGTCTCTAGGCTCGAAGTCGTTCCCCCTCCGACCCGCTAAGGACTCCCCCCATGCACCGCGCATTGATCGTCGTGGACGTTCAGAACGACTTCTGCGAGGGCGGCAGCCTCGCGGTGGCGGGAGGAGCGGACGTCGCCGCCGCCATCACCGACCTGGTCGGCGATGCCGCGGGCGCCGCGTACCGGCACGTGGTGGCCACCCGCGACCACCACGTCGATCCGGGTGACCACTTCGCCGCGGAGGGCCAGGAGCCGAACTACGTCACCTCGTGGCCGGTGCACTGCGTCGCCGGCACGGAAGGCGTCGGCTTCCACCCCAACTTCGCTCCGGCGGTCGCCAGCGGGGCGATCGAGGCCGTCTTCGACAAGGGCGCCTACGAGGCGGCGTACAGCGGCTTCGAGGGGCGAGACGAGAACGGCATGACGCTCGCCGAGTGGCTGCGCGAGCGTCAGGTCGAGGAGGTCGACGTGGTGGGCATCGCGACGGACCACTGCGTGCGGGCGACCGCGCTGGACGCGGCACGGGAGGGCTTCCGCACGCATGTGCTGCTCGACCTCACGGCCGGTGTCGCGAAGGAGACGACGGACCGCGCTCTGGAGGAGCTGCGGAGCGCGGGGGTCGAGCTGACCGGGAAGCCGGTCGTGGCCTGAGTCCCGCCGTGACCGGCCCTTCGCGGGGCACCCGGGCGCCCCGCGAAGGCGGCGGCCGTCAGCCGGTCGGCAGGGAACGTATGGGGTGCCACAGCTCCTGGGCCGTGGACCGCCACAGGAGACCGTCCGGGTGGTGGAGCACCGCCGTGATCTCGTCGGGCGTCGGGGGCTCCGCGTTGCCCCGGAGGTAGACCGCCCGCAGCCCGTGGTTCCGCAGCCTGGTCAGGGCGCGGGCACGGTTCGCCGCGTGGACGAGGAAGCGGACGGTGGCACCGTCGCCGGCCGGGCTGGGCAGCCCGATCGCGACGACCACGCTCCCCCCGGGCAACTTGCAAAAACCTCCACCAGGCATGCCGAAACCACTCCCCCGTACGTTCGCTGTCAATAAGGAATCCGTCAGACGCACCTAAACACGATCGGCCGCCGCCCGCTAGAGGGCGACGGCCGATCATGCTTTGACCTGCGGTTTTACTCTTTACTTCTGGGACGGACCGACCTGGACCGTGATCGTCTGGCCATCCTTCGGCTCCTTGACGACCTGGATCTTGGTGTTGGTGTCAGTTATCTTGACGCCGGCCCGCTCGGTCTCCTGGTACCAGTACGTACCCCGCCGGTCGTCGAAGACCGGGTTGCCGAGCTGCGAGCCCACCCACGCCGGCACGCCGGCCTTGTGCAGCCGGATCGCGTCGGTGCGGTAGGTGCCGAAGGTCGAGTCGTACGCCTGGACGCGGTTGCGCATCAGGGTGCCGTCGGCGTTCTTCAGCGGCGTCGGGTGCGCGTCGACCGGCAGGATCAGGCCCTGGCCCGGGTGGACGGCCGTGTTGTTGTCCTTCTGCGAGGTGTCCCACAGCCAGACGAGCAGACCGTTCTGGTACGGGTAGTGCTCGACCCAGCTCGCCTTGTCGCCGGTGAACCCGAAGTTGTACGGGCCGACCTTCAGGGTCGCGTCGTACGAGACGTACTGGCGGTTCTCCGCGAGGTAGTACTGCTCGTACTCCTTGGTGAAGCCCTTGCCGATCCGCGAGAAGCCCTTGGCCGTCCAGCCGTTGTCGCCGTTCTCGACGTTGTCCGAGAAGACGGCGGCACCGTCGGCGGTCAGCGTGATGGCGTCGGCCGCGAAGCCCTTGCCGCCCGCGCCGCCGTCCGTCTGGTAACGGAAGCGGAGATCGAACTTCTTGCCGGCGTAGGCGTCCAGGCCGTACACCAGGTTCTTGTACGCGCCGGAGACGTCGGTCAGCGCCGGGGCGCCGCTCGCGTCACGCGGCAGCGGCTTGCCGTCGGCGGTGCCGTCCAGCGCCGTCCAGTTGGCGCCGCCGTCCGTCGACACCTCGGTGTAGAGGTAGTCGTAGTCCAGCTCGATGTCGTACCAGCCCTTGAGCTCCAGGGTGGCCTTCGACTTGCCGGTGAGGTCGACCGAGCGGGTCAGGGTGTTCTTGAGGTCGTCACCCATGTCGCTCCACCACTGCGTGGCACCCTCGGCGGGCGCGACGACCTCGGTGGTGACCTGCTTCTTCGGCAGCTCGACGACGAGCGCCTGCGGGTTCTTGGTGTTGTACGCGGCCACGCCCAGCTTGTGGGTGGACTTCGTGGCGCGCTGCTCGTTGCTCACCTTGGTGTAGTCGAGCCAGCCGAGCTGCAGCTTGTCCCACGAGTTCATGTCGCCGGGCAGGTCGCCGATCGAGTCCTTGCCCCGGCCGAGCCAGGAGCCGGAGGACATGAGGGACCAGAAGCCGGTCGAGTTCTCGGCGCCGGCCTTGCCGGAGGTGTCGTACAGGTCGGGAAGACCGAGGTCGTGACCGTACTCGTGGGCGAAGACTCCGAGGCCGCCGTTCTCGGGCTGCATCGTGTAGTCGCCGACCCAGATGCCCGAGGTGCCGATCTGGGTGCCGCCGGACTTGTTGTTCGCCGGTCCGGTCTTGCCCGCGTCCGTGCCGTACGCGTACCAGCGGTGGGCCCACAGGGCGTCGCCGCCCTGGGCGCCGCCGCCCGCCGACTCGTCCTCGCCCGCGTGGACGATCTGGAAGTGGTCGATGTAGCCGTCGGCCTCGTTGAAGTTGCCGTCGGCGTCGAAGTCGTAGCGGTCCCACTGGTCGTACTGCGCCAGGTCGGCCTTGATCTGGGCGTCGGTGCGGCCCTTGGCCTTCTGGTCGGCGGTCCACGCGGTGACACCGTCGCGGACGGCGTCCCAGACGTTGGCGCAGTTGCTGTTGCCGCAGTAGTTCGAGCCGTAGCGGGCCTCGTTGTACTCGACCTTGACCCAGTCGGAGACGCCGCCCTCGACCGAGTACCGGCCGGAGGAGGTCTTCTCGTAGTAGGTCTTCAGGCTCTCCTTGGGCTGGCCGGTCTTCTTGTCCTTGCCGGTGCCGAAGTAGAGGTCCTGGAAGTGCTGCTGGTTGTAGTCCTTCTGCCAGGCCGTCGAGTTGTCCTTCGTACGGTCCGGCTCGGCTATCTGGTTGTGCAGCGGGCCGGGCGTGCCGCCGAACTTCGGCTTCGGCTCGGCCGTGTCGTCGTCGGCGCGGTCGACCAGCGTCGTGCTGTCCACCTTGTCGCCGAACTCGACCAGGATCGTGAAGATCTTGTCGGTCTTCTCCCGGCCCAGCTCGACGTACTTCTTGCTGTCGAGCTTGACGACCTGGGAACCCCCGCGGCGCTCCACCTTGGCGTCGCCGCTCAGCACCTGCTCGAGCGCGGCCTCGCGCTGCTGGGCCTGCTGCTTGCTGAACGGACCGTCGAGGTCGTGGTCGACCGCGGTCTTCTCCACGTGGGAACCGGGGGCCGGGTCCTGGCGCTCGATGCCGGCCGGCGCGCCCGGACCCTTGTTGTCGGCCCATGCGGTGGTGAAGGTCGAGGCGGTGGCGGCGGTGGCCGCGAGCACCACGACGACTGCGGACGCCTTGAGCGCCCGTCGTCTGTTGGTCACTTGATGTAGTCCTCCCCGGCGCCCCGATGCCACGGACCGGAGGTGGGGTGATGTCCGCGGGCGGGGTGCGCGTCACAAGTGACGACATTCGACCGGAGTTACGCGAGAAAAGACAGACCTTGACTTGCACATACCAACTGCACTATGCAGGAGCGGTCTTCCGGTATGCGGACATCCAGCAGGCGCATCGCGACGGGAGGTTGGCGAATCGATGACTCCATGCGCCCCTTGTGCACCCGCACCGTGGGTGAGGTCACGCTTACCACCGGTTCCGCTCGGGCATGGACCCTCGTAGAGTCGCTCGGGTGTGTGCCCACCCGGCGCCAGTCAGGGAGTGCGACCCGCCGATGCCTCGAGGGACGGTACCCGTCATGCCGCGTCCGAACGCCGCACAGCTCGCCTACGGTTCGGCGACCGTCGTCTTCTCCACCGTCGCCCTGCTGCTGCTCTCCCGTACGACCAGCACCCTGGGGATCGTGGTCATCTGCGCTGCCGGGCTCCTCCTCGGACTGGTCGTGGCGATGACGCTTCCGGCGCACCGGGGGTCCCGACCGGCCGCGGCGCCGCTGCCCCGGAACGACGAGATCCGGGTACCGCCCGTCCGCGTGGGTGCGGGGGCCGATACCCGGATCGGTTCGTGAGCCGCTGACTCCTCGGTCTACCGGCCCACGGAGACCTCCACGGTCTTGGCGGCCTTGTCGTGAAGGCCCTGCTTGTAGGGCTTGTCCACGAGGATCAGGATCAGGATCAGCAGCGGCCACAGGCACGCGCAGCAGATCAGCGCGGGCAGCCACAGCACGACGGCGCGGATGAGCGAGGCGTTCATCGGCGGTGTGGAGCCGTCGTTGAGCATCGCGACCCGCAGCTTCAGCCACTTCTTGCCGAGGGTCTGGCCGTTCCTGGCGGTCATCACGGTGTCGTAGGCGACGTACGCGACGATGGTGATGAGCTGGAAGACCAGCTGCGCCCCTCCGTTGAAGCTGTTGACGGTGTCGCCGAAGTCGGCGTCGTTGTCCGTCGCGCGCTGGTAGACGTCGAACGGGATGCCGATGAGCGCGAGCGGCACGGCGATGATCAGCCAGTCGATCAGGCGGGCGAGGATGCGCCGGCCGGAATCGGCGAGCGGCGGCATCCCGGCGAGGGGATCCGCACCGCCGTAGCCCCCGCCGAACCCGCCGCCGTAGGGCGGAGGCGGCGTACTGCCGTACGGCGATCCCGGGGGCGGACCACCGGGCGGCGGGCTGCCGGGGGGCGGCCCTCCGGGCGGCGGACCGTCCGGGGGCTGACCGCCGTAGGGGGACCCCGCAGACGGCGGCGGGGGGTCCTGCGGCTTCTTGCGGAACGGATCGTCCTCGGGCGGCTGTCCGGGCGTCGGCTGGTCGTTGCTCATGGGGGCAGTGCACCCCGCGCGAGGGCGCCCCGCAACGCTTCGCCGCCCGTACGGGGGACCGCCGTACGGGTCCTGATCGGCCGTCCGGCCGGGCCGCGCCGCCGGGCCGCGCCGGTTCGGTTCCGGTCGGTCCGGCTCGGCCCGCCGCCGGTTCGGTCCCGGCCGGTCCACCGGAGGCCCGCCGGTCAGCCGGCGACGAAGGTGTGGGCCGTCTTGTCGTGCCAGCACTGCCGCCACGGACGGTCGAAGAGGCACCAGATCACGTTGAGGACACCGACCGCGAGCAGCCCGAGGAGGCTGTACACGAGCCAGCGGCGCAGGGACGCGCCGAAGGTCGGCGGCTCGTGCGCCTCGATGTCCCGTACCTGGAGCCCGCACATCTTCTTGCCGAGCGTGCGGCCCCACTTGGCGGTGGGCACCGCCTCGTACAGCAGGCCGAGGACGAGCAGGACGGCCAGCGCGATCCCGAAGTAGAGGGAGGTGGTGCCGTCGAGGAGCCACACCTGGACGGTGACTCCGGACTGCTTGGCCGCCTCGATCTTGGCGTCGATGTGGTCGAGCGCCTTGACGACGAAGGGGAACGACGCCGCACCGGTGAGCGCGCCGAGCACGACGGTGTCGACGAGCCGGGCGGCGAGCCGCTTGCCGAGTCCGGCCGGGCGGGCGGCGGCCTGGGCGCGGGCGGCCTTCAGGAAGGGGTCCTCGACGGGCGGCTTCCAGGGCACGACGGGCTGTCCGGCCTCGGCCGTCCCCCCGGCCGCCGGCTGGGCCAGCTGGTGGACCTGCTGCGGCCAGGAAGGGGCGCCACCGCCGGGGCCGGTCGTGACCGGGGCGGGGGCGGGAGCGGCAGCCGCCGGGGCGGAGCCGGCCGCCGGAGCCGGCCCGGACCGGCCGGGCTGGCCGCCCTGGGCGGGGGCCTGCGGATCCGCGGCCGCGTGGGAGGCGTTCAGCCCCTGGGGGCCCTGCTGGGCGGGCGCCGTCCGCGGCCCCTGCTGGACCGGTGCTCCCGTCCCGCTCCGCGGACCCTGCGGGGCGGCCGGATGTCCCGGCCCGCCCTGCGGCGCCTGGGCGCCGCCTCGCTGCTCCTCCCGCGCGGACGCGTCGGTCCGGTCGGTCGCCGGGGCCTGCGCCGTCGGCCGGGGCTGTGCCTGGGGCTGTACGGGGGACTGTGCCGAGGGCTGCGCCTGCGGCGGGAACGCGCGGATCGTCATCGTGCCCTCGGCGCCCGGCCGCTGCCGGTCCGTCGACTGCTGGGGCCTGCGGACGCCCGGCAGGGCGCCCCCCGTCGGGTCGGCTGACGCCGCCGGAGTGACGGGCATGCCGCCGAGCCTGGCCGGGGACGCGGACACGCGGGGGTCCTGGACGGCGGCCGTAGGCGTGGACTCCGCGTCCGGCGCGCCCCACGACACCTTCTGGTCGCGGTCGCCGCCGAAGCCCGTCTGCCGGGAGACGTCCGCGTGCCACGCCGACGCCGGCTCGGGGTCGGGCCGGGTCTCGACGACCGGGTCCTCGTCGAGGAAGACCGGTCCGGTCTCCTCCACGGCGGGCACGGGCACCGGAGCGGGCGCCGGGTTCGGGGCGAGGGCCGGGCCCGGGGGCATCGTCCCGGCGGGCGGCCCGGGCAGGGCCTCGCCCTCCCGAGGTGCGGGACGGCTCGTCCCGGGCACCCAGGCGCCCCCGTTCCAGTACCGGATGTATCCGGGGATGGACGGGTCCGGGTAGTACCCGGCCTGCGGTACCTCCCCGCCGGCTCCAGGAGGAGTAGCCACTGCCCCGACTCCGTTCCGTCACAACGCTTTCCACGACCATCGGGCGCGCGGCCCAAGGAGGACAGTAACGAAGAACGCGGCCCCGGGAAGACGGAGGCCGGGAGAAAACCCGCCTTCGAGCGACATCCCCACAAACTCGCCACTCACCGTCACCCTCAGGCCGAGGCTCGCCCCTCGGACGGATGTTCTCCCCTGTCCTGTCACCGATCGTGACGACGGGCCGTTTCCCGCCTTCCCGAAAAAACCTCGCCGAAGTCGCGTCATACCTCGTCACGGCCGCGCTCTCTCCCGGTGCGGGCCCGTCCGGGCCGTGTACACGAGAGGGAGCAAGCCCATGCGGAACACCGAGAACACCGTCGTCGAGCGCGAGCTGGAGCTGAAGCTGGTGCTCTCCCCCGAGCGCGCCGTCCCCGTCCCCGCCCGGCTCGTCTACCGCACCGACGACCCGTACGCCGTCCACGTCACCTTCCACATCGGGTCGGACCACCCGGTCGACTGGACGTTCGCCCGGGAGCTTCTCGTCGAGGGCGTCTTCCGGCCGTGCGGCCACGGGGACGTCCGTGTCTGGCCCACGAAGGTGGAGGGGCGCGAGGTCGTGCTGATGGCGCTCTCCTCCCCCGACGGCGACGCGCTCCTCGAAGCGCCCTCCGGGCAGGTGTGCGCCTGGCTGGAGCGGACCCTGCGCACCGTCCCGTCCGGCACCGAGGCCGAGCGGCTGGGGATCGACGACGGCATCGACGCGCTCCTCGCGACGACCGCCGTCTGTGACGAGGTGTGGCCGCGCGACCCCTCGCCGTCCCTCGGCGGGGAGACCACCCGGCCGAGCGACGAGCCGCAGGACGGTGAGGGGTGAGGACGGTGGCCCGGGGGCGGAGCTCAGAACAGCTTGCCGGGGTTGAGCAGGTTCAGCGGGTCGAAGGTGCGCTTGATGCCCCGCTGGAGTTCGAGGCCGACCGGCCCCAGCTCCCGGGCCAGCCACTCCTTCTTCAGGACGCCCACGCCGTGTTCGCCGGTGATCGTGCCGCCCAGCTCCAGACCGAGGGCCATGATCTCGTCGAAGGACTCCCGCGCCCGCCGCGACTCGTCCTCGTCGGCGTGGTCGAAGCAGACCACCGGGTGCGTGTTGCCGTCGCCCGCGTGGGCGCAGACGCCGATGGTGAGGTCGTGCTTCGCGGCGATGGCGGCGGTGCCGTCGAGCATCGCGGCGAGCTTCGTCCTCGGTACGCACACGTCGTCGATCATCGTCGCCGGCTTGACCGTCTCCAGGGCGGTCAGCGACAGCCGGCGTGCCTGCAGCAGCAGTTCGGACTCGGCGTCGTCCTCGGCGGGGACGACCTCGGTCGCCCCCGCGGCCGTGCACAGCTCGCCGACGGCGGCGAGGTCGGCGGCCGGGTCGGGGGTGTCGAAGGCGCACAGGAGCAGCGCCTCGGTCGTGTCGGGGAGCCCCATCTGCGCCAGCCGGTTGACCGCCTGGACGGTGGTGCGGTCCATGAGTTCCAGCAGTGAGGGCGTGTGGCCGCGCTCCATGATCGCGCAGACGGCCTCGCAGGCGGCGGCCGCGGAGGGGAACTCGGCGGCGAGGGCGAGCTGGCGCGGCGGCTGCGGCCGGAGCGAGAGCACCGCCTTGACGACGATGCCGAGGCTGCCTTCCGAGCCGACGAAGAGCCTGGTCAGGTCGTATCCCGCGACGCCCTTGGCGGTGCGGCGGCCGGTGGTCAGGAGCCGGCCGTCGGCGAGGACGACGTCGAGACCGAGGACGTACTCCGCCGTCACCCCGTACTTCACACAGCACAGGCCGCCGGACGCGGTGCCGATGTTCCCTCCGATGGTGCACATCTCCCAGCTGGAGGGGTCCGGCGGGTAGTACAGGCCGTGTTCGTTGACGGCCCGGGACAGCACGGCGTTGATCACCCCCGGTTCGACCACGGCGACCCGGTCGACGGGGTTGATCTCCAGGATGCGGTCCATCCTGACCAGGGAGAGCACGATGCAGCCCTCGGAGGCGTTGGCGGCGCCGGACAGGCCACTGCGCGCGCCCTGGGGGACGACAGGGACGCGGAGTTCGGTCGCGGTGCGCATCACGTACTGCACCTCCTCGACCGTGCGGGGCAGCACGACGGCGGCCGGGGTGCCGGCCGCGCAGAAGCTCGCCATGTCGTGGGCGTAGGAGGCGGTGATGTCCCGGTCGGTGATCAGCGCCTCGGCGGGCAGGCCCGCCCGCAGTCGTTCCTGGAGCCGCGTCAGAAGATCGTCCATACGTCCAGCGTGGCACCCGGGGCCATCGGTGTGAACCCGCCGGACGTTCGCCTTCCCAGAGCGGAGTGGGCGCTTCGTGTGCTCTTCGTACTGGCGCACAGTGGGCGTCATGAAGACGGAGAACGTGTCGCGGACGGTCCTCGCGGCCGGGGTGGCCGCGGTGATCGCGGCGACGGCGCTGCTGTACGCCCCCCAGTTCGCGCCCGGCCTGTTCGACGACCGGCCGCCGGCCCCCGGCCCGGCCGCGCGGGCGAGGCTCGCGGCGGACGCGGGCGCCCCCGCGTCGCTGCCGGATCTCGCCGCGCTGATCGGTGACCGGGAGAAGTGGCTGGTGAAGCATCCCGGTGACGAGGTCTCGTGGGCGGTGCTGGGAGCGGCGTACACGGAGCGGGGTGTGCGCCGGGGCGACGCCTCGTCCTACGCTCCGGCGGAGCGGGCGCTGCGGCGCTCGCTCGCGGTGGTGCCGGCCGAGCGCGGCAACGTCGACGCCCAGTTGGGGCTCGGGGCCCTGGCCAACGCGCGCGGTGACTGGAAGTCGGCGCGGACGTGGGCGGAGCGGGTCCGTACGGCGAACCCGAAGCGGTGGTCGACGTACCCGGTGCTGATCGACGCGTACAACGGGCTCGGGGACTACGCGTCCGCGCGGAAGGCGATGAGCACGCTGGAGGAGCTGCACACGGGCGCGGCGGTCAGCGCGCGGGCGGCGCTGACGTACCGCGACCGCGGCTGGCGCGAGGACGCCTCGGCGGCGGCGCTCGACGCGGTGGGGCTCGCGGAGACCGCCACGGAGAAGGCGGTCGGGCTCGCGCGCCTCGGGGACCTGGCCTGGGAGCGGGGCGAGCGGGAGGAGGCGGTGGCGCAGTACGGGGCGGCGCTGGGCCTCGTACCGGACCACGGTCCGTCGCTGGCCGGCCGGGCGCGGGCGCTGGCGGCGCTGGGCCGTATCGACGAGGCGGCCCGTGACTACCGTGCGGCGCTGGCGCACCGGCCGGCGCCGGAGTACGCCCTGGAGGCGGGCGAGTTCTTCGAGTCGCTGGGGCTGCACGAGGACGCGCGGGCGCGGTACGACCTGCTGCGGACCCGGGTGTGGGCGAACCGGTCGGACGCGGAGGTGGCCCTCGGGCTGTTGGAGGCGGACCACGGCGACCCGGTCACGGCGGTACGGCGGCTGAAGGCGGAGTGGGCCCGCGGACACCGGTCGGTGCGGGTGGCCGACGCGCTGGGGTGGGCGCTGTACCGGGCCGGGGAGCCCAAGGAGGCGCTGGAGTACGCGAAACGGGCGACGGACGAGGGGCTGCGGAGCGCGCTGTTCTCGTACCACCGGGGCGAGATCGAGCGGGCGGTGGCGGAGGACGGCCCGGCCAGGCGCCACCTGGCGGAGGCGCTGCGGATCAATCCGTGGTTCTCGCCGCTGCTCGCGGTGAAGGCGCAGGAGGCGGTGGCGAAGCTGGGCGAGCCGTCGGACGGACCGCCCGGGGAGCTGCGCCCGGTGCCTCCGCGGACGGAGGAACCCGCGCGGGAGCAGGCCGCTGGGCGGGAGCCCGCCGGGCAGGGGCAGGCGACGGCGCGGGGCCGGGCCACCGCGCAGGGGCAGGGCGCCGCGCAGGCGCCGGCGCCCGCTCCGGGGGCGTAGCCCAGGGCGTGTGATCGGGCGGACAGAGGTGTGGCCCCACGGCTCGGTGCCGTGGGGCCACACATACGCGCGGGGGCGTACCGGCGCGACGTTCCGGAGACGTGCTACAGGTTGCCGCGCTTCTCCTGCTCGCGCTCGATCGCCTCGAAGAGGGCCTTGAAGTTGCCCTTGCCGAAGCCCATGGAGCCGTGGCGCTCGATCATCTCGAAGAAGACGGTCGGGCGGTCCTGGACCGGCTTGGTGAAGATCTGCAGCAGGTAGCCGTCCTCGTCACGGTCGACGAGGATCTTCAGCTCGCGCAGGGTCTCGACGGGCACCCGGGTCTCGCCCGCCCACTCGCCGAGGGTGTCGTAGTAGGAGTCCGGGGTGTCCAGGAACTGCACACCGGCCGCCCGCATGGAGCGGACGGTGGCGACGATGTCGTTGGTGGCGAGGGCGATGTGCTGCACGCCGGCGCCGCCGTAGAACTCCAGGTACTCGTCGATCTGCGACTTCTTCTTCGCGATCGCCGGCTCGTTGATCGGGAACTTCACCTTGAGGGTGCCGTCCGCGACGACCTTGGACATCAGCGCCGAGTACTCGGTCGCGATGTCGTCGCCCACGAACTCCTTCATGTTCGTGAAGCCCATGACCTTGTTGTAGAAGCCGACCCACTCGTTCATCTTGCCGAGTTCGACGTTGCCGACGCAGTGGTCGATGGCCTGGAAGGTGCGCTTGGCCGGCGGCTCGACGATCGGGTCGGCGGTCACGTAGCCGGGCAGGTACGGGCCGTCGTAGCCGCCGCGCTCGACGAGCGTGTGGCGGGTCTTGCCGTACGTGGCGATGGCGGCGAGGACGACAACCCCGTGGTCGTCCTTGACCTCGTACGGCTCGGTGATGCCGGTGGCGCCGTGCTCGACGGCGTAGGCGTACGCGGCGCGCGCGTCGGGCACCTCGATCGCCAGGTCGACGACGCCGTCGCCGTGGGCGGCGACGTGGTCGGCGAGGAAGCGGCCCCAGTCGGTGGAGGCCTTGATGACGGAGGTGAACACGAAGCGGGCGGCGCCGTTCGTCAGGACGTAGCTGGCGGTCTCGCGGCTGCCGTTCTCCGGTCCGGAGTAGGCGACCAGCTTCATGCCGAAGGCCGTGGAGTAGTAGTGCGCGGCCTGCTTGGCGTTGCCGACGGCGAAGACGACCGCGTCCATTCCCTTCACGGGGAAGGGGTCGGCCTGCCGCGCCGTGGAGGGGGTGTGCTGGATGGTCTCAGTCATGTGGGCAGAGTCCCGCCGATCGGCAAGCTGCGCAATAGTTCGCCTCGGGACTGGGCAACCTGACCAGTGAGACGCCAGTATGGGCGGACTACTTGTACAGGATGACCATCGGGAGGCCGCCGTGGCGATCGATCATCTGGACGGGCGTCTGATCGTGCTTCTGGCGCGGGAGCCGCGCATCGGGGTCCTGGAGGCCTCCCGGCGGCTGGGCGTCGCGCGCGGCACGGTCCAGGCGCGGCTCGACCGCCTGCAGTCGAACGGGGTCATCCGCGGGTTCGGGCCGCAGGTCGAGCCGGCCGCCCTCGGCTATCCCGTGACGGCGTTCGCGACGCTGGAGATCAAGCAGGGCCAGGGAAGCGACGTCCGCGCGCATCTGGCGACCGTCCCCGAGGTGCTCGAACTCCACACGACCACCGGGCACGGCGACATGCTGTGCCGCCTGGTCGCCCGCTCCAACGCGGATCTCCAGCGCGTGATCGACCGGGTCGTCGGCTTCGAGGGCATCGTGCGGGCCTCCACGGCGATCGTGATGGAGAACCCCGTACCGCTGCGGATCATCCCGCTGGTGGAGCAGGCGGCGGAGGACGCCGGCTGAGCGGCGGAGCAGTGGCGACCGGATGACGGCGACGAAGTACTTGCAAAGAAACCCTTGCACACACTTCTTTGCAACTCTAGGCTCGCCCCATGTCCGCACCCGAGGAACGCGTCAGCCGTACGCTCGACCCGCGCTCACTGCGCGGGCTCGCCCACCCCCTCCGCATCCAGCTGCTGCGCGCCCTGCGCCACAACGGGCCCGCCACCGCCTCCCAACTGGCCGAGCGGCTCGGCGAGTCCAGCGGCGCGACCAGCTACCACCTGCGCCAGCTCGCCGCGCACGGCTTCGTGGAGGACGACCCGTCCCGGGGCAAAGGACGGGAGCGGTGGTGGAAGGCGGCCCAGCAGGGCACCTCCGTCGACGCGTCTCTGTACCGGGACGCGGACCCCGAGGTCCGGGGCGCCATGGAGGTCTACCTCCATGAGATCGCGACCATCCACACCCAGGAGCTGAACACCTGGCTCGGCACCCGCCACGACTGGGACGCGGCCTGGGCCGGCGCCAGCGACATGAGCGACTTCACCCTGTGCCTGCCGCCCGAGCGACTCCAGGAGCTCAACGCCAGGATCCACGCGCTGATCGACGAGTACCACCGGAACTCCGACACCGACGCGCCGGGCGCCGCCCGCGTACGCATGCACCTGCACGCGTTCCCCCAGCACGAGCACTGACGGAAGGGACCCCGAGGACGCCATGCACACCGACATCCACCTGAAGCTCCACCGCCTGCGCTCCGCCGAACTCCGCCGGGCCGTCGCCGACTTCGTGCCGCGCACCCCGCTCCGTACCCGACTGGGCTTGAGCCTCGTCGCGTTAGGGCTGCGCCTGGCCGTCCCCGCCGCCGCCCGACCGCACCCGCGCGCCGTATGAGCGCGCCGGGAGGACGCGCTCCCCTGGCCACCGTCCTGGCCGCCAACGCCATCTCGATCACCGGCAACGCGCTCACCCTCATCGGCGTCCCGTGGTTCGCGCTGGACACCACGGGCAGCCCCGGAAAGGCCGGCCTCGTCGCCTTCTGCGCGGCCGCCCCCGTCGTCGTCTCCGCGATCGTCGGCGGCCCGGTCATCGACCGCATCGGGCGCCGCCGGATCAGCGTCGTCTCCGACCTCGTCTGCGCGCTCGCGCTGGCCGCGATCCCGCTCCTGCACCGCGCCGGCCTGCTGGAGTTCTGGATGCTGTGCGCGCTGATGGCCGTGACCGGCCTCTTCCACGCGCCCGGCGAGACCGCCCGCCACGTCCTCGTCCCCGACCTGGCCCGCCGCGCGGGAACCCCCCTCCCCCGCGCCGCGAGCCTCTACGACGCCGTCTCGCGGGGCGCCCGGATGTCCGGCGCCGCACTCGCCGGTGTCCTCGTCGCCGTCATCGGCGCGGATGCCGTCCTCCTCCTCGACGCCGCCACCTTCGGGCTCTCCGCCCTGCTCGTGCTCGCCGGCCTGCGGAAGGTGCCCTCCGCCGCGCCCCGGCCCGACCCGGCCCCCTTCTCCCTGCCCGGCTACCGCGCCGAACTGCGCGAGGGGTACACCTTCGTGCTCCGCTCCCGGCTGCTGCTCGGCGTCGTCCTGATGGTGATGGTGACCAACGGCCTCAACCAGGGCTGGAGTGCGATCCTGCTGCCCGTCCACGCCCGGGAGAACCTCGGCGGCTCCGCCGCCCTCGGTCTGCTCGTCGCAGTCTTCGGCGGCTGCGCGCTCCTCGCGGCACTCCTGTACGGGGCGGTCGGCCACCGCTTCCCGCGCCGCGCCCTCTTCACGGCCGGGTTCCTGCTGTGCGGGGCCCCGCCCTACGTGACGGCCGCGCTCACCGACACCACGCTTCCGCTGCTCGTCACCATGGCGGCGGGCGGCCTGGGCGCCGGCCTGCTCAACCCGATCCTGACCACCGTCGCGTACGAACGCGTCCCCGACGAGCTGCGCAGCCGGGTCTCCGGCGTGACGACGGCCGGGGTGCTCCTGACGACCCCGCTGGGCGGCCTCGCCGCCGGGCAGCTGATCGAAGGAGCCGGTCTGACGGCGGCGCTGCTCGCGTTCGGCGGCGTCTACTTCCTGGCGACGCTCGCCCCGGCGGTCTTTCCCCGCTGGCGCGAGATGGACTCCGTCCCCCCGCGCGTCAGCAGCTCGGAACCTTCGCCTCCCGCCCCTGCTCCAGCGCCCGGAGCGAGGACACCGCGTCGCTGAGCGTGGAGACCGGGATCAGCCGCATCCCCTCGGGCAGCTCCGCCTCCGCGTCGGAGCACTCGGCCTTCGGCACGAGGAAGACGCTCGCCCCGTCCCGGCCGGCCGCCTGGGTCTTCAGCGAGACGCCGCCGACCGCGCCCACGGTGCCGTCCGGCTGGATCGTTCCCGTACCGGCGATGGTCCGGCCGCCGGTGAGGTCGCTCCCGGCCCCGTCGCCGTCGAGCTTGTCGACGATCCCGAGCGAGAAGAGGAACCCGGCGCTCGGCCCGCCGATGTCGGCGAGGTGGAGGGTGACCTTGACGTCCTCGGGGTTCAGTTCGAGATGGTCGAGCGCGGCGAGGACGGCGGCGTCCTGGGACTGCTTCATCTCCCCCAGGTTGTGCTTCGCGACCTCGGCATCGGACTTGCCCGGAGGGTAGACCGAGGCGCGCGGCAGGACGGCCCGGTCGGTACGGAACCAGGCGTCGGCGACGGTCGCGAAGTCGTTGTCCACGCTCGGGCCGGTGGCCACGATGGTGGTCATCAGCAGCTTCCCCTCCGTCTCGCGGACGGGAGCGCCGGTGATGGTGATGACCTCACGCCCCTTGTCCCGGCCCAGCACGTCGGCGGTGGAGCCGGGCTGCGCGATGGCGAACGGCAGCGGCGCGAGTCCGGCGACGGCGAAGAGCGCGGCGACGGGCAGCGCGCTGAGCGCGAGGGCACGGTTGCGGGTGAGACGGGAGAGCACGGACCCAATCTACTGGGCGGCCGGCTCCCCGGCCGGAGCGGAGGCTGCCGCACGGGCGTTCCGGCAGCAGGACGTACGCACCCGGTGGCGGGCGCCCCTCCCGGACCACGGCGGCGCCGGTCCCCCGGCCGACGCCGAGCGTCCGGACGGCGACGATGCCGCCGACCGGACGCCGATACGTCCGGAGACCCCTAGGGGGTGTCTTGCCGCCGCGACCCCGGCAAGATCGGCAGGACACCCCCTAGCGCAGCGCGTCGGCGACCTCGCGGGCCGCGTCCACCACCCGGGGGCCCACCCGCTCCGGTACCGCGTCGGCGAGCATCACGACGCCGACGCTGCCCTCTATCCCGGTGATCCCGACCAGCGGGGCCGCCGCGCCGCTGGCGCCGGCCTCCAGTTCGCCGTGGGTGAGGGTGAAGCCGGGCTCGATGAGGCTGCCCTGCCGGGCCGCCAGGATCGCGCGGCCGGCCGCCCCGCGGTCCAGCGGGTGGCGGAAGCCGGCCCGGTAGGCCACGTGGTAGTCGGTCCAGGTCGGTTCGACGACGGCGACCGCCAGCGCCTCCGCCCCGTCGACCAGGGTGAGATGGGCCGTCGCCCCTATGTCCTCGGCGAGCGAGCGCAGCGCGGGCAGCGCCGCCTCGCGCACCAGCGGATGGACCTGGCGGCCCAGCCGGAGCACACCGAGCCCGACCCGGGCGCGGCCGCCCAGGTCACGGCGGACGAGGGCGTGCTGTTCGAGTGTGGCGAGCAGACGGTAGACGACGGTCCTGTTGACACCGAGTTTGTTGGACAACTCGGTGACCGTCAGACCGTGATCGGTGTCGGCGAGCAGTTTGAGGACTCGAAGTCCCCGGTCGAGCGTCTGGGAGGTCTCCGCGGTCACGACGCCCTCTCCTTCGGAGTGATCGGAGTGAGTGACGGCGGACCCTCTACGGAAGCTGCGACACCGGTCCCGTCGGCGACGCACGTCAGAGGCCGCCGGCAGGCCATGCGCACCGGCTGCGCTCCGCGGCGGCGCTGCCACGGGGCGTTCATTGCGGGGACAGTAGCGAGCCACTCCGCTCAGCGGAAGACCTCGTCCAGAATCCGGGCGCGAGCGACCGGATACAGACGGTTCGAGGCGTAAGTCGGCCGGTCACAGTACTTCGACGGACAAGATCGGCTTTGTCGGCCCGCTCGCGCGAGGGGCGGGACACCCCTGGCGCGAAGAGCGCGTACGCCGTTCGAGCCGAGGGGCGAGACACCCCTGAGCCCGAAGGGCCCGTACGCGGTTCGCGTACGGGCCCTTCGTCGGGTCCGGCCGGCGGCTTCCGGTGCCCGGTCGCCGCGTAGGGCGGACCGGGCGCCTTCGGCAGGCGTCCGGGGCCCGCCGGTCACGCCGGTGTCAGCGCATCCGGGTGGCCCACTCCTGCACCTTCTTGATCCGTTCCCGGATCTGCCCGGCGGTCGCCTCGGCGCTCGGCGGCCCGCCGCACACCCGCCGCAGCTCGGTGTGGATGACGCCGTGGGGCTTGCCGCTCTGATGGACGTACGCCCCGACCATCGTGTTGAGCTGCTTGCGCAGCTCGAGCAGCTCCTTGTGGGAAACGACGGGGCGCCGCTCCGCCGGGAGCTCCAGCAGGTCCGCCTCGGAGTCCGGCCTCTTGCGGCTGTGGGCGATCTGCCGCGCCTGGCGCTTCTGGAGGAGGAGCTGCACCTGGTCGGGTTCGAGGAGGCCCGGAATTCCGAGGTAGTCCTGCTCCTCCTCGCTGCCGGGGTGGGCCTGCATGCCGAATTCGGCACCGTCGTAGAGCACGCGGTCGAAGACGGCGTCGGACTCCAGCGCCTCGAACGGCAGCATGTCCTGCTCGCCGGTGTCCTCGTCCTGCTGCCTCTCGGCCTCCGCCATCTCCTTCTCGGACTCGGCGTACGGGTCCTCCTCGCCGTTCTTCTTCGGCTTGTCGAGGACGTGGTCGCGCTCGACCTCCATCTCGTTGGCGAAGCCGAGGAGGTTGGGGATGGTGGGAAGGAACACGGAGGCGGTCTCGCCGCGCCTGCGCGAACGTACGAAACGTCCCACGGCCTGCGCGAAGAAGAGTGGGGTCGAGATCGTCGTCGCGTACACGCCTACGGCGAGGCGGGGCACGTCGACGCCTTCGGACACCATGCGGACGGCGACCATCCAGCGGTCGTCGTTCTCGCTGAACTCGTCGATGCGCTTGGAGGCGGCGGCCTCGTCGGAGAGGACGACGGTCGCCTTGGTGCCGGTGATCTCGCGGATCAGCTTGGCGTAGGCGCGGGCGGAGTCCTGGTCGGAGGCGATGACGAGCCCGCCGGCGTCCGGGATGCCCTTCCTGACCTCGGTGAGCCGCTGGTCGGCGGCGCGCAGGACGTTCGGCATCCAGTCGCCGCGCGGGTCCAGGGCGGTGCGCCAGGCCTGCGAGATGGCGTCCTTCGTCATGGGCTCGCCGAGGCGTGCGGCGATCTCGTCGCCGGCCTTGGTGCGCCAGCGCATGTTGCCGCTGTAGCTGAGGAAGATGACGGGACGCACGACGCCGTCGCCGAGGGCGTTGCCGTAGCCGTACGTGTAGTCCGCCGACGAACGGCGGATGCCGTCGTTCCCCTCCTCGTACGTGACGAAGGGGATCGGGTTCGTGTCGGAGCGGAAGGGCGTACCGGTCAGCGCGAGCCGGCGGGTGGCCGGGTCGAACGCCTCCAGGCACGCCTCGCCCCAGGACTTGGAGTCACCGGCGTGGTGGATCTCGTCGAGGATGACCAGGGTCTTGCGCTGCTCGCACCGGTTGCGGTGGAGCATCGGCCGGACGCCGACACCGGCGTACGTGATGGCGACGCCCTGGTACTCCTTGCTGAGCGGCCCGGCGCTGTAGTCGGGATCGAGCTTGATCCCTATGCGCGCGGCGGCGGCGGCCCACTGCTTCTTCAGGTGCTCGGTGGGCGCGACGACCGTCACCTGCTGGACGACATGGTGGTGCAGCAGCCAGGAGGCGAGGGTCAGCGCGAAGGTGGTCTTGCCGGCGCCGGGCGTCGCGACCGCGAGGAAGTCGCGGGGCTGGTCCTGGATGTACTTCTCCATGGCCCCCTGCTGCCAGGCGCGCAGCTTGTTGGCGGTGCCCCAGGGGGCGCGGCCGGGAAAGGCGGGAGAGAGGTGATGGGAGGAGGTGGCGGTGGTAGTCACGGTCTCCGGTTCGACGCTCGTCCAGATATGACAACCGGGCCACCCTACCGGCGGCCCGCCCGGAACCACGTACGAACGCCCCCGGGTCGCGCCGGGTGCGACTCAGCTCACGTCGCCTCGCGGAGGGCGCGCAGACGGCTCGCGATCAGGGTCACGTCCTCGCGATCGCCGGTGGCCACGTCGATGACCAGCTTGTACGTCTCGTCCCGGTCCAGATCACGGACGGCGATCCGCCGCCCGGTGCAGGCGAGCTCCGCCAGGTGTACCGCTCATGGGGCCACCGTGGTACCGGATCCCGCTCCGAGTCGTGTGGCGACCCACGCCCCCACCAGCGCCACCCCCGCCATCGGCAGGAACACCGCCGCGAAGGCCGTCGGGTGGGCCGTCGAGGCCGAGGTGGTCGCGTGGCCCACCGCTCCCCCGCCCAGGGCCGCGAAGGCCGCGCCGCCCGCCGCCAGGAGGAGGACGTTCGACAGGGCGTCCGAGATCTGCAGGGCCGCCGAGTTCGCCCCGGCCTCCTCCGGGGCGGAGAGCTTCAGGAGCAGCACGCTCGTCGAGGCGATCACCAGGCCCATGCCCAGGCAGCCGAACCCCCACGCCACCGCGACCACCCACACCGGGACCGAGGCGATCAGGACGCTCGGCGCGGTCGCGATGGCCGCCGCGACCAGCAGCATGCCGACGACGACGAGCCGCTGCCGGTACGGCTCCGTCCACGGCCGGGACTGGAGGTAGGAGCCGAACGCCCAGGTCGCGCCGCCGACCGCGAGCGAGAGGCCGGCCAGCGTGGGGCTGAGGCCGCGCTGGGTGACCAGCATCAGGGGGACGAAGGACTCCGCCGCGATGAAGGACCCGGCCGCGACGCCCCGGAGCAGGACGACGGAGGGGAGGCCCCGCGCGGCCCGGTACGTACCGCGCGGCAGGAGACCGCGCGCGGACGGCACCAGGAGCGCGGCCCCGGCCGCCGCGGGCAGCAGGGAGAGCCAGCGCAGGTCCTGCCCGGCGTACTGCAGGAGCCCCGCGCCGACCGAGATGCCCAGCGCGAGCCGGATGCGCCGCCGGTCGTACGGCGGGAGCGGCGCGGCGGGGTCGGCGGGCCCGGAGGCGGTGCGGCGGATCGCCGGGAGCGCGAGGGCGAGCGGGAAGACGACGAGGGCGGGGATCCCGAGGAAGACCCAGCGCCAGCCGAGGTGCTCGGTGACGGTTCCGGAGGCCAGCGGCCCGACGACCGATGGCACCACCCAGCCGGCCGCGAAGGCGGCCATGATCGCGGGCCGCAGCTGTTCCGTGTACGCCCGGCTGACGACGACGTACAGCGCCACGATCACCAGCCCGCCGCCGAGGCCCTGGACGGCCCGGCCGAGGACGAACAGCCACATCGTGCCCGCGGTGCCGGAGAGCAGGAGCCCGGTGGCGAAGGACGCGATGCCGGCGGTCAGCGGGGCGAGCGGCCCGGCCCGGTCTGACCACTGCCCGGACAGGACCATGGCGAAGAGGCTGGTCGTGAAGTAGGCGGAGAAGGCGAAGGCGTAGAGGGGGATGCCGTGCAGCTCGCGCGCCGCGACGGGCATGGCGGTGCCGACGGCGGTCGCCTCGAAGGCGATGAGGACGACGACGGAGACGATGCCGACGCTGAGCGCCCGGTGGGCCCGGTCGAGGACGGAGGGCTCAGGACCTCCGGTGGGACGGTGACCCGCGGCATCGACGGCTGAGGCGACGCCGGGGTCGGCGTCTCGGGGTTCCAAGGCACTCATGCCCCTCAGAGTAAGGGGCATGGGTACGGATGGACCCTGTCCCAAGGACGGGGAGGACTCGGCACTTGGTCCTACGACCATGAACGGCGTATGGCAGTCGTGTTGCGGGGCGCCCGGATCCCTTGAGCCCGCCCCCGCGCCCTCCGTACGGTCGTACTCGTGCACAACACGACCGTGTGCCCGAGTGGTTGAGGGACTCGCCTGCAAAGCGAGGTACGTGGGTTCAATTCCCGCCACGGTCTCCAGCCGACGACGCCGGTGCGGCCCCGCTCACAGAGGGGGCGGCACCGGCGTCCGTCGTCGTCCGGGTCCCTCGGCGTCCCCGGCGTTTCCCGGCCCCCCTCGGCTCGCGAGGGGCGCCGAGACGCGCCGGGTCAGGTCAGGGGTACGGCCACCGCGGCCTGCGGCCTGATCGGCAGGCGGTTGACGGGGCGGCCGGTCGCCGCGCGGACCGCCGAGGCCACGGCTGCCGGGGAGGTGACCACGGGGACCGCGCTCGCCGCCTTCGCGCCGAAGGGGGCCACCACGTCGCGCTCCTCGACGAGCTTCACGATGCGCACGTCCGGGGCGTCCAGCGAGGTCGGCAGGGCGTACCCGGTCAGGTCGGGGTGCCGGACCAGGCCGCGGGCCGTGCGGAGGTTCTCCGTGAGGGCCGCGCCGACGCCCTGGGTGACGCCGGCCTCGATACGGGTCGCCAGCTGGGCGGGGTTGAGGACACGGCCGACGTCCTGGGCCACCGCCATCTCCACCACGCGGATCGAGCCGAGCTCGATGTCGACGTCCACCACCGCCCGGATCGCGCAGAACGCGAGGCCGACGAACGCGTCGCCCTGGCCCGACTCGTCCAGGGGCTCCGTCGGATGCGGGCGGCACTGGGCCGTCGCCCAGAGCTCCTTGCCGTCCATCGCCTCGGTGACCGTCGTCGAGAGCACACCGTCGTACGAGGTGATCTTGCCGTCCGTGATCTGGAGCAGCTCCGTGGACATGCCGAACTTGTGGGCCAGCGGCTGGAGCAGCTGCGTCCGGACCATCTTCGCCGCGCGCTCGACCGCGCCGCCCGAGACCCAGGTGTGCCGGCCGTGGGTGGCCGGGCCCGCCGGGGGCTGGTCGGTGTCGACGCCGGCGACGTGGACCTCGTCGATGCCGAGCGTCTCCTGGACGATCTGACGGGCCAGGGTGGTGAAGCCGGAACCGGTGTCCACGGCCGAGCAGATCACCGTCGCGACCCCGTCGTGCACCTTCACCGTCGCCGTGGACACCTCGTCCGCGCCTTCCGCTCCGAGCATGTGCACCATGCCCAGGGCGTAGCCGACGCCCCGCCGGACGGCCCCCGGTTCGCCCGCGCCCTCCGGGCCGCCCGGGAGCAGCCAGTCGTCCTCGGGGGCGTCCAGGGGCAGGGCGGGCAGCGGGAAGTCGCGTACCGCGGAGAGGAGTTCGGCCACCGGGGCCGGGCAGGTCACCGTCTGGCCGGTCGGCAGGATGTCCCCGGTCGCCAGGACGTTCCGCAGGCGGACGTCGACCGGGTCGATGACCAGCTTCGCCGCCAGCTTGTCCATCTGCGCCTCGTACGCCGCGCACACCTGCAGGGCGCCCTCGCCCCGCACGTGGCCCGACGGCGGGTTGTTCGTACGGACGGCCCAGCCCTCGATGAAGGCGTGCGGGACGACGTACGGGCCGCAGGCGAAGGAGACGGCGGCGGCCAGGGACTCGGCCGAGGCGTCGGCGTACGCGCCCGCGTCGAGCAGGATCTGCGCCTCCACCTTCACCAGCCGGCCCTCGGCGTCGGCGTGGTGGCGGTAACGCAGCAGCGTCGGGTGGCGGTGGGCGTGGCCGAGGAAGGACTCCTCGCGGGTGGCGGTCAGCTTGACCGGGCAGCCGGTGCGCAGAGCCAGCAGTCCCAGCGGGATCTGGAAGCCGGGGTCCTCGCGGTCGCCGGTGGCGCCCGGGACGCCGGTGACGACGACCTTCACCTGGTCGGGGGCGAGCCCGAAGCAGGCGGCGGCCAGGTCGCGGTCGGTGTGCGGGTCGGTGGAGGCGGTGTAGATCTCCACGCCGCCGTCGGGGCGGGGCACGGCGAGTCCCGCCTCCGCGCCGATCGGCGCCGGGTCCTGACGTCCGATGCGGTAGAGCCCTTCGACCACCACCTCGCCGGCCGCCTCCGCGTCGCCGAAGCGCAGCGGGATGTGGCGGATCAGGTTGCCGTCGGGGTGCAGGGCGGGCGCGGCGAAGGCCTTCTCCGGGTCGGTGACCGGTTCGAGGATCTCGTACTGGACGGCGATGGCCGCCGCGGCGAGCCGGGCGGTGTCCGGGTGGTCGGCGGCCACGGCGGCGATCGCCTCGCCGTGGTGGCGGACCAGTTCGGAGGCGAAGACGGGGCGGTCGGCGACGGTGCGGCCGTAGGTCGCCTCCCCTGGCACGTCGGCGTGCGTCACCACGGCCCGGACGCCGGGCATCTCGGCGGCGGCCGTCGTGTCGATGGAGACGATCCGGGCGTGCGGGTGCGGCGAGCGGAGCAGCGCGGCCCACAGCAGGCCCTCGGCCCACAGGTCCGCGGCGTACGGGAAGGTGCCCTCGGTCTTGGCCCGCGCGTCGGCCGGCGGGAGCGAGACGCCCAGGCCGTGCGGCGGCAGTTCCTGCTGGGCGCCGTCGAGCGCGGTGGGGGTGGCGGTGGTCGCGTCGCTGCTCACGCCATGCCTCCGTCGTGCGGGTGGGGGATCTGGTGCGGGATACGCGCTTCGTCGGCGTGGTCGGCGGCCGCGGCCGCACGCCCGGAGACGACGTCCTGGACGGCGTCCAGGACGCCCCGGTAGCCGGAGCAGCGGCAGAGGTTGCCGCAGAGGGCCTGGCGGGTCTCCAGCTCGGTGGGGGCGTGGTTGCCCTCGAGGAGGTCGTGGACGGTCATCGCCATGCCCGGGATGCAGAAGCCGCACTGGACGGCTCCGCACGCCGCGAGGGCGCGCTGCACGTCGGACGGTTCGCCGTCGGTGGCGAGTCCCTCGACCGTGCGCACCTCGCTCCCGGCGGCCGTCGCCGCGGGCACCAGGCAGGAGGCGACGAGCCGGCCGTCGACCTGGACGTTGCACGCGCCGCACTCGCCCTGCGAGCAGCCGTCCTTGGCGCCGGCCAGGCCGAGCCGCTCGCGCAGGACGTAGAGCAGGGACTCGCCGATCCAGGAGTCGGTGACGGGGCGGTCTGCGCCGTTCACCCGCAGGACGTACGAGGTGTGCGGGTGCTCGTCGCTGTCCGCGCTGCTGCCGGTGGAGACGGCGGGCGCGGACGCCTCGACGGCGGGCGGCGGGCCGGGCGGTGCGGGGGTCTCGTTCGGTGCGGGTGCCTCGCCCGGGGCGGGCACGGCGTCCTGCGCCGGCGGGTACGGCGCCTCGGCTTTCGGTTCCGGTCCGGAAGCCGGAGCGGGTTCCGGCGCGCCTGCCGCCTCGGTCCCGGGCGCGGCGTCGGGTACGGCCCCGGATTCCGCTTCCGGTACGTAGCCGGCCTCTGCTTCCGGTACGTAGCCGGGCTCCGGTTCCGGCGTATGGCCGGCCTCCGGTTCCTGGACGAAGCCGGCCTCGGCCCAGGGCGCCGGCGCGCCGCCCGGCAGGGTCGCCGGGGCGCTGCTCGTGTACTGGGCGAGCATGGAGGCCGTGTACTCGCCGGACTCGTCCGCCGTGTCCGGGCCGTCCGGCACGACCGGGATCCGCCACTGGCCCGTCGCCGCCGACTCCGCCTCGGCCGGTGGCTGGTGCGCCGGTCCGGACGCCTCGGAGAAGGTCCACTGGCCCGTCGCGTGCGGATCGGCCGGCTGCGCGGGCTGCTGCACCACCCAGGAGCCGGTCGCCGCCGGGTCGGTGGCCGCCAGGGGCGTCAGCGGCGTGATCATCGGCGGGACGTAGCCGTGCCCGGGAGCCTCCAGCGGGACTCCGTCCAGCATGAAGTCGGGCGGCAGCTGGACGAAGGCGGTGGCGTCGCCGTCGTACCCCTCGCTCTGCGGGATCGGCTGCCAGCCACCCGTCCGGTCCTCGTGTTCATCGCTCACGACAGCGCCCTCCCCAGTGCCCGTCGGGCCAGCGCGGCGACGGTGCGCCGCAGGTGCAGTACGGCCGGGGGCAGCTGTTCGTCACCCTCCGGGTCCGGGATGCAGGCGGCGGCCACGTACTCGCCGAACGCCGCCAACGCCTCCGGCGCGAGCCCCCGCGCCCCGTCCCAGTCCACCAGCGAGGCGATCCAGTGCTCCGCCTCCAGCGGCCGCAGCGGCATCGGCGCGATGGCGCCCACCGCGCAGCGCACGCCGCGTCGGGCCGGGTCGAGGACGACGGCGACGGACGCCGTGGCGCGGGCCGGGCCGGTGCGGCCGGTCGCTTTGACGAAGACCTGAGGGGCGTGCAGCAGCGGTACGCGGACGAAGGCGACCAGTTCGCCGGGGGCCAGCAGGTCGCGGCCCGCCAGGAGGTGGGAGACGGGGATCTCGCGGGTGCCGAGCGGGCCCATGACGACGAGGTCGGCCTCCAGGGCCGCCAGGACGGGCAGGGAGTCACCCGTGGGCGCGGCGGTGACGATGTTGCCGCCGAGGGTGCCCGCGTTGCGGATCTGGGGCGGCCCCGCGGCGCGGGCGGCCGCGGCCAGGGCGGGGATCAGCGCGGCGAAGTCGGGGCGGCCCATCCGGGCGTGGGTGAGACCGGCCCCGAGCAGGGCGTGGCCGTCCTGGTACTGCCAGCCGCGGATCTCGTTGATCCGGCCGAGACCGACGAGGCCGGCGGGCCGCAGCTGGCCCTTGTTCACGGCGGCCATGAGGTCGGTGCCGCCCGCGACGGGCACGGCGGCCGGCATGGCGGTGAGCGCCGCCACGGCCTCGTCGAGCGAGGCGGGCAGCGTCACGGACTGCGCCGTCTGTGGTGCGTGCGTGGTCAACCCGCTGCCCCTTCCCGGTGTCCCCGGCGGTCCCCGACTCATCCCCGGCTGTCACGCCTGTGTGGCCGTACCGTACGTGCTCACAGCCTGGACGTGGCAACTCTGGCACATCTTCCGGGCCGTCCGGCGCGAGGGTCCGCGAAGGCTGGTTCCGTCCAGGAGATCCCACGAGCGGCGGTAACTTCCGTTTTGCCGCTCTTGGGTGACGTCGGGGAGCGAGGTGTCTCACACGATCGGGGGCGCTCCGTCGAGGGGGCGGCCCGCCACTCCCGGGCGACGCTGCCAGGGCGCGGGGCCTGCGGGCGGGCGGTAGCCGACGCCGAGGGCGTCGAGGCGCCGGTAGTGCGCGGTCATCCGCCGCTCGAATCCGGCGAAGTCCCGTTCGGCGGGTGCGGGGAGCGCCGACCAGACGACCTCGGCGAAGGCGGCGAGGCGCGGGAAGACCTGGTAGTCGACGCGGGCCCGGTTCTCCATGACCTCGGTCCAGGCGTTGGCCTGGGCGCCGATGACCCGGTGGGCCGCCTCGGGCGACAGGGCGGGCGGTACGGGCTCGAAGCGGTAGACGTCCTCCAGGGTCCGTACGTAGCCGATGGGCATCGGCTCGTCCTCGCCGGGCGCCTGCCGGTGGTCCAGGTACACCTGCTGCTCGGGGCACATGACGACGTCGTGCCCGGCCTCGGCGGCCGTGATCCCGCCGGCGTAGCCACGCCAGGAGGAGACGGCGGCGCCGGGCGCGAGGCCGAGCCCCGTCGCCTCGTCCGCGGGCGCTCCCGCCGTCTGTCGTCCTCCGGCCCGGTTCCCTCCTTCGAGGATCTCGTCCCAGCCGATGAGGCGGCGGCCCCGGTCGGCGAGCCAGCGGCCGAAGTGGCGGATGAACCAGGACTGCAGCGCGTCCTCGTCGGCCAGGCCGAGCTCCTCGATGCGGGCTTGGGCGGTCGCCGACTCCTTCCACTGCTCCTTGGGGCACTCGTCGCCTCCCACGTGGATGAACGTCGAGGGGAAGAGGTCGAGGACCTCCTCGAAGACGTCCTCGTAGAAGCGCAGGACGGTGTCGGTGGGGGCGAGGACGTTCGGGTTGACGCCCCAGGTGTCCCAGACGGTGAGGGCGGCGGTGTCGACGACGTCGGTGTTACCCAGTTCGGGGTAGGCGGCAATGGCGGCCTGCGAGTGGCCGGGGATGTCGATCTCCGGGACGACGGTGATGTGCCGCTCGGCGGCGTAGGCGACGATCTCGCGGATGTCGTCGTGGGTGTAGAACCCGCCGTGCGGCGTCTCGTTCCACAGCGGGGACGCGCGGTGCCCCCACTTCGTCCGCGCCCGCCAGGCGCCGACCTCGGTGAGCCGGGGGTGTCGCTTGACCTCCAGGCGCCATCCCTGGTCGTCGGTGAGGTGGAGATGGAAGACGTTGAGCTTGTGGGCGGCGAGGAGGTCGAGCTGGCGCAGGACGTCGTCCTTGGGCATGAAGTGCCGTGCCACGTCGAGCATGAACCCGCGCCACGCGAAGCGGGGGGCGTCGGTGACGGTGAGGGCGGGCAGGTACCGGCCCCCTCCGCCGGGCCCGACGGGCGCCTTGCGGTACGCGTCGGGGCCGAGCAGTTGACGGAGCGTCTGGACGCCCCAGAACACGCCGGCGGGGCCGCCGCCCTCGACGAGGACGGCGACGTCCTCGACGGAGCCGTCGGTGGACAGCCGGTAGCCCTCCGGGCCGGCGGTCCGCTCGATCTCGGCGCTGACCCGCAGCCGTACGGAGCGCGGCCCGTCGCCGGCGGCGAACGGCATGCCGGTGGCCGCGCCGAGGGAGGACCGCAGCCACCGGGCCACGCCCTCGGTCCCCGGTCCGGCGTCCAGCGTGGTGGCCGCGTCGAGGACGGGACGGCCGGAGGCGTCCCCCCGGGTCTCCACCGCCCTGGGCGCGGGGATGAGCGGGAGGTGGCGGTCGTCGTCACGCATGGCATCGGCCTTTCGGAACGGGTCGCGAGGGGCGGGCGGCGTGGGCCCCGGGAAGCGGGGATGCGGGAGGCGAGGCTCTTCAGTCCTTCACCGCGCCGCCGAGGCCCGAGACCAGCCGGCGCTGGACGAGGACGAAGAAGACGAGGACGGGGACGGTCATCACGGTCGAGCCGGCCATGATCCCTCCCCAGTCGTTCTCGTCGGGCTTGAAGAAGACCAGCAGCGCCATGGGCAGGGTCGACTGCGAGGTGTCGCTGATGAGGAACGACTTGGCGAAGAGGAAGTCGTTCCAGGTCGAGATGAACGAGAAGACGCTCGTCGCCACGAGGCCCGGGAAGACCAGCGGGAAGAGGATCTGCCACAGGAAGCGGGTGCGGCTCGCCCCGTCGATCTGGGCCTGTTCCTCCAGCGCCTCGGGGACCGCCTTGACGAAGCCGCGCAGCATCCAGATCGCGAAGGGCAGCGAGAAGGCGATGTGCGGCAGGATCAGCGAGCCCAGCGTGTTGAGCTGGCCGACGTCCCGCATCAGGAAGAAGAGCGGGATCGTCAGCGCTTCGATCGGGACCATCTGGGCGACCAGGAACATGATCAGAAGGGTCGTCCGGAACCGGAAGCGGAAGCGGGTGACGGCGGTCGCCGCCAGGAAGGCGATCAGGGCGGAGGCGAGGACGACCGTGCCCGCGACGATCAGCGAGTTGAGGAAGTAGCGGCCGAACTCCTGCTGCTCGAACACCCGACGGAAGGAGTCGAGGGACGGGGAGAGGGTCCACGGCCGGGGCTCGGCCGACTGGATCTCGCCGGCCGGCTTGAAGGCGGAGAGGACCATCCAGTACAGCGGGAAGGCGACGACGGCCGCGACGAGGAGGGCGGACGCCTCGGCGGCGAGCCGCCCCGGCCGCCGGATACGGAACGCGCTCACAGTTCTTCTCCCTGACGGCGCAGCAGTCGGAGGTACACCAGCGTCACGGCGAGCAGGATCAGCAGCATGACGACGCCGATCGCCGAGCCCAGGCTGTACTGGGACGAGGCGAACGCCTTCTGGTAGGCGTACACGTTGAGGACGAGGTTCTGCCCGGCGATGCCGCCACCGCCCGTCATCACGTAGATCTGGGTGAAGACCTTGAAGTCCCAGATGATCGACTGGATCGTGACGACGACCAGGATGGGCCTGAGCATGGGGGCGGTGACCGAGCGCCAGATCCGCCACTGCGAGGCGCCGTCCAGGGCGGCGGCCTCCAGGACCTCGGACGGGATGGCCTTGATGCCCGCGTACACCGTCACCATCACGAACGGGAACGAGCACCAGACGACCTCGAAGAGGACGAGCGCGAAGGCGCTGTAGCGCCCGTACGTCCAGGAGAAGTCGCCGAGTCCCAGGACGCGGTTGACGGGCCCGAAGTCGGGGTCGAAGAGGAAGACCCAGACGGTGGAACCGGTGACGGCGGGGGTGGCCCAGGCGCCGAGCGCGGCCAGCATGAGGACGAGCCGGGGCAGGGCCCGTACGCGGGTGAGGAGCACCGCGAGCGCGCAGCCGACGGCGAGCGTGGTGAGGACGCAGGCGGCGGCGAACAGGACGGTGGCGAGGAGGACCTGCCAGAACTGGGGGTCGGAGAAGAGGGCGGTGTAGTTGCCGAACCCCTGGAACGAGGTCGGTTCGCCGCCGCTCACCTGGGCCTGGGTGTACTCCAGGAAGGAGATGAGCCCGAGCTGGTAGATGGGGTAGACCAGCAGCCCGCCGAGGACGACGAGCGCGGGCAGGAGGTAGAGCCAGGGGGTCCAGGCGGAGCCGTGCCGGCCCCGGGAGCGCGCGGCCGGCCCGGTCCCCCTCCCGGTCGTCTTCCCGGCCGGGCCGTGGGCGGCCCCGCGGGGGCCGGGGACCGTGCCGGTGGCCGCGGCGGGTCCGTCCGCCGCGCCCGTCGTCGTACCGTTCGCAGCCGTCATCGTCATCGGCCCGCGGCGGCGAAGGCCGCGTCCATCTTCTTCGCGGCGTCGTCCGAGGCGGTCTTCACGTCCTTGCGCCCGCTGACGACCTCCTGGAACATCGTCGGCAGCACCAGCGAGGCGTCGATCTGGCCCCATCCCGGGGACGCCGGGACGAACTTGGCGCCCGCGCCGAGGGAGTCGATGAAGGGCTTCACGAAGGGCTGCTTGCGCGCCGCCTCGGCGCGGACGTCGGTGTACGTCGGCAGGAAGCCCATCGCGTCGAAGAGCCTGCCCTGGGTCTCCTTGCCTGCGAGGGACTTCATCAGCTCCACGGCGAGCGTGCGGTGCGCACTGCTCTTCATCACGCCCAGGTTGTTGCCGCCCGCGAAGGCGGGGGCGATCGAGCCGGGCGTGACACCGGGCAGCGGCACGACGGCGTACTTGCCCTTCACCGCTCCGGCCTCGACGGCCGCGTGGCTGAAGTCGCCGCCGATCGCCATGGCGGCCTTGCCGGAGGCGAAGGCGGTGACGGTCGCGTTGCCGCCCATCTGCGCGCACTTGGCGGCCGGGCAGTTGTCGTCGCCGAAGAGCGAGGTGTAGGCGGAGATGCCCTTGCGCGCGGCCTCGCTGTTGACGGCGGAGGTGTACGTCCCGCCGCTCTGCGTGGCGAGTTCGCCTCCGTTCGCCCACAGGAAGGGCATCGCGCCGTAGGTGTAGGCGCCGCCGACGGCGATGCCGTACAGCCCCGGCTTGGCCTTGCGGATCTTCTTGGCGGTCGAGATCAGTTCGGCCTGCGACTTCGGGGCGGTGAGGCCGAGCTCCGCGAAGACGTCGGTGCGGTAGTACAGCGCGCGGACGCCGACGAAGAGCGGGGCGCCGTACACCTTGCCGTCGACGGTGACGGAGGAGGCGGCCGTGGGGTCGGTGTCCTTGGCGTCGGGCCAGGCGCCGAACTCGGCGCTGATGTCGGCCAGCCCGCCGTCCTTCACGTAGCCGGCGGTGTCGGTGTTGCCGTACTCGATCAGGTCGGGGGCGGATTCGGGGTCGTTGAAGGCGGCCTTGATGCGCTGGGCGCGGGTGTCGACGGGGATGTACTCCACCTCGACCTCGGCGCCCTCGTGCTGCTGCTCGAAGGCGGTGACCGCCGCCTCGACGACCTGCTCCTTCGGCTTGTTGTTGACCTCCTGGAAGAGCCAGACGCGCAGGGTCCCGCTCTTCTCGTCCGTCGCGGCCTTGCCGTCGGAGGTCTGCGGGGCGCAGGCGGTGGCGGTGAGGCCGGCCAGGACGAGGGCGGCGACCGGGGCGGCGATACGGGCAGAAAGCTTCATACGGGGGCTCCCACCAATCGACGTTGCAGCATGCGCAACGGGCGTTTCGTGCTGCACAACACGCGAGAGGTTAGGGCGGGGCACGCGCGTCGACAAGTGGTCTCAACCACTCTGTGACCGGCGGAAGCACCCCGTGCAACGCGAGACGGCCCCCGGCGCGCGCACCGAAGTGCGCGCACCGGGGGCCGTCTCCACGGCAGGGGGCGTCCTACTTGTCGCCGCCCTTGCCGCCCTTGCCCTTGTCCTTGTCCCCGCCGGGACCCATGGACTCGTAGATCTCCTTGCACATCGGACAGACCGGGTACTTCTTGGGGTCGCGCCCCGGCACCCAGACCTTTCCGCACAGCGCCACCACGGGAGTGCCGTCGAGGGCGCTCGCCATGATCTTGTCCTTCTGGACGTAATGGGCGTAGCGCTCGTGGTCGCCGTCACCGTGGGACACCTGCGGCGTCGGCTCGACGAGGGTTCCCGTACCTGCCCCGCGCTCGGGCTCGAGAGTGCTCATGGTCCCCAGGGTACTGAAAACCGGACGGCTCAGTTGAGGGAGGGATCGTCCGGGTACGTCGCCACCATCGCGAGGTCGCCCCGCTGGCGGCGCAGGACCTCGCGCCACAGGCTCTCGGGCCGCGGCGAGGAGACGTCGCCCGGCTCGGACTCGACGACGTACCACGCGCCGTCGCCCAGTTCGGACTCCAGCTGGCCCGGGCCCCAGCCGGCGTACCCCGCGAAGATCCGCAGGGAGCCCAGGGCGGGTCCCAGCAGCTCGGGAGGGGTCTCCAGGTCGACCAGGCCGATCGCCCCGTGCACCCGGCGCCAGCCGAGGGGGCCCTCGTCGCCGGGGATCACCGCGAGGCCGAGGGCCGCGTCGAGGGAGACGGGCCCGCCCTGGAAGACGACTCCCGGCTCCCCGGCGAGATCGGCCCAGGGCAGGAGGATGTCACCGACCGTGACGGGCGTCGGTCTGTTCAGGACCACGCCGAGGGAGCCCTCGTCGTCGTGGTCGAGGAGGAGCACCACCGCGCGGTCGAAATTCGGGTCCGCCAGGGCGGGGGTGGCGACGAGCAGCCGCCCTGTGAGCGAGGACACCTCGGTCATGCGACACATGATCCCGCATCTTCGGCGTTCGCGGGGGCACTCGGAACCGATGGACACCGACGCGGTTCAGGACGGATGAGCCCGGCGCCCGGAAACACAAACGGACGGTGACACTCCGCAAGATCATATGAACAGAGGGTGTTGTGCCGAATTCATTACATCTGCCGGGCCCCTCCGGACTGCCGTCAAGACGCCTCCGCCCCCTTACCCTTTTCCCTGGCCCCCTGCCCGACGACTCCGGAACGCGAGATTCATGACCGGCACAGACGATGTACTGCTTGTCCACGGCGGAACCCCGCTGGAGGGCGAGATCCGCGTCCGCGGCGCGAAGAACCTCGTGCCCAAGGCGATGGTCGCCGCCCTTCTCGGCAGCGGGCCGAGCCGGCTGCGCAACGTGCCCGACATCCGTGACGTCCGCGTGGTGCGCGGGCTCCTCCAGTTGCACGGTGTGACGGTCCGCCCCGGCGACGAGCCGGGCGAGCTGGTCCTCGACCCGACGCACGTCGAGTCGGCCAACGTGGCCGACATCGACGCCCACGCCGGCTCGTCGCGCATCCCGATCCTCTTCTGCGGCCCGCTGCTGCACCGCCTCGGCCACGCCTTCATCCCGGGCCTGGGCGGCTGCGACATCGGCGGCCGGCCGATCGACTTCCACTTCGACGTGCTGCGCCAGTTCGGCGCGACCATCGAGAAGCGGGCGGACGGCCAGTACCTGGAGGCCCCGCAGCGGCTGCGCGGCACCAAGATCCGGCTGCCGTACCCCTCGGTCGGCTCGACGGAGCAGGTGCTGCTCACCGCCGTGCTCGCGGAGGGCGTCACGGAGCTGTCCAACGCCGCCGTGGAGCCGGAGATCGAGGACCTGATCTGCGTCCTGCAGAAGATGGGCGCCATCATCTCGATGGACACCGACCGGACCATCCGGATCACGGGTGTCGACAAGCTCGACGGCTACACCCACCGGGCGCTCCCGGACCGCCTGGAGGCGGCCTCGTGGGCGTCGGCGGCGCTGGCGACCGAGGGCAACATCTACGTGCGCGGCGCCCAGCAGCGCTCGATGATGACCTTCCTGAACACCTACCGGAAGGTGGGTGGCGCGTTCGAGATCGACGACGAGGGCATCCGCTTCTGGCACCCGGGCGGCTCGCTCAACGCGATCGCCCTGGAGACGGACGTGCACCCCGGCTTCCAGACCGACTGGCAGCAGCCGCTGGTGGTGGCCCTGACGCAGGCCGCCGGCCTCTCCATCGTCCACGAGACGGTCTACGAGTCCCGGCTCGGGTTCACGTCGGCGCTGAACCAGATGGGCGCCCACATCCAGCTGTACCGCGAGTGCCTGGGCGGCTCGGACTGCCGCTTCGGACAGCGCAACTTCCTCCATTCGGCGGTCGTGTCGGGCCCGACGAAGCTCCAGGGCGCGGACCTGGTCATCCCGGACCTGCGCGGCGGCTTCTCGTACCTGATCGCGGCCCTCGCGGCGCAGGGGACCTCGCGGGTCCACGGCATCGACCTGATCAACCGCGGCTACGAGAACTTCATGGAGAAGCTCGTGGAGCTGGGAGCCAAGGTCGAGCTGCCGGGCAGCGCGCTGGTGTAGCGCCCGCAGACGGACGAACGGAAGGGCGGCCACCCCCTGACAGGGTGACCGCCCTTCCTGCTGCCCTGAGGCCGCTGGGGCCGTTCGTCCGCCGCCGTGGGGCGGCGGACCAGGCCCACGTTGCCTTACTTGCCCTTGGCGGCTTCCTTGAGCTTCGAGCCCGCGGAGACCTTCACGCTGTAGCCGGCGGGGATGTTGATCGGGTCGCCGGTCTGCGGGTTGCGCGCGGTGCGAGCGGCACGGTGGGTGCGCTCGAAGGTCAGGAAGCCGGGGATGGTGACCTTCTCGTCGCCCTTGGCGACGACCTCGCCGACGGTCTCGGCGAGAGCGGCCAGCACGGCGTCGGCGTCCTTGCGGGTCACCTCTGCGCGGTCGGCCAGGGCGGCCACCAGCTCACTGCGGTTCATGTTGTTACTCCCGTGTTCTTCTTGCTGTTGAGGCGTGCCACGCGGCGGAGCCGCACATTGGGCACAGCGAAGCCGATGCTGCCAGGGCCCTCGGACAGTCCCCGGACCCGGGTCTGCTGACAGACCCTCGCGCCCGAATAGGCATCCTGCCCCCACCAGCGGCGGGAACGCCAATCCGGCACCCCCTGGGGTCACACGAAAAGCGCCACTGCCACCGGCATGGTGACGTTCCGTCGACTCCGCCGAAACTCTTTGGAGCCGAACGTCCACCCTAAAGGCGGGTTTACGGCGTGGCGACTCGCGACGCGCCGTTTCTCAGGCGGAGGTACCGGCCGGCGCGGGGCCCGTCAGCGCCCCGCCCCGACCCATGAGGGCCGCTCTGAGGCCGCTGCGCGGGCCTGTGACGGCCTCGCGCGGCGGCTTGGGCCGAGGGTTCCGGCGGCCGTTCTCAGGCGCCGCTGTCGGCGCCCGGGCCGGCCGACTTGGCGGCCGTGCGGACGGCGCCGGCGACCGCGCCGGCCACCTTGTCGTTGAACACCGACGGGATGATGTAGTTCGCGTTCAGCTCGTCCTCGGTGACGACGTCGGCGAGGGCCGCGGCGGCGGCGAGCATCATGTCGGTGTTGACGGTGCGGGACTGGGCGTCCAGCAGACCGCGGAACACACCGGGGAAGACCAGCACGTTGTTGATCTGGTTGGGGAAGTCCGAGCGGCCGGTGGCCACGACGGCCGCCGTCTGGCGGGCGATCGCGGGGTCGACCTCCGGATCCGGGTTCGCGAGCGCGAACACGATGGAGTCCTTCGCCATGGCGGCGACGTCGTCCGCGCCGAGGACGTTCGGGGCGGAGACGCCGATGAAGACGTCCGCTCCGACGACGGCCTGCCTGAGGGTGCCGGTGACGCCCTCGGGGTTGGTGTTGTCGGCGATCCAGCGCAGCGGCGAGTCCGGGTGGGCCTCGACGAGGTCGGGCCGGCCGGCGTGCACGACGCCGTGGATGTCGGCGACGACGGCGTGCTTGACGCCGGCCGCGATGAGCAGCTTCAGGATGGCCGTACCGGCCGCTCCCGCGCCGGACATGACGACCCGTACGTCACCGATGCTCTTGCCGACCACGCGCAGTGCGTTGGTGAGGGAGGCGAGGACGACGATCGCGGTGCCGTGCTGGTCGTCGTGGAATACGGGGATGTCCAGGGCCTCGCGCAGCCGCGCCTCGATCTCGAAGCAGCGGGGGGCGGAGATGTCCTCCAGGTTGATGCCGGCGAAGCCCGGGGCGATCGCCTTGACGATCTCGACGATGGCGTCGGTGTCCTGGGTGTCGAGGCAGATCGGCCAGGCGTCGATGCCGGCGAAGCGCTTGAAGAGGGCCGCCTTGCCCTCCATGACGGGCAGGGCCGCCATGGGGCCGATGTTGCCGAGGCCGAGGACGGCGGAGCCGTCGGTCACGACCGCGACGGAGTTGCGCTTGATGGTGAGGCGGCGGGCGTCCTCGGGGTTCTCGGCGATCGCCATGCACACCCGGGCGACGCCGGGGGTGTAGATCATGGACAGGTCGTCACGGTTGCGGATGGGGTGCTTGGACGCCATCTCGATCTTGCCGCCGAGGTGCATCAGGAACGTACGGTCGGAGACCTTGCCGAGGACGACACCCTCGATGGTGCGCAGCTGTTCGACAATCTCGTCGGCGTGCGCGGTGGAGGTGGCGGCGATGGTGACGTCGATCCGAAGCTTCTCGTGGCCTGAGGCGGTCACGTCGAGGCCGGTGACCGAGCCGCCGTGCGACTCCACGGCCGTGGTGAGCTGGGAGACCGCGGTTCCGCTCGCGGGAACCTCCAGCCGGACCGTCATCGAGTACGAGACGCTGGGCGCCGTTGCCATGGCCGAGTTCCTCTGCTTTCCCTGAGCTTCGTTGCTACGCCGCCCCGGCTGGTTGCCCGGCGGCGCCCTCCGATGGTCGCACCTACCTGCCGGTAGCAGGTAATGCGGTCATTTTGTTTTCGGAAAGTAGTTTCCACCATACGAGAAACTCTGGGCAAACAGAAGAGGCCCCCGTCACCACAGGTGACAGGGGCCTCGACTTCGTACGTACGCACGAAGCGGTGTCTGAGTGGCACCGACCCGCCATGCTCGCCTCGCGGCAAGTGGTCCCTCTAAGGGACGAAGGTTGGGCCCGGGGGCTTGGATCGAGCCGGTGCCACGACCAAGGCTAACAAACCACCCTGGTAAGTGACTCCCCCCGCGCGGGTTGACCTGAATCAGCCTCCGGCTACGCCCGGCGCGCGTCGCCTCCTCAGTCCCTCAGCAGGTCGGGAACGCCCGCCGCGTCCGGGACGTCCCGGGCTCCCGAGACCACCGTCAGCTGCTGGGTCGCCCTGGTCAGCGCCACGTAGAGCACGCGCAGCCCGGCCGGGGACTCGTCCGCGATCTCCGCGGGCGAGACGACCACCGTGGCGTCGTACTCCAGCCCCTTGGCCTCCAGGGAGCCCAGCGCCACCACCCGGTCGCCCAGACCGGACAGCCAGCGCGCCGCCTGGGCGCGCCGGTTCATGGCGACCACGACGCCGACCGTGCCGTCCACCCGCTCCAGGAGCCGGCTCGCCTCCGACTGCACGATCCCGGCCAGATCGGGCGTGCCGCCCTTGGACTCGGGCACGGCCACGAAGCGCGGCTCCACGCCGGTGGAGCGGACCGCGCGGGGCGACTCCTTGCCGGGCATGGCCAGGGCGAGGACCTTCGCGGCCAGGTCGGCGATCTCGGCGGGGTTGCGGTAGTTCACGGTCAGCTCGAAACGGCGGCGCGGCCGGCTGCCGAGCGCCTCGTCCCGGGCCTCGGCGGCCTCGTCCGGCGTCGACCAGGACGACTGCGCCGGGTCGCCGACGACCGTCCAGGTCGCGTGCCGGCCGCGCCGGCCGACCATCCGCCACTGCATCGGGGTGAGGTCCTGGGCCTCGTCGACGATGACGTGCGCGTACTCGGTGCGCTCCGCGGCGAGCCGCTCGGCCCGCTCGCGCTGCGTCTCCTCCCGTACGGGCATCAGCTCCTCCAAGCCCGTCAGCTGGTCCAGCGGGTCGTACTCCCGCTTCTTGCGGGGCCGGGCCGGGGCTCCGAGGAGGGTGTGCAGCTCGTCGAGGAGGGCCACGTCGTGCACGGACAGGCCGTCGCGGCGCAGCGAGCGGGCCACCCGCCGGACCTCGCCCTGGTTGAGGATCCGGCGGGCCCAGCGGCCCAGGCGCTTCTCGTCGGCCATCGCGTCGAGGACCCGGCGGGGGGTGAGCTCGGGCCACCAGGCGTCGAGGAAGGAGAGGAAGGAGTCCTCGGTGGAGACGTCCTCGTCGAAGGAGGAGCGCAGCTCGGCCGCCAGCTCGGGGTCGCTGTGCCGGCCGACGGCGCCGGACTTGGCGTACAGCGCGTCGAGCAGCAGCCGCCGGGCGCGCGGCCGCAACAGGTTGACGGGCGCCGTGCCGCCGAGGACGTTGTGCCGGATCCGCTGGAGTTCGTCGGCCTCGAGTTCGAGGCGGCGGCCGAAGGCGACGACGCGCAGGCGGGTGGGGGTGGCGGCGGGGGCGGGCGCGGTGTCCTCGTCCTCCTCGCCGAACGACAGCTGACCGGAGTCGTCGTCGGGTGCCGGCTTCGGCGCGGGCGTCTCCAGGGCGCCGCGGGCCGCCTTGCGCAGGACGGCGAGCATCCGGGAGGAGCCCTTGACGCGGGCGACGGCCGGTTCGTCGTAGGTGGTGGCCTCCTCCCCGTCGACGAGCGAGCCGAGCGCGCGGATCGCGACCTGCCCCTCCTCGCCGAGGGAGGGCAGCACGCCTTCGGTGTACGAGACGAGCAGCGGGGTCGGGGAGACGATGAGGATGCCGCCCGCGTACCGCCGCCGGTCCTGGTAGAGCAGGTAGGCGGCCCGGTGCAGGGCGACGGCCGTCTTCCCGGTGCCGGGGCCGCCCTCGACGTACGTCACGGAGGCGGCGGGCGCGCGGATGACCATGTCCTGTTCGGCCTGGATGCTGGAGACGATGTCGCGCATGGTGTGGCTGCGGGCCTGGCCGAGCGCGGCCATCAGGGCGCCGTCGCCGATCACGGGCAGTTCGTGCCCGTCGAGGGTCGCCTTCAGCTCGGGGCGCATCAGGTCGTCCTCGACGCCGAGGACCTTGCGGCCCTTGGAGCGGATGACCCGGCGCCGCACCACCCGGCCGGGTTCGACCGGGGTGGAGCGGTAGAACGGGGCGGCGGCGGGCGCGCGCCAGTCGATGACCAGCGGCGCGTAGTCGGCGTCGAGGACGCCGATCCGGCCGATGTGGAGCGTCTCGCCGATCTCGGCGGTGTTGTCGGGCCGGACGGCGTCGTCGGCCGGTTCGACCGAGGTGTACGCGCCGTCCGGGCCCTTCACACCGTCCTTGCCGTACAGCAGGTCGATCCGGCCGAAGAGGAAGTCCTCGAACTCGTTGTTGAGCCGGTTGAGGTGGATGCCGGCCCGGAAGACCTGGGCGTCCCGCTCGGCCAGCGCGCCGGGCGTGCCGACCTGGCCGCGCTGGGCGGCGTCCTTCATCAGGAACTCCGCCTCGTGGATCTTCTCCTCGAGGCGGCGGTAGACCTGGTCCAGATGGTGCTGCTCGACGCCGATCTCGCGGTCCCGGACCGTGTCGACCACACCGACGGCTTCCTGCGCGGCCACCGAGGCCCCCTTCTGACGTGCACTGTCCCCGCCGTGGGACAGCCGTCGAGCTTATGCCACTCGGGGGCCGAATGTCAGGCGTCCACCTCCACCAGGCGCTCGCCGTCGAAGGTCCGGACCTCGAAGCGGTCGATGTCGTCGCGGTTCATGGCCGCCCCGCCGTGGACGTAGAGCGGGTTCCTCGCGGCCTCGGTCGCGGCGCCGGGGATGCCGTATCCCCAGGTCGGCACGGCCCAGGAGGTGACGACCTCCTCCTCGCCGCTGGTGGAGACGGCGACGAGCCGGCACTTCAGCGGACCCTTGACGTTCTTGAGCTCCAGCACGGTGTGGGTGCCCCAGCCCTTCTTCTCCAGGCCGACCGTGGCGCTGACCTTGGTGGTCGGGTCGGTGGCCTGGACCTTCTCCGCCATGTGGTGGAAGAAGGCGTCCTCGGCGGGGCTGGTGGGGTGCGGTTCGACCGCCCTGTTCTCCCGTGTGCCGTCGGATGTGGCGACCACAGCGACGGCCGGGCCTCCGACGACGAGGACGGCGGCGGCCGCGACGAGGAAGAAGGCGCGGCGGCGCGAGCGGGCCCGCTTGGCGCCCACCTCGTCCATGAGCCGGTCCAGGAGCCGGGGGTCCGGGGCCGCGCCGAGGGTGACGGGGACGGTCGGGACGGCGCGCGGGCCGGGGGGTGCGGGCGGGCGGGGCGCGAAGGCGTCGAAGACCTCGTCGGCGTACGGGTCGGAGCCGGCGGGGCCTGCGTACGCGTCCTGGCCGGAGGGCCCCGCGTACGAAGCGCCGGGCGGGGCCGCGGAGGGGGCGCCGGTGTCGGCCAGCAGGGCCAGCATCGGCTCCATTCCGGCGAACTCCTGCACGTGCGAGGTGCAGAGGTCGCACTCCACCAGGTGCGCCTCGAAGGCGGCGGTGTCGACGTCGTCCAGGATGCCGAGTACGTACGCACCCGCGGCGTCATGCGGCGGTGTCATGCCGATACCCCCCTCTCCTCCAGCGCGAGCTTCATCGAACGCAGTGCGTAGAACACGCGGGAGCGGACGGTCCCCGCGGGTATGCCCAGGGTCTCGGCCGCCTCGTTGACCGTACGCCCCTTGAAATAGGTCTCGACCAACACTTCCCGGTGGGCAGGGGTCAAATCTTCGAGAGCGTCAGAGAGCGTCATCAGCCACAGCGCCTTGTCGATCTCGTCCTCCGCGGGCAGGACCTCGAGCGGTGCCGGGTCGACCTCCTGCGGCCGGGCCTGCCGGCTTCGGTGGCCGTCGATGACGATGCGCCGGGCGACCGTCACCAGCCAAGGTCGGACGGAGCCGGTCGCCCGGTTGAGCTGACCGGCGTTCTTCCAGGCACGGATGAGCGTCTCCTGTACGACGTCCTCGGCGCGCTGGCGGTCACCGGCGACGAGGCGCAGTACGAAGGCGAGCAAAGGTCCGGCATGTTCGCTGTAGAGAGCACGCATCAACTCCTCGTCGGGGACGGGGGATCGAAGACGTGACACCTCGCTGCGATGCCGGGCCCGATGCGGACGGTCATCGGCCACGGCCGCATCCTTGCGCACCTGAACCTCCCGGTCGAGACCTTGTTGTCGTCGGGAGATACGGAAGCGGAGCGGGTTCTTCTCAAGGCGGAGCGAACTTTTTCCGGGGGCGCCGTGAAACCCCTTCGTACGGCGCCGAGTTCAGCGCGGAGCGAGGTCCTGGGCACGGGCGCGGGCCGCCCGGTGCCGGGCGACCCGCTCGCGGTTGCCGCACAGTTCGCCGGAGCACCAGCGGCGGCGGTGCCCGCGGGAGGTGTCGAGGTAGCAGCGGCGGCAGTCGTCGCGCTCGCACTGGCGCAGCAGGGCGCGGGCGGCCGGGTCGGTGAGCAGGTCGACGGCGTCCCGGGCGACGGCGGCGAGCAGCCCCCGGCACTCCGGTTCGCGGCTCAGCGCGCGGACGAGCAGGCCGGTCTCGGTGCGTACGGCGCGGGGCGCGGGCGGCGCGGAGTCGGCGGCGAGGGCGTTGAGCCGCTCCAGGGCGGGCCCCGGGCGCCGTCCTTCGAGCAGGGCGTGGACCAGGTCGTCGACGCAGTCGCGCAGTTCGCGGAAGGAGTCCAGCCACTGCGGGTCCAGGGCGCGCAGCGGCGTGGCGGCCGGGACGAGCCCGGCGGCGTGGAGGAAGCGGTCGAGCGTCTCGGGGCGGTCGAGCGGCTGGGCGGCCAGGTCCAGGCACATCCGCCCGGAGTCGAACCGTACGGTCATGCCCCTGTCACCACCTTGCCCTCGAAGGCCGGCCGAGTGCGCGTCCCACCAGAGTGCCCATCCGGAGGGGGTCTGGCTAGGGGGTGTCCAGGCCGCTCGCCGGGCGCCCCGGCCGGAGCGGCGGCAACCGGCGGGTCCGGTGGCGGCCGGGCCGAATCCGGTGGCAGCCGGGCCGGGTCGCCGGGACCGCAGACGGGCCGGGCGGCGGGGCCGCCCCCGGGGCGGGCCCGGGTGCGCCCGCGGGCCCGGAGGGGATCAGGGCGGCCGGCCCTGGGGCCAAAGCCGCCTAGCCGTCCCCGTACTTCGCGTCCGCGGCCGGGTCGAGGGCCAGCCGGTAGCCGCGCTTCACCACCGTCTGGATCAGCTTCGGCGCGCCGAGGGCCGTCCGCAGCCGGGCCATCGCCGTCTCCACCGCGTGCTCGTCGCGGCCGGCGCCCGGCAGGGCGCGCAGCAGGTCGGCGCGGGAGACGACCCACCCGGGGCGCCGGGCCAGGGTGGCGAGCAGGGCCATCCCGGCGGGCGGGACCGGTCGCAGACCGCCGTCGACGAGGACCGCGTGGCCGCGGATCTCGATGCGGTGGCCGGCCACCGGCAGGGTGCGCGCCCGGGACGGCAGCTCCTGGCAGAGCAGCTGCACCAGCGGCCCCAGCCGGAAGCGCTCGGGCTGGAGGGTGCCGATGCCGTGCGCCTGGAGCGGCAGGGCCGTCACCGGCCCCACGCACACCGCGAGGACGTCGTCGCGCAGCGCCGCGAGGAACTCCGGCAGCGCCCCCCGGTCCTCCGCCCGGGTGAGCAGCGAGGCGGCGGCCGGCGCGCTGGTGAAGGTCACCGCGTCCAGGGAGCGGTTCAGCACCCCGTCCAGCAGCCGGTCCAGCGGACCGAGGTCCTCCGGGGGCATCCACCGGTAGACGGGGACGCCGACGACCTCCGCGCCGCCCGCCGTCAGCGCCTCCACGAAGCCCGGCAGCGGCTCGCCGTGCAGCTGGAGCGCGATCCGCCGCCCGGCCACGCCCTCGTCGAGCAGCCGGTCGAGGACCTCGGCCATGGACTCGGACGACGGTGACCACGACTCGGTGAGGCCCGCCGCCCGCACCGCGCCCTTGACCTTGGGGCCGCGCGCCAGGACCTCGACGCCGCGCAGGCAGTCGAGGAGCTCCTCGCCGTACCCCCAGCCGTCCGCCGCCTCCACCCACCCGCGGAAGCCGATCGCCGTCGTGGCGACGACGACGTCGGGTGCGTGGTCGATGAGTTCCTTGGTGGCGGCGAGGAGTTCGGTGTCGTCGGCGAGCGGCACGATCCTCAGTGCGGGACCGTGGACGACGGCGGCGCCACGCCGGCGGAGGAGCGCGCTCAGCTCGTCCGCGCGCCGCGCCGCCGTGACTCCGACGGTGAACCCCGCGAGGGGACCCTGCTCATGCTCGTACATGACGACCGAGCCTGACGGTGATGCGTGACAGACTCGGTTCGCCCGTATTTCTTGGCCGTTACGGACCACTCCCGATCACACCTCGGCGTAGCCGAGCCGCGGCTTCTCCTCCTCCGCCGCCTCCGCCGTGTCCGGTACGGCGGCGCGACGGCGAAGGTATACCGCCCAGGTGACGACGAGGGCCGCGGCGTAGAAGGCGAGGAAGGCGACGAAGGCCCAGGTGCCGCTGCCGGTGGTCTGGAAGGACTGCCGGAAGGCGAGGTTGATCCCGAGCCCGCCGAGCGCGCCCACGGCCCCGATCAGGCCCATGGCGGCCCCGGAGAGCCGGCGGCCGTAGGCCTCGGCCTGCTCGCCGGCCAGTCCCTTGCGGTGCCCCTGGGCGAGGAAGATCGCCGGGATCATCTTGAACGTGGAGCCGTTGCCGAGTCCGGAGAGGACGAAGAGGGCGATGAAGCCGACGAGGAAGACGGCGAGCGACTCGATGACCGAGGCGTAGATCACCACGGAGGTGGCGGCCGCCATGCCGACGAAGTTCCACAGGGTGATGCGGGCGCCGCCGTGCTTGTCGGCGAGGGAGCCGCCGATGGGCCGGATGAGCGAGCCGAGCAGCGGGCCGATGAAGGTCAGCGAGGCGGCCTGGAGCGGGGTCCGGCCGAACTGGGTCTGCAGGACCAGGCCGAAGGCGAAGCTGTAGCCGATGAAGGAGCCGAAGGTGCCGATGTAGAGGAAGGCCATGATCCAGGTGTGCCGGGCGGTCAGGGCTTCCTTGACGGCGCCGGTGTCGTTCTTCACCGGCGCGAGGTTGTCCATGAAGAGCGCGGAGCACACCGCCGCGACCAGGATGAGCGGGATGTAGACGCCGAGGACGATCCGCGGGTGCATGGCGCCGGCGGTGCCGATGACGAGCAGGCCGATGAGCTGGACGACGGGGACGCCGATGTTGCCGCCGCCCGCGTTGAGTCCGAGCGCCCAGCCCTTCTTGCGCAGCGGGAAGAAGGCGTTGATGTTGGTCATGGAGGAGGCGAAGTTGCCTCCTCCGACGCCGGTGAGCGCCGCCACCAGGACGAAGGTGCCGTACGACGTGCCCGGCTCCATCACGGCGTAGGCCAGGCCGGTCGGCAGGAGGAGCAGCAGCGCGCTGAAGACGGTCCAGTTCCGGCCGCCGAAGCGGGCGACGGCGAAGGTGTACGGGATGCGGATGAGCGCGCCGACGAACGTGGCGGTCGCGATCAGGAAGAACTTGCCGGCGGGGTCGATGCCGTACTGCGGCCCCATGAAGAGGACCATGACCGACCACAGGCTCCAGATCGAGAAGCCGATGTGCTCGGAGAAGACGGAGTAGGCGAGATTGCGCCGGGCGATCCGCTCTCCTTGGTCACGCCAGAAGGTCTCGTCCTCCGGCTCCCACCGTTCGATCCAGCGGCCGCCCATCAGGTACCTCCACGGTGTCGGGTCCCGAGTGTCCAGGTGCTCCGGACCTCTTACGGGAGACGTTAGGGAGGCCGCGTTTCAGGCCGGTGGCAGGAAGTGACGGGTACGGAACCTTGCTCTCACCCGGTGCGGGACGCGGATGTGAGTACGGCCGCCCGGGCCCCCGCCGGGACTCCGCCCCGCCCCGCGGCCTGAAGGCCCGCGGGGCCTCAGGCCGCCGGGAGTCCCGGTTCTCCGTCCGGGAGCCAGGAGCCGGCCGGCCGGTCCAGCCAGCCCTCGCGGGCGCCGATCTCCGCCGCGGCCGTGCGCAGCGCGTCAAGGCCCGGATTCCGCAGGCCCCTGCGCCACACCAGGCTCACCGGCGAGAGCGGCACCGGATCGACGAGGGGTCGCACCACGCTCCCCGGGTAGGGCGGGAAGTCGACCACCACGAGGGCGGGGACGCCGAGCTTGGCCATGATCCGGCGGAACTCTTCCTTCCCCACGGCCCTGGGCGCGCGGGGCGCCACGGCGATGCCCCGGCCCTCGAAGAGGCGGGCGGCCAGGTCGGTCCACTCGCGGGTGTGGTCGTTGCCCGCCGCCGCGTAGACGCTCTCGCCCGCCAGCGCGGCCAGCGGTACGGCCGCCAGGTGGGCGAGCCGGTGGTCCTCGGGCAGCAGCACGGCCATCGCCTCGTACCGTACGAAGTGGGAGGCGAGCCCCGCCCGGTCGGCGGGTCCGAGGCCGCCGAACCGGCCGAAGGAGACGTCGAGGCCGCCGGAGAGGATCTGTGCGGCGGCTCCGGCGAGACCGCCTTCGTAGCGGGCCATCAGCTCCTGCTCCGGGGCGAGTTCGCGCGCCCGCTCCAGGACGCGGCTGTTCGACAGGTCCGTGGCGTTGAGGTCGACGAGCAGCGGCCGGGGCTCCGCCCGGAAGGCGTCGGCGAGCGCGTCGCAGGCCGCCAGCACCGTCCGCGCGTACGGCAGGAGCCGCTCGCCGTCGGGGGTGAGCGTGACCTTCCGGGTGGTCCGCACGAACAGCTCGGCGCCCAGATCCCGTTCCAGCCGCCGGATGTCGCGGCTGAGCGCCTGCTGGGCGAGGTAGAGCCGGGCGGCGGCACGGGTGAAGTGCAGTTCGTCGGCGACGGCGGTGAAGGCGCGCAGGAGCCGCGGTTCGATGTCGTGCGCGTACGCCGAGGGCGCCGGGGACGACGCCGGGGAGGGGACGGAGGGCCGCGCCGTCGACGGGACGGGGGGCCGAGCCGGGGAAGGAGCCACCCCGCATTCAACAACAGGAGTGCGTCAATCACCACCGATCAGGTGTTGGACCGCCCGGGGCCGCTGCCGTGAGGCTTGCGTCATGCCGCACGACCTCACGCTCACGCCGTCCGGGCCCGCGTTCGCCCCCCGCTACCGCGAGCCGCGTACGCCCTCCAGGCCCGCCAGCCCCTACCTCCGCCTCTTCTCGACCCCGGGCGCCCGCGCCTTCACCCTCCCCAATCTGGTCGCCCGTCTGCCGATGGGGATGTTCGGCGTCAGCGCGGTGATCATGATCGCCGGGTCGTACGGCTCGTACGCGCTCGCCGGCGCGGTCATCGCCACGGGCCTGGCCACCACGGCCGTGGTCGGCCCGTGGACGGCTCGGCTCGTTGACCGGTACGGCCAGGCCCGGGTCGCCGTCCCGGCGGCGGCGCTGGCCGCGCTGGGCTCGCTCGCGCTGGTGCTGTGCGTACGTCACCAGGCGCCGTCCTGGACCCTCTTCGCGGCGTACGCGGCGACCGCCACGACCCCCAACACGGGAGGGATGTCCCGGGCCCGCTGGGCGCACCTCCTCCGGGGCGACGCGGCGGCCCTGCACACGGCGAACGCCTTCGAGCAGGCCGTGGACGAGCTGTGCTTCATGCTGGGCCCGGTCCTGGCCGCGTTCCTCTGCGCGGGTCTCTTCCCGGAGGCGGGGACGCTGACCGGCGCGGTCCTGCTGTTCACCGGGGTCCTCGTCTTCGCCGCCCAGCGCTCCACCGAGCCCCCGGCCACACCGCGCGCCGCCGGCTCCGGCTCCCCGCTGCGGGCGCCCGGGATGGCCCCGCTGCTCGGCGTCTTCCTGGCCACGGGCGCGGTCTTCGGCGCGATGGAGGTGGTCACACTCGCCCATGTGAACGGCCCGCTCGCCGGGCCCGTGCTGGCGCTCCAGGCCGCCGGCTCGTGCGCGGCGGGCCTGGTCTACGGCCGCGCGGGGCGCTCGGCCGGCCTGCGGACCTGCCTCGCGGCGATGACCGTCCTGATGGCGCTGCCCTTCCTGGGCGCCGCGGCGGACTCCCTCGCGGCCCTGGCGGTCGGTCTGCTCGCGGCGGGGATGGCGACCGCTCCGACGATGCTGACGGGGATGGGCCTGGTCCAGCGGCTGACCCCGGCCGGGCGGCTCAACGAGGGCATGACCCTGGCGGTGACCGCCCTCTTCGGCGGCATCGCGGCCGGTTCGGCGGCCGGCGGCTGGACCGTCGAGCACGCGCCGACGACGGCGTACGGCTTCCTGATCCCGACGGCGGCGGCCGCCCTGGCACTGGTCCTGGCCCTGCTGCTCGGGGTGGGTACGACGAAGGCCCGGCGGTCGTCGTGACGACTGCCGGGCCTTCGCCCACATGGGATGAGGTGTCCGGGCGGGCGAACCGCTCGGACGCTCGGTGGAGATGGCGGGAATCGAACCCGCGTCCAACGGTGCAGAATCAGGGCTTCTCCGTGCGCAGTCCGCTAGGAGTTTCTCAGCCCCGGAGATCACGCGGACAAGTCTCCGACGGGCTCAGTCACTGTTTGATTTCCCTCAGGCCCCCGTGACCGGGGCTAGAGGTTTAGATCCCTTAATGACGCCAGGATCCGGGTCGGGACCATCCCCGGGCTGACGCTCCTCACAGAGGCTTCTGCTCGTTACCTAAAATTAGGCAGCGAGGGCGAAGCGGGAGTTATCGCTCTTGGAGTTGGCGATTATTGGTTGCGACATATGGTTTACGAGATCATTGCCGCTTCCTCGACACGCTTCCCCTGCTTCGACATCCGCTGTCGAAACCGATCATCCCCATGTTGATTTTTCAAAGACGCACCCGCTTCGAGGTGCGAGGCCCATCGTACGTGAACAACGGGGGCCGTTGCCAGCGTATTCCCGCGGGCCCGGAGCGGGTCAGACCTGGGCGGCCCGCTGGCGCCGCTTCGCCGCCGCGATCGCGCGGTTCGTCTCCCGCGTGTCCTGCTTCTCGCGGAGCGTCTGCCGCTTGTCGTACTCCTTCTTGCCCTTGGCTAGCGCGATCTCGACCTTGACCCGGCCGTTGAGGAAGTACAGGGCGAGGGGCACGATCGTGTGACCCGTCTCCTGCGACTTCGACTCCAGCTTGTCGATCTCCTCGCGGTGCAGCAGCAGCTTGCGCTTCCGCTTCGCCGCGTGGTTGGTCCAGCTCCCCTGGAAGTACTCGGGCACGTGGATGTTGTGCAGCCACGCCTCGTGGCCGTCGATCTGGACGAAGCCGTCGACGAGCGAGGCCCGGCCCATCCGCAGCGACTTCACCTCGGTGCCCATCAGCACGACACCGCACTCGTAGGTGTCGACGATGTGGTAGTCGTGCCGCGCCTTCTTGTTCTGCGCGATGATCTTGCGCTCAGGAGCCTTGTCGGCGTCCTTCTTCTTGGCAGGCTTGCCCTGCACGTTCACGAGTCCCTTTGCCATAGTGCGGCCATTTTCGCACTACGACCCCCCTCCGAGGCCACTCAATACCGTCCTGGCCCGCTCCTCGGCCCGCTCGCTGACCGCCAGGTCCGGGGTGATGCCCCGGCCGTCGACGCCATGGCCGGCCGGGGTGCGGTAGTGGCCGACGGTCAGCTCGGCGACGGACCCGTCCGGCAGGGTGCTCGGCATCTGCACCGCGCCCTTGCCGAAGGTGCGCGAGCCGACCGTGACCGCCCGGCCGCGGTCCTTCAGGGCCCCGGTGAGCAGCTCGGCGGCGCTCATGGTGCCGCCGTCGATCAGCGCGACCACGGGCCGGGCGGTGTCCCCGCCGTTCTGCGCGTACACCGCCCGCTGCTCCCCCTCGACGTCGTAGGTGGCGACCAGACCGCCGTCGAGGAAGGCGGAGGCGGCGACGGCGGCCTCGGCGACCAGACCTCCGGCGTTGCCGCGCAGGTCCAGCAGGACTCCGGCGCCGGCGGGGGCACGCCGTACCGCGTCCCGTACCCGCTCGCCCGTGCCCTTGGTGAAGGCGGACACCTTGATCAGCACGGTCCCGTCGTCGAGGCGGCGCACGGTGACGTCCTCGGTGGCGAGCCGGGCCCTGCGGAGGGTCTCGGTCCAGGCGGAGCGGCCCCGCTCGACGCCGAGGGCGACGGGCGAGCCGGAGACGCCGTCGCCGCGCAGGAGCGAGACGACCTCGGAGACGGAGAGGGCGCCGACGGGGCGTCCGTCGACGGTGACGAGGCGGTCGCCGGCCTTCAGCCCGGCCCGGGCGGCGGGCCCGCCGGGGTGGACGCGGCTGATCTCGACCCGCCCCTCCCCCGCCTTCCGGGCGGAGATGCCGACGCCGGTGTACGAGCCGTCGAGGGCCTGCTCGAACTCCTCGTACTCCGCGGCCCCGTACACCGCGCCCCAGCGGTCTCCGCTGCGGCTGACGAACTCCTCGGCGGCCTGCTTGCCGGACTTGCCGTCGGCCATCGCCTCGGCGGCGGCGCGGTTGAGGGCTCCGCGGTCCACGGTCGCCCGCGACGGGGCGACCCCCGCGGTGTCCGGCTCCTGCCGGGGCAGCGCCCCGGTGACGGCCGCGGTGGCGAGCACGCCGGCGAATACGAACGTCAGGACGGCCCCACGGAGCACTCCGCGGGGCCGGAGACAGTGGTCGGGACGCAGCCCGGGGCCGTCCGGCATGTCGCCCACTCTAGGACAAGCGAAAGGCGCCGTACGGTGGTTGACCGTACGGCGCCCGGAGCACTCAGGCGGCTCTTCTCACACCTTGAGGTACTTGCGCAGCGCGACGAAGGCGGCAAGGGCCGGCATCAGCAGGCCGATCGCGATGACGAGCGGCAGCTTGGCGAGGACCGCGTCCCAGCCGATGAAGTTGACCAACTGCATCTTGTCCGCGAGGGCGATGCCGTGGTCGATGAGGAAGTACCGGCCGACGAGCAGCAGCACGCAGGCGACCGCGCCGCCCAGGAGTCCGGCGAACGCGGCCTCCATGATGAACGGCATCTGGATGTAGAAGCTGGAGGCGCCGACCAGCCGCATGATGCCGGTCTCGCGACGGCGGCTGAAGGCAGAGACGCGGACGGTGTTGACGATCAGCATCAGCGCGATGACCAGCATGAGACCCATGACGCCGAGGGCGGCGATGTTCATGCCGTTCATCAGGTCGAAGAGGTTCTGCAGGATGTTCCGCTGGTCCTGCACCGACTCGACGCCCTCGCGGCCCGCGAAGGCGGTCGCGACCACCTTGTACTTCTCCGGGTCCTTGAGCTTGACCCGGAACGACTCCGGCATCTGGTCCGGCGTGATGACCGAGGCGATGGCGGTGTCGCTGTACTCCTCCTTGTAGTGCTTGAACGCCTCGTCGGCCGACTCGTAGTAGACGGTCTCGACGATGTCCATCTTCTTCAGGTCGGCCTCGATCTGCTCCTTCTGCTGGGCCGTGACCGCACCCTTGGCGCACTTGCCCGTCGCGGCCGCGGCATCCGCCTTGTTGCAGAGGTAGATGGAGACGTTGACCTTGTCGTACCAGTAGTCCTTCATCGTGCTGACCTGCTCGCGCATGAGCAGCGCGCCGCCGAAGAGGGCGAGCGAGAGGGCCACGGAGACGATGACGGCGAAGGTCATCGTGAGATTGCGCCGGAGACCGACACCGATCTCGGAGAGCACGAACTGAGCGCGCATGGTGTTCTATCCCCTACCTGCTCAGTGCTGGTATCCGTAGACGCCGCGCGCCTGGTCGCGGACGAGACGGCCCTTTTCGAGCTCGATGACGCGCTTGCGCATCTGGTCGACGATGTTCTGGTCGTGGGTCGCCATGACGACGGTGGTCCCTGTCCTGTTGATGCGGTCGAGCAGCTTCATGATGCCGACGGAGGTCTGCGGGTCGAGGTTGCCGGTGGGCTCGTCCGCGATCAGCAGCATGGGCCGGTTGACGAAGGCCCGGGCGATGGCGACGCGCTGCTGCTCACCACCGGACAGCTCGCCCGGCATGCGGTCCTCCTTGCCGCCCAGACCGACGAGGTCGAGGACCTGGGGCACGGCCTTGCGGATCTCTCCGCGCGGCTTGCCGATGACCTCCTGGGCGAAGGCGACGTTCTCGGCGACGGTCTTGTTGGGCAGCAGCCGGAAGTCCTGGAAGACGGTCCCGAGCTGGCGCCGCATGTGGGGCACCTTCCAGTTGGACAGCCGGGCGAGGTCCTTGCCGAGGACGTGCACCTGGCCGTGGCTGCAGCGCTCCTCGCGCAGGATCAGCCGGAGGAAAGTCGACTTTCCGGAGCCGGAGGAACCGACGAGGAAGACGAACTCCCCCTTCTCGATCTCCAGGGATACATCCCGGAGCGCGGGGCGGTTCTGCTTCGGATAGGACTTGGAGACGTTGTCGAATCGGATCACGGATGCACCACGGTCGGCCGGGAGTAGGTGTGCGCGACCTTACGCGACACGGGATGGCCTGCGCAGTCGCGGTCCCGGCTTGCGTGCTTTATCCTTTTCGCCCCTCCAGGCAGAACGCAGGCGATCCGGGTGTAATCCGACGGGCCGCGCCGAAACGCCCGGGAGCTGGCACAGTGGTAGGGGGAACGCACGGGTACCGCTCTGCGTTGACCGTGGTGAGGATCCCTGTGCGGGAGAGGAGAGCGCATGACCTACGACCGACTGGTGTGCGCCAACTGCGCGGCCCCCGTCGCGGAGGGCCGCTGTCCCGTCTGCCGCGCGAACCGGGAGCGCATGGACCCGTCGACGGGTCTGACCCCCGGAATGCTGCTGGCACTGGTGATCGCCCTCGTGGCGATGGCGGCGCTGCTCGCGGCGCTGCAGACCGCGTAGTACTCCGCATACGAGCCGGACACGAGAGAGGGCCGGAGGTTCGCCCCCCGGCCCTCTTCGTCATGCGTGCGGCCTCACGGCCTCACCGTACGGCGGATCCGCTCAGACGGCGGCGCGCCCGCCGCCGACGAGGCGCGGGAGCATCCGGAAGCCGATGCCGCCGGCGATCATCGTCGCGGCGCCGATGATCAGGAACGAGGTCTCGGCGGCGCCGGTCTCGGCCAGCTCCTCCTTGGCCTTGCCCTGCTCGACGGGCTGCGAGCCGGCGTTGTTGGTGCCCGGGTTGTTGTCGACGCACTCGGCGCCGTCGAGGTCGACGGTGCAGGTGTTGCCGCCACCGTCGGTGGAGCCGCCGGTGGAACCACCCGTGGAGCCGCCGGTGGAGGTCGACGAGCCACCGCTGGTGCTGGTGGTGCCGCCGCTGGTGGTGGTGGTACCACCGTTGTTGCCGTTGCCACCGTTCGTGGTGGTACCGCCGTTGTTTCCGTTGCCGCCCGTGGTCGTCGGCTGCTCGCCACCACCCGTGGTCGTCGGCTGCTCGCCACCACCCGTGGTCGTCGGCTGCTCGCCACCACCGGTCGTCGTCGGCTGCTCACCGCCACCCGTGGTCGTCGGCTGCTCGCCACCACCGGTCGTCGTCGGCTGCTCACCGCCACCCGTGGTCGTCGGCTGCTCGCCACCACCGGTCGTCGTCGGCTGCTCACCGCCACCGGTCGTCGTCGGCTGCTCACCGCCACCGGTCGTCGTCGGCTGCTCACCGCCACCCGTGGTCGGGGGCTCGCAGACTCCGCCCACTTCCTCACACGGGTCGGAGGCGATCTCGACCGAGGCGCTCAGGCCGCCGATCTCGACGCCCACCCCGACCGCCTGCGCGGCACCGGCCGCGGTCAGGGACGCACCGGCGACGACTACCGTCCCGGCAGCTATCCGCGCGAGGCGAACCCGCGTCTTCTTCGTCATATGCCTGCTACCCCCAGTAGCTCAATCTCGTCATGGGGCTGCGCTCGGGGCCGCGGGCCTCGGGAGCGGCGATCACTCAACCGGTCCCCGTTCACACGCGCCCCAGAATTACGCATGCCGCGTGTCACCCTTGCGAGTTTCCGCATACGCGTCAAGGTCGTTGCGCGTGCGATGCCCGAAAGATCACCAGGTGACCGGCATGCGGGGATGCAACTGTGACGTAAACGCGGAACTTCCGCCTCCCCCGCGGCAGTTCCCTTGTCGACAAAGCGTCCCACCAGCACTGTTTCCGCTTGCGCCCGCGAACGACGCGAGGGCACCTGATCATGCGTCAGACCTCCCGCCCGCGAAGGCCGTCCGGGCACGACAGCGCCGGGCCCCTCGCAACGACGTGTGCGAGGGGCCCGGCGTGGTGAACCGAAAGTCCTTACTTCTCCTGCTGCTTGCGCCAGCGGATGCCGGCCTCCAGGAAGCCGTCGATCTCGCCGTCCAGGACCGCCTGCGGGTTGCCGACCTCGAACTCCGTACGGAGGTCCTTGACCATCTGGTACGGGTGCAGGACGTACGAACGCATCTGGTTGCCCCAGGAGCTGCCGCCGTCGCCCTTCAGGGCGTCCATCTTGGCCCGCTCCTCCTGGCGCTGGCGCTCGAGGAGTTTGGCCTGGAGGACGTTCATGGCGCTCGCCTTGTTCTGGATCTGCGAGCGCTCGTTCTGGCAGGAGACCACGATGCCGGTCGGGATGTGCGTGATGCGCACCGCCGAGTCCGTGGTGTTGACGCCCTGGCCGCCCGGACCCGACGCGCGGTAGACGTCCACGCGCAGTTCGGACTCGTCGATCTCCACGTGGTCGGACGACTCCACGACCGGGAGGATCTCGACGCCCGCGAAGGAGGTCTGGCGGCGGCCCTGGTTGTCGAAGGGCGAGATGCGCACCAGGCGGTGGGTGCCCTGCTCGACGGAGAGCGTGCCGTAGGCGTAGGGGGCCTTCACCACGAAGGTGGTCGACTTGATGCCGGCCTCTTCCGCGTACGAGGTCTCGTAGATCTCCGTGCCGTAGCCGTGGCGCTCGGCCCAGCGCAGGTACATGCGCTGGAGCTGCTCGGCGAAGTCGGCGGCGTCGACGCCGCCCGCCTCGGCCCGGATGTTGACGAGCGCCTCGCGCTCGTCGTACTCGCCGGACAGGAGGGTACGGACTTCCATCTCGTCCAGCGCCTTGCGGACGGAGACGAGCTCCGCCTCGGCCTCGGTGCGGGTATCCGGGTCGTCCATCTCCTCGGCGAGCTCGAAGAGCACCGCGAGGTCGTCGATCCGGCCGCGCAGGGCCTCGGCCTTGCGGACCTCGGCCTGGAGGTGCGAAAGCTTGCTGGTGATCTTCTGCGCCGCCTCCGGGTCGTCCCAGAGGGACGGGGCCGCGGCCTGCTCTTCGAGCACGGCGATGTCGGCCCTCAACTGTTCGAGGTCCAGGACGGCCTCGATCGACCCCATGGTCGAGGAGAGGGACTTCAGCTCTTCGGATACATCGACGACTGCCACGCGTCCAGCGTAACGGCTCCCCGCCGATCCCCGGCCCGCCGCCCGCCTCCGGGGGGCGGAGCGGACTGTGGAGGACGGGTCCGGGGCCAGGCGGCCTCGGCCGGAGGGCCGGCCGGGTGGGGGCGCTGGGCCGGGTCGAGGGGGACGGGGCCCCGGTCCGAAGTCGGAGGTCACCGGTCGGGGCGCGCCCCGGGGATCTCAGGGATGCGTGGACGTCTTGGAGTCCTGGGGCGGGGTGTCGGAGTCGCCCGCCGTCGCCAGGTAACCGCCCGCGCCCAGGGCGCCGACGACCACGACCGCGGCGATGGAGAGGGTGAGGCGGCGCTTGCGAACCGCCTCCGCCTTGTGGCGGGCGGAGCCGGGGCGCCGGGCGCCGGCCGGGCGGGGGGCGCGGGCGGTGCCCAGGGGGCCGCCGGAGAGCTCGTCGGGGGCGGGAACGCGCATGGAGGTGTGCGTGTCGCGGTTGGAGTCGGGTGAGGCACCCGGGACCAGCGGGACGGCGGCCCGGCGCGGGGCGGACCCGCCGGCCGTCGCGGCGGCGCCCGTCGGGTACGGGTCCTCGTCCTGCGGCTCCGCGGCGGGCTCGGCGTCCGGCTCGTCCACGTCGAGCGGCGGGATCCCGGCGAGCAGCGGCAGGACCTCGCGCAGCCGGACGCCCAGCTCCGAGGCGCGCAGGCGGGAGGCGGGCGCCTTCGCCAGGCACTGGACGATCAGCTGCCACAGCTCCTCGGGGATTCCCGGCAGCGGGACGACGGTCTCGGTGACGTGCCGGCGCAGCACCGCGCCGGGGTGGCCTCCGCCGAAGGGCGTGAACCCGGCCAGGAGCTCGTACAGCACCGTGGCCAGGGCGTAGATGTCGACCGCGGCGCGCGGGGGCAGGCCCTCGACGATCTCCGGGGCCAGATAGTCCGGCGTGCCGATGATCCGGGTGGCCTTGGTGCGGCCCGGGGTGTCGATGAGCTTGGCGACGCCGAAGTCGGTGAGGAGCGCGGGGTGGGAGCCGCCGGGGCCGAGCGGGCCCTCCATGTCGAGGAGGATGTTCTCCGGCTTGACGTCCCGGTGGACGACTCCGGCGGCGTGCGCCGCCGCGAGACCGTCGGCGACGTCGGCGATGATCGAGACTGCCGCCTCGGGGGCGAGCCGCCGCTCGCGGTCGAGACGGGTACGCAGGTCGGTGCCGCGGACCAGGTCCATGACGAGCGCGAGGTCGTTGCCGTCGACGACGAGGTCGCGGACGGCGACCACCCGCGGGTGGTCGAGACCGAGCAGGGCGGTGCGCTCCTGGACGAAGCGTCCGACGAGCTCCTGGTCGGAGGCCAGGTCCTCGCGCAGCAGCTTGATGGCGACGGGGCCTTCGGGGCCCTCGCCGAGCCACACCGTGCCGGCGCTGCCCCGCCCGAGGATCTGGTGGGCCGTGTAGCGGCTGCCGATATTCCGTGCCAAGACTGCTCCCTCAGCGGCTGGCGGTCGCGACAAAGTTACGCGTCCCCGGGCGCCGGTCGTCACTTCCGAGGGGAAATCACCCCTCGGAAGTCGATAAATCGGCAGTACTGCCGCCCCGTACCGCCGGTAGGGGGCGGAACTACCGCCCCGTACCGCCGGTGGTCGTACCGCTGCCCGCGCTGCTGCCGAGCTCGGAGACCCAGGTGGAGACCGACGAGATCATGTCCCCGATCGCCTCCCAGTAGCCCTTGCCCTCGGCGACCCAGCTCTGCAGCGGGGTCAGCTCCCAGATGAGCCAGCCGGCGACCACGAACAGCACGATCGTGAACAGACAGCCCTTGAGGCAGCCAAGGCCGGGGATCCGCATGGGGTTCGCGCTGCGTGCGCGCGGCGGGCGCGGCTCACGCGGGGCCGGCGCCTGGGGCGGCGGCTGCGGCGGCCGGTACTGCTGCTGGGGCTGCGGCGCGTACTGCTGCTGCGGAGGCTGCTGCGGGGCGTACTGCTGCCGCTGCGGCGGCCGCTGCTGGTGCTGCTGCGGCTGCTGGTACTGCTGCGGTTGCTGTCGCTGCGGCGGCTGCGGCTGCGGCGTGTAGGGCTGCGGCTGGCGCTGGGGTCGCCGGCGCAGCGGGTCCTGGCTCGGGTCCAGGTACTGCACCTGCGTCTGCTCGTTGCGGTCGCGCGCCGCGCGCAGCTGGCTCTGCCAGGGGTGCGGTTCGTCGCTCTGCGGAGCCTGTGGCGGCTGGGCGGGTACGGGCGGCAGGACCGCGGTCGGGTCGGCGCCCGCCCCCGGACCGCTGGTCGGCATGACGCTGGTGGCGGCGGCCGGGTCGTACTGGTGGGCCCCGGCGCCGCTGGGCAGCACCTGGGTCGGGTCGGCCGCTCCGGGCGTCTCCGGGACGGGGGCGGGCGCCGGGTCGGGGCCGAGCAGGGCGCCGACGCCGTCGGCCGCCTCGATCTGGGCGGGCGTGGCGTGCACGCCGATGCCGGACGCGACCGTGCGCAGCGCGCGGGCCAGGTTCTCGGCGCTGGGCCGGCGGTCCGGGTTCTTGCTCAGGCAGCGCTCTATCACCGTCCACAGGGGCCCCGGGACGGTCGAGGGGCGGTGCGGCTCCTCGCTGAGGTGCCGGTGGAGGACCTCCAGGGCCGTGCCGCCCGCGAACGGGGGACGCCCGGTGACCAGTTCGTAGAGCAGGATGCCGGCGCCGTAGATGTCGACGGCGGAGGTCTGCGGGCGGCCCTCGGCCGACTCCGGCGCGACGTACGCGGGCGTGCCGACGAACTCGTGCGTACGGGTCAGGCCGGGGGAGTCGGCGAGGCGCGCGATGCCGAAGTCGGTGAGCATCGGGTGCATCCGTCCGTCGCGCTCGGCGAGCAGGACGTTGGCGGGCTTCAGGTCGCGGTGGACGACGCCGTCGGCGTGGCTGGCGGCGAGGGCGTCGGCGATCTGCGCGGTGAGCAGCGCCGCGGCGACCGGGGTGAGCGGACCGTTCTCACGGATGTAGCGGTGCAGGTCCGGGCCCTCGACGAGGTCCATGACCAGGGCGAGGACGTCACCCTCGACGACCAGGTCGCGGGTCCGCACGATGTTGGGGTGGGTGAGCCGGAGCAGCACGGACCGCTCGCGCAGGAAGCGCATCACGATGTCCGCGTCGTTGGCCAGCTCCTCCTTGAGGACCTTGATCGCGACGGTCTCTCCGGGCTGGCCCGGCACGGCGGCCTCGGCGCCCGCCGTCTCCCGCTGGCGGGCTCGCCAGACGGTGCCCGTGGCGCCGCGGCCGAGCGGCTCCTCGAGCAGGTACTTGCTGCCGATTGGCCGCACGTCACGCGCTCCCTGCTGATCGTGGTCCTGGACCCCCCGCGGTCCCTGTCCTCTTTTGTGACCCGTCCGGGGGTCCAACCCACTTTAGTGCCGCCGAACGGGTCAGCGGACGATCGCGAGACGGCCGATTCCGGCGCAGGACTTGTCCGAAAACAAGACGCATTTGTCGTACCGGAGGTTGCGGGAAGCGACGCGAGCCGTACCCAACCAGGCACTTTTACGTCCACAGCCGACCATTCAAGATCACTTCGAGGCGACCCGCGGGCGGGTTGTCAGCGGCAGGTGCGAGGATGCACACAGCACGTCGCATCAGGGGTCGGGAGCCCCGCGCCGTGCCGACCTGTACCGGACGACGCGTCCGTGCGGGTGGGGGAGGTCACAGGGCGGCTCCCCTGCCGGGCACCACGCGCAGAAGGGACCGCTGACGGCGATGCAGATCCGGCTGACCGTCCTCGCGCCGCACGCCGGCCACGGCACCGGGCGCGCCTGCGACGTGCTCGTCACCGCCCCCGCGGGGACGGCGCTGGCCGCCGTGGCCTCCCAGCTCGCCGCGGCCGTCTCCGGCCCGGAGACCTCCTCCTCCGGCACCACGGTGCTCTACGCCGGCCCGGAGCGGCTCGACACCCGGCGGTGCTCCCTCGGCGAGCCCCCGCTGGTCGACGGCGCGGTCCTCACCCTCCAGGTTCCCGGCGCGGACGACCGAGTGGGCGAAGGCGCCTCGGCCCGGCTCCACGTGGTCGCGGGTCCGGACGCCGGCGGGGTGCACCTCCTGCACGGCGGCCCGATCCGGGTCGGCCGCTCCCTCGACGCGGACGTCCCGCTCGACGACCCCGACGTCTCCCGGGTGCACTGCACGGTGACGGTCGGCGACGACGGCCGGGTCACGGTCGCGGACCTCGGTTCCACGAACGGCACGACGCTGGACGGCGAGCCCGTCGGCGCCCGCCCCGTCCGCCTGTCGCCCGGCGCGCTCCTGCGTCTGGGCGAGTCCGCGGTGCGCCTGGCCGGCCCGGGCGACTGCGGTACGGACTCGCTGCCCACGACCCCGGACGGCGAAGGCCACCTGCGGGTCGGGACCGGGACCGGAGGCGACCCGGCCGGGACCGGCGCGGGCCACGACCGGGGCGCCGGCTCAGGGGCGGCCTCGGGAACGCTCTCCGGGGCCGTGCACCCCGTGGACGCGCGCGACCGGGCGGTCACGGACGCCCGCCGCACCGGCGCGGACGACGGCTCCCGCACCGGCGGTACACCCCTGGACGCGCGGCGGGACCCGGGCGCCGGTCCGCACGGTGCCGAGGCGGACCGCGCCACGGACTCCTGGCCGACCCCGGCCCCGACGCCGGGCGCGACCCCCGCGCGCGACGGGCTGCGCCCCCACCCCGCCCACTCCCGCACCGACGACGCCACCCACGGAGGCCCCCTCGGTCACGCGCGCGCCGAGGAGGCGTGGGACGGCGAGGGCGACGCCCACGGCAGGACCCGCCGTCAGGCCGCCTCGCCGGTGCGCGGCAAGCGCGGGATAGGGGCGTGGGCGCGCCGGCTGACCGGGGCCAGGGGCGAGGCGACGGTGCCCGAGGCCGGCGACGACCCCGGCGTCGGCGGCGTGTTCGCCGCGGACCGGGCGGACGGGCGGCCGCTCCCGGCCCCCGAGACCTGGCCGGACCCGGCCGCCGTGCTGCTGACCGCGCTCGGCCCGGGCCCCCGGCTCTGGGAGCGCGGACCCGGCCACCCCGAATCGCTCGTGGTCCGCCTCGGGACGACCGATCGCGCCGAGCTGTCCGGCGTGCCCGTCACCGTCGGGCTGCGGGAGGCCGGGTCGCTCGGCCTGGCCGGGCCCGGCGACCGCCTCGCCGGTCTCGCCCGCTCCGTCGTGGCCCAGCTCGCCGCCCTGCACTCCCCCTCCGAGCTGGAGATCGTGCTGATCAGCGCGGACCGCGGCCGTTCCCTGGAGGAGCGGCGCCGCGCCTGGGGCTGGCTCGGCTGGCTCCCCCACCTGCGGCCTGCGCACGGCCAGGACTGCCGCCTGCTCCTCGCCTACGACCGCGATCAGGCCGAGGCCCGTACGACCGAGCTCACCCGCCGTCTCGACGACGGACCGCTCGGCCCCGGCTGGCCGAGCGCCGACCGCGCGGCCGTCGCCGAGGCCGCCGCCCGCCACGAAGGCCCGGCCACGGTCGTGATCGTGGACGGGGACCCGGGTTCGGCGGCGCTGCGCGAGACGACCGCGCGGCTCGCCGGAGCGGGCGCGGCCGCCGGCATCCATCTGATCTGCCTCGCCGAGGCGCCCGCCGCCTCACCGGTCTCGCCGGTGGCGGCGACGTACGAAAGCGCGTGCGCGGTCTCCCTCCCCTTCCGCGAGTGCGGGGCCGTCGCGCTGCTGAGCGGCGACGTGGCGACGGCGCTGCGGCTGTTGCGTACGGCCGGGGGCCGGGCCGCGGGGCACGGCACCGTGGGCGTCGTGGACGCCGTCTCGGTCGCCTGGGCCGAGCGCTTCGGGCGGGCCCTGGCCCCGCTGCGCACAGAAGCGGCCACCGCGCCGCGCGGCCGGGCCGCGGCGTCGCTGCCCCGGTCCGCCCGGCTGCTCGACGAGCTGGGGCTCGCCCGGGCGACCCCCGCCTCGCTGCTGGCCCGTTGGGCGTCGGCGGCGGACGGGACGGCCGTGCTGGGGGCGGGGCCGCGCGGGCCGGTCTCCGTCGACCTGACCGCGGAGGGGCCCCACCTGCTCATCGAGGGACCGGCCGGCAGCGGGCGCACGGAGCTGCTGCGGTCGATCGCCGCCTCCCTCGCGGCCGGGGGCCGCCCCGACCGGCTGGGACTGCTCCTGGTGGACGGCGCGGGCGGCGAGCGGGGCGAGGGCCTGGCGGCCTGCACGGAGCTGCCCCACGTCACCGAGCACCTGGTCGCCTCCGACCCGGTCCGCATGCGCGCGTTCGCCCAGGCGCTCGGCGCGGAGCTCAAGCGCCGCGCCGAACTGCTGGGCGACGGGCACTTCGCCGACCGCCGTACGGCCCTCCGGCGTCCCGCCACGGACCGCCTGGTCGCGCAGCGGGCGGCGAGCCCGGCGGAGAGCGTGGCGCCGGGCGCGCGTTCGACGGCCCGTGTCCCGGACCCGCGCGGGTCCTCGGGCCGCACGGACCACCCGGGCCCGGACGGCACGGCGGGCGACCGCCCGCACGACCGCCTGAGCGGCCGCACGGTCAGGACCGGCCCCGAGGACCTGACCTACCTCCCCAGCAGCCGCACCCTGCGCCTGGGCCAGTCCCCGACGGGCGACCGCCCCGGTCTCCGACAGGCGGGCGGCGCCGACCCCGCGGCCTCCCCGGCCCGCCCCTCCCGCCCCGGAGGCGACGGCACGCCCGGCGAACGCTCCCTCCGCCGGACACCCGACGACCTCCCGGCCTCCCCCAGCGGCCGCACCCCCTACCCCGGCGGTGACGGCACGCTCGGCGATCGGCCCAGCGGCCGGCTGCCGTTGCGGGGCAGCGCCGATCTCGGCGACCGGTCCAGCGGCCGGATTCCGCGCCCCGCCCCGGAGTCCGAGCCCCTCGGGGACGGGACGCCGAGGGCGCGGACGGAAGCGATCCCGGTCGGCGACGCTCTCGCCGGGGCCTCCGGCGAGACGGGCACGTCCGTGGCGCTTCCCCGGCTCGTCGTCCTCGTGGACGACTTCGACGCGCTGGTGGCGCCCGCCCTCGGCGCCCCCGGACGACCCGCCGCCGGTTCCGTCGTGCGAGCCCTCGAAGCAGTCGTGCGAAGCGGCGCGCGGCTCGGGGTGCACCTCGTGGCGGCCTCGGCCCGCCCGGACCGTACGGCGGACACGGAGCTGGCCCACGGCGCCCGGCTGAGGATCGTGCTCGACGCTCCCCCCGCGACGCCCGGCCCCGACGAGCCCGCGCCCGGCAGGGGGCGGCTCGGGCACCCGGACGGCCGGGTGACCCCCTTCCAGGCGGGACGCGTCACGAGCCGGATCCCGCGGACGGCGACGCTCCGGCCGACCGTGGTCCCCCTGGAGTGGGAGCGGATGGGCGACCCGCCCACCCGCAGACCCGTGCGCGAGCTGGGCAACGGCCCCACCGATCTGGCCCTCCTCGCCAGCGCCCTCGACCGCGCGGCCCGCTCCGTCGACGCCACCCCCGTGGCGCCCCTCACCGCACCCGCCGTCCACCCGTGACGCCCTGACGCCCCGCCACCCGGGCGCACCCACGCCCTGACGCCGAGGCACCGACGCCCTGACACACCCTCGACCTGATTCCGCCGCGCGGCCCGCCCGGCCCGCCCGCGCCTGTCCACCCGCTCCCGGCTGCACCCGCCCCATCCGGTCCCACCCCGTCCCGCCCGTGCCACCCGATCCCGCCCGGCCGCGTCCGTCACGAGCCCATCACGATCCCCCGTCCGGCGCGGGAGGCGGTATTGCGGGCCCCGATCACCGGGCGTAGACCTGTCGGCACTGGCACGAGCACGGGACGAGCACGCGCACAGGGAGACGGGGCAGTCATGCGTACACCTCTTCGTACACGCAAAGCCGCGACGACGATCACCGCCATCACCGCGTTCACCGCACTCGCCCTCGCGGGCTGCGGCGGCGAGAGCAAGGAACCAGGGCCGCCGGCCGGCCCCACCAGCACCGCGGAGAACGGCGGGGGCTCGGTCTCCCTCCCCTCCCTCAAGGGCGAGAACATCCAGGTCGCCGCCGTCTGGACGGGCCCCGAGCAGGAGAACTTCACGAAGGTCCTGAAGGAGTTCGAGAAGCGCACGGGCGCGACCGTCACCTTCGTGCCGGCCCAGGACCCGATCGTGAACTTCCTCGGTACGAAGATCGCCGGCGGTGCCCCGCCGGACGTGGCGATGCTCCCCCAGGTCGGTGCGATCAAGCAGGCCGCCGCCCAGAAGTGGATCAAGCCGGTCGGTCCGGAGGCCAAGGCGCAGCTCGCCAAGAACTACTCCCAGGGCTGGCAGGACCTCGGCGCGGTCGACGGCACGCAGTACGGCGTCTACTTCAAGGCCGCCAACAAGTCCCTGATCTGGTACAACACCGCCGCCTTCGAGAACGCGGGCGCCTCCGAGCCGAAGACCTGGAAGGAGTTCCTCGCCACCGCCGAGACGATCTCGGCCTCCGGCGTCACTCCCGTCTCGGTGGGCGGCGCGGACGGCTGGACCCTCACGGACTGGTTCGAGAACATCTATCTCTCCCAGGCGGGCCCGGAGAAGTACGACCAGCTGGCCCGGCACACGATCAAGTGGACGGATCCGTCCGTCACCCAGGCCCTGACCACCCTCGCGCAGCTGTTCGGCAAGCCGGCCCTCATCGCGGGCGGCGCGGACGGCGCGTTGCAGACGGAGTTCCCCGCCTCGGTCACCCAGACGTTCACGGGCGGCGACCAGCCCAAGGGCGCGATGGTGTTCGAGGGCGACTTCGCCGCCGTCAACATCGCGCAGACGGACGCCGAGATCGGTACGGACGCGAAGGTGTTCCCCTTCCCCGCCGTGGGCGCGGAGTCCCCGGTCGTGACGGCCGGCGACGCGGCGGTGGCGCTGAAGGACACCAAGGGGGCGCAGGCGCTGCTGACCTTCCTCGCCTCCCCCGACGCGGCGAAGATCTGGGCGGGCGCCGGCGGTTTCCTCTCCCCCAACAAGAACCTGGACCCGGCCGCGTACCCGAACGACGTCCAGCGGGAGATCGCCAAGGCGCTGATCGGGGCCGGCGACGACTTCCGCTTCGACATGTCGGACCAGATGCCGCAGTCGTTCGGCGGAACGCCGGGCAAGGGCGAGTGGAAGGCGCTCCAGGACTTCCTCAAGAACCCGAAGGACATCGCGGGGACCCAGGCACGGCTGGAGGCCGACGCGGCCAAGGCGTACCGGAGCTGAGCCGCCGTCATGGCTTCGGTGCCGCGCACAGGGGGGCAAGGCACGCCCCGCACTCCGTACAAGAGCGTCACCGGCACCCGTAAGGCGGTGGCGGCGGGGTTCCTCCTCCCCGCGCTGCTGCTGCTCGGTGCGCTCGTCGTCTACCCGATCGGGTACTCCCTCCAGCGGTCTTTCTTCGACACGGCCGGGACCTCCTTCGCCGGCCTGGACAACTACCGGGAACTCTTCACCGACGACACCCTCCTCACGGCGGTCAGGAACAACGCGATCTGGGTGGTCTTCGCCCCGACCGTCGCCACCGCGCTCGGGCTGATCTTCGCGGTGCTCACCGAGCGGGTGCGCTGGGGGACGGCGTTCAAGCTCGTCGTCTTCATGCCCATGGCGATATCGATGCTCGCCGCCGGGATCATCTTCCGGCTCGTCTACGAGCAGGATCCGGACCGCGGGGTCGCCAACGCCGTCTGGGTCGGGGTGCACGACACCTTCGCCGAGTCGTCCGTCTTCCCCCGGGCCCGCCCGCTCCCGGTGCATCCGCTCGAGGCGGCGGGCGGCGGCGCGTTCGTCACGAAGGAACCCGTCCGCGCGGGCGAGGCCGCACGGCTACCGCTGATCGGGGTCCCGCCGGCGCAGATGCCTCCGGACGCCCGGCCGGCACGCACCGCCGGGACCGCCCCGGCGGGCGGCGGGATCGCCGGCACGGCCTGGCTGGACTTCACCAAGGGCGGGGGCGGGAGGCCGAACGTCGTCGATCCGAAGGAGCTCGGTCTCCAGGGGCTGCGGATCGAGGCGGTGAAGGACGGCCGGGTCGTCGCGAGCACCACGGCCGGCGCCGACGGGCGGTTCGTCCTTCCGGCGACCGCCGACGGAGCCGTCCTGCGGTTGCCGGCGAGCAACTTCCGGGAGCAGTACAACGGCGTCGAGTGGCTCGGGCCCTCGCTCGTCACCCCCGCCGTCATCGGCAGTTACGTGTGGATGTGGGCCGGGTTCGCGATGATGCTGATCGCCGCCGGCCTGGCCGGCATGCCGCGCGAACTCCTCGAAGCGGCCCGCGTCGACGGGGCGAACGAGTGGCAGGTCTTCCGCCGCATCACGGTCCCGCTCCTCGCGCCCGTCCTCGCCGTGGTCCTGGTGACCCTCATGATCAACGTCCTCAAGGTCTTCGACCTGGTGTTCATCATCGCGCCGGGCTCGGCGCAGGACGACGCGAACGTCCTCGCGCTCCAGCTGTACCGGTCGTCGTTCGGCACGGACGCGGATCTCGGGATCGGCTCCGCGATCGCCGTCCTGCTGCTCCTGCTGGTGCTCCCGGTGATGGCCTTCAACATCCGCCGCATGCGAAAGGAGGCCCGCCGGTGACCGCCTCGAAGCGTGAGGGCGGCCTGGGCGCACGGATCGCCTCCCGGGCCGCGGGGGGCGCGATGCGGGTCTTCCTCGTCCTCGTCGGGCTCTTCTGGCTGATGCCGACGATCGGCCTGCTGCTGTCGTCGCTGCGCGGCCCGTCCGACATCAGCGAGAGCGGCTGGTGGAAGGTCTTCACCGCCCCGGCGCAGCTCACCACGGAGAACTACGCCGGCCTCCTCGCCGACGAGACGATCACCGGCTCGCTGGTCTCGACCATCCTGATCACGGTCCCGGCGACCGTCCTCGTGGTCGTGATCGGCTCGCTCGCCGGGTACGCCTTCGCCTGGCTGGACTTCCCGGGCCGGGACTGGTGGTTCCTCGTGGTGGTCGGTCTCCTCGTCGTCCCGGTCCAGGTCGCGCTCGTACCCGTCTCGAAGCTCTTCGGCACGATCGGGATCTTCGAGACGACGCTCGGGGTCGTCCTGTTCCACACCGCGTTCGGCCTGCCGTTCGCGATCTTCCTGCTGAGGAACTTCTTCGCGGAGATCCCGAAGGAACTGCTGGAAGCGGCGCGCCTCGACGGGGCGGGCGAGATCCGCCTCTTCACCCGGGTCGTGATGCCACTGGGCGGACCGGCGATCGCCTCGCTGGGCATCTTCCAGTTCCTGTGGGTGTGGAACGACATGCTCGTCGCGCTGATCTTCGCGGACTCCGACTCGCCGCCGATCACGGTGGCGCTGCAACAGCAGGTCCGCCAGTTCGGCAACAACATCGACGTCCTGGCGCCGGGCGCGTTCGTCTCGATGGTGATCCCGCTGGCGGTGTTCTTCGCCTTCCAGCGGCAGTTCGTCTCGGGCGTGATGGCGGGCGCGGTGAAGTAACGGCACCGGAGCGACGCACGGCACGGCCGCCGTACGGGACCGAGGCCGGCCCCGTGTTCGTACGGCAGGCCGTGCCGCCCCCAGGGGGTGTCTTGTCGATCCCGCAAGATCGGCAAGGCGCCCCTGGGCCGCCGGCTTCCGTGCGGAAGGCTGCTACGCCTTGAGCGCGGCCACCGCCGCTCGCGCGAGGTCGTCCAGGTACCCCTGCGGCAGGTCGCCGCGCACCACCACGAGCCGCCAGTACAGCGGGCCCACGACCAGGTCGAGCGCTCGGTCCGGGTCCGTGCCGGCGGGCAGTTCGCCGCGCTCCACGGCCTCGCGCACCACACGAGCCACCACGCCCTGCCGGCCGTCGAGCAGGGCCGCCTTGATCGCGTCGGCGATCTCCGGCTGACGGGCGGCCTCCACCAGCAGGTCCGGGATGACCCGCGAGGCCACGGGGTGGCGCAGCGCGTGCGAGGCGACTTCGAGGAGCGCCCGCACGTCCCCGTTCAGGGAACCGGTGGAGGGGGCGGGCAGGCCCTGCGCGGCGAAGGCCCCGACCAGGTCGAGGACGAGCGCCAGCTTGGACTTCCAGCGCCGGTACACCGCGGTCTTCCCGACGCCCGCGCGGCGGGCGATGCCCTCGATGGACATCCGGGCGAAGCCGACGGCGGCCAGTTCCTCGAAGACGGCGGTGCGGATGGCCTCGGTCACGTCCTCCCGGAGCACGGCGGCTCCCGCGGGGGCGCGACGAGGGGTTCCGGAAGGTGTGGTCATGCCCGCGATGATATCCACCGCTCACGTCACGACGGAACGGTTGCGTTCCGACGTGACCCGCCCGTACGCTCCACGAAGCGACGATACGGACCCGTCCCGTCGTTGCCACGCTCGCCGAAGCCGTTCCAGCGAAAGCGACCCGACCCGTGACCACCACGACCGACACCGCCCCCGCCACCCCCGGGGCCGGCGCAGCCGCCGCGACCACCGCCCGCACATCGACCGACCCCCCGGCCCCCACCCCGCCGCACCACGCACCCCCGGAGGATCTGCGCGCCCTCGCCCTCCGCCACGGCCTCTCCGTCAGCGGCGCCCGGCCGCCCCTGCCCGCGTACGTCCGGCAGCTGTGGTCACGCCGGGCCTTCGTCACCGCGTTCGCGACCGCCCGCCTGACCGCCCAGTACAGCCAGGCCAGGCTCGGCCAGGTCTGGCAGGTGATGACCCCGCTCCTCAACGCGGCGGTGTACTACCTCGTCTTCGGTGTCCTGATGGATGTCAGGCGCGACATCCCGGACTACGTCCCCTTCCTCCTCACAGGCGTCTTCGTCTGGACCTTCACTTCCCAGTCGGTCCTGGCCGGTACCCGCGCCATCAGCGGCAACCTCGGACTCGTCCGCGCCCTGCACTTCCCGCGGGCGAGCCTCCCGATCGCCGTCGCGCTCCAGCAGCTCCAGCAGTTGGTCTTCTCGCTCGGCGCGCTCACCGCCATCCTGTTCTGCTTCGGCGAGTTCCCCGCCTGGAGCTGGCTGCTCGCCGCCCCCGCGCTGTTCCTCCAGGCGCTCTTCAACACGGGCGCCGCCCTCGTCATGGCCCGCCTGGCCGCCCGTACGCCGGACATCGCCCAGCTCATGCCCTTCCTGCTGCGCACCTGGATGTACGTCTCCGGAGTCATGTGGTCGATCCGGCACCTCGAAGCGAGCAGTCGGCTGCCGCAGGCGCTGATCACGGCCCTGGAGGCCAACCCGGTGGCGCTCTACATCGACCTGACGCGCTGCGCGCTGATCGGCGGCTTCACCGCCGACCAGCTCCCCCCGCACGCCTGGGCGTTCGCCACGGGCTGGGCGCTGCTGGCCTTCGCCGGCGGCTTCCTCTACTTCTGGACCGCCGAGGAGACCTACGGCCGTGGCTGACCACACGAACACGGAACGGACCCCGACCGTCGTCGTGGACGGCGCCCACGTCCACTACACCGTGCGGGGCGGGCGGCCCGGGAAGGGCGGCGCGACCGCGGCCCTGAGCCGGCTGATCCGCCGCGGGGAGACCCCCGGAGCGCACACGGTGCACGCGGTCCGAGGCGTCAGCTTCGCCGCGTACCGAGGCGAGGCGATTGGCCTGATCGGTTCGAACGGATCCGGGAAATCCACCCTCCTCAAGGCCGTGGCCGGACTGCTGCCCGTCACCGAGGGCACGATCTACACCCAGGGCCGGCCCTCGCTCCTCGGCGTCGACGCGGCACTGATGAACGATCTGACCGGCGAGCGCAACGTGATCCTCGGCGGGCTGGCGATGGGGATGAGCCGCGCGGAGATCGACGCCCGTTACGAGCGGATCGTGGAGTTCTCCGGGATCGACGAGAAGGACGACTTCACCTCGCTCCCCATGCGGACGTACTCCTCCGGCATGGGCGCCCGCCTCCGTTTCTCCATCGCGGCGGAGAAGAGCCACGACATCCTGCTCATCGACGAGGCGCTGGCGACGGGCGACGCGCGGTTCCGCCGGCGCAGCCGGCGGCGGATCGACGAACTGCGGGCCGAGGCGGGCACCGTCTTCCTGGTCAGCCACTCCCTCGGCACCATCACGGAGACCTGCGACCGGGTGCTGTGGCTGGAGGCGGGGACGCTGCGCCGGGACGGGCCGGCGGCGGAGGTGGTGGACGCGTACGAGGAGTTCACCAGGACGGCGGGACAAAAAGGGAAATAGCACCACCAAGCGCCATAGAGTGCAGTTCCGATGACGACGCATCGAGACTCCACCCCAGCGCCCCCGCCCGGCAGCGCCACCGGCACCCCGGGCCCGGCCGCCGAGCCCGAAATCGAGCCCGGGACCGGCACCGGCACCGGCTCACGGGCCGACTCACGGACCGGCACAGGCTCACGGGCCGACTCACGGACCGGCACAGGCTCACGGGCCGACTCACGGACCGGCACAGGCTCGCGGGCCGGCTCCGGTGACCGGCCTGAGTCGCCGCCCGGCTGTGCCCCTGCGCCACCCGGGCTCACCGGCTCGCCGTTCGAGTCGGAGACGTTCACGGCGGCCACGTTCGTCGCCGTCGGCCGCGGCCCCTGGATCGCCCTGGCCGTCGTCTGGCTGGTCACCCGGGCCGGCATGCTGCTGCTCCTGCTGCGCGACAGTCTGGGCGTCGGCGGCGTGGGCCGCGAGGTGCACGTCCTCTACCAGCACTGGTACCGCCAGTTCGCGCACGGCACCTTCCCGGCGGGCGACGTCACCTGGCAGTACCCGCCCGGTGCCGGACTCGTCATCATGTCCCCCGGCGCGCTGCCCTGGCTCACGTACTTCCAGGCCTTCGTCGCGCTCACCCTCCTCGCCGACGCCGCCGTGGTCCTCGCCCTCGCCCGTGCCGACAGCCACCGCCTCACCCACGGCTCCTGGGTCTGGGTCTGCGGGCTGCCCCTGCTCCTGCACCTGCCCCTCGCGCGGTACGACGTACAGGTCACCGCCCTCGCCGTCCTCGCCCTCCTCGCGATGAAGTCGCGGTTCGCCGCCGGCCGGATCCTCGGCGGAGCGCTCGCCGCCGTCGGCACGCTGGTCAAGGTGTGGCCGGTGCTCACACTGATCGGCACCCCCCGGGGCCGTACCACCCGCGACACCTGGACCGCCGCCGCCGTCACCGCCGGCGCCCTGCTCACCACCCTGGCGCTCTGCTTCTCGGACTCCCTCGGCTTCCTGCGCCAGCAGGGCAGCCGGGGCGTCCAGATCGAGTCGCTCGGCGGCACCGCGCTCGCGCTGGGCAGGACGTCGGGCGTCTGGCCGGGGACCGTGGAGTACCGCTACGGCGCCTTCGAGTACGTCGGCCCGTACGTCTCAAGCATCGGCCGGCTCGCCCTGCTCCTGACCGTCCTGGCCTTCGTCTGGCTCCTGCTGTGGCGACTGCGGGCCCGCACCTGGACCGCTGCCACCCCGCTGGACGCGGCGCTCGCCGCCGTCCTGCTCTTCACCGTCACCAGCAGGGTCATCAGCCCCCAGTACATGGTCTGGCTGCTCGGCCTCGGCGCCGTCTGCCTCACCTGCCGGGAGACCGTGATGCGCCCGGTGGTGCTGCTGCTCCTGCCGGCCGCGGCGCTCAGCTCGCTCGCGTACCCGGTCCTCTACGACGAGGTGGTGGCCGGCACCGACCGCGGCCTGGCGGTCATGGTGGTCCGCAACGGCCTGCTGCTCGCGGCGGCGCTCGTGGCCGCACGGCGCCTGTGGACGGCGTCGGTCGCCGTGCGCCAGGACGACGACGTGTGAGGGACCGAGGTCCGGGCCCCGAGGCCGGAGAGGCCGACGAGCGAAAGGCCGACGGCGCAGGGCCCCGCCGGAAACCCGGCGGGGCCCTGCGCCGTCACTCGGCCGGTCAGGAGTGCGCGCGCAGCAGCTGGCGCATCGTCCGCATCGCCACCGACAGGTTGGCCAGGTCGAACGTCTCCGAGCCCTGGATCTCCTCCAGGGTCGTCCGCGCCCGCCCCAGGATGGCCGCGTTCCTCTGCTCCCAGGCCTTGAAGCGCTCCTCCGGCGTCGAGGTGCCGTCGCCCGCCGACAGCACGTCCGCCGTGAGGGCGGCGTGCGCGGCGAAGAGGTCCTCGCGGATGGAGGCGCGGGCCATCGACTGCCAGCGGTCCTCGCGCGGCAGCTCGATGATCCGGTCCATGAGCTGGGTGATCCGCAGCCGGTCGGCCAGGTCGTAGTAGACCTCGGCGACCGCCATCGGGTCCTGGTCCGTACGGTCCGCGATCGCGACGATGTCGAGCGTCGGGAAGGCGGAGGAGAACCCGGCGACCCGCAGGGCGAGCTCCTCCGGGACGCCCTCGGCCGTCAGCTCGTCCAGGATCGACTGGTACCACTCCAGGTCCGCGCCGCGCAGCAGCTGCGGCAGCTCGCCCCAGACCCGCTCGACCCGCTCGCCGAAGAAGCCGATGGTCTCGGCGAGCTGGAGCGGCTGCGGCCGGTTGCCGAGCAGCCAGCGCGTACCGCGCTCGACCAGACGGCGGGAGTGCAGCCGCATCCGGGTCTGCACGTCGGCCTGGACCCGGTTGTCGAGCGCCTCGACGGCGTCCCAGACCTCGCCGAGCCGGAAGATGGCGCGGGCGGCGGTCTGCGCGCGGACGATCTCCTCGATCGACGCGCCGGTCTCCTCGCGGAGGCGGTGCAGGAAGGTCGAGCCACCGCTGTTGACGGTGTCGTTGACCAGGATCGTGGTGATGATCTCCCGGCGCAGCGCGTGGGTGTCGATCGCCTCCGGGAACTTCTCGCGCAGCAGCGTCGGGAAGTACTCGTGGAGCAGTCCGCGCAGGTACGGGTCGTCCGGCAGCTCGGTGTGGATCAGTTCGTCGGCCACCGTGATCTTGGTGTACGCGAGGAGGACGGCGAGCTCCGGCTGGCTCAGGCCCTTGCCGCTGTTGAGCAGCTCGCGGATCTGCCGGTCGTTGGGCAGGAACTCCAGCGCGCGGTCGAGGTGTCCGTCCCGGCCCAGTCGGCGCATGAAGCGCTGGTGGGCGTGGAGCAGCGACGGCGACTGGGCGACGGCGTTGGCCAGGGCCACGTTCTGCGCGTAGTTGTTGCGCAGGACGAGCGCGCCGACCTCGTCGGTCATCTCCGCGAGGATGATGTTGCGCTGCTTGACGGTCATGTCGCCTTCGGTGACGAGCCCGTTGAGCAGGATCTTGATGTTGACCTCGTGGTCGGAGGTGTCCACACCGGCGCTGTTGTCGATGGCGTCGGTGTTGACCTTGCCGCCCTCGCCCTCGGGGCCGCCCCTGCGGGCGAACTCGATGCGGCCGAGCTGGGTCAGACCGAGGTTGCCGCCCTCGCCGACGACCTTGACCCGGAGGTCCTCGCCGTTGACGCGGATGGCGTCGTTCGCCTTGTCGCCGACGTCGGCATGGGTCTCGGCGGCCGACTTGACGTACGTGCCGATGCCGCCGTTCCACAGCAGGTCGACGGGGGCGTGCAGAACGGCCTGCATCAGCTCGGCCGGGGTCATCTTGGTGACCCCGTCCTCGATGCCGAGGGCCGCGCGCATGGCGGCGTTGACCGGGATCGACTTGGCGGTCCGCGGGTGGATCCCGCCGCCCGCCGACAGCAGCGCGGTGTCGTAGTCGGCCCACGAGCTGCGGGGCAGCTCGAAGAGGCGGCGCCGCTCGGCGTACGAGACGGCCGCGTCCGGGTTCGGGTCGATGAAGATGTGCCGGTGGTCGAAGGCGGCGACGAGCCGGATGTGCTCGGAGAGCAGCATGCCGTTGCCGAAGACGTCGCCGGACATGTCGCCGACGCCGACGACGGTGAAGTCCTCGGTCTGGGTGTCGTGGCCCAGCTCGCGGAAGTGCCGCTTCACGGACTCCCAGGCGCCGCGGGCGGTGATGCCCATGCCCTTGTGGTCGTAGCCCGCAGAGCCGCCGGAGGCGAAGGCGTCGCCGAGCCAGAAGCCGTAGGCGACGGCCACCTCGTTGGCGATGTCGGAGAAGGTCGCGGTGCCCTTGTCCGCGGCGACGACGAGGTAGGTGTCGTCCTCGTCGTGGCGGACCACGTCGACCGGGGGCACGACCTCGCCGGCGACGAGGTTGTCGGTGATGTCGAGCAGCGCCGAGATGAAGGTCTTGTAGGAGGCGATGCCCTCGGTCAGCCAGGCGTCGCGGTCCACGGACGGGTCCGGGAGCTGCTTGGCGACGAAGCCGCCCTTGGCGCCGACGGGCACGATGACGGTGTTCTTCACCATCTGCGCCTTGACCAGGCCGAGGATCTCGGTCCGGAAGTCCTCACGCCGGTCGGACCAGCGCAGACCGCCTCGGGCGACCTTGCCGAAGCGCAGGTGCACGCCCTCGACGCGCGGCGAGTACACCCAGATCTCGAACGCCGGGCGGGGCGCGGGGAGGTCGGGGATCGCCTGCGGGTCGAACTTCATCGAGACGTACGCGTGCGGCCTGCCGTCCTCGGACTTCTGGAAGAAGTTGGTGCGCAGGGTCGCCTTGATGACGGTGAGGAAGGAGCGGAGGATCCGGTCCTCGTCGAGGGAGGCGACCTGGTCGAGGGCGCCGTCCAGCTCCTCCAGGAGCCCGTCGGTCAGCTCGGTGCCGGCGCGCTGGCGCTCCGGGGACATCCGCGCCTCGAAGAGCGAGACCAGCAGCCGGGTGGTGTGGACGTTGTCGCGGAGGGTGTCCTCCATGTAGTCCTGGCTGAAGGTCGCACCGGCCTGGCGCAGGTACTTCGCGTAGGCGCGCAGCACCATCGCCTGACGCCAGTTGAGGCCGGCGGCGAGCACCAGCGCGTTGAAGCCGTCGTTCTCGGCCTCACCGGTCCAGGTGGCGGCGAACGCCTCCTGGAACCGCTCGCGGGCGTCGTCGGCGAGGTGGTCGCCGTTCCCGGTCGGCATCCGCAGGCCGAAGTCGTAGACCCAGGCGTGCGTACGGTCGGCGCAGCGCAGCTCGTACGGGCGCTCGTCGACGACCTCGACGCCCAGCCGGTTGAGCACCGGCAGGACGGCGGAGAGGGAGACCTGGGGGCCCGTCTTGTAGATCTTGAAGCGGCGCTCGCCGGGGCCCGCGCCGACCGGCTCGTACAGCGAGAGCGCGAAGTCCTTGCCGGTGCGGCCGAGCTGTTCCAGGCGGACCAGGTCCGCGACGGCGGCGCGCGGCGAGTGGTCCGCCTTGTAGCCCTCGGGGAAGGCGTTGCCGTAGCGGCGCAGCAGTTCGGCGGCGCGCTCCTCGCCGAGTTCGGCGTTCAGCGCCTCGCCGAAGCCGTCGGCCCAGGACCGGGCGGCCTCGACGAGCCTGGCCTCGATGCGGTCGGCGTCGGCGTCGGTCAGCTTGGCGAGTTCGGTGCCTGGCTTGACGCGGACGACGAAGTGCAGGCGGGAGAGGATCGATTCGGTGTTCCAGGCGGTGAAGTCGACGCTGGTGCCGTCGAGCTCCTCCTTGAGGATGTCGATGATCCGCAGCCGGACGCCGGTGGTGTAGCGGTCGCGCGGGAGGTAGACGAGGGCGGAGTAGTAGCGCCCGTACTCGTCCTGGCGCAGGTAGAGCCGCAGGCGCCGCCGCTCCTGGAGGTACAGGACGCTGGTGACGATGGACCGGAGCTGGTCGACCGGGGTCTGGAACAGCTCGTCGCGCGGGTAGGTCTCGAGGATCTGGAGCAGGTCGCGGCCGTCGTGGCTGTTGGGCGAGAAGCCGGCGCCGTCCAGGACCTCCTGGACCTTGCGGCTGACCACGGGCACGCGGCGCACGGACTCGGTGTACGCGGCGGAGGAGAACAGGCCCAGGAAGCGGCGCTCGCCGATGACGTTGCCCTCGGCGTCGAACTTCTTCACACCGACGTAGTCGAGGTACGAGGGCCGGTGCACCGTGGAGCGGCTGTTGGCCTTGGTGAGGATGAGCAGCTTGTGCTCGCGCGCCTTGGCCCGGGCGTCGGCGGGCAGCCGGCTGAAGGAGGGCGAGACCGGGTGGGCATGGTGGTCGTCCTTGCCGCTGTGGTGCGGGTCGGAGCGCAGGATGCCGAGGCCGGTGCCGGGGACGGCGGTCAGCGCGTCCCCGTCGACCAGCTCGTACTCGCGGTAGCCGAGAAAGGTGAAGTGGTCGGCGGCGAGCCAGCGGAGCAGCTCACGTGCCTCCTCGACCTCGGTGGGGCGCAGGTCGGAGGCCATGGGCTCGTCGGGGAGCCCGTCGGCGATGCGCATCGCCGCGTCGCGCATCTTCTCCCAGTCCTCGACCGTCTCGCGGACGTCGGACAGGACGCGGAGCAGGTCGGCGGTGATCTGCTTGAGGTCGGAGCGGTCGGTCTCGCGGTCGATCTCGACGTGGATCCAGGACTCGACGAGCGCGTCGTGCGGGAGTCCGGCCTTCGCCGTCCCGCCGTTCTCGGCGGTGAGCACCTCGACGAGCTTGCCGGTGACGTCACGGCGGACGAGGACCTGCGGGTGGATCACGACGTGGATGCCGCGGCCCTGGCGGGAGAGCTCGTTGGTCACGGAGTCCACGAGGAAGGGCATGTCGTCGGTGACGACCTCCACGACGGAGTGGCTGCAGGTCCAGCCGTTCTCCTCCACCGTCGGGGTGTGGACGCGCACGTTGGCCGTGCCCTGCGGGCGGTTCTCGGCCAGCCGGTAGTGCGAGAGCGCGGCGCCGAAGACGTCCACGGGGTCGCGGTCGGTGAGGTCCTCGGGCGCGGTGTGCAGGTAGTAGCGCTGGAGGTAGTCGAGCAGGGTGTCCCGGTCGGGCCTCTCCCCGTGCTCGGGCCCCGTCGGAAGTCGCCCCCCGACCGGGCTGTTCTCAGCTACCCGAGCGGCCCTCTCGAGCAACTCGGCCTTGGCTTCGTCCAGCTTGGTCTGCATGTCCTCTGGCTCCTGTCGCGCGCCGTTGCGTGACGTCGGTGGAAGAAAGGACACAACGCCACGACGCGGGTGTACCGGTCGAAGACGACGTTATGCCGCGGTGAGAGATGTCCGGGCCGGATTCGGCCACAGTGCGCGGCGCGCCCGGACGGTGAAGGCCGGCGAACGCCCTGTCGGCCCGGCCGCTGTCGCGGACCGGGCGGAGGCCGGGGGCTTCGCTGCCCCCACGGCGTATCGCGCTGATCACGGGAAAAGCCTATCGCTCCCTCCCCCCGACCCGTCATGAGCCGTATGTGTACAAAAGCGGGGGTGGAAGTTTGACGTTATGGACAGCGACACAAGTCCTCTTGGCAAAGCGCGGCGCCGCCGGGAGTGTGACGGCGATACTACGAAGCGTGAGCCACCACCACCACCGGATGTGGGAGTCGTCAATGGCGAAGATCTTGATCGTGACCGGGGACGCGGCGGAGTCGCTGGAGGTGATGTACCCGTACCAGCGGCTGCTCGAAGAGGGGTACGAGGTCCACATCGCCGCGCCGGCGCGGAAACAGCTGCGCTTCGTCGTGCACGACTTCGAGCCGGGCTTCGACACGTACACCGAGAAGCCCGGCTACACCTGGCCCGCCGACCTGGCCTTCTCGGAGGTCGACCCGGGCGAATACGTGGCGGTGGTGATCCCGGGCGGCCGGGCGCCGGAGTACCTCCGCAACGACCCGGAGCTGCGCAAGATCCTGAAGTCCTTCTTCGACGCGGACAAGCCGGTGGCCCAGATCTGCCACGGCCCGCTCCTGACGGCCGCGATCGGCGGTCTGGAGGGCCGCAGGGTGACGGCGTATCCGGCCCTGGAGCTGGACATGCAGGCGGCGGGCGCGAGCTTCCAGGACACCGAGGCGGTCGTCGACGGCACCCTGGTCTCGTCCCGCGCCTGGCCGGACCACCCGACCTGGATGCGCGAGTTCCTGAAGGTCCTGCGCGCCAAGAGCTGAGGCAGGCCGGAGGCGGGGACGGGCCGAGGGCGGGGACGGGCCAAGGGTGCGGACGCCCGGCGGGCGGGGACGGGGCATTTCCAATGCCCTGAAACCGCACCCGGCCCGCCTCCCTCAACCGAAGGCCGGCACGCCGCCCGGCGGGCGGGGACGGGCCGCTTCCGGCGCCCGTCACCGCCCTCCGGACAGGCTTCCCGCCCACCGGACAGGCTCCCCGCCCCGCTTTCCAGGACCACTGCCCCGGCCCTGTACCGGCTCTCCAGGCCGCCCCTGCCCCCGGCCCTACACCAGCTCTTCCGCCACCGCGACCGCCTCCGTGAGGGAGTCGACGACCGGCACGCCCACGGCCTCCAGGCTGGACCGGCTGTGGGACCCGCCGGTGTAGAGCACGGCCCTGGCGCCGACGTGCGCCGCCGCCAGGGCGTCGTCCGCCGCGTCTCCGATGACCACGATCCGCTCCGGCTCGACGCCCTGGAGAGCGGCGAGGTGCCGCACCATGTGTCCGGCCTTGCCCGCCGTGGAGGTGCCGATCCGCCCGTCCACGCGGACGAACCGCTCCTCGATCCCGTGGCTCCGGACCAGCGGCACCAGCTCCGCGTGCGGGGCGAGGGAGAGCAGGGACTGGGTGAACCCCGACGCCTGGCGCGCGGCGAGCAGCTCCGCCGCTCCGGCGGTCAGACCGCAGCCGTCGGCCCGCTGCCAGTAGTGGCGGTGGAAGATGCCGTCCATCAGCGCCCACTCCGTCTCGGTGGGCAGCCGTCCCATCAGCCGTTCGTAGAACTTCGGTACCGGCACCGTGTACAGGTCCCGGTACCGGGCGAGTGTGATCGGCGCGAGGCCCAGCTCGGCGAAGGCCGCGTTCGTCGCGTCGATGACGGCCTGGATGTCGTCGAGCAGCGTGCCGTTCCAGTCCCAGACCAGGTGCTTGCCGCGCCGCTTCGTCCCGTGCTTCCCCATGCGAAGACGGTACCGGCACGCTCCGACAACCGTTCCCGGCCGGGGGGGGGAGGCGGGGTGCGGTGGGGCAGGGGGGGGTCGCGCCTGCGTGCATGGACCGAGGCGGCCCGGTGCACGCCGGCCCGCCGGTACGCGGGACCGGCACGCCCACCGGTACGCCGGACGTCAGCCCAGCAGGCCCGGGATCTCCTGCACGCCGAACCAGAGCAGCTCGTGGTCCTCCGCGCCGTCCACCGTGAACCGGGCGTCGTCGTCGCCCTGGTCGGCCGCGCCCAGCGCGTCGGCGGCCGCCGAGACGTCCGCCTCGGCGTCGTCCGCGTCGGCGTGCACGGCCGCCGCCTTGGCCAGCGGTACGGCTCCGGCGATACGGACCTCGCCGAGGGAGCCGGCGTCCAGTCCGCGGTCGGGGTCGACCACGGCGTCCTTGTCCGGCACGTCGACGGCGACGACGATCCGGCGCCGGGCCGCCGAGGGGTCCCCGGCGATCAGGCGCAGGGAGGCGGCCGCAGCCCGGTTGAGCGCGGCGTACTCCAGCTCCTCGATGTCGTCGGAGACGTACCACTCGCGCAGCACGGGGGTGACGGCATAGGCGGTCAGCGGGCCCGGGCCCAGCTCGCCCGCCTTGTGCGCCTGTGCGAGACCGGGAAGGGTCAGGGGGACGTACACGCGCATGGCTGGCCGCTTTCGTAGTCGGAGGACGCCCTCAGGATACGTGCGGAGTCCCCCTTCGGGGCTGGGGGGCCGCCCCCTCGCCGGTCATCCGCACGCATGCCCCGGCCTCGGCGCCCACAGGCTCCCGCCCCCTCCGACTCACCCGGATAGGTGAATCGCGGAGGGCCCCGCCCCGGCGACCGTGGCGCCTTGCGAGGGCTCGGCGCCTCCCCGTACAAGATCCCCAACAGAAGTTACCGCCCGGTAGACCAGCGGGCGCGAGGGACGGGGACGCCCATGGACAGCACCGCCACCACGACGGCCCGCGCAGCGCGGACCACGCCGCCCGCCACGACCGCCCCGGGCTCTTCGGCGACCGGTCGCACCGCCCCGGCGGGCGCGACCCCCCGCCCCCGGACACCCCGCCCCCGCTCCGCCCCGCGCGGCCCGGCCGGCACCGGCCCCCGAGGCTCCGCCGGGGCCCGCCCCGCCGCCCCGCAGCGCGCCCGCACGGCGCCGCTCGCCCTCCCGCCGCACACCGTCTTCGCCGAGCGTCTCCTCGCCGTCCTCACCGGCGACCGGCCCGTCCACTGGATGCTCGGCCGGACGGTCGGCGCGGCCTACGAGCAGCTGGTCCGGCTGGCCCCGGCCACACCCCTGCGGTCCTGCGGCCCCCGCCCCGTGCTCCGGCGCTGCTCCGTCCACCAGCCGCGGCCGGGGGCCGTCGAGGCGTTCGCGAGCATCGCCGTCGGCGACCGGGTCAGGGCCCTGGCGTTCCGTCTGGAGCGCGGCGCGGACGGCCGCTGGCGCTGCGCCGCCGTCGAGGTGGACGGCCTCGTGGACGGGTCAGGGAACGGACCCGCGAACGGTTACGGGCCGGGCCACGGATGCGGACCGGGCCACGGCCTCCAGCACGGCAACGCCGACGGAGCCGGGAGCGGGAGCGGCCCCCGGAATGGAAACGGCCCAGGGAGCAGCCTCCCGGCCCGCGTGCCCGCCCAGGCCACCCGGACCTGACGAAGGGGCCGGCCACCTCACCAGGTGTCCGGCCCCTTCGCTCCACCGCTGCGGCGACGGCCGTCAGGCCGCCGTCGGTGCTACTTCTTGCGGCGGCGCCCGCCGCTGCTCTTCTGCGCCTTGCGCCGCTCCGCGCGGGTCATGCCGTCACCCGAGGAGGCGCCGTCGGCGATGAAGTCGCCCTCGACGACCGAGCCGTCCCCGTCCACCTTCGGCGCGGAGAAGTGCAGCCGGTCCGGGCGCTGCGGGGCGTCGAGCCCCTTGGCGCGGATCTCCGGACGTCCGGCACCGGCCGGCACCGCGTCCTTCTTGTCCAGCGAGGTCCGGCCGGCCTCGTCCTGCACCGGGACCTCCTCGACCTGCTGCTCGACCTGGACCTCCAGGTTGAACAGGTAGCCGACGGACTCCTCCTTGATGCCCTCCATCATGGCGGTGAACATGTCGAAGCCCTCGCGCTGGTACTCGACCAGCGGGTCCTTCTGGGCCATCGCGCGCAGGCCGATGCCCTCCTGGAGGTAGTCCATCTCGTAGAGGTGCTCACGCCACTTGCGGTCGAGCACGGACAGCACCACCCGGCGCTCCAGCTCACGCATGATGTCCGAGCCGAGCGACTTCTCCCGGGCCGCGTACTGCTCGTGGATGTCGTCCTTGACGGACTCGGCGATGAACTCGGCGGTGATGCCCGCGCGGTCGCCCGCCGCCTCCTCCAGCTCCTCGACCGTGACCTTCACCGGGTACAGCTGCTTGAAGGCGTTCCACAGGCGGTCGAGGTCCCACTCCTCCGCGAAGCCCTCGGCCGTCTCCTGGCGGATGTAGTCGTCGATGGTGTCGTTCATGAAGTGCTGGATCTGCTCGTGCAGGTCCTCGCCTTCCAGGACACGGCGGCGCTCGCCGTAGATGACCTCGCGCTGCCGGTTGAGGACCTCGTCGTACTTCAGGACGTTCTTACGCGTCTCGAAGTTCTGGGTCTCCACCTGCGACTGCGCGGAGGCGATCGCGCGGGTGACCATCTTGTTCTCGATCGGCACGTCGTCCGGAACGTTGGCCATGGCCATGACGCGCTCGACCATCTGCGCCTTGAACAGACGCATCAGGTCGTCGCCGAGGGAGAGGTAGAAGCGGGACTCGCCCGGGTCTCCCTGACGGCCGGAACGGCCGCGCAGCTGGTTGTCGATACGGCGCGACTCGTGGCGCTCGGTGCCCAGGACGTAGAGCCCGCCGAGGGACTTGACCTCCTCGAACTCCGCCTTGACGGCCTTCTCGGCACGCTCCAGGGCGCCGGGAAGGGCCGCGGCCCACTCCTCGACGTGCTCGACCGGGTCCAGGCCCGCCTGGCGCAGCTCGGCCTCGGCGAGGTCGTCCGGGTTGCCGCCGAGCTTGATGTCGGTGCCTCGGCCGGCCATGTTGGTGGCGACCGTGACGGCGCCCTTGCGGCCCGCCTGGGCGACGATCGTCGCCTCACGGTCGTGCTGCTTGGCGTTGAGGACCTCGTGCTGGATGCCCCGCTTGGACAACTGCTGCGAGAGGTACTCGGACTTCTCGACCGACGTCGTGCCGACGAGGATCGGCTGGCCCTTCTCGTGCTTCTCCGCGATGTCGTCGACGACGGCGGCGAACTTGGCGACCTCGGTGCGGTAGATCAGGTCGGACTGGTCCTTGCGGACCATCGGCCTGTTCGTCGGGATCGGGACGACGCCGAGCTTGTAGATCTGGTGGAACTCCGCGGCCTCGGTCATGGCCGTACCGGTCATGCCGGAGAGCTTGTCGTAGAGGCGGAAGAAGTTCTGGAGGGTGATCGTGGCGAGGGTCTGGTTCTCGTCCTTGATGTCCACCCCTTCCTTCGCCTCGATCGCCTGGTGCATGCCCTCGTTGTAGCGGCGGCCGGCGAGGATACGGCCGGTGTGCTCGTCGACGATCATGACCTCGCCGTCGATGACGACGTAGTCCTTGTCCTTCTTGAACAGTTCCTTGGCCTTGATGGCGTTGTTCAGGTAACCGACGAGCGGGGTGTTCACCGACTCGTACAGGTTGTCGATGCCCAGCCAGTCCTCGACCTTGGCGACGCCGGACTCGTGGATGCCGACCGTGCGCTTCTTCTCGTCGACCTCGTAGTCGCCGGTCTCCTCGATGCCCTTCAGCGGGTTGCCGGCCTCGCCGCGGGTCAGGCGGGTGACCAGCTTGGCGAAGTCGCCGTACCACTTCGTGGCCTGGTCGGCCGGGCCGGAGATGATCAGCGGCGTCCGGGCCTCGTCGACCAGGATGGAGTCGACCTCGTCGACGCAGGCGAAGTTGTGGCCGCGCTGGACGAGCTCGTCCTTGGACCACGCCATGTTGTCGCGCAGGTAGTCGAAGCCGAACTCGTTGTTCGTGCCGTACGTGATGTCGCAGGCGTACTGCTCACGGCGCTGGGCCGGCGTCATGTTGGCCAGGATGCAGCCGACGTCCAGGCCGAGGAACTTGTGGACGCGGCCCATCATCTCGGAGTCGCGCTCGGCGAGGTAGTCGTTCACCGTGATCAGGTGCACGCCCTTGCCGGACAGCGCGTTCAGGTACGCCGGGAGGGTGCCGACGAGGGTCTTGCCCTCACCGGTCTTCATCTCGGCGACGTAGCCGAAGTGCAGGGCGGCACCGCCCATCAGCTGCACGTCGTAGTGGCGCTGGCCGAGGACGCGCTTGGCGGCCTCGCGGACGGTCGCGAAGGCCTCGGGGAGCAGGTCGTCGAGGCTCTCGCCGTCGGCGTACCGTTGCTTGTACTCCTCGGTGAGAGCCCGCAACTCGGCGTCGGAGAGGTTGACGAAGTCCTCTTCGATGGAGTTGACCTGGTCCGCGATGCGGTGCAGTTTGCGCAGGATCTTGCCTTCGCCTGCACGCATGAGCTTGTTGAAGACGGACACTGAGGCTGGTCTCCTTGCCGGTCGGGCCTGGCACTGGGTCTTGTCATGACTCGGGCGCGGGCACGGCAGGTGGTCCCCACCGCAACGGCCATCGTAAGCGAGACCGCCGCCGCGCCGGGAGGCCCGCAGGCCCGAAGGGTCACCGCCGCCCGGAAAGACAACGCACCAGAGGCACGGAAGGTGCCGCGGCGACCCGAAAAGTGTTCGCGTCGCGCCCGCCGGGTCACCACAATCCCGTCATGGAGCCGATCACCCTCACCACCCCCCGCCTGGAGCTGCGCGTCTTCGTCCCGGACGACGCGGACGAGGTCCACGCCGCCTGTCAGGACCCGGACATCCAGCGCTGGACGACCGTGCCGTCCCCCTATACGCGGCAGGACGCCGAGTACTTCCTCACGCGCGTGGTCCCCGACGGGTGGCGGGACGACACCGAGTACACCTTCGCCGTACGGCTCCGGGAGGGCGGCCCGGTCCTGGCCGCGGCCGGCCTCCACCACCCGCGCTCCGGCTCCTGGGAGGTCGGCTTCTGGACCGCCAAGGAACACCGCGGCCGCGGCTACATGACGGAGACGGTCCTCGCCCTGGCCCGCTGGGCCTTCACCGAGCTGGCCTGCACCCGGCTCGAGTGGCGCGCCGAGGTGGGCAACACGGGCTCCCGCGCCATCGCGGAGAAGACCGGCTTCACGATCGAGGGCGTGCTCCGCGCCGGCCTGCCGAACAAGGGCACGCTGCGCGACAGCTGGGTCGGCTCGCTCCTCCCGTCCGACCTGGGCCTGCCCGGCACCACGCCCTACCTGCCGGCCCCTCGGACCGAGGACTGACCGCACCCGACCGCTCCCCGGGCCGCAGGGCGACCGCGCCGGGTCGCGGGCCGCGGCACAAGGGCTGCGAGCCACGACCGCGGGCCGCGGGTACGGCCCGGAAGCGCGGGCCGGAAGCGCCGGTTCCCCAGGGGCCGGGGCGGACTGTCAGTGCCTGCCTCTAGGGTGCGGATCATGACGACTGTGCCGCCGCCCGCTGTCGAACTGTCCGCCGACGACGCCCGCCGGATCGCCCTGCGCGCCCAGGGCCTGCTTGGCGCCCCGGACCGCCGTGCCGGTGTGCGGGGCGTCCTGCGCCACCTCGGCCAGGTCCAGCTCGACACGATCTCCGTCCTGGCGCGCTCGCACGAGCTCATCCCGTACGCGCGCCTGGGCGCCGTGGGCCGTACGACGGTCGAGGAGGCGTACTGGAGCGGTGCGGCCGCCGACGGCGCGTCCGGACCGCGCCCCCACGCCTTCGAGTACTGGTCGCACGCCGCCTGCATCCTGCCCATCGAGGAGTGGCCGCTCTTCGCCTTCCGCCGCCGCGCCTACCGCACGCGCCCGCAGTGGTACCACGACCTGCCGGACGGGGCGTACGACGCGGTGATCGCGCAGCTGCGGGCCGAGGGCCCGCAGACCGCGACCGAACTGGGCGGCGCGAAGAACAAGGGCGAGTGGTGGGACTGGTCCGAGTCGAAGATCGCCGTCGAGCGGGCGCTGATGTACGGCGAGGTGGTCTGCACCGAGCGGCGCGGCTGGAAGAGGGTCTACGACCTCGCGGAGCGCGCGATCCCCGTCGACCTGCTCCATGACGACCTCGACGACACCGAGTGCCTGCGGCGGCTGGTACGGCAGGCGGGCGAGGCGCTGGGCGTGGGCACGCGCGCGGACATCGCCGACTACCACCGGATCAAGGGCGAGGCGTTCGACGCCGTGGTCGAGGCCTCCGGGCTCGTGCCGGTCACGGTGGCGGGCTGGGGGAAGCCGGCCTGGGCCGATCCTGCCGCCCTGACGAGCGAGCCGCGCGGGCGGCACCGCACGACGCTCCTCTCCCCCTTCGACTCGCTGATCTGGGAGCGGGCGCGGACGGAGCGGATCTTCGGGTTCACCCACCGCCTCGAGGCGTACGTGCCCAAGCAGAAGCGGGTGCACGGCTATTTCGCGATGCCGCTGCTCTCGGGCGGCCGGCTTCTGGGGCGGGTCGACCCGGCACGTGACGGCGGGACGCTGGTGGCCAAGCAGGTGTCCCTGGACTCTCCGAAGGCCGTCGGAGCGATGGCGAAGGCACTGCGCGAGGCGGCCGAGTGGGTGGGCTGCGACAGCGTGCGGATCGAGCGGGCGGAGAGCGCCGACATGGCCGCGCGCCTCACCGCCGCCCTCGCGTGACCCCGCCTTCCGCGGTCCGCCCCGTCCGGTCGCGCCTCATCTGATCTCGAGGATCTTCTCCCGCATCGCGTAGACGACCGCTTCCATCCGGGAGTGCAGCTGGAGCTTTTCCAGGATGTTGCGGACGTGGTTCTTCACCGTGTTCTCGGAGATGAACAGTTCCTTGGCGATGTCCCGGTTGTTCATTCCGGTCGCCACGAGTTTGAGGACTTCCAACTCGCGGTCGGTCAGCCGGGGCGCGGGAACGAGCCGGCGTTCGTCCGTCCGCTGGATCATCGATTTGAACTCGGTGAGGAGTTTGGAGGCCATCGAAGGGCTGATCTGCGACTGGCCGTCGGCGACCGCGCGAATGGCCGTGGCGACCTCGTCGGTGGAGATCTCCTTCAGGAGATAGCCCGTGGCGCCCGCCTTGATGGCCTCGTAGAGGTCGGCCTCCTCGTCGCTGATCGTCAGCATGATGATCTTCGCGCTGGGGGCGACCTCCTTGATGGAGGTGCAGGCCTCGATCCCACCGCGCTTGGGCATGCGGACGTCCATCAGCACGATGTCGGGCAGCAGGTCCGCCGCCTTGTCGACGGCCTCGGCCCCGTCACCCGCCTCGCCGACGACCTGGATGTCCTCCTCCTGGGCGAGGACGATCTCGAGTCCGCGCCGAAAAAGGGCGTGGTCGTCCACCACGAGAACTCGGATCGGCTCCTTCCGGCATGTCCCGCTGTCCGAATCCGATCCCTCCGTACCGGCCGCACGATCGGGCTCCCGCCCGCTGTGCACCGGCCCGAAGCTGTCCGCCATCGTTCCTCCCCCTGAGGCCGTGGCCTGAAGTCGTGTTCGGTCCTCCAACCGCTGGCCATGAGGCACCGGTTGGCGTGCACGCCATGATTTCATGCCCGGACGTCAGCGCGGTGATCCTGTGGTCGCACGGGGGTGCCCCTGGGGGCGCACGGGGCGCTCCAGGGGCACCATGAGGGACACGTGAGGGTGACGCGCCGCGGCAGATCAGCCGCCGAGGGCACCACCGGCGCCGCCGCCCTCGGCAAGCGGGTCGCTCTCCAGGTGAATGACGCCGTAGTCGTACGCGTGTCGCCGGTAGACGACACTCGGCTGCTTGTTGTCCGAGTCGACGAACAGATAGAAGTCGTGCCCGACCAGCTCCATCTCGTAGAGCGCCTGGTCGAGGGTCATCGGTGCGGCCTTGTGGGTCTTCTCGCGGACCACCAGCGGGCCGTCGCCCTGCACTTCGAGCGAGCCGATCATCTTGGTGGGAACCGCGTCGGACTCCTCGCCCACCAGCTCGCCGTTGCCGTTGAGCTGTGCGACGCCCGGCACCACGTCGCCCACCTCGGCGGCCGAGAGCCTGCCGGTGCCGCGGCGCGTGTGCCGCTTGTCGTGCTGCTTGCGCAGTCGCGCCTCGAGCTTGTCGCTGGCGAGGTCGAGAGCTGCGTACGGGTCGCCTGCCGCCGCTTCCGCCCGGATCACCGGGCCTCGGGAGTGGAGGGTGATCTCCACGCGGTCGGACCGGTCGGCCTGCCGCGGGTTGTGTTCCTTGGACACCTCGACGTCGAGGCTGATCACCTTGCCGTCGAGCTTCTGGATCCTGTCCAGCTTCAGCTTCTCGGCCACGTGCTTGCGGAACCGCTCGGGCACCTCTGTCTTGCGGCCCTTGACGACGATGTCCACGCAGAACTCCGTTCCCGGATCGCCCAGACCGGCACCCTGGCCGCTGGGCCTCTCCCTTTGCACCAGACTCCGATGTTCACCGGAGTCTCGGACTTGGCGACTTTCACCTCCTCCTCCCCAGTCGGCAAGATCCCCACCCCACCGACCTGAGGTTAATTCGCCCTGAACTCCCGTCCTCTAGGCGCACCCGTGCATTCCGTGAGGGATGGCCTGCGCCATTCCTCACAACCGAACATAGCTCGTTCGGACGGGTGTCGGCACCCGCTGCGGTCACTTACCTCCGTTCGGGTGTTTCCACCTCTTACCACCTGCAACGATGCGAGTTCCCCGTCAGTTCCTGTTTATTTCGAACGACGACGGAGAAGTGGCGACCACCGCCGCCACCGGCTGTATGGAACCCCTGTCCGCACCGGCGCCGGGTAATCCTGGAATGAACGACCGATGTACGGCACGCAGTGCCCGCGCCGCCTCGGCCAACGAGGCACCGGTGGTCATCAGATCGTCCACCAGGACCACCCGTCCCCGCTCCATGAGCCGCGCTCCGCCCGACCGGGCCTCCAGCGCCCCGGCCAGGTTGGTGAGCCGTGCGCGTGCGTCGAGCCCCGACTGGTCGGCCACCGCACCACGCTGGCGCAGCAGCGGAATCACCCGGGCGGCCCGTCCCGAACGGCGCAGCATTCCCGCCGCGGCCAGCGCGATCCGCCGGGTCGGGTCGTGACCACGCGCCCGCACGGAGCGCCGCGACGAGGGCACCGGTACGAGGAGGAGGGGATCGGCCCCCGAGGCCTCACAGGGGCCGACAGCGGCCGTGACGGCATCCGCCAGCGCCTCGCCCAGGGGCCCTGCCAGGAACAGCGCACCGCGCTCCTTGTGGGCGAGGAGCACGGACCGTACGGCCTCGGCGTACGGCGCCGCCGCGTGTACCGGCGGCAGCCCGGCGGGCTCGGGAAGGGGCCGCACCCGACGGGGACCCGCCCCCGTCAGCTCCGCGCGGCACGGCGGGCACAGCTCCGTACGGGCCCTGCCGCAGCCTCCGCAGGCGACCGGCAGCACCAGCCCGGCGATCTCACGCCACCACCCCCGCATGGCTCCACTGTCCTCCTGCCGGCCCCGGCCGGCCACCCCTGTGGACAACCGGCCGCGGCCCCGCGGAGGAGCGGGTGAACTACCCCGGATAGACGGGCGCGGAGCCCGTCACCTTGGCCAGCCGCTGCCAGTTCGCGCCCGGCACGAGCCGCACGATGCCGTCGTTGCCGGACTCGGCCACGACCGGTGCCCGGTCGTCGTTCGGCGCGGCCACCGCCGACACGCCGTTGAGCCCCGGCAGCAGCGACGAGGACGACGTGGCCCCGTCGGTCTGGATGTAGCGCACCTGCTGGACACCGCCGGCCTCCTTGCCGACCACGACCAGCCGGCTCGGGCCGGCCCACGACACGGCCGTGACGGCCTCCATGTGCGGCGCCACGGGCTGCAGCGCGTCGACCGACACCGTCTGGTTCCCGCCGCCGTCGCGCTCGACCCGCCCGATCTTCAGGGTGGTGCCGTCCTTGCCCTTCAGCAGCAGCGCGACCCGCACCCCGTCCGCCGAGACGCGCAGGGATTCGACCCTGTCCCCGTCCGCCAGCCAGGGGGCACGGACCTCCACGGGCTCACCCTCGCCGTCCGGCACCATCCACAGACGCGGCTTCACCGGATCCCGGTCCGCCACCCACAGATCGCCCCGGCCGTCCCAACTCGGCGCCGAGAGCCGGTCCTCGGGCCGGCCCGCGTTGCTCCGCACCAGCGCCGGACGCAGCTCGTGGTCCGTCAGGATCGACGCCACCCGCAGCTCACGGCCGTCCTTGCCGACCCCGGCCGCCCGGCGCTCGTCACGGTCCACCGCGACCGACCGCAGCGGCATCACGCCGTCGCCGAACGGTCCCAGCGTCCCGTCCTGCTGCTCGTTCGCCTTGTCCCCGACCGGCACGGCCATCAGCTTCCCGGTCGCGTCGACGTAGAACGGGTTCTCCGCCCGCCCCGTGTCCCGGACCGGCGCGTACTCCATCGCCGCCTGCTTGCCCAGGGAGCACAGCTTCCCGCCGTCCGAACCGCGCTGGAGCTCCACCTGCTCCACCCGCACCGACGTCAGGTCGCCGAGCGTGAACAGCAGCTGCGCCGCCATCCGCCGGCACACCACACCGCCCACGTGGTCGGCCTTGCCGTTCAGCGGCACCCTCAGCGTGGACTGGTCGTCCGTCGACAGCGAGGTGACGCCGTCCTTCAACGCCGTCCCGGAGGGGAAGCTCGAGTCGACGGCCGGCTTCAGCCAGTTCGTCGGCCCCTCCAGCAGCGCCCTGACCGTCTGGGTCACCGGGTCCATCCGGGTGACCGGGTCCTGGCGCTGCCGGATGTAGACCGGGTCGGCGACGACCCAGTCCTGTCCCGACGCGAAGTAGTAGGTGTCGACGGAGCGGTAGGTCCGCTGGAAGTCGGCCTCGCTGAGCACCAGACCCGGCGGCAGACCGTCGATCCGCCACTCCTTGCCCTTGCCGTCCGCGGTGGGCTGCTGCACCACGTGGATCGAGTCGCTGAAGTCCGCCGGTCCGACCGGCTTGTAGGCGTGCCGGGCGTCGACGGTGGCGATCTGCCGGCCCTTGATGGGGTACGAACGCCCGGAGCCTCCGGGGTCGGTGACCCGGTCGGCCTGGCCGCGGTCCGGGGCCGTGGTGAGCACGGTGATCCGCTGTTCCGGCTTCCACGCCCGCGCGGCCGGCCTCGTCAGGTACTTCCGCGCCGTGGCGAAGCCGGGGTCGTCACTGGTCATGGCCTCCAGGAAGCCGTCGACGATCTCGGCCGGGTCCGCGTTCTCCCGCGGCTGCACGGCGTACACCCGCACCTGCGAGTCGCCCGGGTCGGAGGCCTTCACGTTCCGTACGTCCCCGCTGTCGGGCATCGTCGCGCAACCGGCCAGCACCAGCGCCCCCGCGAGCGCCACGACCGCCCGCCCGGCTCTGCCACGTCCCCGCCCCGGGTGCTGCCCTCGGGAGTCAGCGCCCACGTGTCCCGTCCTCCCGCTCGGCGTTCGTCGACGCCATCGCCTCACTGCCCTCGGTCTCACCCGCCGTCCGCGGGACCACCCGGGCCCCGCTGCCCGGCAGGGCCGTCGGATCCGCCGTGGGACGCGGCGCCCCGGGCATCCGCGACGGTACGGCCAGCCCCGCACGGTCCCCGGCGGGCTGCGCCGGCACCGACGACAGCCGTGCCCCGTTCTCCCGCGCCCGCCCGGCGGCGGCCTCCTCGCGGTTGCGCCGCGAGTCCTCCGGCTCCAGCGGGATCGGGGAACCGCGCAGCGGCTCGTCCGCCGTGCGCGGCAGCGTCAGCCGGAACTGCGAGCCGCCTCCCGGCTCGCCCCACGCCTGCAGCCAGCCGCCGTGCAGCCGCGCGTCCTCCACCGCGATCGACAGGCCGAGGCCCGTACCGCCGGTGGTCCGCGCGCGTGCCGGGTCGGCCCGCCAGAACCGGTTGAAGACGCGCGTCGCCTCGCCCGGCTTCAGCCCCACGCCGTAGTCCCGCACGGCGACCGCGACGGCCCCGCCGGCGGACGCCAGCTTGACGATCACGTCCCGGCCCTCGCCGTGCTCGACGGCGTTGACCACGAGGTTGCGCAGGACCCGCTCCACGCGGCGGGCGTCCGCCTCGGCCACGACGGGCTGCTCGTCACCGACGACCACGATCCGGCCGCCCTTGCGCTCGGCGAGCGGCTCGGCGCCGCCGATCACCCGCCGCACGACCTGACGCAGGTCTATCGGCTCGGCCTCCAGCGCCGCCGCGCCCGCGTCGAAGCGGCTGATCTCCAGCAGGTCGGCGAGGAGCGACTCGAAGCGGTCCAGCTGGTCGCCGAGCAGCTCGGCCGAGCGGGCGGTGATCGGATCGAAGTCGACCCGCGCCTCGTGGATCACGTCGGCCGCCATCCGCACCGTCGTCAGCGGCGTCCGCAGCTCGTGCGAGACGTCCGAAACGAACCGCCGCTGCATCCGGGAGAGCTCCTCCAGCTGCTGGATCTTGAGCTGGAGGTTCTGCGCCATCTTGTTGAAGGCCTCACCGAGCCGGGCGATGTCGTCCTCGCCGGTGACCTTCATGCGTTCCTGGAGACGGCCCGCCGAGAGCCGCTCGGCGATCCCGGCCGCCATCCGCACGGGGGTGACGATCTGCCGCACCACCAGCCACGCGATGGCGCCGAGAAGCACCACCACGAACAGGCCGGCGGTCGCCAGCGTGCCCTTCACCAGGGTGAGGGAGTCCTCCTCCTGAGTCAGCGGGAAGAGGTAGTACAGCTCGTACTGGGTGCCCTCGGCGTCGTTGAGACGCTTGCCGACCACGAGGCCGGCCTCCGAGGCCTTGCCGTCGGTGTAGTGGATCCGGGCGTACGTCTGGAACGTCCCGGTCCCCTGCGCCACGAAGTGCCGCAGATCGCCGGGGATGCTCGTGGCGGGGTCCACCTCGCCCGAGGCGCGGGCGCCACGGCTCGCGGTGCCCTCCGAGCTCTCCTGGGACAGCGCGACCACGTTGTAGGCGCTCTGGCCACCACTGGCCAGCTGCTCGACCAGCGTGGAACGCCAGGTCAGGGAAGCACCCGCCCGGGCGCCGTCCTGGCCACCCGGCACGGACGGCGTGCTCGCCGCCTTGTCCTGCGCGGCTGAGAACCCGCCGGCGGCCTGGCTCTGGGCCGCCCGCTCCTTGGCGTCGAGCAGGCCGTTACGGACCTGACCGATGACGACCAGGCCGAGGAGCAGGACCACACCCAGCGACATCAACAGGGTGCCCGCGACCACGCGGAGCTGGATGTTCCTGCGCCACAGCCGTACGGCGGGCAACAACGGGCGGCGCACCCAGCGCGAGAACAGCCGGAGCACGGGTCCGCCCGGCGCCCCGCCCTGAAGCAGACGGCCGAATCGCGAGCCCCCCCGTCCCGGTCCGGCAGTCCGCCCCGCCCGGACTCCCGGCTCGCCGGGCTTCGGAGCAGTACTGCCTACGCTCATGTCAGCTCGGCCCCGCCTTGTAGCCGACTCCCCGGACGGTCACCACGATCTCCGGGCGCTCCGGGTCCTTCTCGACCTTCGAGCGCAGCCGCTGCACATGGACGTTCACCAGCCGGGTGTCGGCCGCGTGCCGGTATCCCCACACCTGCTCGAGGAGGACCTCACGGGTGAACACCTGCCACGGCTTACGGGCCAGCGCCACGAGCAGATCGAACTCCAGCGGCGTCAGGGCGATGGACTGCCCGTCCCGCTTCACCGAGTGACCGGCCACGTCGATGACCAGGTCACCGATGGCCAGCTGCTCCGGCGCGGGCTCCTCGGACCGCCGCAGCCGCGCCCGGATACGGGCGACGAGCTCCTTCGGCTTGAACGGCTTGACGATGTAGTCGTCCGCCCCGGACTCGAGACCCACCACCACGTCGACGGTGTCGCTCTTGGCCGTCAGCATCACGATGGGCACGCCGGACTCGGCCCTGATGAGCCGGCACACCTCGATGCCGTCCCTTCCGGGCAGCATCAGGTCCAGCAGCACCAGGTCCGGCTTGGCCTCCCGAAAAGCGGCGAGCGCCTTGTCACCGTCCGCGACGAACGACGGCTCGAACCCTTCACCCCGCAGCACAATCCCGAGCATCTCGGCCAGTGCGGTGTCGTCGTCGACGACAAGAACGCGTCCCTTCATATCGACATCATCCCATTTCCGTATCAGTCCCGAGGCGGCTGGTGAGATACCTCACTGACCTGCGGTGACGTCTGTGATTGCGCGCCGTGAGCTGCCGGTGTCTGTGGGTGTCGACGTCGGACAAGAATGTCACCCCCGTGGCCGCCCAGAACCGTACCCTGCGCGGCAGCCCCCGGCCCATGCCCGAGAAAGGGATCTCCCCACTCGGCCACACGAGTGCCCCCGAGGAGCTCCGCCCGCGTCCCGGGACTCCGGCCGTACGACCCTCCGACAGGTCACCCCGGCCCTCCCACGCCCCACCCCGGCACCCCCTCCCGCCGTCGCCCCGGGCCGCTCGCCGGACTGGGGGAACGACCCCGCTCCCGACGCGGGACATCGCCCTCGTCCCACCCGCCGCCCCCGCGGTTTGTACGCACTGATCAGGCATCCACCCAGTCTGCCCCCGGAGCTCCCGGGAAGAAGGCGGGAAGGAGACCCGGGCCCCGGCCCACGGGCGGGCCCCGCGTGGCACGATGGCTCCCGGCCCCCGCCCGAACAGGCAGGCGGCCGCCGTGCCCCAGCCGGCTCGCCGATCCGGCCCCACGACCATTCCTCGAGGTGGACGACCGTGAACGACACTCCGGGCTGGGCCTCGCCCGGATCTGCTCCCTCCGACGGCCAGGACGGCTCCGGCACGCCCCGGCCCTCCGAGCCCGGCGACGCGAACGGCTCCGCCCCCCAGTGGTCCAAGGAGCAGCCGCCCGCCGGCCAGTGGTCGCCGCCGGCCACCCCGGCACCCGGCCAGGCCCCGACGCCTCCGCCCCACTCCGGCTGGGGCGGCGTCCAGCAGGGAGGCTGGGGCAAGCCCCCGGCCGCCAAGCCCGGCGTGATCCCGCTGCGACCCCTCGGCATGGGCGAGATCCTCGACGGCTCCGTCTCGACCCTGCGCCGCTACTGGCGCACGGTCCTGACGATCTCGGTCACGGTCGCGGTGATCTCCCAGGTCGTCGACATCCTCGCCCAGCGCTATCTCGTCCCGCCGCCGGCCGACATCAACCCGGACGCCAGCCCCGCCGAGCAGCTCGACCAGGCCCTGGACTCCTTCCAGTCCAGCCTGCTCGCCCTGGGGCCGGCGCTTCTCATCGCCCTGATGGCCACCCTCGTCAGCGCCGCGCTCCTCACCATCGTCATCAGCCGCGCGGTCCTGGGCCACCCGGTCACGGTCGGCACCGCCTGGCGCGAGGCCCGCCCCCGCCTGCTCGCGATGCTCGGTCTGACGCTGCTCCTGCCTCTGATGAGCGTGGCCATCATGTCCGTCGGCCTCCTGCCCGGCCTCCTCGTCGGCGACGCCCCCGGTGTCGCGCTGGCCGTCCTCGGCGGTCTGGCCGCGTTCGTCGTCACCGTCTGGCTGATGGTCCGCTTCAGCCTCTCGTCTCCCGCCCTGATGCTGGAACGACAGGGCATCGTCCGCTCGCTGAAGCGCTCGGCCAAGCTCGTCCAGGGCGCCTGGTGGCGGATCTTCGGCATCACGCTGCTGACCCAGCTGCTGATCTTCTTCGTCTCGATGATCATCATGGTCCCGTTCGCCGTCATCGCGATCATCGCCGACGGCACGAGCATGTCCGACATGGTCTCCGACTCGACCCCCGAGTTCGGCTGGGGCTACCTCATCGTGATGGGCATCGCCGGAGTGATCACCAGCGCGATCACCTACCCCATCTCCGCGGGCGTCACCGCCCTCCTCTATGTCGACCAGCGCATCCGCCGCGAGGCGCTCGACCTCGAACTCGCCCGGGCCGCCGGCCTCCCCGGCTACGGCCCCGCCCCGGGCGCCGGCGCATCCGGGAGCTGACGGGGTGAAGGCCACGGGGGGCACGATCACGGCGCGACCGCCGATCCGCGACGATGTACCGGTGGACGTCCCACGCATCCCCGCCCGCGAGGCGGCGGAGCGGGAACTGTCCAAGCCGATGTACCACGAGAACGATCCCAACCTGCTCCAACGCGCTCTCGACCGCTTCTGGGAGTGGGTCGGCGACCTTCTCGACACGGCCTCCGGCGCCACGCCCGGAGGCCTGCTGGGCCTCCTCGCGATCGCCCTCGTCGTGATCGCCGTGATCGGCGCCCTGTGGTGGCGGCTCGGCATCCCCCAACGCACCTCCGCCACCGGCGACTCCCTGTTCGCCGAGGGCCCCCGTACGGCCCGGGAGCATCGCGCGGCCGCCGCCCGGCACGCCTCGGCCGGCCGCTGGAACCAGGCGGTCCAGGAGCGGATGCGGGCCATCGTCCGCTCACTGGAGGAGCGCACCGTCCTCGACCCCCGTCCCGGCCGCACCGCCGACGAGGCTGCCGCCGAGGCGGGCCGCTCCCTGCCCGCCCACGCGGACGAACTCCGCGCCGCCGCCCGCACCTTCGACGACGTCACGTACGGCGGCCGCACGGCCGACGAGAGCGCGTACCGCCGCGTCGAGGAGCTGGACACGTCCCTGGAACGAGCCCGGCCCGCACTCGACACCTCCGCCACGGGGGCGCCCGCATGAACCGACCGCCCACCAGCCCCACGTCGTCCTCGCTCGCCCCCCGGCAGATCTGGACGCGCGCCCGCGGGATCCTCCTCGTCCTGGGTCTGATCCTCATCGGCGGCATCATCCTCGCGACGATGCGCTCCACCGACCACCACGGCCACCTGGATCCCCGCTCCGTCGACCCGAACGGCAGCCGGGCCGTCGCCGAGCTCCTCAAGGCCCAGGGCGTCACCCTGCGCGTGGCCACCACCCTCGACGAGGCCACCGCCACGGCCGACGCGAACACCACCCTCCTGGTCACCACACCGGACCTGCTGACCGGCCATCAGCAGACCACCCTGCGAACCACCATGGGCGCCGCCTCCGGCGGCCGCACCGTCCTCCTCGGCGCCGGCGAATCCTCCCTCGGCACCCTCGCCCCGGGCGTCACCTCCGCACCCAGCATGTCCGTCGCCGCCCTCGACCCGGAGTGCTCCCTGCCGGCCGCCGCCCGCGCCGGCAGCGTCGACATCGGCGGCGAACGGTACGTCACCGGCGAACACGCCGAGACCTGCTACCCCGCCGACGGGCTGCCCACCCTGGTCCTCCTCAAGGACTCCACGGCCGGCGACACCATCCTGCTCGGCTCCCCCGACATCCTCTACAACGACCGTCTCGACAAGCAGGGCAACGCCTCGCTCGCCCTGCAGCTCCTCGGTTCCCGCCCTCATCTCGTCTGGTACCTCCCCTCCCTCACCGATGCTTCCGCCACCGAGGGCGACCCCGACGGCACGTCCGACGACGGCGCCGCCGAAGATTTCCTCTCGCTCGTCCCCTCGGGCTGGCTGTGGGGCACCCTGCAACTCGCCGTCGCCGCCCTCCTCGCCGCCCTCTGGCGCGGCCGGCGCCTCGGCCCGCTGGTGACCGAACGGCTCCCGGTCGCCATCCGCGCCTCCGAGGCCACCGAGGGCCGCGCCCGCCTCTACCGCAAGGCGAACGCCCGCGACCGCGCCGCCTCCGTGCTGCGCACCGCGACCCGCACCCGGATCGCCCCCCTCGTCGGCGTCCCCGCACAGGACGCCCACTCCCCCGAGACCCTGCTCCCCGCGTTCTCCGCCCGCGTCCCCGAGACCGCCGGAGACCCCCGGGACCTTCTCTTCGGCCCGTCTCCCGCCGACGACGCCGCTCTCATCCGCCTGGCGGACCGCCTCGACGCCCTCGAAAGAGAGGTACGCACCTCATGAGCGCCCCGACCCCCGCGACCCCTACGGACTCGGACAGCGCCCGGGCCTCCCTGGAGGCCCTGCGCACCGAGATCGCGAAGGCCGTGGTCGGCCAGGACCCCGCCGTCACCGGACTGGTCGTCGCCCTTCTCTGCCGGGGGCACGTCCTGCTCGAAGGAGTCCCCGGCGTCGCCAAGACGCTGCTGGTCCGCGCGCTCGCCGCCGCCCTCGAACTCGACACCAAGCGCGTCCAGTTCACCCCGGACCTGATGCCGAGCGACGTCACCGGCTCGCTGGTCTACGACGCCCGGACCGCCGAGTTCTCCTTCCAGCCGGGCCCGGTCTTCACCAACCTGCTGCTCGCCGACGAGATCAACCGCACGCCCCCCAAGACCCAGTCCTCCCTCCTGGAGGCCATGGAGGAGCGCCAGGTCACCGTCGACGGCACCCCTCGCCCCCTGCCCGACCCGTTCCTGGTCGCCGCGACCCAGAACCCGGTCGAGTACGAGGGCACCTACCCCCTGCCCGAGGCACAGCTCGACCGCTTCCTGCTCAAGCTCACGGTCCCGCTGCCCTCTCGCGCGGACGAGATCAGTGTCCTGACCCGGCACGCCGACGGCTTCAACCCCCGCGACCTCCAAGCGGCCGGTGTCCGCCCGGTCGCCGGTCCCGCCGAGCTGGAAGCCGCTCGCGCCGCCGTCGCCAAGACCGCCGTCTCACCCGAGATCGCCGGCTATGTCGTCGATATCTGTCGTGCCACGCGTGAATCCCCCTCACTGACCCTGGGCGCCTCTCCCCGAGGCGCCACCGCCCTGCTCTCCACCGCCCGCGCCTGGGCCTGGCTCACCGGCCGGGACTACGTCACCCCGGACGACGTGAAGGCCCTCGCTCTCCCCACCCTGCGCCATCGCGTGCAACTGCGGCCCGAGGCCGAGATGGAGGGAGTCACCGCCGACTCCGTCATCAACTCGATCCTCGCCCACGTCCCCGTACCCCGCTGAGAACGGCGCCCCATGGCCCTCACCGGACGAACCGCGCTGCTCGCCGCCCTCGGATCACTTCCCGTCGGCATCCTCGCCCCCAGCTGGACGGGGATGCTCGCCGTGAACGCGCCCCTCTCACTCGCAATTCTGTGCGACTACGCGATGGCCGCGCCAGTGCGAAGCCTGCGATTCACCCGAAGCGGTGACACAACAGTTCGACTGGGTGACGAGGTAGAGGTGCACCTGACCGTCACCAACGCCTCCCGCCGCCGCCTGCGGGCACAGCTCCGTGACGCCTGGCCGCCCAGCTCCTGGCTTCCTGGTGCCGAGCAGGGCAGGTCCCGTACGCGCCTGACGGTCCCTGCGGGAGAGCGCCGCCGTGTCACGACGACGCTGCGGCCTTCCCGCCGCGGCGATCGCCGCGCGGAGCGGGTCACAGTACGTTCCTTCGGGCCCCTGGGCCTGGCCGCCCGCCAGGGCAACCATGCGGTGCCATGGGCCGTCCGCGTCCTGCCGCCGTTCACGAGCCGGAAGCACCTGCCGTCACGGCTGGCCAGGCTCCGTGAGCTCGACGGCCGCACCAGCGTCCTCACCCGCGGGGAGGGCACCGAGTTCGACAGCCTCCGCGAATACGTCCCCGGCGACGACACGCGTTCCATCGACTGGCGTGCCACGGCCCGCCAGACCGCGGTCGCGGTACGCACCTGGCGCCCGGAGCGGGATCGTCACATCCTGATCGTCCTCGACACGGGCCGTACCTCGGCCGGCCGCGTCGGTGACGTGCCGCGTCTCGACGCCGCGATGGACGCGTCCCTACTCCTCACCGCGCTGGCGTCCCGCGCCGGTGACCGGGTCGATCTCCTCGCCTTCGACCGCCGCCTCCGCGCCCAGGTGCAGGGCCGTTCGGCAAAGGACGTCCTCCCCGCCATGGTCAACGCCTTGGCCCCGCTGGAGCCCGAACTCGTGGAATCGGACGCCCGAGCGCTCGCGGCGACGGCCCTAGCCCGTGCACCGCGCAGGTCGCTCCTCGTCCTTCTGACCAGTCTTGACGCGGCTCCGATCGAAGAGGGCCTCCTCCCGGTCCTGCCGCAGCTCACCCAGCGCCACACGGTCCTGGTGGCGTCCGTCGCCGATCCGCACACCGCCCGCATGGCCACGAGCCGCGGCACGGTCGACGGGGTCTACCAGGCCGCCGCGGCGACGCAGGCCCAGGCTCAACGTCACCGTACGGCGGACCAGCTCCGCCGCCACGGCGTCACGGTCGTGGACGCGCCGCCGGAGGACCTCGCGCCGGCCCTGGCGGACGCATATCTGGCTCTGAAGGCCGCCGGCCGTCTTTGACCGAAGCATTGTGTGGGCTCTTCCGGGAGTCCACACCGCAATGGCCCCTGAACGCAGAAAAGCCCCGCACCATAAGGTGCGGGGCTTTCCCACAATGATTGTTCGGCGGCGTCCTACTCTCCCACAGGGTCCCCCCTGCAGT
>NZ_JBVJPY010000011.1:0-263960 GCF_055609145.1 Streptomyces sp. NPDC036822
TTCACGCCGTAGGCGCCGGCCACGTTGAAGTAGCGCAGCGAGACGGCGGCCAGGCCGTGGGCGGCGCACTCGCCGCTGATCATGTGGTCCACGGCCAGCTTGGAGGCGCCGTAGGGGTTGGTGGGCGCGGTCGGGGCGGCCTCGGTGATCGGGACGGACCGCGGCTCGCCGTAGGTGGCGGCGGTGGACGAGAACACCAGCCGGCTCACGCCCGCCTCGCGCATCGCGGCGAGCAGGGCCATCGTCCCGCCGACGTTGTTGTCCCAGTACTTCGACGGGTTGACGACCGACTCGCCGACCTGCGAGAAGGCGGCGAAGTGGAGCACTCCGTCGAAGGAGGAGTCCAGCCAACGGGCGGCGTCCTGGATGCGGCCCTCGATGAAGGTCGCCCCGGCGGGGACGCCCTCGCGGAAGCCGGTGGAGAGATCGTCGAGAACGGTGACCTCGTGGCCCGCCTCCAGCAGGTGGGTGGCGACGACGCCACCCACGTAGCCCGCTCCACCCGTCACCAGATATTTGCTCACTTGCTCGCAACCTCTCGGAGTCTGTCGGCCGCGGACTCCGGTGGCACGTCGTTCATGAACGCGCCCATACCGGACTCGGTGCCCGCGAGGTACTTCAGCTTGCCAGAGGCCCGGCGGACGGTGAAAAGCTCCAGGTGCAGCGCGAACTCCGCACGCCGCTCGTCCCTGAACGGCGCCTGGTGCCAGGCGGCGATGTACGGCGTCGGCGGCCGGCCAGGTCCGAAGAGCCGGTCGAAGCGCCTGAGCAGCTCCAGGTAGACGGGGGCGAAGTCCGCGCGGGCCGCCTCGTCGAGCGCCCTCAGGTCGGGCACCCGGCGGCTCGGGTAGAGGTGGACCTCGTACGGCCAGTGCGCGGCGTAGGGGACGAAGGCGATCCAGTGCTCGGTCTCCAGGACCACCCGCACAGCGTCGGCCCGTTCCCGGGCGACGACGTCGTCGAAGAGGTTCCGCCCGGTGCGGGCCAGGTGCTCGGCGGCGCTGCGCTGCATGAGCGCGGTGCGGGCGGTGGTGTAGGGGAAGGCGTAGATCTGGCCGTGGGGGTGGCCGAGGGTGACGCCGATCTCGGCGCCCCGGTTCTCGAAGCAGTACACCTGCTCGACCCCGGGCAGCTCGGCGAGCTCGGCCGTCCGGTCGGTCCAGGCGTCGAGGACGAGCGTGGCCTGCTCGGGGGTGAGGTCGGCGAAGGAGGCGTCGTGGTCGGAGGTGAAGCACACCACCTCGCACCGGCCGGCCCCTCCGGAGAGGGCGGGGAACCGGTTCTCGAAGACGGCGACCTCGTAGTCGGAGGACGGGATCTCGCTGAGCCGCCCGTCCCGGGAGGGGCACAGGGGGCACTCGTCGGCGGGCGGATGGTAGGTCCGCCCCTGCCGGTGCGAGGCGATGGCGACGTGGTCCCCGAGCAGCACGTCGTGGCGGAGCTCGGAGGCGGACGCGACGCGGTCGAGGAGGCGCGCGTCGACGGCGTCGCGCACGACGTCGTCGGTCGCGTCGTAGTAGATGAGCTCGCGCCCGTCGGCGAGCGTGGTGACGGTCTTCTTCACGGCGTGTCCTCAGGCGGGGAACCGAACAGAACCACGCACAAGGAACCACAATCAAACATGGGAGTCAACGCCGAGCACCGGACGGTGTACGGACCGAAGGGGTACGCGGCCGTCGAGAGGGAGAACGCGCACAGGCCGCGAGGAAGAGCGGGCGCGCACGATCGACGGTGGCGGACGCACGAAGCGCCCCGGAGGCGAGCCGAGCCTCGAAGCGGCCGACCACCGGGTCCGGTGCGCGGAAGAAGGCGACCGCCTCAGCCGTCGCGCGGCCCGCGGGCAGTCGCGGCCGCGCTCACGGGCGCGTTGCTCGCCGCCCTCGCGCCCGCGCCCGCGAGGAGCCGGCGTCCGGCCGGAGGACGCGCGGGTTACGGCCCCCGCGAGAGGTCACGGACACGACCGGGGGCGCGGCGCGTGGTCCAGCAGACCCGTCCGGGCGGCCAGCGCCGCCGCCTCCAGGCGCGACCCCACCGAGAGCTTCATCAGTACCCGCTGGACATGCGTGCGCGCCGTGCTCGGGGCGATCCCCATCCCGGCCGCGATACCCCGCGTGTCCTCCCCCTCGGCGACCCTGACGAGGACCTCGACCTCCCGGGGCGTCAGCATGCCGAGCAGCCGCTGCCCCTCGTCGTCCGGCTGCGCCGCCGGATGCAGCAGCTCCATGAAGGCCCCCTGGAGCAGCTGCGGCGCCACGGCCGCCTCCCCCGCCCGCGCCTTGACCAGGGCCCGCTCGACGTTCTCGATGCGCTCGTCGTGCCGTACGTATCCCGAGGCGCCAGCCGCGAAGGCGGCCGCGATCCCCCGGGGGGAGGGCACGGGGCCCAGGACGACCACGGCCACCTGCGGCCGTTCCCGCTTGATCCGCACGATCGGGTCGAAGGCGCCCGGTTCGGCCGGGGCGGCCGTGCCGAGCAGGCACACCTCGGGCGCCCGGCTCACCACCAGTTCCGCCGCACCCGCCACCGGGGCGGCCGCCGCGAGCACCCGGTGCCCGCGTAGTTTCAGTGCCGAGGCGAGCGCCTCGGCCAGCAGTCGGTGGTCGTCGACCACCATGAGCCGCACGCCCATTGGGCAACCCCTTTGTCCCCCCTGAAGCCGTCCCCCGGCCCCAGCCAGCGTTGATGACCCGGCAAGTTACACGCTCGTGCCCCGGGACTGTCGAATTCTTCGCCCATCGGGGCCAGTGCAAACGGCCCGGCGCGTCGAGTGACTCGATGCGCCGGGCCGTCGCGGTTCCCCTGGCAGGGGCTCACGAGCCGATCAGCCGGTGTCCCGGCGGGTGATCAGTGGGTGGTGAACGCGAGCGCCAGGTACTCCTTGGTGGAGGACGACGTACGCGGCTTGCTCAGCATGGTGTCGGAGATGAACATCCGCCCGTCGCGGTAGAGGATCTCGGAGTAGTCCGTGCCGAAGCTGTTCTCGGCGTCGCGCACGGAGTCGTCCGAGGGGTTCTCCATCAGGGTCGTCGCCTTCATGGTGCCGCCGTCGATGGAGACGATCTGGCCGCCCTTGTCGTACGGCGGGACCTTGTACGCGATGAGGTTGCCGCCGTCCATGCGCAGCGGGACGAGCGTGTACTTGTCACCCGCGTCCGCCTTGTCGGTGGTCGGCTTGCCGGTGGCCAGGTCGAACGAGACGATCTCGTTCGTCTCGTCGCCGTATTCGCCGGTGCTGCCCTCGTGCTCCTCGGTCGGAAGGTAGATCCGGCCGTTGCCGACGAGGACCTTCTGGCAGCTCTCCACCTCGGTGGAGCGGCAGCGGCCCGCGAACCGGTCCGCGTCCGCCGCGATCTTCGCCTTCAGCTTCCCGGTCTTCTCGTCGATCGAGAAGAAATCGGAGATGCCGCTGCCGTCGCCTGCGGTGTCGCCGACGTCGGCGGCCACGACGAGCGGCTTGGTGGAGACGATCGACGCGTACTCCACGCCCGCGGGCATCTTGAACTGCGAGATCGGCGCGCCGGTGAGCGGGTTCAGGTTCTGGATCACGACGTACTGGCTGTCGTACGGCCCGCACTTGCGCGCCGCGACGAGGCCCTCGCCGCCGCCGTAGCCCATGTCGTGGCAGTCCTGCGCGTTGGGCTTCGGCGACCAGCGCACGTTGCCGTTGGCCAGGTCGAAGGCCGCGCCGCCGTCGGTGCCGCCGGCCGCGACGGTCGTGCCGCTGAGGGTGACCTCGCTGAACCGGGCCTTGGTGTCACCCGCGGAGCCGCCGGTGACGGCCTTGGTCCACACCATCTTGCCCGCGGTCAGGTCGATGACGCCGACCTCGGTGCACGGCTGGTAGAAGCGCGGTCCGACCCGCTTGGTCGCCTCGAAGAGGATGGCCGTCTTGTTGTCGGCCGTGACGTGCTTCGACGCGGCGCAGACCTGCCCCGGCAGGGCCAGGGTCCACAGGGCGGTGCCCTTGTCGAGGTCGTAGCCGACGACCGAGTCGACGCCGGTCTTGACGTACGCCTTGTCGGTGATCCAGGAGCCGGAGACGTCCGTGATGTCCTGGACCTTGGGCTGGGGCAGCTGGAACGCCAGCTTGGCCTGCGGGTTGGCGGGGGCCTTCTCCTTGCCGTTGCCGCCCAGCCCGTTGCCGCCCTTGCCCTGGCTCGAGCCCGTGGTGGCGCCCGCGGTGTCGTTCTTCTCCTCACCGCCGCCGGAGTTGGCGTACCAGATGCCGCCGCCGACGATCAGGACGACGGCCACCGCGGCCGCGATGATGATCTGCATCTGCGCGGACAGCTTCTTGCCGCCGGAGGGCGGGGGCGTCTGCGCGAACTGCGGCTGGGTCGGGTACCCCCACGGCGCCTGGCCCGGCTGCTGCTGCTGCGGGTAGCCGTACTGCGGCTGCGTCGGCGGCTGCTGCGGGTACCCGTACTGCGGCTGGGTGGGCGGCTGCTGGGGATAGCCGTAGGGCTGCTGCGGCGGAGGCGTGGGAGCGCCGAACCCGCCCGGCGGGGGGTCCTGCGGGGCCCCGAAGCCGCCCGGCGGCGGGCCGGGCGGCTGGTTCGGCGGGGGCGGAGGGGGCTGCGTCATGGTGTGGGTACCTCTGAGGTGTGGAAGGGCGGGCGGGAACCGGTGTCACTTGCCGAAGGCCAACAGCGTCTCCCTCTTCATCTCCTCGGCGTCGGTCGAGCCGACGACGGCACTCTGCACGAGGATGTACCGGCCGTCGGCGTACAGCGCCGGGGAGTCGTAGAAGCGCGACTCGGACAGGCCCGCGGAGCGCGGGACCCGGAGCAGGTCGACGGGTGTCGTGGAGCCCGGAGCGACGGTGGCCAGCGAGCCGGGCTCGCCGAGCAGCGAGGCCATCCGGACCACCAGCGCACCGCCCTCCATCCGCAGCGGCCAGGCCGTGCGTCCGGGGCGGCCCGGGATCCGCCGGACCTCGTCGCCGGTCCTCAGGTCGAAGGCGACGATCGCGTTGGCCTTGACCTTGGACGCGCCCGCGGTGGCCATGTAGAGGGTGGTGGCGTCCGCGACGACCCTGCAGCGCTGCAGGTCGCCGTCGAACGAGGACTGGTCCGCGCACCCTTCGGCGTACTGGTCCCTGCCCTTGAGCGACGTGCGCTTGGTGCCGTCCTCGTTGAGGACGACCACGCCGTGCATCCCCTGGGCCCGGTAGGTGGCCGAGACGACGAGGGGCCGTACGGACAGCACGTGGTCCACCCGGTAGCCGACCGGAAGCGGGTACTTCCAGCGGGACTTCCCGGTCACCGGATCGACCTCGTGGATCTCCTCCCGCGGCTTCTCCGGGTCGGAGGTCGGGCAGGAGACCGCCGCGACGAGCTTCGGACCGCCGGCGTACGCGTACGGCTGGCACTCGCTCTTGTCCCACCGGCCGAACAGCTGCTTGCCGTCGCTGAGGCGGTAGCCGGTCGAGTACCCGTGCCGGCCCGCGGTGACGGTGCCGCCGCTCATGGCGATCGAGTAGTCGTTCATGAAGTCGAAGTCGCCCTCCTTGACGATCTTCTGCCGCCAGCCGGCCTTGCCGGTGCGCAGGTCGATCATCTGGAAGCGGCGGCACTCGTCCATGTCCGCGTGGAGGCGCTCCTTGAGGGCGAGGACGATCTTCCCGTCGTCGGACGGCAGATGCGGCGCCTTGCAGACCTCGGTGTCCAGCGTCAGCCGCCACTTGACCGTGCCGTCCACGACCGAATGGCCGGTGACGGTGCGGTACATGGCGGTGACGACGGTGTCCCCGGCCAGCCAGGGGCCGAAGACGTCGCCGGTCAGGGTGGTGACGTCGATGTCGTTCCTGCGGACCCACAGGACCGAGGCGTCCCCGGGGGCCCGGTCCTTGTTGTAGCGGGCCGCGGCGGCGGCGTCGGGTGCGTTCGGACCGGCGGGCCCGGCCGGACCGGCGGCCGTCGGCGACGGGGCCGGAGCGGCGCTCGCGGGCGCCTTGCCGGGCTTGTCGTCGCCGCCACCGGATCCGCCCAGGGCGTACCAGGTCACCCCGCCGACGGCGAGGAGCGCCGCCACGGCGCCCGCGACCACCGCCACGGCACGGCGCCGGCCGCGCGGGGGCGGCGGAGCCTGGGGCGGGGACGCGGGCGGGGTGCCCGGCGGGCCGGCGGCCCCGCCGCCGTACGGATTGAGCGTGCCGTAGGGCCCGTACGACGGCTGGGGCGGACCGGATTGCTGCGGTGTCGTCATCGGACTCGGACGGCCCTCACTTGGAGAAGGCCATCATCGTCTTGGTCTCCATCTCGGCCTTGTCGTTGCTGGCGCTCACCCGCCCGGCGGCGATCACGAACGTGCCGTTGCCGTAGGCGTAGCCCGCGTCGTAGAAGCTGCTCTCGACCTGGGCGGTCGAGGCCGGGTGCTGGAGCAGGACCTTCGGCGCGCCGCCGGTCGGGGCGATGGTGGCGACGGTGCCGCCCTTGTCGTACGACGGGTCGGCGTAGACCAGGACCTCGGAACCCTCCATGCGCAGCGGGATCATGCTCTGCTCACCGGGGGCCTTGGAGCGCCACTTGGGCTTGCCCGTGTTCAGGTCGAAGGCGACGACCTCGTTGGGGGTGCCGTAGCTGGTCTCGGTGGCCATGTAGAAGGTGTTCGCGTCGGCCGCGACGCCCACGCACCCCGAGAGGTTCTTGCCGAAGATGACGAACGAGCCGCCGCACTTGGGGGCGTACTTGTCGGTGCCGCCCTGGATCTGCGAGCGCAGCTTGCCGTTCGCGGTCAGCGCGAAGATCGTCCACTTCTTCTCGTCGCGCTGGGTGGCGGAGACGACCAGGGGGTTGACCGAGTAGACCTTGTCGACCTCCCAGTTGGCCTGGATCTTGAAGCTCCACCGGGGCTTGCCCGTGTTCGGGTCGACCTCGCTGATCTGCTGCTGCTTCTTGTTCACGTCACCGGTGGGGCAGCTGTCGGCGGAGATCAGCTTCTCGCCGCCCGCGAACGCGAACGCCTTGCACCCGCCGGTGGGCGTGCCGAAGAGCTGCTTGCCGTCGGTGAGGGAGAAGCCGTACGAGCTGCTGCTGCCGGCGGCGGTCACCGTGTTGCCGCTGATGGCGAGCGTGTTGTCGTCGAAGGCGAACAGGCCGGTGGCCTTGGGGACGGACCTCTTCCAGCCGGCCTTTCCGGTCTTGAGGTCGACCTTCTGCAGCGTCGTGCACTTGGCGCGGTCGCCGGCCTTGTCGTGGACGCCGATGACCATCGTGCCGTCGGCGGCGGGCGCCGGCGGGGCGGCGCACACCTCGAAGGGCAGGTCCAGGTGCCACTTCGGCGAGCCGTCGGTGAGGCTGTAGCCGTCGAGGCCCTTGTACATGGCCTTGACGACGACGTCGCCGACGATCCAGGGACCGTGGACGTCGGCGCCGTTCTTGGGCAGGTCGACGCTGTTCTTCAGCAGCCAGTTGATCTTCGCCTCGCCGGGCTGGCGCCCGCCGTTGAGGTCGTCCTCGCTGTCGCGGCCGCCTCCGTCACCGCTGCCGTCGCCCTGGTCGACGGAGGGGGAGCCGGTGGGGGCGGTCGGGGTCCCGGTCGGCTTGGCGACCGGCTTCTCGTCGTCGCCGCCGCTGAGGGCGAACCAGGTACCGCCGCCGATGACGAGCAGGGCCGCGACCGCCGCGGCGACGATCACGCCGGGCTTGCCCTTGAAGGGGTTGTTCCCACCGGGCGGAGTGGGCGCGCCGGGGTACTGCGGCTGGCCGGGGTAGCCGCCGTAGGGGCCGGGCTGCTGGCCGTAGGGCCCGGGCTGCTGGGCGTACGGCCCCGGCTGTCCGGGCTGCTGCGGGTAGCCGTAGCCGGGCGCGGGCGCCTGCTGCGGATAGCCGTAACCGGGCTGCGGCTGCTGGCCGTACGGGCCGGGTGCGGGCGGCGGCGTCTGCGGGGCCTGATCGTACGGGCCGGGTGCGGGCGGCGGCGTCTGCGGGGCCTGCGGCGGAACCGGGGGCAGCGGCGGGACGCCTTGGTTGCCCTGGTTCGGATCCGGTGCGCCGAAGCCCGGCGGCTGGTTGCTGGGCGGCTGGGTCATCAGCGTTCCCCCTTGATGTGAGCGGGTTTTCTTTCTACCACTCGGGGGATGGCGCAAAAGTGACCGGTCCGCCCCTTGTACCCAAGGGAGGACCGGCCCGTGATGCCCTCGTTACGCGTCCTCGGCCAGTTCGAGCCAGCGCATCTCCAACTCGTCCCGTTCCGCGACCAGTTCGCGCAGCTCCGCGTCCAGCTTGGCCACCTTCTCGAAGTCTGTGGCGTTATCGGCGATTTGGGCGTGCAGCTTGGTCTCCTTGTCGGAGAGCTTGTCCAGCTGACGCTCGACCTTCTGCAGTTCCTTCTTCGCGGCCCGGGCGTCGGCGGCGGACACCGTCTTCGCGGAGCCGGCCGTCCTGGCGGCGGAAGGAACCGGTGCCGGGACCGACGCCTCGATCATCCGCCGGCGGCGCTCCAGGTACTCCTCGATCCCGCGCGGCAGCATCCGCAGGGTCCGGTCGCCGAGCAGCGCGAACGTCTTGTCCGTCGTCCGCTCGATGAAGAACCGGTCGTGGGAGATGACGACCATGGAACCCGGCCAGCCGTCGAGAAGGTCCTCGAGCTGGGTCAGGGTCTCGATGTCGAGGTCGTTGGTGGGCTCGTCGAGGAAGAGGACGTTCGGCTCGTCCATCAGGAGGCGCAGGAGCTGGAGACGGCGGCGCTCACCGCCGGACAGGTCGCCGACCGGCGTCCACTGCTTCTCCTTGGTGAAGCCGAACTGCTCGCACAGCTGGCCCGCGGTCATCTCCCGGCCCTTGCCCAGGTCGACGCGGTCCCGGATCTGCTGGACCGCCTCCAGGACCCGCAGGGAGGCGGGCAGTTCGGTGACGTCCTGCGAGAGGTAGGCCAGCCGCACGGTCTTGCCGACGACGATCCTCCCGGCGTCCGGCTGGGTCTCGCCCTGGGTGACGGCCGCGTCGGCGAGGGCGCGCAGCAGCGAGGTCTTCCCGGCGCCGTTGACGCCGACGAGGCCGATCCGGTCGCCGGGCCCGAGCTGCCAGGTGAGGTGCTCCAGGAGCGTCTTGGGTCCGGCGGTGACGGTGACGTCCTCCAGGTCGAAGACCGTCTTGCCGAGCCGCGCGTTGGCGAACTTCATCAGCTCGGAGGTGTCGCGCGGCGGCGGCACGTCGGCGATCAGCTCGTTGGCGGCCTCGATGCGGTAGCGGGGCTTGGAGGTACGGGCGGGGGCGCCGCGCCGCAGCCAGGCCAGCTCCTTGCGCATCAGGTTCTGCCGCTTGGACTCCTCGGTCGCGGCGATCCGCTCGCGCTCGGCGCGGGCGAAGACGTAGTCGGAGTAGCCGCCCTCGTACTCGTGGACGGCGCCGCGCTGCACGTCCCACATGCGGGTGCAGACCTGGTCGAGGAACCACCGGTCGTGGGTGACGCAGACGAGCGCCGAGCGGCGCGTCTGGAGGTGCCCGGCCAGCCAGGCGATGCCCTCGACGTCGAGGTGGTTGGTGGGCTCGTCGAGGACGAGCATGTCCTGGTCGTCGATGAGCAGCTTGGCGAGCGCGATGCGGCGGCGCTCACCGCCGGAGAGCGGGCCGATGACGGTGTCGAGGCCGTGCTCGAAGCCGGGCAGGTCGAGGCCGCCGAAGAGGCCGGTGAGCACGTCGCGGATCTTGGCGCTGCCGGCCCACTCGTGGTCGGCCATGACGCCGATGACCTCGTGCCGGATGGTGGCCTTCGGGTCGAGGGAGTCGTGCTGGGTGAGCACGCCGAGGCGCAGCCCGCCGCTGTGGGTGACCCGGCCGGTGTCGGCGTCCTCCAGCTTGGCGAGCATCCGGATCAGGGTCGTCTTGCCGTCGCCGTTGCGTCCCACGACACCGATCCGCTCCCCTTCGGAGACGCCGAGAGAGACGCCGTCGAGCAGGGCACGGGTGCCGTACACCTTGCTGACAGCCTCGACATTGACCAGATTGACGGCCACTTTGACTCCTGTACGGGGGGATCGATCGACGTCCCAGGGTAGACGGCCCGGCCGGTGGGACGGTGTGCGTGATCATCCGCGGCCGTACGGACGCCCGCGACGGCGCCCTCCGGGCCTCACCCGCGGGCCCGGCCCGCCCGGCCCGGAGCCGGAGGCCGGGCCGGAAGCCACCCGACGCCCGAAGTCAGGCCAGGACCACCGCGCCCGGCGCCGGGGAGGTGGCCGCGCGGGCCGTGCGGCAGGTGCCGGAGGCGATCAGCGCGGAGGCCACCGCGTCCGCCGCCGCCGCGTCCTCCACCAGGAACGCCGTCGTCGGGCCGGAGCCCGAGACGAGGGCCGCCAGGGCGCCGGCCTTCGTGCCCGCCGCCAGGACGTCCGTCAGGGACGGGCGCAGGAAGACGGCGGCCGGCTGGAGGTCGTTGGTCAGCGTCGCGGCCAGCGCGGCGGTGTCGCCGGTGCGCAGTGCCTCCAGGAGTGCCGGGGAGGCGACCGGTTCGGGGACGTCGGCACCGTCGTTGAGGCGGTCGAAGGCGCCGTACACGGCCGGGGTCGACAGGCCGCCGTCGGCGACGGCGAAGACCCAGTGGAACGCGCCGCTCACCGGCAGCTCCGTCAGCCGCTCGCCGCGGCCGACGCCCAGCGCCGCCCCGCCGACCAGGCTGAACGGCACGTCGCTGCCGAGCTGGGCGCAGATGTCGAGGAGATCCGCGCGCGGGGAGTCCAGCCCCCAGAGGCGGTCGCACGCGAGCAGCGCGCCCGCGCCGTCCGCGCTGCCGCCCGCCATGCCGCCGGCGACCGGGATGTCCTTCTTGATGTGGAGGTGCACGTCGGGCGAGAGGCCGTGCCGGGCGGCGAGCAGCTCGGCGGCCCGCGCGGCGAGGTTCGTGCGGTCCAGCGGCACCTGGTCGGCGTCCGGGCCCTCGCAGGTGATCTTCAGCTCGGCGGCGGGGGTGGCCGTGACCTCGTCGAACAGCGACACGGCGAGGAAGACGTTGGCCAGGTCGTGGAAGCCGTCGGGCCGCGCTCCGCCGACCGCCAGCTGGACGTTGACCTTGGCGGGCACGCGGACGGTGACGCCCGCCGCCCGACCGTGCGCCGGAACCGGGACCGTGGCCGCGGCCCGCACGGCCGCCTCCTCCGTACCGCTCACTTCTTCGCCTCCGCGATCCGCGCGAACTCCTCCACCGTCAGCGCCTCGCCGCGCGCCTGCGGCGAGATCCCCGCGGCCACCAGCGCCTCCTCGGCGGCGGCGGGCGAGCCCGCCCAGCCGGCGAGCGCGGCCCGCAGGGTCTTGCGGCGCTGCGCGAACGCCGCGTCGACGACCGCGAAGACCTCGGCCTTGGAGGCCGTGGTGGCCACCGGCTCCGCGCGGCGGACGAGCGAGACCAGGCCCGAGTCGACGTTCGGCGCCGGCCAGAAGACGTTGCGGCCGATCGAGCCCGCCCGCTTCACCTCGGCGTACCAGTTCGCCTTGACCGACGGCACGCCGTAGACCTTGTTCCCGGGCCGCGCGGCGAGCCGGTCGGCGACCTCGGCCTGCACCATGACCAGCGTCCGCTCGATGGTGGGGAAGCGGTCGAGCATGTGCAGGAGGACGGGCACGGCCACGTTGTACGGAAGGTTCGCGACCAGCGCCGTGGGCGGCGGGCCCGGCAGCTCCTGGACCTGCATGGCGTCGCAGTGGACGAGCGCGAAGCGGTCCTTGCGCCGGGGCATGCGGGCCTCGATCGTCGCGGGCAGCGCCCCGGCGAGCACGTCGTCGATCTCGACGGCCGTCACCCGGTCCGCCGCCTCGAGGAGGGCCAGGGTCAGGGACCCGAGCCCCGGGCCCACCTCCACGACCACGTCCTCGGGGCGCACCTCGGCCGTGCGGACGATCCGCCGGACGGTGTTGGCGTCGATGACGAAGTTCTGGCCGCGCTGCTTGGTCGGGCGTACGCCAAGCGCCGCTGCCAGTTCACGGATGTCGGCGGGGCCGAGGAGGGCGTCGGGATCGGTGGTGCTCACCGGTACAGCCTACGGCCGCAGTGGGGCCAGGGACTCGCCCCCCGCTGCACGTAGAGCTTCTTGGCCCGGTACGTCTGTTCCGAGGCGGACGCGTTCTGCGCGACGCCGCTGCCGCCGAGCGAGCGCCAGGTGCCGGGGTCGAACTGGTAGAGCCCGCCGTAGGTCCCCGACGGGTCGACGGCGTTCGGCCGTCCACCGGACTCGCACGCCGCCAGCGCGCCCCAGTCGAGGCCGTCGGCTCCGTCGACCGAGCTGGGCAGCGGCCGGGTGCCGACCCGCACCTTGCGGGTGACCGGCTCGCGGACGATCTCCTCGCCGATCCTCCTCGGCCGCTGCCGGACGCCGTTGACGGTGCGCAGGACGTAGGTGACCCGGCGCACGCCGTGCTCCCCCTGCCGTTCGACCACCTCCGTCCCGGCGAACAGCTCGGGGTCCCGGGTCCGCTCGACGGCGTACGGGACGGCCTCCTCCCGCACCTCCTTGCTGCCGGTGATCCGCATGACCGTGATCGTCTCTCCGTCGCGCGGGAAGGAGCCGGGCGGCACGGAGGTGGTGTCCTGGCCGGAGAGGGTGATCCCGGCCTGTTCGACGGCCTCGCGGACGGTGGCGGCGTTGGTGCGCAGGGTCCGCTCGCGTCCGTCGGCGAGGAAGGTGACGGTCCGTTCGGTGCGCACGTCCAGGGCGAGGCCCCGGCGGGAGATGGGCGCGGAGCGCGAGACGGAGAGGTACGCGCCCTCGGCCCGGACCCCGAGCTGACGCAGCGCGCCCTCGACGGTCCGTGCCGTGGTCCACACCTGGCGGCGCTGCCCGTCGAGGGTGAGGGAGACGGGCCGGCCGTAGCGGACGACGACCTCGTCGCCGCTGGCCAGGTCCTCGCCGGGGGCGGGGGCGACGATGTCGTGCGCGCCCACGGTCAGGCCCTCGTCGGCGAGGAGTTCGTCGACGTCGTCGGCGAAGGTGTGCAGGGTGCGCGGGACCCCGTCGACGGAGAGCCGGACGGCCTTGTCGCTGGCCACGAAGGCGCTGGTGCCGCCGGCCAGGAAGGCGACCACGAGGGCCTGGGGCACGATGCGCCGCAGGCCCTCGCCCGTGGTGGGGGCGGCCTTGCGGCGCCTGGCCGCCCGCCGCGCCTCGGCACGGGTCGCGGGGGCCCCGCCCTGGCCGGGCACCAGGGGCGCCACCAGGGTCGGCTGCTCATGGAGGGAGGGTTCCGGCCGGCGTCCGCCGCGCGCGGCCCGGTGGCTTCCCTGCGAGTTGCTCACGAGGCCGGGACCCTAGCGGCAGCGGCCGTCACTCTCCAAAGCGCCCCGACTACGACACGTAACCGTTATGGATCAGTAATCGAAGGCGGTCGCGGTGTTGGCGGCGATCGCCGCGCACAGCTCGTCCTCGCCGATGCCGCGCACGGCGGCCATCGCGCGGACGGTGACGGGGATCAGATAGGGCGCGTTGGGCCGCCCCCGGTAGGGCGCCGGGGTGAGGAAGGGGGCGTCCGTCTCGACCAGGACGAGCTCCAGCGGGGCGACGGCCAGGGCGTCGCGCAGCGGCTGGGCGTTCTTGAAGGTCATGTTGCCGGCGAAGGACATGTAATAGCCCTTGGCCGCGCAGATCCGGGCCATGTCGGCGTCGCCGGAGTAGCAGTGGAAGACCGTCCGCTCGGGCGCGCCCTCCTCGTCGAGGATCCGCAGGACGTCGGCGTGGGCCTCCCGGTCGTGGATCACCAGGGCCTTGCCCTGCCGCTTGGCGATCTCGATGTGGGCGCGGAAGGAGCGCTCCTGGGCGGCCATGCCCTCGGGGCCGGTGCGGAAGTGGTCGAGTCCGGTCTCGCCGACGGCGCGGACGTACGGCAGGGCCGCGAGGCGGTCGATCTCGGCGAGCGCGTCGTCGAGCGCCGCGTCGCCGCCCGCCTCGCGGGCGCCCTGGCGGGACCATCCGTCGGGATCGCCGAGGACGATCCGGGGGGCCTCGTTGGGGTGCAGGGCGACGGCGGCGTGCACGTTCTCGTGCGCGGCCGCGGTCTCGGCGGCCCACCGGGAGCCCTTGAGGTCGCAGCCCACCTGGACGACCGTCGTGACACCGACGGCGGCGGCCTTGGTGAGGGCCTCCTCGACGGTGCCGGACTGCATGTCCAGGTGGGTGTGCGAGTCCGCCACGGGCACGAGAAGCGGCTCGGGCAGCGGCGGCGGGGCGTCCTTGGAACTCATGCCCCGATCGTACGAGGGGTCACGGGGCCGCTCGCGGCGGCCCGGGGCCCGGGACGCCCGTCGCCGGGAGCCGCGGGCCGCGGGCCGTCGCCGTCAGGAGCCGGCCGGGGGCTTGCGGTGGAACAGGTCCCCCAGGCGCCAGTGGTGGGGGTCCCGTGCGTGCTGAGGCTCCTGAGGTTCCTCGTGCGTCGCCGCGCGGACCGGTCCCGGAGCGTCACGCCCCGATCCCCGCGTCCGCTCCGACCGCCGGGCCCGCTCCGGGCCGCCGGTCCGCTCCAGGTCCTGGCCGATGGGTCCCGCGAGCCCGATCGGTCCCGCGGGCGCGATCCGCCTCCCCGCCCTGACTTCGTCGGGATGGTGGGCCTGCTCCCACGAGTCGAGCACCGATGACACCTGTCCCGCGCGCATGATGCGGACGACGTGTCCGCCGCAGTTCACACAGGTGGGACTGGACAACGGTGACGCGACCCGTTCGCCGTTGGCCTTGTAGACGACGAATTCCTGGCCGGTGGCGTCGACGTGGTGTTCGATGTCGTACGCCTGCTCCCAGCCATAGCCGCAGCGCATGCACGCGAAGGCGTACGCCTCATGCGCGACGGTGATGCCGGTGCCGGTGATCTCGCTCATTCCAGCTCCTCTCCACTGATTCAGTGGACGCCTTTTCGGGCCGGAGCGCATCAGCGCCGGTCGAACAATGGAGAGCTCTTTGGCCTTCCCTTGCCCGGAGGCCCTCAGGAGGCCCGACGCGCGGGTTTCGCTTTGCCTTTCACGATAGACCTTTACCGTCCGAGGGGCTTGACGCGGCGGCGTTCTTCGCCGCGACGACGGCGTCGAACACCTCACGCTTGGGCAGACCGGCCTCGGCGGCGACCGCCGCGATGGCCTCCTTGCGCCGCTCCCCCGCCTCCTCGCGCACCCGCACCCTGCGCACCAGCTCCTCGGGGCCCAGGTCGGCGGGCGCGGCGGGCGGGGCGCCCTCGACGACGACGGTGATCTCGCCGCGTACGCCCTCGGCGGCCCAGGCCGCCAGCTCGCCCAGGCCGCCGCGCTTCACCTCCTCGTACGTCTTGGTCAGCTCGCGGCAGACGGCGGCGCGCCGGTCGGCGCCGAAGACCTCGGCCATCGCGGCCAGGGTGTCGTCGAGCCGGTGCGGGGCCTCGAAGTAGACGAGGGTCCGCCGCTCGTCCGCGACCTCACGGAGCCGGCCGAGCCGCTCGCCGGCCTTGCGGGGCAGGAACCCCTCGAAGCAGAAGCGGTCCACGGGGAGCCCCGACAGGGCGAGCGCGGTCAGCACGGCGGAGGGCCCGGGGACGGCGGTGACCTTGATGTCCGCCTCGACGGCCGCGGCGACCAGGCGGTAGCCGGGGTCGGAGACCGAGGGCATGCCCGCGTCGGTGACCAGCAGCACCCGCGCGCCGCCGGCCAGCGCCTCGACCAGCTCGGGCGTACGGGCGGCCTCGTTGCCCTCGAAGTAGGAGACGACGCGGCCGGAGGTCTGCACGCCGAGGGCCCTGGTGAGGCCGCGCAGCCGGCGGGTGTCCTCCGCCGCGACGATGTCGGCGGACCCGAGTTCCGCCGCGAGCCGCGGCGGGGCGTCCGCGATCTCCCCGATGGGTGTCCCTGCAAGTACCAGCGTTCCTGTCACATGGGTCATCCTCGCAGCCCGGACAGGCGACTCGCACAGGCGCGTTCCCTACGATGGCGCGGTGACCAGTACCGCACCTGAGGCCCTGCAGGGTCCGCACGCCGTGGAAGAGCCCCCGCCGTGGCAGCAGCGTCTGCGGCGCTTCGGCTACACGCCCCGCGACGGGGGCGCCGCCGGACCCGGGCTGCGGGAGCGTCTCGTACCGCCGTACACCCGGCCCTCGCAGCGCCTCTGGTCGCTCCTGGGGATCTCGCCGGGCGGCGGGGACCTGCTGTGGCGGCTGGCCGCCTGGGGCGGTCCGCTGCTGGTGGCGGCGTTCGCGGGGGTGCTGCGGTTCTGGAACCTCGGCAAGCCGCACGCGGTGATATTCGACGAGACGTACTACGCCAAGGACTCCTGGGCCCTGATCAACCAGGGGTACGAGGGGGCGTGGCCGAAGGACATCGACAAGACGGTCCTGAAGGACCCGGGCTCGGTCCTGATCCCGACGGACCCCGGCTATGTGGTCCACCCGCCGATGGGCAAGTGGGTCATCGGCGTCGGCGAGAAGCTGTTCGACTTCACGCCGTTCGGCTGGCGCTTCATGGTGGCGCTGCTCGGCACGCTGTCGGTGCTGATGCTGTGCCGGATCGGGCGGCGGCTGTTCCGCTCGACGTTCCTGGGCTGTCTGGCGGGGACGCTGCTCGCGGTCGACGGCCTGCACTTCGTCATGAGCCGCACGGCGCTGCTCGACCAGGTGCTGATGTTCTTCGTCCTGGCCTCGTTCGGCTGCCTGCTGGTCGACCGCGACGGGGCGCGACGGCGGCTCGCGGCGGCGCTGCCCACGGACGAGGAGGGCGTGCTGCGGCCGGACGCGGCGGTCGCCGAGACCCTGCGCCTCGGTCTGCGGCCGTGGCGGCTCGCGGCCGGGGTGATGCTGGGGCTGGCGTTCGCCACGAAGTGGAACGGCCTCTACATCATGGCCGCGTTCGGTCTGATGGCGGTGCTGTGGGACGCGGGCGGCCGGCGCACGGCGGGCGCGGTCCGCCCCTACCTCGCGGTGGCCAGGCGGGATCTCGTACCGGCGTTCGTCTCGGTGGTGCCGGTGGCGGTCCTCACCTACGTGGCCACGTGGACGGGGTGGATCGCCTCGGACAAGGGCTACTTCCGCAACTGGGCGGCGGAGCAGGACAAGCTGACCGGCGGCGGCTTCTGGTCGTGGCTGCCGGACTGGCTGCGCAGCCTGTGGCACTACGAGACCGAGGTCTACGAGTTCCACGTCAATCTGACCTCGCACCACACGTACCAGTCGAATCCGTGGAGCTGGATCGTCCTCGGCCGTCCCGTCTCCTACTTCTACGAGAGCCCGTCGCCGGGCCAGGCGGGCTGCCCCGCCGACGCCACGGAGAAGTGCGCCCAGGAGGTCCTGGCCCTCGGCACGCCGTTGCTGTGGTGGGCCGCGTGCTTCGCGATCCTCTACGTCCTGTGGCGCTGGTTCTTCCGCCGCGACTGGCGGGCGGGCGCGATCGCCTGCGGCATCGCGGCGGGCTGGGTTCCGTGGTTCCTCTACCAGGAACGCACCATCTTCCTTTTCTACGCGGTGGTCTTCGTCCCGTTCCTGTGTCTCGCGGTGACGATGATGATCGGGGCGATGGTGGGGCCACCGGGTTCCTCGGAAAGGCGGCGGACATTCGGCGCGGTGGGGGCGGGAGTTCTCGTCCTGCTGATCGTCTGGAATTTCATCTATTTCTGGCCGATCTACACGGGCACGTCGATTCCGATGGACGAGTGGCGCAATCGGATGTGGCTCGACACGTGGGTGTAGCAGGGCGGGAGCACCACTCCGGGCCGGGCGGCGAGGCGCGAACCCGGAAGGCTGTGGAGGCTCTGTACAGGTAACCCCACGCCTGAAAGCCGTCCCCGCCCTACTATCAACGCCCATGTCCACCACTACCTCACCGATACCCGTCCTCCGGGGCCGCGCTGGTACCACCCTCCAGGCTCAGGACGACGTCCTCGTCCTGAGCCGGCGGCGCAAGGAGAAGCGGATCCCGCTCCAGGCCGTCCGCCGAGTCGGCGCCGAGGGCCGTGCCCTTGCCGTGGAGCTGACCGCCCCGGCCGGGACGGCCCCGGACACGTACACGGTCCGGGGCGTGAGTGAGGCGGCGGCCGCGGCGTTCGCCGACGCCGTCACCGCGCTCCTGCCGGAGGAGCGGGCGGCCGACGGCACGGCTCTCGTCACCGACAGCGCGCCGGCGGGGTCCGATGACGACTGGTACACGCGCGCGTTCAGGCTCACGGCGTGGGTCACCGGCCTGGTGGCGGTCGGGGTGGCCGTACCCCTGGGCATCGTGGAGTCGGTGAGCCGCGCGGTCGCGTTCTTGATGTTCACCCCCATCGCCGTGGGCATCGTCGCGTTCGGGGTCGCGTGCCTGTCCATGCAGTACCGCGAGTGGACCTACCCCCGGTACGGCATCACCGTCGAGGCGGTGCGCCGCGGCCACAGGGACTACGCCTACACCGACCTGCACGGCGTGGTCCGCGGCGCGTACATCTCCGGCAGCGCGCCGACCATCGAGGTCGCCTACCACCCGAGGAACCCCGCCGACCCGGTCCACGCGAAATCGTGGATTGCAAAGGCGGCGGGCACGCTCGTCCTCCTGGCCATCATCGCCGTCGGTCTCGCCTTCCTGGCCCTCACCATCTCCATGGCCGTCGACGGCTTCCAACGCGCCTGATTCTCCCCGGCGGACGAACTCCCGACGGTCCGGGAGCCGCCCCGGAAGTACCCCGTGAGCCGCCCCGAAGGTCGCCGAGGTCGCCCTGCTTGCGCGACCGTCACGGCCCAGGGACGGCCCAGCCTCGGCATGGCGGCCCCAGACGCCGAAGGAGTCACTGGTCAGGGCCGTGCGGGCCGGGGTTCGCGAGGCTTCATCTACTTCTGGCCGATCTACACGGGCACGTCGGTTCAGATGGACGAGTGGCGCCATCGGATGTGGCTCGACACGTGGGTGTAGGGCATCACAGGGGGCCTGGCCCGCTCGCGGGCCGGGTCGCGGAACGGTAACAAGCGTCTCGCTGCTCACACCTGTCACCTAGGTTGGGTTGATCGCCTGGGGAGGGGAGGCGCAGCCATGCGCAGTGGGGTCAAGGTCGCGATCGTCGGGGGAGTCTTCGCCGTCGTGGCGAGCGGGGTCGGGTACGGGGGCTACAACCTCTGGACCGGGATCAACGGGGGTTCGGAGGTGGCTTCCCGGGCGGCGCCCGAGGAGAAACGTTCCGGGCCCGTCACCCGGGACGAGGTGACGAACACGGCGAAGGAGTTCCTGGCCGCCTGGGCGGCCGGGGAGTCGGACCGGGCGGGGCAGCTGACCGACAACCCCGTCGAGGCGGGGCCCGCCGTGCTCGGGTACCGCGACGCGGCGATGGTATCCAAGGCCGTCATCACGCCCGGCGCGGCGGTCGGCGCGAGGGTGCCGTTCACCGTCAGCGCCACCGTGACGTACGAAGGGCGGTCGAAGCCCTGGACGTACTCCTCGGAGCTGACCGTGGTGCGCGGGCTGACCACCGGGCGGCCGCTGGTCGACTGGAAGCCGGCCGTCATCCACCCGAAGCTGACCAAGGGCGCGACGCTGCGGACCGGCGAGGCGAAGACCGCCGCCATCAAGGCCGTCGACCACGACGGTGTCGAGCTGACGGCGGAGAAGTACCCGTCGCTCGGGCCGGTCCTCGCGCAGCTGCGCGAGAAGTACGGCGAGCGGGCCGGGGGCGAGCCGGGCGTCGAGACCTGGATCGAGAGCGCCGACGACGCGGTCCCGAACACCACCGTCCTGACCCTCGCCGCGGGCAGGCCGGGTGAGCTGAGGACGACCATCGACGCCGGGGTGCAGGCGGCGGCCGAGCGGGCGGTGAAGCGGTACGAAGGGGCCTCGGTCGTCGCGATCAGACCGAGCACCGGGGAGATCCGGGCCGTCGCCAACAACCGTGCGGACGGCTTCAACGCGGCGCTGGAGGGCCGGCAGGCCCCCGGTTCGACGATGAAGATCGTCACCGCCGCGATGATGCTGGACAAGGGGCTGGTCGACGGTCCTTCGAGCAAGGTCGAGTGTCCGTCGACCGTCGACTGGGACGGCCGGACGTTCCACAACCTCGACGACTTCTCCCTGCCGTCCGGCAGCACCCTCCAGCGGGCCTTCGCCCGCTCCTGCAACACCACCTTCATCAAGCCGGTCAAGCCGCTCGGCGCCGAGGCCGGCACGGCGCTCGGCGACACGGCCCGCACGTACTTCGGCATCGGCCTGGAGTGGAAGACCGGGGTCGTGTCACAGGACGGGGCCGTCCCCCCGTCGACCGGCATCGAGACCGCCGCCTCGTACATCGGCCAGGGCCGGATCACCATGAACGCCCTCAACATCGCCTCCATCGCCGCGACCGCGAAGAACGGCTCCTTCAAGCAGCCGATCATCGTGCCGACCGACCTGGACGGCCGCGAGACGGCCAAGGCCGAGCGGCTCCCCGGGTCCATCGGCAAGGCGCTGCGCGAGATGATGCGGGCGACGGCGCGGGGCGAGGGCACGGGCGCCGGCGCGATGGCGGGCGTGGGAGGGGACAAGGGCGCCAAGACAGGGTCCGCCGAGGTCGACGCGGCCGCCTCCTCCAACAGCTGGTTCGCCGGATTCGCCGACGACCTGGCGGCCGCCGCGGCCGTCGAGTCGGGCGGCCACGGCGGGGACGCCGCCGGACCGATCGTGGCGAGCGTCCTGAAGGCGCGGTAGGGACGGGGCCACCGGCCGGACATGAGGTCGCGTGGCTCGTACACGTACCGCTACGGTGCAGCGCATGACCACATCGACCGCGCACCCCCTCTTCGTCGAGGCCCTGCGAGAACTGGGCCTCGACGTCGAGATCCGCAGCTTCCCGGACGAGACCCGCACCGCCGCCCAGGCCGCCGAGGCCATCGGCTGCGAGGTCTCCGAGATCGTCAAGTCGCTGATCTTCGCGGCGGACGGCGTCCCGGTCCTGGTCCTGATGGACGGCGCCTCGCGGGTCGACGTCGAGCGGGTGCGCCGGGAGCTGTCCGCCGAGGCCGTCACCCGGGCCGACGCGCGGGTCGTACGGGAGACCACGGGGTACGCGATCGGCGGCGTCCCGCCCCTCGGGCACCGCACCAGGACCCGGGTCCTAGCCGACCGGGGACTGCTCGACCACGAGGTGGTGTGGGCGGCGGCGGGCACCCCGCACACCGTCTTCGCCCTGGACCCCCGGTCGCTGGTAGCGCACGCCGGCGGCACGTTGGTGGACGTCCGCGAGCGGTCGGCGTGACCCCGCTGGTGGCGGCGGCGGTGCTCATAGCCGCCGTGACGCACGCCAGTTGGAACGCGATCGCGCACCACATCCGCGACCAGCTGCTCTCGTTCACGCTGATCTCCGGCGGCGGTGCCCTGATCGGCGCGGCCCTCGCCTTCTTCGTCCCGCTGCCGGCGGCGGGGGCGTGGCCGTACCTGATCGCCTCCGCCATGCTGCACATCGGCTACTACGCCCTGCTCATGCGGTCGTTCACGCTCGGCGACTTCGGGCAGATGTACCCGATCGCGCGCGGCACGGCGCCGCTGGCGGTGACCGTGCTCGCGGCGGTCTTCGTCGACGAGATCCCGAACGGCCGGCAGCTGACGGGCGTCGCCTTCGCCTGCGCGGGCCTGACGGGCCTGGCCCTGTGGGGCATCCGCGGCTCGGGCCGCCGCCCCGACTGGCCGGCCCTCCTGGCCGCGGGCGGCACGGGCCTGGCGATCGCCGGCTACACGGTCGTGGACGGCGTCGGCGTCCGCGCCTCCGGCACCCCGCTCGGCTACATCGCCTGGCTGATGATCCTGGAGGGCCTCGCGATCCCGGCGTACGCCCTCCACCGCCGCCGCTCCGCCCTCCTCCCCCAACTCCGCCCCCACGCCGCCCGCGGCCTCCTGGGCGCGGCCCTCTCGGTCGCCGCCTACGCCCTGGTCCTGTGGGCCCAGACCCGCGCCGCCCTGGCCCCGATCGCGGCCCTGCGCGAATCCTCGATCATCGTGGGCGCGGCGATCGGCACCCTCTTCTTCAAGGAACGCTTCGGCGGCCCCCGGGTGGCGGCGGCGGGCCTGATGGTGGTGGGCATCGGCCTGATGCTGCACACGTCCTCGGCCACGCCCTGACCTCTGACGCGACGACGCCGTACAGCCCTCCGGCAGGTGGCGGCCCCGCCCCGTCCAGGCGGCGTACGACCGTCTCTGTGGCCAGGGCTTCACGAGCCACGAGTCCCTTAAGGCCCGGGTGTCGGCAACGGCTTGGGGGGATAGCCGCGCAGGACGAGGGAGGTGGTGACCGGGCCGTGGCGGGCGAGGGAGTCCACGATCTGTTCGAGGCGTCCGGCGTGCGCGCAGTGGACGTCGAGCAGGAGGCAGTCCTCGCCCGTGACGCGGAGGGTCGAGACGACCTCGGGCGTCTCGGCGGCGAGGGCGAGGGCCTGGGGCAGTCGCGCGTGGGTGGTGCGGAGCCGGACGACGGCGTGGATGTGCAGTCCGACCGCGGCCGGGGCGACGACCGCGCGGTAGCCGGTGATGACCCCGCTCTTCTCCAGGCGTTGGATGCGGGCGCCTGCCGCCGGCTGGGACAGTCCGACCCGCCGTCCGACCTCGGCTCCGGTGAGCCGGCCGTCCGTCTGGAGCAGTTCCAGGATGGCGCGGTCGAGGTCGTCGAGTGATTCCATCGTCGTCACCCCCACTTTCCTTGAGATCACTTGCCGGGCCCGGGCGTTGCCGCCGGCTCATCGAGAATCGCCCCAGGAGCCCTCCGACATGCGGGGGGGGCCACGACGGGAAGGGCGGTGGGCGATGGTCGCGTACGTCATCATCCCCGGGATCGACGGTTCCGATGAGCGGCACTGGCAGAGCCTATGGGAGAAGCGGTGGGGGGCCTCGGCGGTCCGGATCGCGCCGGCCTCCTGGAGCGGGCCGGATCTGGCGGACTGGGTCGCCGCGGTCCAGGACGCCTACGAGGCCGCCTCCCGGCGTGACCACCACGTGGTGCTGGTGGCGCACAGCCTCGGCTGCTGGGCGGCCTCGAGCTGGCTGGAGCGGGCGCGACCCGACGCGGTGGCGGCGTTCCTGGTCGCGCCTCCCGATCCCCGGGGGCCGGCGTTCCCGCGTGAGGCGGCATCGACCTTCGTGGACCTGACCGCGCGTCCCCTGCCGTGCCCGAGTCTCATGGTGGCCAGTGACGACGACCCGTACTGCGACCCCACGACGGCCGCCTCGTTCGCGGAGGGATGGCGGGCGCGGGCCCGTCTCCTCGGAGGGCACGGCCACGTCAACTCCGGCAGCGGCCTCGGTGACTGGCAGGCCGGCCTGGAGCTCCTCGGCGGACTCGTCGACCCGCCGCGATGACGGAGAGGCCCTGTCCCCCACCGCGAACGGTGGGGGACAGGGCCTCCGCGTGGTGCGTGTCAGCGCTTACGAGTAGTAGCCGAACAGGTCGGCGATCACGTGCGCGCTGCCGGCGTTCGGACGGAAGTCGATCTTTCCGTTGACGACCGGGACGGTGACCAGGTTGGCCACGGTCGCGCCCTTCGTCCAGTTGAGGTTGGACGCGTTGGGCAGGGCGGTCCCGTCCGGCCAGACCGTCAGGAAGCCGTTGCTCGTCGGCGCGGTGACGGTGACGTTGAGGACCACGGCCTTCGCGTGGGCCAGCGTGTGGCCGTCGTTGACGTCGAGGACCAGGGTCGCGCCGCCGGGGAGGGGGGTGTTGCGGGCCGTGCCGAGGGCGTAGCGGGTGTCGAGCAGACGGCTCGGGCCCGCGGTGTGGAACGAGCCGCCCTCGGTCGTGGCCGTGTAGTAGCCGAAGACGTCGGCGATGAAGTGCACGGTGCCGAGGCCGGCGTTGTGCAGGTTCACCTTGCCGTCGGTGCCGACGGGCAGGACGACCATGTTCGGCCGGGTCTGGCCCTTGAGCCAGTTGATGTTCGACGCGGTCGGCTGGGCCGTGCCGTTCGGGTACGCGATCAGGTGACCGGTCGAGGTCGGCGCGGTCGCCGTGACGTTGAGGACCACCGCGGTCGCGCCCTCGGCGGGGACGCCGCCGACGCCGGTGACCTTCAGGGAGACGGTGCCCTTGCCCGCGACGGGCGCGGTGCCCGGGCGGCCGGTGCCGTTGCGGGTGTCCAGCACACGGGCCGGGCCCTTGGGCACGTAGGTGCCGCCGCCGGCCTCGGTCGAGAAGTAGCCGGAGACGTCGGCGACGAAGTGGGTCGTGCCGCCGCCCGCGTTGAAGAGGTCGACCGAGCCGTCCTTGCCGACCGGGACGGTCACCAGGTTCGGGACGATCTCGCCCTTCAGCCAGTTCATGTTGGACGAGGTCGGGCGGGTGGTGCCGCTCGGGTACGCGATCAGGTGACCGGTCGCGGTCGGCGCGACGGCCGTGACGTTCAGGACGACGGCGGTCACGCCGGCGGCCGGGACGCCGCCGTTGCCGGCGACCTTCAGCTTGACCGTGCCGTTCGCGGCGACCGGCGAGGTGCCGGCGCGGCCGATGCCGTACCGGGTGTCGAGGACACGGCTCGGCGGCAGGGCGTTGAACGTGCCGGCCGGGGACTGCGGGACCGCCTGGCACAGGCCCTTGACGATCTCGCGGCCGTTGGGGGCGCCGAGGCCGGTGCCCAGGTCGTAGCCGGCGGCGGCGCGGTACAGGCCGCTGTAGTTGCCGGACGCGGTCAGGTTGTTGTGACCGGTGGTGACGTCACGGAACGCGGTGGCCGGGAGCTTGTAGAGCGCCTGGTGGACGTAGCCGACCGAGCCGTTGGCCTGGCAGGCGAGGTCCTGGTTGGCCTGTGCCATGAGCGCGGCCCACACCGGGGCGGCGCCGCTGGTGCCGCCGATGATGTGCCAGTACTGGCCGGCCGAGGAGTCGCGGCCGAACGCGACCGGGTAGCCGGTGTTCGGGTCGCCGACGCCGGAGACGTCCGGGACCTGGCGGCAGACCGCGCCGCCGGCGGCGACGCAGAGGTCGCTGTAGCCGGGAGCGATCCGGCCGGCCTGGAAGCCGTCGGTCGGGAGCTCGACGTGCCGCGAGACGCCGCCGCCGGAGCCGGTCCAGGTGGTCTGGCCGGTGATCGAGCCGCGCATCGTGGTGCCGCCGATGCCGAGGACGTACGGCGACGAGGCCGGGTTGTCCGTGTACAGCTCGGAGGCGTTGGGGTCGCCGGCGTCACCGTAGTAGCAGCCGGTGGAACCGCTGTCGCCGGAGGCGGCGACGATGGTCTGGCCCTGGGCGGCGGCCTGCTGGAAGATCAGCTTCTCGCGGTCCAGGACGGCCTGCGGGGTGTACAGCTCGCAGCTGCCCCAGCTGACGGAGACGACCTTCGCGCGGTTGTCGGTGACGATCCGCTGGAAGAGGTCGGTGCCGTCCTCCCAGGTGTTCTTGCCCTGGTAGACGACGACCTTGGACTGCGGGGCGAGACCGATGATGGTCTCGACGTCCAGCGCGGTCTCCAGGCCGACACCGGTGTCGATGCCCGCCGGCTCCGTGGGGCCGCCGTTGACGCGGACGGAGCTGACCGGGACCTTCGTGCCGTGGCACGCCTGGTAGCTCGCGATGTCCCGCAGGTCGTAGTTCTCCAGCGAGTACACGGCGATGGTGGTGCCGTTCTGCACGTTCGGCTGGTCCGCCATGCCGTACGCGGCCGCCAGCGACCTGGCGCTCCAGTAGTCCTGCTTGTCGTAGGCCGCGGGGTAGCCCGGGCCGGACGTCGCGTACAGGTCCCGGATGCCGGCGCACATCGTCGGCGTCGTCCCGGTCAGCCGGGGCTGACGCGCGGTCTCGTCCGCGTCGGCCGTCAGCTGCTTGCGGGGCGCGCCCTTCGCGCCCGTGTTGCGCGGCTCGTACGTCGACAGCGTGTTGAGGCCGACGACCGCGCGGACGGCGGCCGCCGCCTCGCCGCCGAACTCGGGGGCGCGGGTGTTGGTCACCCCGGCCACGCCGTTCTCCAGGCGGTAGCCGTCGAACTCGGTCTTGAACGCCTTCGCCGCCTCGCCGACGGTCGCGCGCACCGGCAGGGTGAGGCCGTCGGCCTCCAGCTCACCCACGGTGAGCCCCTTCGCCTCCAGCTCCTCGCGGACCGTGGCCACCGCCCTCGGGTCGGCGCCGAAGGCGGTCGCGAACTCGCCCGTACCGAGGTACTGGCGGTACAGCGGCGACTTCGGGTCGGAGACCCCGGCGACGAAACGGTCCAGCGCGGCCTGGTCGCGCGGCTCCAGGACGACGCTCAGGTCGAGCGTCCGGCCCTCGGCGGGGTCCGCCTGGCGGACGGCGCCGCGCGGGACCTTCGGCGCGGAACCGACCCGCTGCGGGGCCGGCTCGTCGCTGGTGGCCGCGTACGACGCCGGCATCCCGGTCGCGGTGACGGCCAGGGCGACGACGGCCGCCGCGCCCCATCTGCATGCCTTCTCACGGGCGGTTCGGCCCATGCACACTCCCTCTCACGATCCCTGTCGTCGGGCCGCGAGGGCAGGGTGAGACCGCGGAAGGGCGCGGCCGTGCGCGTATGCGGGCACGGCGAAGCGAATGAATGCGTTCGTGGGGGCCGGGCGCGGCCCGGACCCTGTGCGTGAAGCCCCCCCGGCGGTGTCACCGCTCCTGCGCGGCGGACGACAGCCAGAACTGAATCTTTATCAGGGGGTGAAACGTCTCTGCACAGCGGGTTCCGTTCTTTACCGGACCGTGATCTTCAAGAACTCGCCCAGAGCGGACATCGGCGGGCTTTCAGGGCGCGGGGGGCGTCCCGCCCTCGCTCCTCGGGGGGGGACGTCGGGCGTGCGCGGGGACCCGCCGCCGGCCGGGCACGCTCACAGCGCCGCGCGGACCGCCCGTACCAGTGCCTGGGCCCGCGGGTCGGCCGTCACCGTCTTGCGCATCCCGTTCGTCACGTAGCCGAAGGCGATGCCCGACTCGGGGTCGGCGAAGCCCAGCGAACCGCCGCGGCCTGGATGGCCGAAGGAGGTGGGGCCGAGCAGCGGGGACGCCGGGCCGTGCAGCATGTGGCCGAGTCCGAAACGGGTGGAGACGATCAGGACGCGGTCCGGGCCGGTGGACTCCTCGGTCCGGGCGAGGGTGAGCGTCGCCGGGGCGAAGAGGCGGACGCCGCCGTCGACGGGCCCGAGGGTCGAGGCGTAGAACCGGGCCAGCGCACGGGCCGTGGAGACGCCGGCCGAGCCGGGCAGTTCGGCCGCGCGGTAGCCGGGGTCGTTCTCGTCGGGCTGGGGGTCGATCGCCCCGAAGGCGCGTCGGGTCAGCGAGCCGGGGTCACGGTACGCCTCGGTGACGGAGCGCTTGGGACGCAGCTTCAGGGCGCCACCGCCGGGCGGCTCGGCCTCCTCCACCGGACCCAGGCGGCCGACCCGGTGGGCCTCGTCGGACGGCAGCCCGATCCACAGGTCGAGGCCGAGCGGGCGCGCGATCTCCTCGGCGACCCAGCGGCCGATGGTGCGGCCGGTCACCCGGTGGACGAGGCCGCTGAGCAGCCAGCTGAAGGTGTGGGCGTGGTAGCCGTGGGCGGTGCCGGGCTGCCAGACGGGGGCCTGGGCGGCGACGGCGGCGGTCGCTGTCTCCAGGTCGACGGCCTCGGCGAGGGACAGCGGCCGGTCCAGGACCGGCACTCCGGCCTGGTGCGCGAGCAGCTGCCGTACGCTCACGCGGTCCTTGCCCCCCGCCTTGAACTCCGGCCAGTACGTGCCCACCGGGGCGTCCAGGTCGAGCTGCCCGCGCTGGTGCAGCAGCAGCGGTACGGCGGCGGCGACGCCCTTGGTCGCCGAGCGGACCACCTGCGCGGTGTCCACGGCCCAGGGGGCCTCCCCCGCGACGTCCTTCGTGCCGGCCCACAGGTCCACGACCTTGACGCCGTCGCGGTAGACGGCGACGGCCGCGCCCCGCTCGCCGCGATGCTCGAAGTTGCGCAGGAACGCGTCCCTGACCGGCTCGAATCCCGCCGCCACCGTGCCCCGGACGTCCACGTTCCACGCTCCCTCTCGTTCACCGCTGTCGCGCCGCTCCCGGCCCCCATGGTGCAACGTGGCCCGGGAGGCCCGGATTCCGGGTGGGGGTCCGGCCGGGTCAGGCGACGGGCCGGGGCACGAAGCCGTACGGCAGCTCCAGGCGGTTGCGCTCCATCAGCTCCGCGTCGGCCAGGACGGCGGCGGTCGGGCCGTCCCCCGCGATCACGCCCTCGCTGAGGATGACCGACCTCGGGCAGAGCTCCAGCGCGTACGGAAGGTCGTGGGTGACCATGAGGACGGTGACGTCCAGGGAGCGCAGGACGTCGGCGAGTTCGCGGCGCGAGGCGGGGTCCAGGTTGGAGGAGGGCTCGTCCAGGACGAGGATCTCCGGTTCCATCGCGAGCACGGTCGCCACCGCAACCCGGCGCCGCTGCCCGAAGGACAGGTGGTGCGGCGGCCGGTCGGCGTACTCCTCCATGCCGACGCGCTCCAGCGCCCGGCGGACGACGGCCTCCAGCTCCGCTCCGCGCAGACCGGCCGCGGCCGGTCCGAAGGCCACGTCCTCGCGCACGGTGGGCATGAACAGCTGGTCGTCGGGGTCCTGGAAGACGATGCCGACCCGGCGCCGGATCTCGGCGAGGTTCCGCTTCTCGATGGGGAGCCCGGCGACGGTGACCGTGCCCACGCCGCCGGTGAGGATGCCGTTGAGGTGCAGGACGAGGGTGGTCTTCCCGGCGCCGTTGGGGCCGAGGAGCGCGACCCGCTCGCCGCGACCGACGGTCAGGTCGACGCCGAAGAGGGCCTGGTGGCCGTCGGGATAGGCGTACGCGAGGCCGCGTACGTCGAGGGAGGCGGTCATAGGGTCCATCCCAACAGGCAGACGAGCAGGGCGGCGGCGGGCAGGGAGGCGGCCTGGAGCCACTGGGTCCGGGTGGCGGTCACCTCGTCGATGACCGGCATCGTGCCCGTGTAGCCCCGGCTGACCATCGCGAGGTGGACGCGCTCGCCCCGCTCGTACGAGCGGATGAAGAGCGCGCCCGCCGACTTGGCGAGGACGCCCCAGTGGCGGACGCCCTTCGCCTCGAAGCCGCGCGAGCGGCGGGCGACGGACATCCGGCGCATCTCGTCGGTGATCACGTCGCCGTACCGGATCATGAAGGAGGCGATCTGGACGAGCAGCGGCGGCAGCCTGAGGCGCTGGAGACCGAGGAGCAGCTCGCGCAGTTCGGTGGTGGAGGCCAGGAGGACGGAGGCGGTGACGCCGAGGGTGCCCTTGGCGAGGACGTTCCAGGCGCCCCACAGGCCGGGGACGGAGAGCGGGATCCCGAGGACGTCGACCCGCTCGCCCGGCACCACGAACGGCATCAGGAACGCGAAGGCCACGAAGGGGACCTCGATGACCAGGCGCCGCAGCAGGAAGCCGGCCGGGACGCGGGCCCACGCCGCCACGGCCGCGAGCAGGGTGGCGTAGAGGGCGAAGGCCCAGACGGCCTCGCGTGGCGTGGAGACCACGACGACGACGAAGCCGAGGACGGCGGCGAGCTTGGTGTGCGGGGGCAGCGCGTGGACCGGCGAGTCCCCCCGCCGGTAGAGCTTGTGCGCGTGTCCGGCGCTCACGTCAGCCCTCTCCGCCCGTACGGGACGCAGGCGCGCCCGTCGTACGTGTACGGCGCCGGTGCGCGCGCCACCGTGGAACCCGCACCGGTTTCGGACACCCCCGCCTCCGTCGCACGCGTACGGAACGCCCGCGCGCCCGTCGGCGCCGCGCCGGTGCGCGACACCCGCGCGCCCGTCATACCCGTGCTCATCTCAGACCCGCGCCCCGTCGGTCCCCGCCCCGGCGGCGGCCTTCCGGTCGGCGCCGGCGGCGGCCTTCCGGTCGGCGCCGGTGGCGGCCGCGCGGCGGCGTACGGCCCAGAAGGCGCCCGTGCCGACGGCCAGCGTCGCGCCCACGCCGATCACTCCGGCCAGGCCGCCCGAGAGCCGGGCGTCCTCGACGTCCGCGACGCCGTAGTCGGCGAGCGGGGAACCGGCCGCGGCGTGCTCCTCGACCTTCGCGTCGATGCCCTTGTCGGCGGCGACCTTCTCAAGCCCGTCCGGGTCGGCGGAGGCGTAGAAGGAGACGAAACCGGCCAGGACGAGCGCGGTGACCAGGCCACCGATCCAGACCTTCTTCGGCGAGCCTGCCGGGGCGGCGGCCGTGGGGGCGCTTCCCGCACCGGAAGCGGCGGGGGTGGCGTCGACCAGTTCGCCGTCGACGCGCAGCTTGAGCGGGGCGGTCAGGCCCCGGGCGCCGTGGACGAGGTCGGGGCGGACGGCGACGACCGCGCCGACGGTGAGCATGGTGATCACCGCTTCGCCGATGCCGATGAGGGTGTGGACGCCGACCATCGCGGTGAACACCTTGCCGATCGGCACGTCCGTGGTGCCGCCGACGGCGTAGAGCAGGGTGAAGGCGGCGGCCGCGGCCGGTACGGAGACGAGCGCGGCCACGAAGGAGGCGACGGTCACCGAGCGGCGGGTGCGCGGAAGCACAAGGACGAGGCCGCGGAAGAGCGCGTAGGCCAGGACGACGGTGACCACGCCCATGACGGTGATGTTCACGCCGAGCGCGGTGAGGCCTCCGTCGGCGAAGAGGATGCCCTGCATGAGCAGGACCACGGAGATGCAGAGCACGCCGGTGTAGGGGCCGACGAGGATGGCGGCGAGCGCGCCCCCGAGCAGGTGCCCGCTCGTGCCGGCGGCGACCGGGAAGTTCAGCATCTGCACGGCGAAGATGAAGGCGGCGACGAGTCCGGCGAGCGGCGCGGTCCGCTCGTCCCCGAGACCTCCGGCGCCGGGGGCGCCCGAGAGCTCGCGGCGGGCTCCGCGCAGGCTGACGGCGACGGCGCCGGCGGCGACGACTCCGGCGGCGACCGACACGGGGGCGTTGATGAATCCGTCGGGTACATGCACTCGTCGATGATGGCGCTACCTGCAAAGACCTCGCAAGAGCGAAGAGGTCACAGAAGAGCCCGCCCCCTCGTCCGCAAAATATGGGACATTAGGGAATGAAAAGGACGAGTGTGAGGAGTCGGCCGATGCCCCCAGCCGCGGATGACCACGCAGTCGAAGATCACGCCAAGGGCAGGATCATCACCGACGCCCCATTGTCCCGACCCGTTCCCGTCGCCCTGCGCTTCGATCCGGACTCCGAGCCCGCCACCGTGCGCTTCGCCTTCCCCGGCAACATCGAGTGGTCCTTCCCCAGGGCGCTCCTGGAGACCGGGATGCGGGCCCCCGCCCGCCGCGAGGACATCGGGGTCTGGCCCTGCGGGCGCGTCCAGACGATCGTCGAGTTCCACACGACGGACGGCGTGGCGGTCGTCCAGTTCGACTCCACCGCCCTGCTCCGCTTCCTCCGGCACACCTACGCCGTCACCGCGTCGAGCTCGACACGATGACGGCGTAGGGCCGCGTCGGTTCCCCGTCCCCACAGGTCCCGGCGCGATCCGGGCCACCCGCTCCGCTCAAGCGGGTGACCCGGGGCCAGGGGGTGTCAGACGCGTGCGAGCTCCCGCTCCGCGTCGCCGGCGGAGCCCTGGGGCTTCACGAGCCCCTCGCCCTCCACGTCCACGTTCGGCAGCGCCTTGTCCAGCCACGTCGGCAGCCACCACGCCTTGTGGCCGAGCAGCGCCAGGACCGCCGGGACGATGGCCATCCGGACCACGAAGGCGTCGAAGAGGACGGCGACGGCCAGGCCGAAGCCGATCATCTTGATCATCTGGTCGTCCATGCCGATGAACCCGGAGAACACCGCGATCATGATCACCGCCGCGGCGGTGACCACCCGGGCGCTGTGCCGGAAGCCGCTGACGATCGCCTCGCCGGGCCGCTCCCCGTGGACGTACGCCTCGCGCATCCGCGTGACGAGGAAGACCTCGTAGTCCATCGCGAGACCGAAGACCACGCCCACCATGAAGATCGGCATCATCGACATGATCGGACCGGTCTGCTCGACCCCGAACAGGCTGCCGAGCCAGCCCCACTGGAACACCGCGACGACCGCGCCGAGGGCCGCGACCACGGAGAGCAGGAAGCCGAGGGCCGCCTTCAGCGGGACCAGGACGGAACGGAAGACCACCATGAGGAGCAGGAAGGCGAGTCCGACGACCAGGGCCAGGTAGGGCAGCAGGGCGTCGTTCATCTTCTGCGAGAAGTCGATGTTCATCGCCGTGGCGCCGGTGACCAGCACGTCGTCGCCGGTGGCCTCGCGGATGTCGTGGACCAGCTCCTCGGTCGCGACCGAGGAGGGCCGGTCCTCCGGGATCACCGTGATCATCGAGGTGTCGCCGGCCTTGTTGGGCGTCGGCGGGGTGACCGCCACGACGCCGTCCAGCTCCTCGACCGTGCGCACCGTGGACTCGGCGGCGTCCTTGTCCCCGTCGACGACGACCATCAGGGGCCCGTTGAAGCCCGGCCCGAAGCCGTCCGACAGCAGGTCGTAGGCGCGGCGCTCGGTGGCGGAGGCGGGCTTGGCACCGTCGTCGGGCAGGCCCATCTCCAGCGAGGCCGCGGGCAGGGCGATCGCGCCCAGGCCGAGGACGCCGACGAGCAGGACCATCACCGGGCGCCGGATGACGAACCGGGCCCACCGGGTGCCCGCGTTGGGCTTGCCCTCGTCCTTGCGGGTCGCGTCCGTGCCGGACTTCGCCCCGGCGCCGTTCCGCGCGGTCGTGCCGAGACTCGTCCCGGAGCCCTTCTGGGCGCTCCTGCGGTCCTTGCGGCCCATGACCCGCGAGCCCGCGAAGCCGAGCAGCGCGGGGATGAGGGTGAGCGCGATGAGGACGGCGATCAGGACCGTGCCGGCGGCGGCGAAGCCCATCTTGGTCAGCATCGGGATGTTGACGACGGCCAGGCCCACCAGCGCGATGACGACCGTCAGACCGGCGAAGACGACGGCGGAGCCGGCCGTGCCGACGGCGTGGCCGGCGGCCTCCTCGCGCTCCCTGCCCTCCGCGAGTTCGGCGCGGTAGCGGGAGACGATGAAGAGGGCGTAGTCGATGCCGACCGCGAGGCCGATCATCATCGCGAGCGTGGAGGTCGTGGAGCCGAGGTCCAGGACGTTCGCGAGCGCGGTGATCGTGGAGACGCCGATGCCGACGCCGATGATCGCGGTGAGGAGCGGCAGGCCGGCCGCGACCAGCGAGCCGAAGGTGATGACCAGGACGATTCCGGCGATGATCACGCCGACGATCTCTCCCGCGCCGGTCTCCGGCATGCTCTGGAGCGCGTCACCGCCGATCTCGACGGTCAGGCCCTGCCCCTGGGCGTCGTGCCCGGTCTTCTCCAGGGCTTCGCGGGTCGCGTCGCTCAGCTCCATGCCGGAGACCTTGTAGCTGACGGAGACGTAGGCGGTCGAGCCGTCCTTGGAGACCGCCTGGGCGGCATACGGGTCGGTGACCTGGGCGACCTGGTCGGAGCCGGCCTTCAGCTCGGCGACGACCTTCCGGACCTTGGCCTTGTGGGCCGGCTCGGTCATCTTCTGCCCGTCCGGCGCCTGGAACACGACGCGGGCGGTGGCCCCGTCGGCGTTGCCGCCGGGGAAGCGCTGTTCGAGGAGGTCGAAGGCCTTCTGGGCCTCGGTGCCGGGTATGGAGAAGGAGCTGGAGGTCGCGGCGGGCGCGGTGGCCGCGCCGACTCCGGCGAGCGCGAGGAGCGCGACCCAGAGGAGGGCGACGAGCCGTCGGCGCCGGAAGGCGGAGCGACCCAACTTGTAGAGGAACGTGGCCACGGGGGCGTACTCCCATTTGGTTGGACGGGACAAGGGCATGGGGAGCCGGCCCGACGGCGTGAGCGGTGCGACGTCAGGTACTGGGGACTAGGGGTCCGTACGGGGTGTACGGAGGTGAAGGTGTCAGGCGCCGAGTGAGGGGAGCACGACGGCGTCGACGTAGGCACGGAGGAAGGCGTTGTCGACCGGCTGATCCTCGATCAGCGGGCGGGCGATGAACGCCCCGATCAGCATGTGGGGGACGAGTCCCAGCGCCGGGTTGTCGGCGCGGATCTCGCCCCGGTCCACCGCTCGTCGCAGCACCTCGTCGAGGCCGGTCATCTCGGGTTCGATGAGCAGCTCGCGCAGCGCCTGGAGCAGTTCGGGGTTGTCGTGGACGGCATGGGCCAGGCCCCGCATCAGCGCGGAGTCCTTCTCCATCTGGCAGTCGTCGGACTTCTCCATCATGGCGTGGAAGTCGCCGCGCAGGGTGCCGGTGTCGATCTCGCCGAGATCGACGGGCTTGTTGTGGCGCATGGCCCTGGCGACGAGCTCGGGCTTGCTCCCCCACTGGCGGTAGAGGGTGGCCTTGCTGGAGCGGGTACGGGCGGCGACGGCGTCCATGGTGAGGGCGTCGTAGCCGACCTCGCGCAGGAGGTCGAGCACGGCTTCGTACAGCTCGGACTCACGTTCGGGGGTGAGTCTGCTGCGGGCCATGATCGGTCCTCCCATCCGAACGAAACGGTTTCGTACAGTACGAAGGTACCCCGGGCCCAAGCGAAACGAAACCGTTTCGTACGTGTCGTGGCCCACACCGGCGGCCTCCGGGCTCCGCGAACTCCCCCGAAAGAATCCGGCGTCCCAAGTTGCCGCGCCCCCTCCCCGCGGAAAGCATTGGGGAGTGAGTGAAAGCGCCGCGTACCTCCGCTTCCCGCACCTCCACGACGATCTGCTGTGCTTCGCGGCAGAGGACGACCTCTGGGTCGCCCCCCTGGTGCCCGAGGGGCACCACCCGGGCCGCGCCTGGCGGATCACCGTCGACCGGACGAGAGTCGGCCATCCCCGCTTCTCGGCCGACGGGCGCCACATCGCGTACACGAGCTGGCGCAGCCTCGACCCGGAGATCCACCTCGCGCCGGTCGAGGGCGGGCCGTCCCGGCGCCTCAGCTACTGGGGCTCGACCGACACCCGGGTCTGCGGCTGGTCTCCCCCCGACAAGGACGGCAAGTCCGACATCCTCGCCGTCTCCTCGCACGGCCAGCCCTTCTCGTACTTCTCCTGGGCCTACACCGTCCCCACCGACGGCTCCCCCGGCGGCCGGATGCCCTGGGGACCGGTCTCCGACATCGAGGTCGCCGACATCGACGGAGAGCGGCGCACGCTCCTGCTCACCGGCAAGCCCCCGCACGAGCCGGCCGCCTGGAAGCGGTACCGCGGCGGCGCCATGGGCCGCCTCTGGCTGCACGGCCGGCAGCTCCTGCCCGACATCGGCGGCCACCTGGACTCCCCGATGTTCGTCGCCGGCCGGATCGCGTTCCTCTCCGACCACGAGGGCGTCGGCAATCTGTACTCCTGCCTGCCCGACGGCACGGATCTGCGGCGCCACACCGACCACGACGCCTTCTACGCCCGGCACGCCTCCAGCGACGGGCGCCGGGTGGTCTACCAGTGCGCGGGCGACCTGTGGATCGTCGACGAACTGACCGCCGACTCCGTCCCCCGCAAGCTGGAGGTACGGCTCGGGGGCCCGCGCGCCGGGCGGCGGGCCTACCAGGTCCCGGCCGCCAACCACGTCGACGCGATCTCGGTCGACGAGACGGGGCGGGCCAGCGCCGTCTCGGTGCGCGGCAGCCTCTACTGGCTCACCCACCGCGACGGCCCGGCCCGCACGATCACCGACACGCCGGGGGTACGGGTCCGGCTGCCCGAGATGCTGGGCAGCGGCGGCCAGGTCGCCTACGTCACGGACGCGGAGGGCGAGGACGCGATCGAGATCGCCTCGCTGCCCCGGGCGAGCGGGGACCGCCCGCCGCGGCGGCTGGCCGCGGGCGCGCTCGGCCGGGTCGAGGAGATGGTGTCCGACCCCGACGGCGAGCGCCTGGCCATCGCCTCGCACGACGGGCGGCTGCTCCTCATCGACGCGCGCGAGGAGTCCGACCGGGAGGAGGACACCACCTCGCCGGCCGAGGACTCCGACGGCGTGACCGAACTGATCCGCTCGCTCAACGGACCGGTGCGCGACCTGGCCTTCTCCCCCGACGGGGCCTGGCTGACCTGGTCCCACCCCGGCATCGGCCGCTCCCTGCGCCAGATCAAGATGGCCCGGATCTCCGGGCCCGGCGCGCGCACGGTCATCGACGTCACCAACGGCCGCTTCGAGGACGAGAACCCGGTCTTCACCCGCGACGGGCGCTATCTCGCCTTCCTCTCCTGGCGCGGCTTCGACCCGGTGTACGACGTGCACACCGGGGACCTGTCGTTCCCGCTGGGCTGCCGCCCCTACCTCGTACCCCTGTCCTCCGCGACCCCCTCCCCCTTCGCGCTGCTGCCCGACGGGCGCCCCGCGGCGGGCGGTCTCGACCCGGGCGAGAGCGAGACGGAGAGCGGCGAGGGCACCGCGATCGTGGAGGTGGAGGGGCTCGCCGACCGGGTCACGCCGTTCCCGGTCGCCGCCTCCAAGTACTCGGCGCTGCACCCGGTCAGCGGCGGCGGCCTCGTCTGGCTGCGCTGGCCGATCTCGGGCGCGCTCGGCGAGACCTTCGCCAACCCGGCCGACACCACCGGCCGGCCCACCCTGGAGTACTTCAACATCGCGAAGGCCCGCAAGAGCGAACTCGTCCAGCACCTCGACTGGTTCGCGGTCAGCGGCGACGGATCCCGGCTCGTCGTGGTCGACGAGGGCGACCTGCGGGCGGTGCCGTCGACCGAGAGCGGGGACTCCGACTCGACCGTCTACATGGACCTGCGGCGGATCGTGCACGAGGTCGACCCCGAGGCGGAGTGGCGTCAGGCGTTCGACGAGGCCGGACGGATCATCCGCGCCTACTTCTGGGAGCCCGGCATGGGCGGGGTGGACTGGAAGGCCGTCCTCGACCAGTACCGGCCCCTGGTCGAACGGGTCGCCTCCCCCGACGAGTTCGCCGACCTCCTGCGCGAGGTCCTGGGCGAGCTGGGCACGTCCCACGCGTACGTCACCCCGGCGCGGCGCAACGAGGGCCCGCCGCACTACCAGCGGCCGATGGGCCTGCTCGGGGCCAACCTCGTGCCCCGCGACGGCGGCTGGATGGTCAAGCGCATCCTGCCCGGCGACTCCTCCGACTCCAAGGCGCGGTCACCGCTCGCCGGCACGGGCATCCGCGAGGGCGCGCTCCTCACGCATGTGGACGGGCGCCCGGTGGACCCCGTGTGCGGCCCGTACCCCCTGCTCGCCGCCTCCGGCGGGACGACGGTGGAGCTGACCTTCCAGCACCCGGAGGGCGAGGGCCGCGCCCGCCGGATCGCGATCGTGCCGCTGATCGACGAGCGGCCCCTGCGCTACCAGGACTGGGTGGCCAAGCGGCGCGCGGTGGTACGGGAGGTCAGCGGCGGCAAGTGCGGCTATCTGCACATCCCCGACATGGGCGGCTCGGGCTGGGCCCAGTTCAACCGCGACCTGCGCATGGAGGTGTCCCGGCCGGCCCTGATCGTGGACGTGCGCGGCAACGCGGGCGGCCACATCAGCGAGCTGGTCGTGGAGAAGCTGACCCGCAAGATCCTGGGCTGGGACCTGACGCGGAACGCCCAGCCCGTCTCGTACGCCTCGAACGCCCCGCGCGGCCCGGTCGTCGCCCTCGCCGACGAGGCGACCTCCTCGGACGGGGACATGATCACGGCCGCGTTCAAGCTGCTCGGCCTCGGCCCGGTGATCGGCCAGCGGACCTGGGGTGGTGTGGTCGGCATGACGGGCCGCCACCGGCTGGGTGACGGCACGCACGTCACCGTGCCGATGAACGCGGCCTGGTTCCCGGAGTACGGCTGGTCGGTGGAGAACCACGGGGTGGAACCGGACCTGGCGATCCTGCGCACTCCGCTGGACTGGGCGGAGGGCCGCCACGCCCAGCTCGACGACGCGGTGGAGGTGGCGCTCGCGCTGCTCGCCGACACGCCGGCCGCCACCCCGCCCGGCTACGCCGACGTCCCCGACCGCTCCCGGCCGAAGCTGCCGCCGAGGTCCAGCTCGTAGGCCGTCCCGGGCCGGCCGTCGATCGTCACGCTGCCGACGGCCCCGAACCCGACCCGCCCGAGCACGGCCCTCGACCCGGGATTGTCGAGGGTCGTGACGGCCGTCAGCCGCAGCAGCCCGTATCCGTCCACGGCCAGGCGGCACAGCTCGCGCACGCCACTCGTGGCGACTCCGCGCCCCGTGGCCTTCTCGGCCACCCGGTAGCCCAGTTCGGCGCTTCCCTCGGCCACGTCGACCAGGTTGAAGCGGCCGAGTATCTCCCCGCCGTCCTCGACGAGCACGTGGAAGTGGATGTCCCCGGCCTCCTGCTCGTCGAGCAGGGCCCGGTGCCGGGCCTCGAAATCCTCGAAGTAGGCGTCCCCCCGGTCGGGCACGGAGGCGGCGAAGTACGCCCGGTTCTCCCGCTCGAACGCGAGCAGGGCGGGGGCGTGTTCGGGTCGGAGTCGCTGCAGCTCGGCCATGATCGCCAAGGTACGCGGCATCGCTTCCCCGGTCACCCCCGTTCGCGCGACGCGCGGAAGGAGCACCCGGCGTCCCGGTGCGCCTCTGCACTACGACGCGCGAAAGGCGCACCCGGCGTCCCGGGTGCGCCTTCCGACGGACCGACGTCAGACGACGTCGCGGTCCTGCTCCAGGCGGTCGCGGTCCACCTGCTGGGACCGGCGGATCTCCTCCTCGGAGCGGCCGCTCTTGGCACGCGACGCCCGCTCGGACGCCTCGTCCTTCGCGTTCGTCATCTTCTGCTTCGCCTGCTGGGCCGTCTGCTGCGCCCGGTCCTTGAACTGTTCTGCCTTGCCCATGAAGGTTCACTCCAGGTGGGGTGTGAGGGGGAGGGGGCTTGTGCCCCCTGTGCCTCGACCAGCGTGACACGGCGGAACACTCCGCGCATTTCGATCAATACCCTCCGCAACTATCCCTGGCGTGTACCCTCCGCCCGCGCCTGCTCGTCGGCCGCCCCTCCCGCGCCCACCAGGCCCTTGGAGACACTGGCGAGACGCGGCTCGAAGCGCCTCATCTCGCGCTGTCCGACCGTGGCGATGAGCCCCGGCAGGTAGCCGCGGACCGACTGCATCCCGCGCAGCCACCACTGGGCGTACACGTGGGGCGAACGGCGCTCGATGCCGGCCACGATCCGGTCGACGGCGGGGCCGAGCGGGTAGGTCCGGTTCGAGGGCCAGGGCAGCCGCTGCCGCAGCTCCTTCATCACGTCGTCCCGGTCCGCGCCCCGGACCATGTCCGTGTCGGTCCAGGAGAGGTAGCCGACGCCGACCTTGACGCCCTTGTAGCCGACCTCGGCGCGCAGGCTGTGCGCGAAGGCCTCGACGCCCGACTTGGAGGCGCAGTACGCCGTCATCATCGGGGCCGGGGTGATGGCGGCGAGCGAGGCGATCTGCAGGAAGTAGCCGCGGGACTCCATCAGTACGGGCAGGAACGCGCGGCCGGTCACCGCCCCGCCGATCAGGTTGACCTCGATGACCCGCCGCCAGGCGACCGGGTCGGAGTCCACGAACGGGCCGCCCGCGGCGACACCCGCGTTGGCGACGACGATGTCGACCTTGCCGAAGCGCTCCTTGACCTCGCCCGCGACCCGGGCCATCGCCTCGTGGTCGGTGACGTCGGCGTGCCACCAGTCGGCCTCGGTGTGGAGCCGGCCGGCGACCTCCTTCAGCTCCTCGGGCTCCAGGCCGACGAGCGCGATCCGCGCGCCGCGCGCGGAGAGCTTGCGGGCGAGGAGTTCGCCGACACCCCGGGCCGCTCCGGTGACGACCGCCACCTGTCCTTCCAGGCTCACCCTGCTCACACGTCCTCCTTCAGCCGGACATCGGTGACATACGTGGTGACGAGCTCCCGGATCCGCCCGGTGACGGCCTCCGGCGCTTCGACGGGCGTCATGTGGCCCACCCCGGCGAGTTCGACGACCCCCACGCACCGGGGCAGCGCCTGCGCCATGGCGCGCGAGTGGACGGGCGGGGTGAGCCGGTCCGCGGTGCCGTAGAGCACGGCCACGGGAAGGTCCAGGCCCTGTACCCCCTCGTCGAGGTCGAGCTCCCCGAGCACGTGCGACCAGGCCACCCGGGCCGGCCGGGGACAGGCGTGCACGATCCGCGCGCAGGCGTCGACCCGCTCGGGCGCCGAACCGGGGCCCATGGTGGCGTACTTGAGGATCCTTCTCGACACCGGTGTGACCGGCCCGAGCGGCGCTCTCGCGCCGAGGATCGTCCGGGTGAGCCGGGTCCGCAGCCCGCCTGCCCTCAGCGGGAGGACGAGGGACTCGGCCGTCAGCCGCGAGGGCCCGGTGGAGCAGAGCAGGGCGGCGGCCGCGTGGTCCCGGAAACGGGGCCGGCGGGCGGCGGCCATCAGGGTCATGCCGCCCATGGAGTGCCCGGCCAGGACGGCCTTCTCGCCGGGCGCCAGGGTGGCGGCCAGGACGGCTTCGAGGTCGTCGGCGAGGGCGTCCGTCGAGTATCCGGAGGGGCCTACGACGGGGGTGCGGCCGTGGCCGCGCTGGTCGTAGGCGATGACCCGGTGGTCGGCGGACAGGTCCCGTATCTGCTCCGCCCAGAAGGCGATCGAGCAGGTCCAGCCGTGGGCCAGGACCACGGCGGGGGCGCCCTCGGGCCCGGAGACCTCGATGTGGAGGCGGGAGCCGTCGGCGGAGACGGCGGTCAGCTCCCGGGGGTGCGCGGTCCGGCTCACGTGGCGGTCTCCTTCTTCCGGGTGGCGGGCAGCGGCTGTGCGTCGGGGGCGGGTCGCAGCACCTCGTACTCCCCGAGGTCGACCCGGCGCGTCTCGCGCCGGAACTCGCTCGTGGTGCCCGGCCAGAGCGTGGTGTTGCGGCCGTTGGCGTCGAGGTACCAGCTGTTGCAGCCGCCCGCCTTCCACACGGTCCGCTCCATCCGGACCTGCACCTTGTGGTTCCAGGCGTCGACGGCGGACGGCCGGGCGGCGAGGGCGGCGCGCCCGCCCAGGACGTTCAGCTGGCGCAGGTAGTCGGCCATGTAGTTCAGCTGGGACTCGATCATCAGGATCATGGAGGAGTTCCCGAGGCCCGTGTTGGGGCCGATGATCGTCATCCAGTTGGGGAAGCCGGCGGCGGTGGCGCCGCGCAGCGACTCCATGCCGTCCTTCCACGACTCGGCGAGCGTGATCCCGTCGGCCCCGACGACCCGCTCGGCGATCGGCATGTCCGTGACGTGGAATCCCGTACCGAAGATGATGACGTCGACCTCGGTCTCGGTGCCGTCGGCCGCCACGACGGTCGAGCCGCGGACCTCCCGGAGCCCGGAGGCGACGACATCGACGTTGGGGCGGGCGAGGGCCGGGTAGTACTCGCTGGACAGCAGGATGCGCTTGCAGCCGATGCGGTACGACGGGGTCAGCTTGGCGCGCAGCGCCGGGTCCTTGATGGCCCGGGCCATGTTGGCCTTGGCGAGCGACTCGACCAGGCCGAGTTCGTTCGGGTGCTTGGTGAAGGCGCTGACCTGGAGTTCGCGGATGCCCCAGAGGAGGCCACGGCGGGCGGTCCCGGTGGCGGGGAACGCGCGGTGCAGCCAGCGTTCGGCGCCGGTGATGGGGCGGTCCATGCGCGGCATCACCCACGGGGGTGTGCGCTGGAAGAGGGTCAGCCTGCCGACCGTGGGCTGGATGGCGGGCACGATCTGGATGGCGGAGGCGCCGGTGCCGATCATGGCGACGCGCTTGCCGGCGAGGTCGTGGTCGTGGTCCCAGCGGGCGGAGTGGAAGACCTTGCCGGGGAACTCGGCGAGCCCCGGTATCTCGGGGATCTTGGGGTCGGAGAGCGGCCCGGTGGCGGAGACGACGACGTCGGCGGTGAAGGAGCCCCGGCTGGTCTCGATCTCCCAGCGCAGCTCGTCGGTGTCCCAGCGCATGATCCGCACCTCGTGGCCGAGGCGCAGGTGCGGGCGGATCCCGAAGGTGTCGGTGACGTGCTCCAGATAGGCCCGGATGTGGCGCTGGCCCGAGAAGGTCCGCGGCCAGTCCGGGTTGGGCGCGAAGGAGAAGGAGTAGAGGTGTGAGGGGACGTCGCAGGCACAGCCGGGGTAGCTGTTGTCCCGCCAGGTGCCGCCGACGGAGTCGGCCCGCTCCAGTACGACGAAGTCCGTGATCCCTTCGCGGCGCAGCCGGACGGCGGCCCCCAGGCCACCGAAACCCGATCCGATCACCGCCACTCGTACATGCTCGTGCTTCGCCATGCCGCCTCCCGTGCGCCCGGCCAAGATTCCGCCAGCAATCACTGGCACGATGGGAGCGTAGAACAGCTCCTTACTGAGCGGTAGGGGTTGGACGAGGGAAAGTTACCGGGGGTACGACATAGGCTGGCGGGCGTGGCAGAACGATCGGAGCGGACGACGGACCGGATGACGGACGGGGCGAGGGGCGGCGTGACGGGCGGGACCAGGGGCGTACGCGAGTACCGCATGGAGGAGCTGGCGGCCGCCGCCGGCATCACCGTGCGCACCCTGCGCTTCTACCGTGAGCGCGGCCTGATCTCCCCACCCCGCCGCGAGGGCCGGATCGCCTGGTACGACGACCACCACCTGGCCAAACTCCGCACCATCGCCGCCCTGCTGGAACGCGGGCACACCCTCAACGGCATCGCCGACCTCAACACCGCCTTCGAGAGCGGCAAGCCCGTCGGCGAGGTCCTCGGTCTCGGCGAACCCTCCGAGGAGGAGCCCGTCCGGCTCACCCCCCAGGAGCTCGCCGACTACTTCGCCGGCGAGGTCACCGCCGAGAACCTGATGGCCGCCCTCGACCTGGGGTATCTCGCCACCGACGGGGACGCGATCGTCCACATCAGCCGCCGGCTGCTCGACGTCTCGGCGGCCCTGGTGAAGGAGGGTGTCCCCCTGGCCGCGGTCCTTGAGGCGGGCCGGGCGGTCCGCGAGCACGCGGACGCGATGGCGGGCCTCTTCACGGAGCTGCTGCGGACCCACGCCGAGGAGAAGGACATCGAGCGGCTGCGCCCGCTGGCCAAGAGCGTGGTGGAGGCGGAGCTGTCGATGGCGCTCGACCGGCGACTGCGCGAGCGGCCGTGACGGCGTGCCGTGAGAAGCCGGCCCCGGCGCGCGCGGACTTGGGCGAGAACTCCGGCGCGGACTCCGGTGCGGACTCCGGTGCGGACTCCGGTGCGGGCTTCGGTGTGGACTCCGGCGCCAACTCCGGTGCGCGACCCGGTGTGCACGCCGCTGCGGACATCGGCGCGGGCCGCTAGGCGGGCACCGGTGCGGACCGCATGATCGGCTGACAGGTTCTTCAAAGGTTCTTCATCGTCTCCGTCCTACCGTCGGGCTGCCCGCCGCGTTCGCGGACGGGCCCCAGACGAGAGCGGGAGAACCGATGAGGACGAACCGGGTACTGCTGGCCGCGGCGGCCTCGGTCATGGCGTTCGCGCTGACCGGCTGCGGCGGCGACGACGGCGGCTCGAAGGTCCCGACGGCGGGCGGGGGCGGCTCGTCCGCCGAGGCCGGGGCGACGGGCGGCAAGGCGGCCGGCAAGGACCCGCTCGCCCAGTACGTCGAGGGCAAGCGCGCATGGGTGACGTGCATGCGCGAGAACGGCATCGAGCTCAACGACCCGGACGAGAAGGGCCAGATCGACTTCGGCGGGGGTGACGCCCTGCGGGGACTGAAGAAGGACCCGAAGTACGGCGCGGCGACCAAGACATGCCGGCCCGTCGACCCGCCCATGCCCGAAGGACTCGAGGAGCTCGTCAACCCCCGGCCCAAGCTGAGCCCCGAGCAGGTCAAGGCCGCGCGCGACTACGCCGCCTGCATGCAGAAGAACGGCGCCCCGGACTACCCGGACCCGGGCCCCGACGGCTACCCGGAGAACAACAACACGGGCGTCTCCCCGTGGGACCAGAGCTCGGCCGGCGCACAGCGCGCCATCCGGCTCTGCGCACCGATCAGCGGCGCCCCGACCGACGCGCCCCCGGCCAAGGGCTGACGATGACGGAGACGGTGACGCATACCGATGACGCGCACGGGGCGGCCCTCACGGCGCCGCCCCCGCGCGGCCGGCGCGGGCGGCGCACGGCGCTGATCGCCTCGGCCGTGGCCGTCGTGGCGGCGGTCGCCGTGGTCGGCGCGCTCGGGCTGGGCGGTGGCGAGGAGGAGGGCAGGACGGGTCGGTGAGAAAACCACCCCGTCCGGAACCGGCCGCTTGCCGACCGGGCCCGGGCGGGACGCCTACCCAGGTCCACCGAGACGGAGGGCGTTCCTCATCTCACTGAGCTTCGCGGTCGTCGCCGGGGTCCACTCCTTCGCCTGCTCACCGAGACGGAGGGCGTTCTCGATCTCGCCGAGTTTCGCGGAGGACAGGACGCCCGCTCGCTCGATCAGGTCGTCCCGGGACACGGTGGTCAGCCACGTGCAAGGGGTGAAGCCCGGACGCGGCAACGCGAACCGCAGCACGCCTTCGAAGGGCAGTCCTTCCGCGGCGCCTACTCCCACTTCGACGCCCAGACCGGTGATGTCGACACCCGCCCGAGCGACGACCTGCATCACCCGGATCCCGGACGCGTCGTCTCCCGACAGCAGCACGACCGGCCGCCGCTCGTCGAACTCCACCCACCAGACTTCGCCACGTCGCACATGTCCTCCTGACACAGGAACGGCGGGCGGACGCTGCGCGGCCACAGCGTAGACCCCGCCCGCTCGGGTCGAACCCGGGTTCCAGGACCGCGAGTGTCAACAACGTCCGGCAGTTCTATACCTGGAGCTCGTAGACCGCCGTCACCGGGGCGTGGTCGCTCCACCGCTCGCCGTGGGTCGCCGCCCGCTCGACCCACGCCTTCACGGCCCGCTGGGCGAGGCGGGGCGTGGCGACCTGGTAATCGATCCGCCATCCGGAGTCGTTGTCGAAGGCCCGGCCTCGGTACGACCACCAGGAGTACGGACCCTCCTGGTCGGGATGGAGGGCGCGGACCACGTCGACGTACCCCACCTCGTCGAAGACACGGGTCAGCCAGGCCCGCTCCTCGGGGAGGAAGCCGGCGTTCTTCCGGTTGGCCTTCCAGTTCTTGAGGTCGGCCTCGCGGTGGGCGATGTTCCAGTCGCCGCAGACGACGACCTCACGCCCGTCGGCGGCGGCGCGCTCCCGCAGTTCCTTGAGGTAGGGCAGGAACTCGCCCATGAAGCGGACCTTCTCGTCCTGCCGCTCGGTGCCGACCTCGCCGGACGGCAGGTAGAGGCTGGCGACGGTGACGCCGGGCAGGTCGGCCTCCAGGTAGCGGCCGCTGGAGTCGAACTCGCTCGACCCGAAGCCGATCCGCACCTGGTCGGGCTCGCGCCGGGTGTAGAGGGAGACGCCCGCCCGCCCCTTGGCGGCGGCCGGGGCGTGCGCGGTGAACCAGCCCTCGGGCGCGCGGACCTCCGCCGGCAGCTGGGACTCCTCGGCGCGGACCTCCTGGAGGCAGACCGCGTCGGCGGCGGTGCCGGCCAGCCACTCCACGAAACCCTTCTTGGCGGCGGCTCTGAGACCATTGACATTGACGGACGTCACTGTGTACAAAACATGCTCCTCATCCGGCGAGCGCCGAGCGTCACGCCCAGGGATCAGGCTCCCACATCGGATGCACCTCGACGCTGAACCCCTTGCCCTGCCGTACCAGCGCGACCCGGCGCACAAGCTGCTTCAGCAGCCCATTCGCCTCGGCCTCGTTCAGTAGCTCCCACTCTTCCGCGAGCCCGACGATGATCGGCTCGTAGTCCGCCTGCCTCGGCGTCAGCTCCACGACGGAGACGCGCTCCAGGGCAGCCGTGGTGACTGCCTGCTGCTGCCGGATCCGGTCGAGAGCCTCCTCGTACTCACCCGGCCCGTAGTCGTTCGGGTTCATCGCGCGGTCCGCGCGGAGGTTCGCCACGGCGCGCTTCTGCTTCGCCGCCTCAGCCTCCAGGCGTGCCCGCTCCCGCGCGGCTGCCGCGCGCTGGTCCACCACCGGATCACGTGGAGCCGGCACGCTGGGGGCCGCGTCGATGGCCGGCGCGTGCTTATCCAGGAGCCACTTGCGCACCTCCTTCTCAACGGCCTCCCGTACTGCGTATACACCCTCACAGCCGTGCCTACCGGTGACGCTGCGGCGCCCGCACATGTAGTTGTGGCCCTTGATGGAAACGGGCTTCCCCTCGACCATCCGGATGGCGCTCTGGACTGGCGTGGTGCCGTGGCAGCCGCCGCACCGCACGAGGCCGGTAAGCGGGTACAGCGCGGTCCGGGAGCGTGGCGGGGTCTTCTTCATCGTCTGGCGGCGGTCCTGGTACTGCTGCCACAGCTCCAGGTCGACAAGCTCCTCCTGCGCCCCGGGGATGAACAGGGTGTTCGAGCAGTTCCCCCGCCCGGCCGGCGCGCAGCGGCACTTCGGGTCGTGCACGCGGAGCAGGCCGGCGCAGAACCCGGAGTCCATGTACCGGATGAGGGTCTGGGCGGTCCACAGGCCGCCGCGAGTGGTGCGCCAGCCCGCCTCGTTCAAGTCTCTGAGGAGGGCGTAGAACGGTGCGCCGTCGATGTACTGCCGGTAGCGGTCGGCCATGACGGGCCCGGCCTCGGGATCGGCGACGTACTTCTCTTCCTGGAGGACCCAGCCCCCCTTGCCGTCGGGCAGCCGTCGAGGGTGCCAGACGTATCCGAAGCGGGGCCGGCCGGTAGAAGGGAGATGCAGCTTGTAGCGGCGGTGGTCGTGCGTCTCGCGCCACTGCTCGCCGCGGGAGTCCGATTCGTAGGCGGCGAATTCGAAGAGGATGCCGCGCTGGAGGCGGCCTGTGGCCGTGCGGGCATCGGCTTCCTCGGTTGCCGATTCGAGCTGGCCGCCGCAGTCCTCAAGCCGTTTGAGGTTCATGGAGACGCCGTCGCGGGAGCGGCCGAAGCGGGAGTACTTCCAGACGACGATGCCGCGCGCCTCGCCTGCCTCGATGCGCTCGATGCACTTCATGATTTTGCGTTTGAAGTGGCGGCCGGACACGTCTAGGTCAGGTACGACTTCGATCACGCGGCGGCCCGTGCGCTTCGACCACGCCTCGATCGCTGCGATCTGGAGTTCGGGGCTGATTTTTTCTTCTTTCCAGGTGGAGACCCGGACATACGCGAGCCAGGGCTCGCCCTCTTCGGGTGAGCCCTGGCTGTGTGTGGGAGCTGATGCTGTCACTGTGCCTGCCGTTCGTGCTGGCGCGGGAGGTCGGGGCGGATGGGCACGACTGTGCCCCCGGACGGAGGGGTGTCCAGGAGACGGAGGGCGGCGTGCCGGAGGCCGAGGCGGTAGCCGTCGATGCGGATGTCCTCGCGCTCGCGCTCGGTGATCTGCGTGACGTGTCGGAGCGTGGTGCAGACGAGGAGGGTGGCTGTGGCGATGGAGCTGAGGATGCCGGTGTGCATGAGGGCGGTGTGCGCCGTGAGCATGCCGGCCAGGCCGACGCCGAGGCTTACGAGGAGGGCTGTGCTGAGCATGGCGAGCAGGATGCGTGTGGACACTGACGTACCTCCGTGCGGTCAGTTCTGTGCGGCCTGCCCCCCGCTCCGTCGGCGTCGTCTACGGAGGGTGTCAACGTGGTTTCGGAAGAGTTCCCGGTCGAGGTCGTCGGTGATGCCAAGGGCGTCGGCGGCCTCATCGGTACTCAGGGGGTGGGGGGTTGGGGGTGGGCTCTGGACGGCTCGGAGTTCGGATTCGTCGAGGATGCCCGCGCGGACGAGGACTTCCCCAAGGGGGACACGAAGGGTTTCGGCGAGGAGGCCGAGGACCTTGATGTCCTTCACGTCGCCGCTGTTGATCAGGCGGCCGACGCTGGCGGGGCTGATGCCAGAGTCTTCAGCAAAGCGGCTACGTCCGCCGCTGCGGAGGCCGCTGACGTCGTATCCCTGGCGGGTGATCTGGTCTTTGACCCAGGTGGCGAAGGCTGCATGGTCGGCACTGATCTTGTTTTTCATGCTTGAAAGATAGCGCGACGCGCCATGCCACGGAACACCTCCTTTAGGCCAGTGATTTTCGTACGAACAGGCACGCAGAAATCGAACACAGGTCCCTGACCTGTAGTTCAACATCGAACGTGCAACAGAAAGTATGAGACCCGCGTCACTCTGTCAACAGTGAAGAGACCGTAAAGACTGACTCCCTCCCACGCATCTTTCACACGTGACAGATACGTGCTACCTTTCTCTCACGCCAGACAGTTCTGTCAGGCGGGAAAGGTACGACGTATGTACGACCGAACCCAGCTGCGCAAAGCGGCGGCTGCCAAGGGGCAGCACACCTACGTAGACCTCGCAGAACACCTGAAGGTTGCACAGTCCACCGGCTGGCGGCTCTGGTACGGGAAGAACGCCCCGTCCATCGAGACCGCCCGCAAGGTCGAAGAAGCCCTGGGCGTCACGCTCGCCGAGCTTCTCCAGCCCCGCCGGAGCACGGCATGACCGCCCCGGCCACCCGTGAGCACTGCATCGCGAAGGCCCGCGCCGTTCTGGACCAGGCCCGCCGCCGCATCGCCGCCGACTACGCGGCCGGCCGTCTCAGCCCCGAGCAGACGGCCCGCTACGAGCGTCTGCGCGCTCAGGTCGGCGCCCCGGCTGCTGCCTGATCAACAAAACGGGGCCACCTCGGACCAGGCCCGGTCCGTAAGCAGCCCCTCGGCACCTCACCACAGAGAAATGAGGACACCGTGAGTATCAGTATCACCCATCCCACCAACTTCCCCACCGGGGACCGCAGGACGGTTCGCGTCGACTTCATCCCGGTCCGGCCGACGACGGTCCCGTCCGTCCTGCTCGGCGCGGCCCGGATCATCCAGGTGAACGGCCTGTGGCACGGCGACTACGTCCCGGACCCCTTCGACCGTCAGATGACGGTCGCGCACTGCCACCGGCCGATGAGCATCGTTGCGGCGATCAAGTGCGCCGCGTCGGGTAGCCCGCACAAGGACAGCCAGCTCGCGGACACGGCGATCGGGTTCCTGGCCCTTTCGATCGACGGCGGCCCGGCGTACGGGGACATCTTCTCCCTGGAGTCGCACGTCGAGGCGTGGGGCGACGTCGCGGGCCGGTCGGGGGACGACGCGGTGGCGCTGCTGAAGCTGGCCGCGACCGCCCCGGAGCGTGCGGCATGAACGCGAAGCGTGTGGCTGCGGCAGCGGGGGTCATCCTTGCCGCGCTGAAGACGAAGCAGACGGCGGCGGGTATCGCGGCTGACCTGGAGTCGGCGTGCTTGCTCCAGTCGCCGGAATCGGCGGCCGAGCAGCGGGCCGAGGTCATCGCCGAGCGTGATGCGCAGGTCGTCGCGTGGCTGGTGAAGAAGTCGGCCGAGTACGGGACGTCGAATCGGGAGAGCCGGGCGAAGGCTGAGGCGGTCGTTCGTATGGCCGACAAGCTGAGCCGAGGCGCGGTCCGTGATGACGAGACCGGGGTGTCGCAGCTGTACCGCCTGCGGGCCGAGAACCACGAGCTGCGCTCCGAGCGGGACGCCTGGCACGACTGGGCGGACTCCCTTGCCTACAAGGTCGCCCCGGTTGAAGTGCTCGGCAGCCACGGCGAGGCGGGCAAGTTCCCGTGGTCTGACGCGCTGGAGCTGATCACCCCGGCCGCCGAGGTCGACAAGCTTCGGGCCCGGGTGGCCGAGCTGGAGGCCGAGCGGCACACCACGAACGAATCGCTGTCCGACGCGGCCGAGGCGCTGCGCGTCCAGCGGGACCGGATCGCCGAGCTGGAGACCTCGGGGAAGCAGTTCGGAGACCGGTGGCAGAAGCGCTGCAACCACATCGCCGAACAGGGACTGCGGTGGAAGGCCGAGGCCGAGGGGCGGAAGGCGCACGGCGAGAAACTCCAGGCCCGGATCGCTGAGCTGGAGACCCGCCTCGGCCGCGACGCCGAGCAGCGGCACCTCATGGACCCGCTCGACCACGCCCTCGAAGCCCTCGCCCCCCGCACCACCACCACGATCGAGATCCTCGGGAGCGCCCTGTGAGCACCGACCGCACGCCCGTCGAGGGCCGCCTGTACATCGACGCAACGCCCTGCATGGTCACCCTCGACGTGAGCCCGCTCGTCGAGGACAACGTGCACGACCTGCTGGACCTCCTCATGAGCCCCGACTTCTTCGAGGCGTTCATCGAGCTGGCCGTCGTCGACCCCGACGCCCCCGCCTACGACCAGGACGCCCCGGACCGGCTGGCGTTCGAGCAGCTGAAGGACCAGCTCGTCGAGAGGCTCGCCACCCGGCAGGCGCTCACCGGCCCGCAGGCCATCCGCACGGCGCGCCGCATCCTCGCCTTCGCCGAGCCGATGGTGGCCGCCGCCGAGCAGCAGGCCGACGCGGTCGCGGCCCTCGGCCAGCAGCGGAACCGGAGGGCCCTGTGAACGACCCCCGCTGCCCCGACTGCCGCCGCACGTTCGAGGACTGCACCTGCGGAGGCACCCGATGACCGACACCGCGCAGGCCGGGGCTCAGGCCCCGGCCGCCGGCCGCAGGGTCACCCCGACCGGCCGCCTCATCCTCTCCGCCGACGCCGACCGCGCCGACTGGCTCCGCGCCCGGACCCACGGCATCGGATCGTCCGACGTCCCCGCGATCCTCGGCGTCGTCAAGGAACGCACCCCCACGCACGTCTATCTCGACAAGCGCGGCGAACTCCCCGACGACGCCGGTGAAGCAGCCTTCTGGGGCACCGTCCACGAGGAGCCCGTGGCCCGCCACTGGGCCATGCGCAACCATTCCGTGATCCGCCGCGTCGGTCTCGTCTCTCACGTTGACCACCCGCACCGCATGACCACCCTCGATCGTCGGGTAACGGAGTGCCCGCTCGCCGAGGACACCCGGATCCCGTGCGCCCTGGAGGTCAAGACCCGGAGCGCATTCAAGGCCGCTCAGTGGCACGCAGGGCCGCCGGACGATGTCCTCGCGCAGATGCTCCACCAGATCAGCGTGTGCGGCTACGAACACATGCACTTCGCCGTCCTCATCGGCGGCAACGAGTACCACCAGGGCACTGTTCGAGCCGACCAGTTCACCGACGTCACCGCCGACATCGAGGCGGCGGTCGACCGCTTCTGGTTCGGCCACGTCCGCGCCGCCGTCCCCCCGCCGCTCACCGGCGATGGCGAAGCACTCATCGACATGTACCGCCGCGTGCACCCCGACCGGTCGGGGGCCGTCGACATCGACCGCCAGGCCGACGCGCTCGACGCGCTCCTCGACTACGAGCGGGCCCGCCTCGATGAGAAGGCCGCCGAGCGGCGGAAGAACGAGGCGAAGGCCCGGCTGCTGTGCCACCTCGGCACCGCTCAGGCCGCGCACGTCGGCGGTGAGCGGGCGTACTCCCTGGAGCCGACCAACGGCCGCCCTGCGGTCGACCTGGAGCAGCTCTCCGAGCGCTGGCCCGACGCCTACGCCGCCTGCGTGACAGCGAAGCCGGGCGAGCGCCTCGACATCGCGAAGACCTACCGATTGAAGGAGGGGGCCTGAGATGGGACTCCGTGAAAACGCGGCGAAGGCCGCCGGCCGCGAGCTGACGGCGGATGAACAGCACGACACCGCGCCCGACGCAGCGCCGGCGCCGTACGTCGACCCGATGGCCGGTTACGAGCCCGGCGACGACGACCCCGAGATGGTGCCCGTCCACCTCGCGTGGCTGCGGGTCCGCAAGGAAGTCCGGGCGATCGCCAAGGGCGAGCAGTACAACGGCGGCGGCACGCGGTTCAACTTCCGCGGCGTGGACACCGTCGTGAACACCTTCGGGCCCGTGACGCTGAAGCACGGCATCAACGTCTTCCCCGTCGGGATCGACGCCGAGCACCGCGACACCACGACGTCCAAGGGCAACAAGATGCGCGAGTGCACCGTCACCGTCTCGTGGATGGTCATGGGCCCGATGGGCGACACGCTGCCCATGCCGCTCAAGACCCGCGGTGAGGCACTCGACTCGGCTGACAAGGGGACCGCGAAGGCGCAGTCCGTAGCGCTGCGGGTGCTGCTCCTGACCGGCGGCCTGACCCCGACGCACGACAAGGACCCGGACGCCTCGCACGTCGAGCGCGGCGCCGACCCCATCCGGCCGGCCGTGACGTACGTGGACGAAATCTGCGACCCGCGCACCAGCGCCGGGCGTCTGCGGCAGATCCATCACGAGCTGCGGACCTCGCGTCAGCTCGGTGCGAGCGTCACGAACGAGGTGGGTGACGAGGAGCCGATCGGTGACCTCGTGGTCCGCATCGGCAAGGAGCGCGCCGCCGGGGGTGAGGCGTGATGCGACTGTCCCGCCGAGCCCTGACCGCGCTGTACGAGACCGCGCTGGAGAAGCGCGACGAGGCCCGCCGCGAGCGGGACGCCGCCCGCGTCCACTACCGCGACGTCGCCGCCGAGAACGAACGACTGCGCGCCGAGCTGGCCGCCGCTCAACGCGAGCCCGCCGTACCGGCGGTCGAGCACTCCGACGAGCTGTGGTCCCTGATCGACTGGAGCCTCTGGGGCTCCGGCATGGGCGACGTCTTCCGGGAGAAGCTCGCCGACCAGTTCCTCGCCGCGATCACGCCCGAGCAGCACGCGCAGGCCCTCCAGCTGATCCAGGCGTGGACGGACAGCGGACGTGAACCGCTCGGCCGCCGTCGGTACGAGGAGCAGCAGAGCCGCCTCCGCCGCGCGCTCCGCGCCGTCGCCCGTCTCCGGGCCGACGCCGCCGTGCAGCGCCGCGTGGTCCACCGCCTCACCAACCAGCTCCTCGACGCCACCGGCTACCAGGCCGCCTCCCTCCTCCCCGCCGCCCGCACCGCCCTGGACATCGACACCCCGAAGGACAAGGCATGACCCAGCCCCGCGTCACCTTCGAACCGCTGCCCGATGACGGACGTGCCCGGAGGGGCTGGGCCAGTCACGAAGCCATCGCCGAGCAGCTCCGCGCTCGACCCGGCGAGTGGGCCCACATCCTGACCTTCCCCGCCATCAGCTCCGCCACCAGCACCGCCTACTCCATCCGCAAGGCGACTCGGAAGACGTGGGGTCCGGTCGGCTCCTTCGACGCCAAGTCCCGCACCGTCGACGGCGAGTTCCGTGTGTACGCCCGCTACACCGGCGGTGACCGGTGACCGCCACTGAGACCCCCGCGTCCGGGATGACGACTCCCCTCCCGGGCGCGGGCACCACCCAGCACGGCACCCTCTCCTGCGGCAAGTACCGCAGGTGCCCCCGCCCCGAATGCCGCGAAGCCGCCCGCGCCTACCGCCGCCGCGTCTACCGCAAGCAGGGGTACGGCACCTGGCAGCCGCTCGTCGACGCCGAGCCCGCCCGCCAGCACCTCCTTGACCTCAACCAGGCCGGCTTCTCCTACAAAGTGATCGCCGACCACCTCGGTCGGTACACCGCAGCCATCACTGGCATCGTCTACGAGCTGAACCCCGGCCGCGGACGCAAGAGGCGGATCCGCCCGGACTTCGCCGAGGCGATCCTCGCCACCACGCCGGCCGACCTGACTCCCGGGATGCTTCCGGCCGCAGGAAGCACGCGGCGGATCGAGGCTCTGCGCGCCATCGGCTGGCCGACACGCGTCATCGCCGACCACCTTGGGGTCGCGCCGCCGCGGGTCAACCAGATCACCCGTCAAGCGCTGGTCACCCACGCCACCGCCCAGGCCGTCGCCGAGTGCTACGAGGAGCTGCGGCACCTCCGGCCCGTCGAACACGGCATCGCACCGGGCACCGTGTTGAAGCTGGTCCGCCTCGCCGCCCGGAAGCAGTGGCGTGCCCCCCTGTGGTGGGAGGACATGGGGCACATCGACGACCCCGAGTTCGACCCGGCTGCCGCCGAGCACGAGCTGACCCGGAACGAGCTGGGTGCGCTGCGCCGTGCCGAAGTCGAGCACCTCGCCTCGTACGGGCTGACCGGCGAGGTCATCGCGGAACGCCTCGGGCTGACGTACGGCACGGTCCGCGACATCCTCCGCGAACTGCGCACCGGGCAGCGCCGGGACCGGAAGGGGGCAGTGGCATGAGCAGCCGTGGCACGTGCACCGACCAGCCACTCGACTGGCGCCAGTTCGCCGCCTGCCGCGAGGTCGACCCCGACACCATGTTCCCCGCCCCCGGGGACCGGGACGGCGTCGAGCGCGCCAAGGACGTCTGCGTCCCATGCCGGGTCCGGCGACAGTGCCTCACGACGGCGCTGGCGGCCGAAGGCGGGATCACGAAGGACAACCGCTTCGGGATCGCCGGCGGCCTCACTCCGAGCCAGCGGTACTCCGAGTACACCCGGCGCCGCAAGGCCGCCGCGTGACCGGGCCCCGCCCGCCGGCCGACTGCGACGTCCCCAAGACCGACCACACCGGCCGCGTCCGGCTCTACCCCTGCGGCTGGCGCTGCTCCACCCACTCGCCGTGGGCGCAGGCCGGCCGCCCGGAACCGCAACCGGGCCCCGGCCTCCCCGCAGCGGCGTGGACCACGCCGTCACCGATCAACGACTCCCGCGTCCACGACGCCCGCGCCGTCGCCTCGGGGAAGCGCCGATCCAGCCCGAACACCTACCGCGCGGCCCAGGCCGCCGTCGACAAGAACGGACACCGCACATGAGCCACACCGAGATCGTCATGGTCCTTCCGACCGCTGGTGCCGTACCTCACCCGAGCCGGTACGCCCACACCGACATCGACGGCGACCGGTTGCTGATCAGCACGTCCCTGATGCCCGGCAACGTTCCCGGCATCTACTTCCGCACCGACCCGCGCGGGTCCTCCGTGCCGCTGGCGGACCTCCCCGCGCTGATCGCCCAGCTCCAGGTCATCGCCGAGGCATCCAAAACCGAAGCCGACGCCCAGGGCTGACCCTCGCCGCCCGGGGCCGCCGCCCCCGCCCCATCCTCCGCACTCCAGGAAGAAGCCGCACATGCCGAGCCGGTTCGAGTACGAGCGAGCAGTACGCGCCAGCGAGCTCAAGCCGCCGTCTCGGCACCTGGCCCTCACCATCGCCACGTGGGCGGACATCAAGACCGGCATCATCCCCGACCGCTACCAGCCCTCGCTCACCGGCCTGGAGAAGGCCACCGGGCTGTCCCGAGCCACGGTTCGGACGCACCTTAGCCACCTGGAGGAGGGCGGCTGGCTGAAGCGCAGCCGCCCGTCAGTGGCGAAGGCCCGGTCGGAGGGCGAGACAACGAAGTACCGGCTGCTGGTCCCGAAGACGGCGATCGTCCCCGTTGAGGACACCCCGGAAGGTAGGGCAGCTCCTGCCCTACCCCAAGAGGAGGTAGGGCAGGAGCTGCCCCACCCTAGGGCGGGAGATGCCCTACCGGTAGGGCAGGAGCTGCCCTGGGGTAGGGCAGGAGCTGCCCTCAGTAGTTCCAGTAGTTCCGAAAGTTCCGTTGAGTCCCAGCAAGCAGGGAGCGCCGACTACGGCATCCCCGCCGACGCCCGCCCCCTCGTTGACGCTCTCTCCCTCGCCAACATCAAGGTGCGCTGGCCCTTCAAGGGCAACGAGTGGTTCCCCGTCCTCGCGCTGATCAAGAAGTCCGGCATCCCCGCCATGACCGACCACGCCGCCAAGGTCGCCACCCGCGTCGACGTCGAATCCGCCAAGTACTTCATGAAGGGCTGGGCCGAGCTCCCGCCCCTTCCCACCGCAGACGCCCCCCGCCCGCCGCTCCGCGCCGTCTCCGGCGGCTGGCAGCCCTACACCAACCCCACCGACCCGTCCGTCTACGAGAACGGATTCTGACCATGCCCGAACCCGCCACCCTCGGAGAGAAGAACCCCGACGCCCTCGCCCGACTCATGGCCGGAATCCGGGAACGCCACCCCCACGTCCAACCCGGCCCCGTCGACGACAGCCCCAGCGCCAACGAACCCGGCCACCCCGAATACCACCGGCAGCGCCGCGCCGAATGGAACCTCAAGCGCTGGACCACCGCCGTACCGCCCCGCTACCGCAACGCCGACGCCACTCTCCCCGCCGTCCAAGCCTGGGCCAACCGCGTCGCCACAGATCCCACCACCGCCGGAAGCCTCCTCCTCACCGGCACCACCGGCACCGGCAAAACCTACGAGGCGTACGGCGCCCTCCGCCGCATCGCCACCGCCGGCAGCACCCACCCCTACGAAATCCGCGCCGTCACCGCCGCCGACATGAACGGCCTCCTCCGCCCCAACGGCAGCCCTCGCGGCGTCGAAGAAGAACTCCGCCGCCTCGCCCACATCCCCCTCCTCCTCCTCGACGACCTCGGCTCCGCCAAGGCCACCGAGTGGGTCGAAGAGACCACCTACCGGCTCGTCAACGAGCGGTACAACGCCTGCCGCCCCACCATCTACACCTCCAACCTCCCCGCCCGCTCCTCGGCAGTCCCCGACCTCGCCAGCGCCCTCGGCGAGCGGATCGTCTCCCGCCTCTCCGAGGACACCGCCGTCGTCGCCATGACCGGCACCGACCGCCGCCGCACCCCCGCCGCCTGACCCAGGAGACCCACATGCCCATCACGCCCACCTACCGCGTCCAGTGCGACGTCTGCTTCGGCCACATGGACGGCGAGTACGACACCCGCGACAAGGCCCTCGACGCCCACAAGGAACTCGGCTGGGACGACCCCAACGGCGGCATCGCCTGCCCCGACCACAACACCCTCCCCGCCGCCTGACCGCCCGCTGATCCGGTTCCACCACCCACACACACAGGAGACCCGATGCCCGACACCACCCCCGAGCCCGGCTCGATCATCACCGACCCCGACATGGCAGGCACGTACTACGGCATCTCTGTCGCATGCATCGGCGAGGACGGCGACATGGTCGCCCTCGGCCACCACGACACCCGCCGCGCCCTCGCTGCATTCAACTGCCACGCCCGCAACTACCTGGGCCTGGTCAACCTGTCCGACGAGCCCGACGCGACGGCGGCCGACTGGATCAGCTCCATCAAGAGCACCTGGATGGTCTTCCGCACCCCGGACCCCGAGGAGGGCCAAGACCCGACCTGGATCTGGTTCGCGGAACGGGCCGCCTCCGACACGCCCCACGCACGACCCGTGACCTACCTGCTCGCCTGACCGCATGCCGGCCCGCCCGACACCCACGAAGGAGCACCACATGACCATCGAGCCGACCGCCTTTGGCCCCTGGGGCGACCCGATCGCCTACGGCCCGACCGGCGTCCATTGCGGATGCGGAAAGGACGCCCACTCCAACCTCGTCCCCTGCGTGCCGACGTGCACCTGCATCAGCGAGCCCGAGGTGGACGCAGGAGTGGTCCTGCACGCCAGCTACTGCCTCGCCGCCGAGCCGTCCCCCTGAGCACCCGGCAGCCCGCCGTGCTCGCGGATATCGAGCACGGCGGGCCGTCCCCAGACCCTACGACCACCAGGAGCAGACCGTGACCGACCAGCCCGCCCGCGACGAGCTGTACGCCTACGCCACCATCGCGTTCAAGGAGACGGGGGTACCGCCGATCGTGCACGACCACGTCACCCGCATGCTCGACGCGTACCGGAACGAGGTGGCCGGGGTTCGGGACGCCGCCCGCCAGGCCGCCGGACAACCCGCGTGCAACGTCGAGTTCGCCGACGGCAGCACGTGCACCAAGGCCGCCGGTCACCGGAAGCCCCCGTGGTACGACCCGCACACCCCCGCCGCTGGGGCGCCGCGCCGGAACGCCACCGTCGACCCGACCATGTGTCCCCGCTGCAAGGGCGACAACCAGGACGCCTTCGAGCTGTGCGGCCGCTGCGTCGCCGGTCCCGCCGCCGCCTGCACCTGCGCCGATTCCGGACCCGCCTTCGCCCCCGCTGGGCACTACCGAGACTGCCCGCAGTACTCGGCAGCCGGGCAGCCGCCCATGGACCCGGCCGCCATCCTCGGCATCGAGCCCGACTGGCGCGCCGAGGGACGACACGGGCCCACCCCCGAGGAGGCGCGTGCCGCCGTCGGGGGGCAGGACGCCGGACAGCCGGCCGAGGGCGACCCCCTCGTGGCCGCGTCGGCCCGCGCCATGAACCGCCTGTTCCCGGCCCGAGCCGCTCACTTCGCAGCCGAGCAGGAGCGCCAGGCCGCCCAGCAGCGCGCCACCATCCTCCGCGAAGCCGCCGACATCGCTGAGCGGCTGATGGACGAGCGCTACGGCCCGGACTGCTCCTACGCGATCGGTGGCCTCGACGTCGTCACCGAGCTCCGCCGCATGGCCGACGAGGCGAGCACCCCGTGAGCGTCCTCCTCGCCGTCCTCGAATGCCTCGCCTGGTACTGCGCCGCATCCCTCACCCTCGGCGCCGTCCTCGCCCGCATCGGCTACGTCCACCACAAGAAGCGCCCCACACCCCCGGAGAAGCGATGAACCAGCCCGCCGACGACATGCGCCGCCAAATCGTCCTCCGCGAGATCAACCAAGGCGCCCTAGCCGGCCTGCCGTCCGAAGTCAGCGAGCACGCCGCAGGCCTCGTACTGGCCGCTCTCGACCGCTACGACACGTGGGCCGCCAAGGTGGCCGGCGGCCCCGCTGCCCGTCTCGCCCGCATCGCCGAGGCCCACCGACAGAACACCGGGCCCGGTGGCCTCACGTCCGGCGACTGCGGCGAGTGCGGCCAGCGATCTCCCTGCCCCACCTACACCTGGGCCACCACCGACCGCGACCCGCTCGCCACCTGGGACCCGGCCGACGACGAGGACGGAGATGCCCGATGACCGACCCCGAGCCCGCCCAGCGGCACACCGTCGACACGATCACCAGCGACGCCCTCGACGAACTCCAGGAGGAGCGAGACCGCTTCAAGGACGACTACCTTCGCGCGTGCCAGACCATCGCCGAGATGCACGCCGCAGCCGTCGGTGGAGTGCACGGCCCCATCCGAGGTGTCGTCGAGGACGTCGCGGACGTGCGCACCCGCGCCGAGGAGGCTGAGGCCGCCCTCGAACGCGTCCGCACCCTCCACAAGGCCGTGGGCTACAACGGCCGCCTCATTTGCGTGGACTGCTCCGGCTACGCCGACGACAGCACGGACTGCCCGCCCCAGCCCTATCCGTGCCCCACGATCCGAGCCTTCGGCGAGCAGCTGCTCCCCACCACGAAGGAGAACTGACCATGGCCGTCCTCGGCCCCAGCGAACCACGCCGCCTCGCCCTCTGCGCCTGGCTCGCCGCCAACGGCATCGACCCGCACACCGTGCCCCTCCGCAGCACCCCTCACGTCGTGCGACGGGAAGGCGGCGACGTCATCCGCTACGAGGCCTACGTCACCGAAGACGGCCGGAAGGTCGCCAGCTACACCGGCGACGCGATCCGACAGGAACGCGAGGCACCGCTCCGCGTCGAGCCGCCCGAGAGCTGGCCCGCCTGACCCCGCACACAGCGATGGGGCGTGCCCTCGACCTCCCCAGGCCGGCACGCCCCACACGGTGCGATCACCGTACCGCCCCAGCACACACCACGGAGCGCACCATGACCGCCACCACCAGCAGCCACCTCCGCCAGATCGCCCGCCACTGGCGCAACCTCCAAGACGCCCTCGAAATCCCCACCGCCGGCACCGGCTTCGGCCTCGGCCTCCGCGGCTACCTCCAGGCCATGGAACAACGCGACGCCGCCGAAGCAGCCGCCCTGCGCGCCCTGGAGCGCTCCCCCGACCAGCTCGGCGCCACCGCCGCCCCCCTGTCCCTCCGCATCGCCGACACCATGCGCACCGTCGAGATCGCCCTCCATGAGACCGGCACCCAGATCGCCGCCGCGAACCAGCGCACCCTCGTCACCCCCGCCCCCCGCGACTGGCCCGCGAACGACCGCGCCCGCCGCAACAAGATCGCCCTCGAAGACAGCCGGGACCGGCAGCGCTGGCACTTCACCTCCAGCCACACCGCCACCTACAGCGCCCTGTGGCTGTGCGCCCGCGTCCAGGGCGCCCGCTGGCCCGGTACGCCCCTCACGACGGCGCAGCACGCCCAGGTCCGGAAGGTCGCCGCGGGCGCGCTGGAACGCATCGAGACGGCCCTCGACCTCGTGTATCAGCGGCGGGAGCTGTCCATCGACCGGCCGTGCCAGTGCGGCGGGCGGATCGAGGTGTACGGCGGAGGGGGGACCGACCCGGTAGCGCAGTGCACGGGCTGCCTGGCGTTCTGGACGGAGGCCGGGGTGGTCGCGGCGTGAAGTCCGGCCGGCGGGTGCGGTGATCAGCCGCACCCGCCGGGGGCGCGCGCCGGGAAGGCCCCAGGTGATCAGCCCGAAGCGCAGCGCGCGAGGCCGGCCCTTGTCCTTGGAGAGGGAGCCGACGCGCTCATCCTGGCACTTCACACGCCAGAGGTCAGCCCCCTTGCGTGGATCAGTGGTCCCAGGCTTCGGGGCCGCCGCCGCGCCACTCGATCGGCGGCCACTCGTCCTCATCAGGCCAGCCCGCGCGGCGCAGGAACTCGACCAGGTCCCGCATACCGGTCGCGCGGCCGAGGATCTCGCCGTCGACCCGGACCCGCCGGCCACCCTGCTCGTCGGGCGGGTACACGATCACGCGCGGCTCGGTCATGGCGTCCACCCTCGCCCCGTCCGGGCCCGGACGCATCCGGACAGGCCCGGACGGCGCAGGACAGCACAGAGCCCCGCCCGGACGAATCCGGACGGGGCTCACGCGTGCCCAGCTACTCGGCCGGCTTCTCCAAGTCGGTGCGCCGCCCCTGCCGGAGACCGGCCTGCCGCGCGGCCCAGTACTCGTCGAACCAGGCCACTGAGTACTCCGGCCGGCTGCTTCCCGGGCGGAATGTAGGCGCTGGCCAGCCCTCGGCCGGGTTGGTCGCGAGCCGGTGGATCAGCGTGCGGCTGCGCCCCACCCTCTCGGCGAGCTTCGGAATGGTCATGGTCTCCCGCGGCTCCTCACTCTCCGGGGTCACGGACATGGGCACATCCTCTCGCGAGGTGTGGACATTGTCCACACTTCTCGCTACGGTCGAACGGCAGCAACAAGTCGCCCCGGCCGGTGTGTGAAGGCCCGGCCGGGGCGCGCCCACCCCTGAACAGACCAGGAGCAGGCATGCCCGAGCGTACCCACCTCCCCCAGCAGGACGAAGCCCTCCGACGCACCCGAGCCGGATGCCCCATCCGCGCAGGCCTCATCGGAATCGCCCGACAACTCAAGCGCGGCCAGCCCCACGCCGAGTTCACCGCCGCCGACCGGCTCACCGCCGCCCGCGAGGCCGCCGACGGCGACCACGACCTGGAGCACGCCCTCCTCATGCGGATGCCGCACATCACCTGGGCCACCAGCCGCGGCGAGTACGGCCTCATCCTCGACCGCGCCGCCTGGAGCGCCTGATGAAGCTCCCGAACCTCCTGGGACGCCCCCGCGCGTCGCACCCGTCCCACACCCCCTGGTGGGTCCGCTGGTTCACCAACGGCGGCCGCCCCATCGTTGCCATCGTCGTCCTCGCCATGTGCGCCCCCGGTGAACATCACCTCGCTGTCCTCGCCGGATGGGACACCCGTCTCGCCTGGGGTATGGCCGCCGTCCTCGCCGCCTATGCCGGCATCGCCGCATCCGTTGCCAGCAACCGCCCCGCCGGCGCGCCAGGGAAGACCTCCGCCGTCGTGGGCGCGTGCGTCTCACTCGGCGCAGCCATGGCCGCCCAGCCCGTCTCACACCTCTTCGTCACCGGCTGGTTCAGCGCCACACCCCGCACCCCCTGGGTCCTCGTCGCAGCCGTCTCATGCGTCCCGCCGCTGGTCTTCGGCCACCTGCTCCACCTCGCCGCCACCCCGACCGGGCCCCGCGCCAAGCCCGTTGCGCCGCCCGCCCCGAGGCCGTCTCAGCCGCCGCGCGCGCTCGTCTGGGCCATGGCCGGACCCCCGCCCGGCACGCGGCTGCTGCCCATCGCCCCGTCTCACGACGAGACGCCCCCCAGTGACGACGAGCCGGACCCCGTTGACGCCCGTCTCATCGCCACCAGCGAGGTAGCCAAGCTCAAAGGCGTCACCGCTTCCACCGTCCGCACCTGGGTCGACCGCGGCCGCCTGCGTCCCGTCGTGCGAGACGCGCGCAACGGCATGCTCTTCGACGTCGCCGAGGTCGTCTCACTCGGGAGTACCTCATGATCTGGGCAACCCGCGGCGCAATCGTCGTCGGCCTCTCCGTCCTCGGCTGGTACCTCATCAAGATGTGGTGGCCCGGCCTGAAAGCCCTCCAGGCCCGCCCCGTCGACCACCTCGGCCGGCTCCTCCCCTTCCTCGCCGGATGGGCCTACGGCGCCCTCGGTGTCCTCGCCGTCGGCGGCCTGGTCGGCTGGGCATTCGACACCGCCCTCTGGATCACCAACTGGCTCGGCGACGTCGCCCTCGTCTGGGGCGTCGGGGCCGCCGCCGGGGTCACCTCCCGCGGCGCGTACCTGCCGCTCACAGCCGACGGCGCCGGTCTCGTCCTCATCCTCACGATCGCGTTCATCGCCGCCGTGAAGGCCACCCGTAGCGGCACCGATCTGAAGCTCGGGTCCTGGTGCGGGCTGTCCCTCGGCACCTCCAGCGGCATCGCCGGATTCGCCGCGGTGCCCCTCGCGCAGGCCACCAACGCGGCAGGGCACGCCCTGTTCGGGTGGGTCGGATGACCGTCGAGGAGACCCCGGAGACGGAGGACAGGCCCTCCCGCGTCGCCGGTGGATGCGTCATCGTCCTCGCCGCCGCCGTCGCCGGGGGAGTCGTCTATGCCGTCCCCGAGACCGGCTACTACGTCGCCGGGCTGCTCACCACCGCCGGCGTCCGCCGGGCCCGCTCCTGGAAGGCCGGCCGCCGCAACGACGACGACGAAGAGCAGGTCGACATCGTCGCCACCCTCCACAAGCTGTCCCCCGCGGGCGGGAAGAACGTCCGCCTCACACAGCTCCAGGAGGCCGCGGGGCTGCCCGACACGAAAACCGTGCGGGCCCTCCTCGACGAGGCCGGCGTCCCCATCCGGACGGGGGTACGCGCGGGCGGGAAGAACGGCCCTGGCGTTCACACGGCGGACATCCCGCGTTCCTGCGACTCCTCTTCTGACGGTTGTTGGTGCAGGTCAGGCGCCAACACCAACGCCAACAACGCCCCGGCAGGGGACCCCGGAGAGGGGTTCCGTGTAGACGCCATCGGCCAGGGCGGGACCGTCGTCACCGACCCCGCCGACGTCATCCGTCACCACGCCATCACGCGATAGGAGCGCCCCGTGGGCGAGTTCAAGACCACCATGTCCATCTCCGAACTCCGCAGCCGGAACGAGCAGTCCCAGGCCGCCGCGCAGGCCGCGAAGACCCCTCCCCCGCCACCCCCGAAGAAGTGATGCACAAGGGTGTTGCCCCCCGCCCAGGCGGGCGTAGCTTGGACGGAGCACCTTGGGACTGGGCCCCACCGCACGGGGTATTGCGGTGGGGCCCCGCTTTTGCGCCTAGTTGCAAAACCGGCGTCCGTCCCTCATGATGAGCCGCAGATCCGGCGTGCCCGGAAACAACAGGCCCGCTCCCCACGAGGAGCCGGGCCTTCCGCATGTCACGATTCCGTCACCCCCACCACACACCCCCCACAACTCCCCGATGCTGGGCCGACACCAGCACCCATGGGGGGACCATGCGCACGCGCACCACCATCACCACCCTCGCCGCCGTCGCGGCCCTCACGCTCACCGGCTGCGGCCCCGAAGCCGACGTCAACACCAAGCCCGACCCCGCAGCTGCCGCGCCCACCACCGAGGCCCCAGCGCCCGAGGCCACCACCGAAGAACCCGCGAAGAAGACGGCCGCCATCGGCGACACCCTCACCCTCAAGGGCAACGGAGACGGCGAGCAGGTCGCCGTCACCCTGAAGAAGTGGGTCGACCCCGCGAAGTCCAGCGACGAGTTCATGACGCCCGAGCAGGGGAAGCGCTGGGTCGCCGGCCAGTTCGAGATCGTCAACACCGGCAGCGCGATCTACGACGACAGCCCCGGCAACGGCGTCCAGGTCGCCGACGTCGACGGACAACGCTTCACCACCACCTTCGGAGAAGTCACCGCCGGCCCGCCGATGGCGTCCGGCGTGAAGCTCCCGAAGGGCGAGAAGGCACTGGGGTACATCGTCTTCGAGGTCCCGAAGGCATCGAAGATCGCGTCCGTCCAGTTCACGATGAACAGCGGCTTCGCCGGCCAGACCGGCCAGTGGGCCGTGAAGTAGCTCAGCCTCGCCCGACCCGGCCCGTCCGCCTCCCTGCGGACGGGCCTTTCGCATGCCCCCACTGCCCGGCGACGGGCGTAGAGAGCCTGGCCGTAGCCCCCGAGGACAAGCGGGACATCGCGCGGTTGGCCAGCGACCGGGCAGTGGGACCAGAAGGAGGTGACTAGGGTGACCAACCAGTACGTCGATGACGACTACAACCCGAGGGTCACCGAGGCCGAGCGGGCGGAGATCCGCCGCCTTCACGCCGACGGCCACGGCCGGAACGAAATCGCGCGCCGGATCGGGCGCAGCAAGCGGACCATCAGCGTCGAGGCCGCCCGCATGAACCTGGCTTTCGACCGCGCCGCCACCGAAGAGGCCACCCGCACACGGATGATCGACCTCGCAGAGAAGCGCGCCATCCTCGCCGAAGCCCTCGTGGACGACGCCCTGCGCCTCTCGGCCCAGATGTGGGAGCCAGCGACGATCCACTCCTTCGGCGGCAAGGAGCACACGTACAACAGCCACGACGTGGACGAACCGCTGGCCGCCGACAAGCGCCAGCTGATGGCCGCCGCGACCGCCGCAGCCGCGCAGTCTCTCCGCCTCGTCCCGCCCACCGCCGACACCGGCGCCGCCGACGCCGTGTCCCTCGTCGGCCAGCTCGGCGCCGGCCTGGCCCAGATCGCGGAACGGCTCAGGGCGGAGGACACGAGCGTCGAGGAGGCGGAAGGTGGATCAGCTCCTTGACGCCCTGCCTCTCTCCCGCAAGCAGATCCTCAGCGTCGTCGACTCCCGAGCCCGCCTGAACGGCTGGGAAGGCGCCGTTCGGTCCGGGAAGACGATCGCTTCTCTGCTGCGCTGGCTGATCTACGTTGGGAGCGCGCCCCGCGGTGGCGAGCTCGTCATGGTCGGCCGCACCCGGGACTCGATTTACCGGAACGCGTTCCTCCCGCTGATGAACCCCGAGATCTTCGGGGCTCTCGCTCACCAGGTGAAGTACACCAACGGCGCCGCGACCGCCACAATCCTCGGCCGGATCGTGCACGTCCTCGGAGCCAACGACGCCCAGGCCGAGCCGAAGATCCGAGGAATGACCTGCGCTGGCGCGTATGTCGATGAGGCCACGACATTGCCCAAGACCTTCTTCGACCAGCTCGACGCCCGCTGCTCGGTGCCCGGAGCGCAGATCTTCTTCACCACGAACCCGGACAACCCTGGTCACTGGCTGAGGAAGCAGTACCTGAAGCGGCCGCAGGAGACCAACCTGCGCTCGTGGTCCTTCGTCCTCGACGACAATCCGTCGCTGACCGACGAGTACAAGAACCACCTCAAGTCCACCCACCAGGGCGTGTTCTACCGGCGGAACATCCTCGGGCACTGGGTGCAGGCCGAAGGCGCCATCTATGAGGCGTTCGACCCCCAGCGGCATGTGGTCAAGAAGCTGCCGACGATGGTTCGCTGGCTGTGCGACAGCATCGACTACGGCACGACGAACCCGTACTCGGACCTGCTGATCGGTCTCGGCACGGACATGAACCTGTACGTTGCCTCCGAGTACCGGTGGGACTCGCGGGCGCAGCGCAGGAAGAAGACCGACGCCGAGTACTCGGCCGCGCGCCGCGCCTGGCTCCAGGCCGTGCCCCATCCGGGCAGCAACGTCGTGGGCGTGCAGCCGGAGTGGACGATCGTCGACCCGTCGGCGGCTTCGTACATCGAGCAGCTGCACCGCGACGGAGTGTCCGGCGTCACCCCGGCCGACAACTCCGTCCTCGACGGCATCCGCACCGTCGGCTCGCTGCTGGCTGCCAACCGCCTGTTCGTCCACGAGTCCGCCACCGGCCTGATCGAGGAGATCCCCGGCTACTCGTGGGACGACGAGAAGTCCGAGAAGGGCGAGGACGCCCCCATCAAGCTGGAAGACCACTCCTGCGACGCCCTGCGGTACGGGGTGCGCACGACCGAGGCCCTGTGGCGGCCGCACATTCCGATCCTGATGGAGGTGGCCGCCTAATGTCCGCGCAGATCGAAATGCCCGTGCACGTTCGCGTAGGCGAAACGGAAGCGTGCTGGGGAAGCGTGCAAGTCCCCGTACTGGACGGCTGCATGGACGGGCGCGCCTTCCGCCGCGAGATGGCCGTCTTCCTCCGCGCCGCCGCTGCCCACCTGGAGAGTTCGATCAAGGATGAGGACGGGGTGACCTGATGCCCCTGCCCACCGGCAACCAGCCCTGGCCGCCGGCCGCGCTCGACCAGGTCCGCGACCGGATGACCGTCTGGGACGCCTGGTACTGCGGCGACCCCAACGCCCTCTCCTCCGTCTACGGCGGCCAGTACGGCGACCCCGGCAGCACCGGGTTCTACGCCTCCGAACGCGGAGGGTGGCGCGGCGCCGTCGGCCGCACGCTCCAGCGCTGGTTCTGGGGCTCCCAGCCCACCACCGGCGAGCGTCGATCGAAGCTCCATGTCCCGCTCGCCTCCGACATCGCCGTGACCTCCTCGGCGCTCCTGTTCTCCGAACCCCCGACCGTCAAGGGCCCGGACGACACCACGAACAAGCGCCTGGAACAGCTCATCAGCGACGGCCTCCACGGCACCCTCCTGGAAGCCGCCGAGCTCGCCGCGGCGCTGGGAGGCGTGTACCTGCGCGTCGTGTGGGACCGCGAGACGTACGACGCCCCATGGCTCGACGCTCACCCCGCGAGCCACGCCGTCCCCGAGTGGCAGTGGGGCCGCCTGGCCGCGGTCACGTTCTGGCGGATCCTGGAGGCCGACGGCGACCGCGTCGTGCGCCACCTGGAGCGCCACGAGCCCGGCTACATCCTCCACGGCCTGTACGAGGGCACCCGCGACACCCTCGGCACCAAGGTCCCGCTCACCGACCACCCGGCCACCGCCGCCCTCGCCAACGTGCCCGGGCTGACCGGCGACTCCATCCCGACCGGCATCAAGCAGCTCACCGCCGTGTACGTACCGAACATGCGGCCCAACCGGCTCTGGCGCGGTAACCCGGTCGCGGCGCACCTCGGCCGGCCCGACATCGCCGGGGCGGAGCCGCTCCTCGACGCCCTGGACGAGGTGTACTCGTCATGGATGCGGGACGTCCACCTGGGCAAAGCCCGCATCATCGTCCCCGGCTCGTACCTCCAGTCCAACGGCCCCGGGCAGGCAGCCTCGTTCGACGCCGAGCGCGAGGTGTACTCGGAGCTGAACATGCTGCCTCGCGCCGGGGACTCGGCGATGATCACCCCGGTGCAGTTCGCGATCCGGGTGGCCGAGCACCGCGACACCGCCCAGGATCTCGTCGAGCAGATCCTCCGCACGGCCGGCTACTCCGCCCAGTCGTTCGGCGAGCAGGGGCAGGCTGCGGTCACCGCGACGGAGGTCGTCGCCCGGGAGCGGCAGTCGTTTACGACCCGCGGCCGGAAGATCGTGTACTGGCGGCCCGCGCTCGCCGAGGCCGTCGAGGCGCTGCTCGCCATCGACAAGGCCGTGTACGGCACGGGCGTGACCGTGGGGTTGCCGGACGTCGAGTTCGGGGACAGCGTGTCCGAGGACCCGCAGGCCGTCGCGACGACGGTGGAGCTGCTGAGCAGGGCCGAAGCCGCGTCGAAGGAGACGCTGGTGAGGATGCAGCACCCTGACTGGGAAGAGGGCGCGGTGGCCGCCGAGGTCGACCGGATCCTCGACGAGTCCGGCCGCATGGTCGCCGACCCGACCCTGACCGGAGCAGAGGGGGCCAGCGATGCCGGTTTCCCCAGCGATGGCGGAAGACCTCGCCCATGAGGTAGGGCTCCTCTACCAGGACGCCGAGACGGCCCTCCTGGAGCTCCTCGCGAAGGCGCTGGAGGCCGACATCGAGTCGCCCCGGTGGGCCGAGCTGAAGCTCGCGTCCATCGGGAACCTCCGCACCGCCGTGGAGGCCGTCACGGACGCGCTCCAGCAGGACACCGACGGAGCCGTACGGCGCGCCCTGGTGACCGCCTACAACCGTGGTCGCCAGGCCGCCGTAGCCGAGCTGGGCGCGCTGGACATCGGCCGCGAGCTCGTCGCCCGCGACACCCTCCCGGGGGCGCCCGCGGTCGACCGGCTCGCCGCGAGCATGGCCAGCGACACCCGCCCCGTGTACCAGCGGATCACCCGGGCCGTGGTCGACACCTACCGGCGGATCACCAGCCGCGCCGCCGGCACGCAGCTCCTCACCGGCATCACCCGGCGGCAGGCCAGCCAGCGCGCCCTCGACCAGCTCGCCGCCCGGGGCATCACCGGCTTCGTTGACTCCGCCGGCCGGAACTGGGACATGGCGTCCTACGCAGAGATGGCCGTCCGTTCGGTCACGGCGCGCGCCGCGGTCGAGGGTCACATCGACGCTCTCGCGGAGATCGACGTGGGCCTGGTCATCGTGTCGGATGCGCCGCTGGAGTGCCCGCTGTGCCGGCCGTGGGAGGGCGAGGTGCTGACCCTCGGCGGGCAGGCGGGGCCGCACACGATCCGTACGGAGCACGCCATCCAGCCGACCGGGCTGCGGGCCGCGTTCCGGCCGCCCGAGACGGTCGCGGTGCACGTGGCCGGCAGCCTCGCGGAGGCCCGCGGCGCGGGCCTGTTCCATCCGAATTGCAGGCACTCCCTGGCTGCGTACCTGCCTGGTGTGACGACCCGGCCGCCGCACCACCCGACCCCGGGCACGTCGTACGAGGACACGCAGCGGCAGCGGGAGATCGAGCGGCACATCCGCCGCTGGAAGCGCGTCCAGGCCGCCGCGATGGACGAGACCGCGCGGCGCCGCGCCGGGGCGTACGTCCGGAAGTGGCAGGCCGAGATGCGACAGCACGTAGCTGCGCATCCCGACCTGCGGAGAAAGCCTGTGCGAGAGCAGATCAGCTCTGCACGTTAGAGGCCTACAGCCCTGCCTGACCCAGGAGCGCGGTCCTGTGAGACCAAGGCGTACGCCTCGGCCAGTCGCAGAAGGGCAGCGGGGTCGTCGTATTCCGCGGCCAGCTTCTTGATCTGTTCCAGGAGGGCCGTACGCGCCTCGCCCCGGAGCTGCTGCTCATTGCTTGAGATTGCCATGGGCGCAACCTAGTTCACCGCCCGCCTGGTGCGGGCCGATTCGCCCCAGGAGGGCACCCATGCACACCCGCACCCTCGCCCGCGCGCACCGTTCCGGCTGGGTCCACCCCTACGGCCGCGCCCCTTTCTCCCCGGTCTTCTATGCCGACGGAGGGGACGGCGGCGCCTCCGGATCCGCTCCGGACGGCAGCGCCCCGCCCGCCGGTGACCAGGGCGGACAGCAGTCCGGACAGCCCGCGGACGGCTCCGGTCAGCCCCGAATGTATGACGCCGCATACGTCGACAGCCTCCGCAAGGAAGCGGCCACGTGGCGCACCAAGCTCCGCGAGTCCGAGCAGGCACAGGAAGCGAAGTACACCGGCCTCCTCGACCAGCTGAAGGCCGCCGGCATCAAGCTCGGCGACAAGCCCGACCCCGAGCAGCTCCAGGCCAGCCTCACCGCCGCGCAGTCCGAGCGCCGCGAGGCGCTGCTCCGCGCCGCGCTGTACGAGACCGCGTCCGAGCACGGCGCCAACCCGGGCGCGCTCCGCGACTCCGTCAGCTTCCTGGACTCCATCCGGGAGATCGACCCCACAGACTCCGCAGCCCTGGTGGCCGCGGCCAAGGCGGCCATCGCCGCCAACCCTTCCCTCTCCGCAACCCCGGCCGGCCCGGCACGCGGTGGCGCTGACCTCTCTGGTGGAGGCGGCAACGACCCTCGGCAGCTGACCGAGGACGACCTCTCTCGCATGTCGCCGGAGGACATCGTGGCAGCCCAGGACAAGGGCCTGCTCCGCAACCTCCTCGGCGGCTGACACCACATAAGGAGGGCCCACCGTGGCCATCACCCGCTTCCGCCCGGAGATCTGGTCCGCCAGGCTCCTGGTCGCCCTGCGCAAGGGCCTCATCTACGCACAGCCCGGCGTCATCAACCGCGACTACGAGGGCGAGATCTCCGAGGCGGGCGACATCGTCCGCATCACGTCGATCTCCCGCCCGACCGTGGCCACGTACACCCCGAACAGCACCACGATCACGCCCGAGGAGCTGACCGACGCTCAGCGCACCCTCGCCGTGGACCAGTGCAAGTACTTCGCGTTCCGCGTGGACGACGTCGACGCCCGGCAGGCCAAGGGCAACGTCATGACCCAGGCCATGAGCGAGGCCGCGTACGCGCTGGCCGACGTCGTGGACCAGTACGTCGCCGCCCTCTACACCCAGGCGCAGTCCGCGAACCAGCTCGGCACGATCTCCGTGCCCACCGCGACGCCGACCGCGTTCTACGACAGCATCCTCGTGCCGCTGAAGGTCAAGCTGGACGAGGCCAACGTCCCCACCGAGGGCCGCTACTGCGTCATCCCGCCGTGGCTCCACGGCCGCGCCCTCAGGGACGACCGGTTCATCCGCCTCGACGCTGCCGGTACCAGCGAGGGCCTGCGTAACGGCCTCGTGGGCCGCGCCGCCGGATTCGACATCGCCGTATCCAACAACGCGCCCAACCCGACCGGCGACGACTACGTCGTGCAGGCCGGCGTCAGCTCGGCGATCACGTTCGCCGAGCAGATCAACAAGACCGAGGCGTACCGCCCCGAATCGTCCTTCTCGGACGCCATCAAGGGCCTCGCGCTGTACGGCGCCAAGGTCATCCGCCCCGACGCCATCGCCACGGCGCTGGCCTCTCAGACCTGATCGGAGACTGACCCATGGCACGTACTGCTGTCGCGTACAGCTCTCTCGTCCCCAACTCCAACCTCGCCGACCCGGCCGGCACCGCGGTGTCCTCGGGCGCCGGGAACGGCGGCCAGGTGTCGGCCGCGAAGCCGGAGCTCACGCTCCTGCGCCTGTCCAACGCGTCCGGCGGCTCCGGCACGGCGACGGTGCTCGCCGGAGCCCTGCCGCTGGCCGCTGCGGGCGGTCAGGGCAACCTCGCGGTGACCGTGGCCAACTCGGCCACGCAGTGGATCGGCCCGTTCGAGTCCGGTCGGTTCATCCAGTCCGACGGGTCCCTCATCGTCGAGACCTCGGTCGCGATGACCATGACGGCGTTCCGGGTCCCGAGGAACACCTGACATGGCCGAGACGATTCACATCCTGGGGGAAGGCGGCGGAGTCCACGAGATGGACCTGCCCCTTCCCGAACCGATCGCGGACCGGCTCGCCAAGGGCCTGCTCCGCCGGGTGAACGAGGACGGCACGCCGTACGTCGAGCAGGCGGACGACGGCGTGCCGACCCTCCCCACCGAAGCGCCGGCGAAGAACGCCCCGAAGGCCGAGTGGGTCGGCTGGGCTGTGGCTCAGGGCGCGGACCCGGACGACGCCGAAGGCTCGACGAAGGGCGACCTGATCGAGCTGTACGGAGGTGAGGGCTGATGGCGCTTACCGCCGACCTCGGGATCCGGGCCAGTGTCCGGAACACCAAGGCGTCGGACCTCACCACCGCTGCTGATGTGCTGGACTTCGTCCGGGGCGTGCACCTGGAGGACGGCACAGCGGCGGGGAAGGCGGACAAGGTCTTCCACGACCAGCGGACGCTCGCCGCGTCGGCGTCGGAGACTCTCGATCTCGCGGGCGTCCTGACCGACGTCTACGGGGCCGCGATCACCTTCGCGAGGGTCAAGTTCATCGCGATCTCGGCGGCCTCCGGCAACAGCAACAACGTCGTGGTCGGGGCGAACGCGTCGAACGACTGGGTCGGGCTGCTCAACGCCGCCGGGACGCTCACGCTCCGCCCCGGCGCCACGGTCTGCGCCATGTCCGGATCGGCCGACGCCACCGGCATGGCCGTCACCGCCGGCACCGGCGACCTGCTCAAGGTCGCCAACTCGGGTGCCGGCAGCACCGTCACCTACGACGTGGTCATCGTCGGAGCGTCCGCCTAGGAGGTGGCCCGTGGCCCGGATCTACGCGACCAGTACGCAGTACCAGGCGTACACCGGGCAGACGCCCCCGACGGACATCGACGTCCGGCTCCGGCGGGCATCTGCGTTCCTCGATGCGCAGGTGTTCGGGCTGTGTTGGTACGACGTCGACGACGACGGCCTGCCCACCAACGCTGTCGTGGCTACCGCGTTCGCGGACGCCACGTGCGCGCAGGTGGAGTGGGGCGTCGACGTCGGCGACGTGACCGGCGCGGCCTCTGTCGGTTGGGGCACGGTGGAGATCGGGACGGCCAAGCTGTCCCGGTCCCTCACCGTCACGACCGGGGACGAGTCCCCCGGTCGGCAGATCGCCCCAGCGGTCTGGGACGCCCTGCGCAACCCGGACTTGACCCCGGACCTCTTCCAGCTCGGGGCGGTGGTCTGATGCCCAGCGTGCTGCCCGGCTGGATGCTGGGCCACGAGGTCACGGTGGAGCCGTACGCCGGATCGAGCGCGTATGAGCCGCTGTACGGCGCACCGCAGACCGTGCGCTGCTTCCTCGACGAGCAGACCCGTGTCGTGCGCGACCAGCGGGACCGGTCGGGCAAGGAGATCGTGTCCAGCGCGACTTTCTACGCCCGGCCGGGTCTCGTCTGCCCGGTCGAATCCCGGGTGACTCTGCCGAGTGGCCGGCAGACGACCGTGATCGCCGTGCTGGACCGGTCGGGCGGCAGCATGCCGACCCCGGACCACGTGGAGGTGCTGCTCCAGTGAGCCCCCCTCAGTACACCCGCTTCCAGTCGGGAAACGCCCAGCGCTTGTGGACTGCCCGGGGCCGCCGCCTGGCGGAGAAGGGTCTCCAAAAGGGGCTGGAGCACGTGCTGGCCGAGGCCCGGAAGATCGTGCCGCTGGAGGAGGGCACGCTGGAGCGCTCCGGCCGGGTGGTCCGCGAGGGCCTCAACGGGGCCGTCGCCTTCGACACGGTGTATGCCCGCAGGCAGCACGAAGAGCTGACCTGGAAACACTTGCCGGGCCGGACCGCGAAATACTTGGAGATCCCGATGAACCGGGAACGGGACACGGTCCTGCGGCTGATGCAGGTCGACCTGCGGAGGTGGTTCCGTGGACGATGAGACCGACCTCCTCGACGGCCTCGCCCGCTATCTCGCGGAGCGCGGCCTGGTGACCTACGACCCCGACGCCGAGGGCGGGGACTGCTTCGTCGAGCGGATCCCGGACTCGCCCGATGAGGCCGTGTTCCTGGCCGTCTACGACGACGGCACCGAGTCCGACTCCAAGTTGGGCTACGACGAGGTGCGGGTGCAGATCCGGGTGCGGGGCACCGCCGACCCGCGGGTCTCGCGCCGCCGATGCCGCGCGATCCGTTCCGCGCTGCACGGCCTGTCGCAGACGACACTGCCCGACGGCACCCACGTGATCCTCGCGGTCAGCCTCCAGGGCGACGCCGCGTCGCTCGGCATGGACGAGAACCGCCGCCAGGAACACGTCTGCAACTTCGGCGTCGAGACCCGCTCGGTCACCGCGCACCGCGTCTGACCCCACCCACTTCCGAGCCCGCTGCCCACCGGCCGCGGGCTCTTCGCCATGCCTGGAGGACACCATGGCCCCCATCAAGTACAACGCCCGCGATTGCCAATTCGAGATCGAGGACTTCCTCAACCCGGGCACCTGGACGGCGATCGCCCCCGGCGGGATCACCACGTTCACCCGCGGTTACGAGTACGAGAACGCCGACACGACGAGTTTCGGCTCCGACGGGCGGGCCGAGTCGCAGAACATGCAGGAGGGCCGCTCCCTCCAGCTGGAGGGCTTCCGGCTGAAGGACCCGGCGACCGGCGCCCTGGACCCGGGCCAGTCCCTTGTCGAGCTCCAGGCCGCCCGCCTCGGCGAGGACAGCCTCGTCGGCTTCCGGTTCGCCGCCCCCGGTGACACCACGTGGGAGGTATGGGCCGACGCGCGTTTCGAGATGGGCGACGAAGGCGGCGCCAACAACGACAAGACCAGCTGGAACGTGACGGTGTTCCGCTCCGGCCCGTCCACCACGGCGGTCAAGGCATGAGCCCCAACACCCAGTCGTTCGACGCTTTCTGGGCGTCGGTCTCCACCCGCCGCACCGAGACGATCCGCGGCGTCAAGGTCCAGATCCCCACCGACATTCCCCTCGCCGTCGAGCTCCGCATGAACGACCTGTCGGCCTCGACCGCTGAGGACGACATCCGCGAGCTCCTGACGATGCTCTACGGCGAGGACGTCCTCGACGCCTGGGTGGACGCCGGGATGGGGCTGCGCGAACTCCAGACCGTCCTGGGCTGGTCCATCGCCCACGCCGCGGGCAAGCCCATGACGTTCGCCGAGGCGTACGAGGCAGTCTGCGCGGCTGAGGAGGGCCAGGGAAAAGCTTTGAGCCCGCCGAGCAGGGCCGCGCGCAGAGCACAGTCCGCGAGTACTGGTGGGCGGTCGAAGCCGACTTCGCGCGCGAGTACCGCCTCGACGCGGAAGACCTCGCGCGCCTGACCTCCCGCCGGTTCTGGGTCCTCCTCTACGGCCTGTCCCCCGAGTCCGTGTTCCGGCAGGTCGCCGGCCCGCAGATGAACGTCGTCGACGACCCCGACCTGATCCGCGCGGCGCTGCGCGGCTGACCCACCGAGAGGAGAGGCATGGCCCTCAATGTGGGCGAGCTGGTCGCCCTGATCCGCGCCGACGACCACGGCCTGCGCCACGGCATCTCAGAGGCAGACCTGCGCCTGGCCGGCTTCCAGCGGGACGTCAACGGGCGCTTGCGGGACCTGAACGGGCACTTCGTCAACGAGACGCGGACCATGGCCCGCCTGGTCGCCGACGGCCTGGCCGACGGCTCCAACCAGGGCCTCCGCCGCCTGATCCTCAACGCGCGTACCCAGATGCGGAGCCTGCGCTCCAGCCTCCAGGGCGACGCGGGCAACGCGGGTGACGGCGCCGGCCGGGGGTTCGCCATGCGGATGCTGACCCGGATCGGGTCGGCCATCCGCACCGGGATCGGCACGGCCATGGAGACGGGCATGTCCGGGCTCCAGCGGGTCACCCAGTCCGTCTCCTCCAATCCCTACGTCGGCGCGATCGGCGCGGCGATCGTCGTCGGGATCATGGCGACGCTGGGCCCGATGCTGGTCTCCGCGCTCGGCGGCCTGGTCATCTCGGTCGCCGGTATCGGCGTGATCGGCCTGGGAGCGGCGCTCCTGAAGGACGAGCCGGAGGTGAAGAAGGCCGCGAGCAGCCTCGCGGAGACCGCGAAGAAGGTGTTCAAAGAGGCCGCCTGGCCCATGAAATCACCGATGCTCCGCGCGCTGGAGGACGTGAAGACGGCCGTCCTCGATCTCGCGCCGGTGCTCCAGCAGACGTTCGCCGCCGCCGCGCCGCTGATCAAGCCGCTCACAGACGGCCTGACCCGGCTGGTGACGAACTTCCTTCCGGGGCTGACCTCGGCCCTGAAGGACGCCGAGCCCGTCTTCGAGGGCCTGCGGGACATGCTCGGCCACATCGGCTCAGGCCTGGGCCGCATGTTCGAGATCATCGGGAAGCAGCCCACGAACATGGGCGATGCCTTGCGCGACCTCGGCAAGCTGATCGAGTGGATCCTGATCGGCCTCGGCTACTTCATCGCCACGACCGCCCAGGTCTACGGCAACATCCGCTCGTTCGTACAGCAAGTCGTCGGAGCGTTCGAGTGGCTCTACGACGTTCTCGTCGGCCACTCGATCATCCCCGACCTCGTCAACGCCATCGTCCGCTGGTTCGCGTCGCTGCCCGCGAAGGCCGGCCGCGCGCTCGCCGCGCTGCCCGCCACGATCACCAGCATGGCGACCGCGGCCGGCACCCGGATGCTGGGCGCGGTCCGCCGCGGCCTGGACTCGGCGGTCTCCGCGATCCGCGGCCTGCCTGGGCGGGCGCGCAGTGCGCTGGGCGGGCTCGGCGGCATGCTCTACGGCGCCGGGCAGAGCCTCTTGCGCGGCTTTATCAGCGGCGTGACGTCGATGATCCCGAGCCTGAGCGGCACCCTTAGAGGGATCACGGCGTCGCTGCCGGACTGGAAGGGCCCGGCGGAGACGGACGCGCGGATCCTGGGCCCGGCTGGCCGTTCCGTGATGCGGGGCTTCATGGGCGGTATCGCTTCGCAGGTCCCGGCCCTTCAGCGGCAGTTGGCGGGTATCACCGGCGCTGTTCCGGGGATGGCGATGGGCCCGATGTCGGCAGGCGGCTACGCGGCCGCCAGTGCGCCGCAGACGACCGTGTTCGAGATCCACGGCGCGGGGTTGCAGGACGTCATCACCAAGATCGTTCAGAAGCAGGGCCGAGGCAGCGTTCAGGTTGCTTTCGGGCAGAGGCAGTACTGAGGAGGCAGCATGCCGGTTCCCGACGCCCGCGTGGAGCTGGAAATTGCAGGGACGTGGACTGACGTCACCGACGACTATGTCGTCCACGCTGATGGAGTCCGGCTCTCCCGGGGCCGCTCCGATGAGGGCCGGGCCGTCGACCCGGGGGCCGGCAGCCTCACCCTCCTGTCGCCCCATGGCCGGTTCTCCAACCGCAACCCGAACAGCCCGTACTTCGGGCGCCTGCCCCGCAACACGCCGTGCAGGGTGTCGGTCGGGAACACCCAGCCGTACCTCCTGGTCCCGGAGAGTGTCGCCGGGCGCGCGACCACCCCGGACCATGCCTCGCTGGACATCGTCGGCGACATCGACGTCCGGATCGAGGTGGAGCCGGACCTGTGGCTGGGCGCGGGCATCGGCTACGAGCTGATCGCCAAGCACACGCTGAGCGGCAATCAGCGCTCGTGGCGGCTGATGGTCACCGGTGAGGGCGAGTTGCTGTTCTCCTGGTCGACGAACGGCACCAGCTTCATCGAGGAGCGGTCCCCCGTGATCCCGGTGCTCCGCTGGCATCAGGCTGTCCGGGTCACCCTCGACGTCAACAACGGCCTCGGCGGGTACACCGTCGGCTGGTACGTCGCGGACTCCCTCACGGGTGACTGGGTCGAGTTCGGCGAGACCGTCACCACGGGCGGCACCACGTCGATCTTCGCCTCGACCGCACTGGTCGAGGTCGGCGACAACGCCGGGATCGCGTTCACCAACCACGGGCGCCGCATCTACGCCGCCGAGATCCGCTCCGGCATCGGCGGCACCATCGTCGCGAACCCGGACTTCACCGCCCAGGCGCCCGGGGCCACGTCCTTCGTAGACAGCACCGGCAAGACGTGGACCGTCGCCAACGGCGCCAGCATCTCCGACCGGCGCAACCGGGTCGTCCACGCCGTCCCCACCTGGCCGGCCCGCTGGCACGTCTCCGGGCACGACCAGCGCGCCCCGATCGAGACCGCCGGGATCCTCCGGCGCCTCGGCCAGGGCCGGAAGGCGCTCGACTCCACGCTGCGCCGCCGGATCCCGGCCTACAGCCCTCTGGCGTACTGGCCGATGGAGGACGGCGAGAGCGCCACCCGGGCGGCTGCGGCCGTCGGTCTGGGCGGCCCCCTCGCGGTGTCGGGGTTCACGTTCGGGCAGGACTCCTCCCTGGCCGGGTCGCTGGCCTTGCCGACCGTGGACGCGGCTGCGACGTTCCGCGGCATCGTGCCCGCGCCGGCCACCCCCTCCACGGAGTGGGGCATCGTCCTCATGTACTACACCGACGATCCGCCGGTGGCGGAGCAAGAGTTTCTGACCTGGCGCACCACCGGCGGGATCCGGCGGTGGCGGATCGCCATGAGCACCGCCGGGTCCCGGCTCCAGGGCTACGACGCGGCGGGCGTCCTGGTCCTCAACTCGGCGATCGCGACCACCTCATCCATCTTCGACGGCTGGCACCGGCTCGAACTCCGCGCGGCGCAGAGCGGCGGGAACATCGCCTACACCGTGGAGTGGACGCAGGTCGGCGGGACGAGCTCGTCCGCGAGCGGCACGGTGGCCGGGGCGATCGGGCAGGTCACGCACGTCGACACCCGGATCGGCACGGTCGCGGACCTGCGGCTCGGGCACCTCGGAGTCTTCGCGGACGCCTCGGACTCCTCGACCGCCTACGACCGGGCTGACCACGGGTTCGACGGCGAGACCGCGAAGGCCCGGCTGCTGCGCCTGGCGGCGGAGGAGTCGGCGACGGTCGCGGTGGCCGTCCTGGACGGGGACGTCACCCGGGACACGGCGCTGATGGGCCCGCAGCGGCCGGCGGCGCTGCTGGACCTGCTCCAGGAGGCTGCGGACGCGGACGGCGGGATCCTCTGCGAGGACCCGATGCGGCAGGGGCTCGTATACCGGTCGCGGACGTCGCTGGAGAACCAGCCGGTTCGCCTGACGCTGCCCTACGCGAAGCTGGCGCCGCCGTTCGAGCCGACGGAGGACGATCTGACCCTCCGCAACGACGTCACCGTGCAGAGGGTGGGCGGCTCGTCTTACCGCGCGGTGCTGGAGGACGGCCCGCTGACGGCCGACGAGATCGGCGTGTACGACGAGGCTGTCACCCTGAATCTGCATCAGGACGAGCAGACACCAGACGCGGCCGGGTGGCGGCTGCATCTGGTGTCGTGGGATGAGGCCCGCTACCCGACGGTCCGGATCATGCTCCACAAGTACCCGGAGCTGATCCCGGCCGTGGCCGCGCTCGGGATCGGCGACCGGATCCAGATCACCGACACCCCAGACGGGATGGCGCCCGGGCCGGTGGATCTGATCGTCCAGCGCATCACCGACGAGATGCAGACGTTCAAGTGGGACGTCCTGCTGACCTGCTCGCCCGCCGGGCCGTGGACGGTCGGCATCACCGATGACGAGGTGTACGGGCGGGCGGACACCGAGTCCTGCGTCGTCGACACCAGCATCAACGCCGTGCAGACCAGCGTGCTGTTCACGACGTTCGTTCTCCCCCGGTGGGTCGACTCGGCCACGTACCCGTCGGACTTCCCTTTCGACGTCCTCGTCGGCGGCGAGGTCATGACGGTGACCGCGATCACCGGCACCGGCACCACGCAGACCGCGACGGTCGTCCGGTCCGTCAACGGCGTCAGCAAGAGCCACGACGCGGGCACTGCCGTGCAGCTGGCTACCCCGACCTACCTCGCCCTGTAGGAGGCCCCCTTGTCTCACTGGCTCGCCGGGATGCGGATCACTGCCGCCCGGCTGGGCGTCGCGCACTCGCAGGTCAAGGACACGACCGCCGGGCGTACGACGACCTCGACGACGTACACGAATCTCTCCGGGGGTGCTTTCTCGACTGCGGTGGTGGTCCCGGCGTCCGGGTCGGTGGCTGTGGAGATCCGGGCCACCGGCCGCAACTCCACGACGAACAACTCGATCACCTCGTGGCAGGCCGTCGGCTCGGTGTCCGGGACGGTGTACAGCCCGACGGACGCCGAGGCGCTGATCGTGAAGGGCACCGACAACGTCAGCCTTGACCTGCGGGAGATCCTCACCGGTCTGTCGCCGGGCGAGACGCTCACGGTCACCACCCAGCACCGGGTGAACTCCGCTAGCACCGCCACCTATGACTTCCGCACGATCCTCATCGAGGGCCTCGCCTGACCCTCCCCCGCCCGACCCACGCCCGCCTGAGCGCGGGCCTTTCTCATGTCTGGAGGTCGCCATGGCCACACCCGCCACATACGACGCGTTCGTGACCGCCCTGCGCGCCGAGGGCCTCACCGTGGTGGAGGTCGGCCGCCCGGCCACCCACACCCGCACCGGCCCCGGCCGCCCCTGGGGCCCCGTACACGGCGTGATGATCCACCACACCGTGACCGGCCCCAAGATCAACGCCGTCCCGATCTGCCGCAACGGCTACCCGGGCCTGCCCGGCCCGCTCTGCCACGGCGTCATCCGCCGCGACGGCACCGTCCACGTCGTCGGCTACGGCCGCACCAACCACGCCGGCGGCGGCGACGCGGACGTCCTGGCCGCAGTCATCGGCGAGGACTACGACGTCCGCCCGCCGCGCCCGAACGTCGGCAACACGGACGGCGTCGACGGCAACCGGCACTTCTACGGCTTCGAGTGCGAGAACCTCGGCGACGGCAAGGACCCGTGGCCGGCCGTGCAGCTGGAGGCCATGGAGAAGGCGGCGGCCGCGATCTGCCGTCTGCACCGGTGGGGCCCGAAGTCGGCGATCGGGCACCTGGAGTGGTCCGACGACAAGTCCGACCCGCGCGGTGTCGCGATGCCGTCCATGCGGGACCGGGTCGCTGACCGGCTGGCCGTCGACGAGCCCGCCCCGGCCAAGCCCCCGACGAAGCCGTCCCAGCCGGTCGCTCCGAAGCCGACCGTGGACCTGTCGAAGCTGATCGCGGCGGCCAAGTCCGACCCTGCTCGGCGCGGTACGCCGGTGTCGTACTACGGCGTGAAGACCGTGGAGCAGGCCCTCGTCCGTGAGGGGCTCCTCGCCCCGTCCCTGGCGGACGGCCACTTCGGCACCGCGACGGTCCGCGCATACGCGGCGTGGCAGCGCCGGTGCGGCTACAAGGGCGCGGACGCCAACGGCATCCCGGGCGCCGAGTCCCTCAAGAAGCTCGGCGCCCGCCGCGGCTTCACCATCACCCCCTGAAGGAGCACCACATGCGCATCTTCGGACGCGAACCCGTCTACATCCTGGCCTTCGTCGCCATCACGCTGAAGCTGTCCGCCGCGTACGGCCTGGACGTCTCGAACGAGCAGCAGGGCGCCATCATGGCCGTCCTCTCGCTGATCGTCGCGGTCGTCTCGGCGATCATGCTGCGCAACGGCGCGGCCGGCGCGGCCATCGTGAACCTGGCACAGGGTGTGCTGGCGCTCTTCCTGGCCTTCGGGCTGCACATGTCGGCGGAGCAGCAGGCGCTGTGGCTGGGCGCCGTCGAGGGCGCGGTCGCGCTGCTGCTGCACCGTGAGGTGACTGCCCCGGTGTCCGCGCTGCCGATCGAGCAGGGCAGCCCCGTCAAGCCCGCTGCCTGATCGGAGTAGTCCGTGAGTGACCCGACCAACGGAGAGGTGATGCGCCGCCTCGAGGACGTTCGCCAGGACTTGAAGGAGGACGTTCGAGAGCTGGGCATGCGCCTCGACAGCAAGGTCTCGATGGAGCGGTACCAGCTGGAGCAGCTGGCCCGCGACGAGGCCATGCGCCTGATGGCCGAACGGGTCACCGCAGTCGAGAACGCCAGGGAGCAGGAGAAGGAGAAGAAGCGGCAGGACGACCAGCGCGCCATCGAACGGCGCGCAGCCGACCGGCGCCTCCTGCTCAGCGCCCTAGTGGTGCCAGTCCTGCTGCTCCTGCTCAACGTCTACCTTCAAGCACAGGGGGCGGGCGCGTGAAGCACAAGACCACGACCCCCGCCCCGCGACGGCGCGGAGAGCTGGCGTTCTGGCTCGCGGCCAGCCTCGCGCTGGCCGCGTTCGCGTTCGTCATCGTCACGATGCAGGGTCTCGCGCACGACTTGCGCGCGGCCAACGAGGCCCGCGACGCCCTGGCGACGCAGGTCGAACAGCTCGGAGAGAAACCCGTCGCGGGCCCGCCGGGGTCTCGCGGGCAGCCGGGGCAGAGCATCGAGGGCCCTCCGGGACCTTCCGGCCCCCCGGGCCCGGCCGGTCTCGACGGCCTTCCCGGGTCCCCGGGGCCTACGGGCCCGCCCGGGCCGTCGGGGAGCCCCGGCACGTCCGGTACGGACGGCGAGGGCATCATGGGGCCACAGGGCGAACCCGGGCCGACCGGCCCGGCAGGACCCGCCGGCCCCCAGGGAGAGCCGGGACCGGCAGGACGCGATGGGACCGACGGCCGGGACGGAGCCGACGGCACCAACGGACAGACCTGCCCGGGCGGCTACTCACTCCAGCCCTACAAGGGTGACCCGGACGTCCTCGTCTGCCAGCGCGACACCGCCCCGGCGGACCCGGGGCCGCTGAAGAGCCGCACGGAGACCGCGGCGCTCGACCCGACCCGCCGCATCTACCCGTAGGGAGGCCGATGTGCCGCTGCCAGCGACCCGGACCGTGACCGGGCTGTACATCAATCCGGTCACCGGCGAGCCCGCGACCGGGACCGTCATCCTGTCCCCGACCCCCCTCGTATGGACGGACTCGGAGGGGGACCAGATCCTCGCGGGCGGCGACACGATCACGCTCGTGGACGGCGCGGTCTCGCAGGCCCTCGTAACGACCGACGCGGACGGCGTGGAGCCCGCGACGGGCCGCTACTGGCGGCTGGAGGAGCGCCTCGACGGCCTGCCCTACCGCGTCAGGGTGTTCGCTCTGCCGCTGGGCGACGGGACGCCGGTGGACATCACGGACCTGGTCGCAGCGGACCCGGCGGAGGCGGACTATACGCCCGTGGAGGGCCCTGCCGGGCCTGCTGGTGCGACCGGTCCCGCCGGGCCTACGGGGCCCGCCGGGCCGCAGGGGGAGACTGGAGCCACGGGCGCTGCCGGTGCGGCTGGCGCGCAGGGGCCGGCGGGTGAGACCGGGCCGCAGGGCCCGCAGGGTGAGACCGGGGCGACCGGGCCCGTCGGCCCTCAGCCGCCGCTCGGCGGGCAAGGCGCCGGGGCGACCACGGCACTCCGGTCGACGGACGTCCTGCTGGCGCACAAGCTGGCCGACGAATCGGTGACCTCCTCGACCACCCTCCAGGACGACGACCACCTCGCCATCGCCGTGGCCGCGAACGCCGTCTACGCCCTGGACAGCTACCTCGATGTGGAGGCGGACCCCGCGGCGGACATCACCCTCGGCTGGTCGGCCCCGGCCGGGGCGACCCTGTCGTGGACGGACTCCGGGATCAGCGCCGGGAACACCGGCAACATCGGGAGCCTGAAGCAGGGCCGGTACGACGTAGCGACCTCGTCCGGCGTCGGTATCGTCGCCGCCGGGTCCGTCGTCCGCCCGGCTGGCGTCCTCCGCACCAGCGGCACCGCCGGGACGCTCCGCCTGCGGTGGGCGCAGACCGTGTCATCCGGCACCCCGACCATCCTCAAGAACGGGTCGTGGATCCGGCTCATGCGCTCCTCCTGACGGACGCCCCCTGTCCGGCCTTCGGGTCGGGCAGGGGCGGCTTTCTGCGTTCTGCTGCCGGATGTCCGCCCTGGACGCTACAGTCGTTCCCGTTGCTCCCCGCTACCGCGGGGATGTTCCGGACAAGCTATTTGCCTGGACGTGCTCCCCGCTGCTGCGGGGTTGACCGGCCGCCCTGCCCGCACAAGCGGGCGGGAGGCCGATTCTCCGCGCAAGCGGAGGTGAGCCGCCTGCCGCTACTGGTAGACCCGCGGTACTCGCACCCCTCTCCGCGCAAGCGGAGGTATCGCCCCCTCTCGCCTTCGGGCGGGAGGGGGCACTTTCGTGCGTTCGGGCTCACATGAGAACGGCCCCGCCCCATACCCTGACAGTGTCGAGCTGTTCAGAGAGGGGCAAGGCCGTGCCATCAGATGCTACTCCGGACCCATACGCTCACCCCGTTGCTTTCGGGCAGAGGTTGCAGATCCTCCGTCAGCACCGCGGGATGTCCCGCGAGGTCCTGGGCGGCCTTGTCGGTATGTCGACCGACTGGGTCAAGCAGGTCGAGGCGGGCCGCATTCAGGCACCCGGCCTGGACATGGTCCTTCGGATCGCCGAAGCGCTGCGGATCCGGACGCTCTCCGACCTCACAGGACGCACCGAGATGCCCGCAGTAGACCTCTTCCTCGGCCCCGGCCACCCCCGGCTGGCCGCCGTACGGGCCGCCATCGACACGTTCCCCATCGGCGCCCCCACCGCAGCACCGCCCCGAGCCGAGCACCTGGCGGCGCGGCTCGCCATCGCCTGGGCGTCACGGCACGAGGCCCCGAACCACCGCGAGATCGTGGGCGGCCTCCTGCCGGACCTGATCCGCGACGCCCACCTGGCGGTACAGCACGCCGAAACCCAGCCCGACTGGCGAGCCGCACAGTCCGTGCTCGCCCAGGTCTACTCGCTCACCCAGTTCTTCGTGGCGTACCAGCCGGACCCGTCGCTGCTGTGGCGCGTGGCCGAGCGCAGCATGGTGGCCGCCGCACAGTCCGCCGACCCGCACGCCATCGGCGTTTCGGCCTGGCTGATGGCGCAGGCGCACCGCGACTCCGGTCCCAGCCACTACGACGCGGCCGACGCTGTCACCATGCAGGCCCTCGACCATCTCGCGCCGCTGCTTCCGGACGCCGACGACGACGTCTTGGCGGTCGCAGGCGCGCTGCGCTTCGAGGCCGGGTACACGGCAGCCCGCCGAGGCCAGAAGGGCAACGCATGGCGGCACTGGTCGGAAGCCAGGAGGATGGCCAAGGCGCTGCCGGAGACCTACTTCCACCCCGTCACCAGCTTCTCCCGGGCCATCATGGGCGCCCATGCGGTGACCGTGGCGGTTGAGCTGCACGCGGGCCCCGAGTCCGTACGGCAGGCCGCCCGCGCAGACGCCACGACGATCCCGTCCCGCCCGCGCCGGGCACGGCATCGGATCGAGGAAGCGCGCGGCTACCAGCTCGACGGACAGCCGGACGTCGCCATCGCCACCCTGGAGAAGGCGCATGAGGCGGCGCCGGAAACCATCCGGTACAACGGCTACGCCAAGGCGATCATCCTGGAGGAGAGCCAGGCCCGGGCTGCCAGCCGCCGGCGCCGTGCCTCCGAACTTGCTGTGAAGGTGGGTCTTTTGTCGGCGTGACAGGGGGGTGGATTCCTACCCTCTGACCTTTCGTACCGCCCCTACCGTCGTGAGTACCGCAGGTCACGACGACGGTAGGGAGCGGCATGCGCGAGCAGATCGAGCACGACAGACCAGCCGACGCCACGGTGGTGGACTTCGGCCAGGCGCTCGTCCAGGCCGCCACCGCGATAGAGGAACACGTCACCGCGCGGGCCGAGGCGGACATCAAAACGGCGCTGGAGATGCGCCACCACCCTGACGCGCTCGCCCTGGCGACGCTGACCGACCGTCTCCTCACGCACTGCATCACGGCCGCCGACGGGATCCGGCTGATCCCGGCCTCCGCACGGTCCCTACGCGGCGCGGCCGCGCTGCGGACGTGGGAAGAGCTGAAGGACGCCGGCCCCGCCGATGGGCCGCTCGGCCCGTGGTCGTACACCCGCCACCTTGCGCTGGTCGCCCGCGACATGCTCGCCGAGATCGACCGCCACCGAGCGCGCCGCGACGCGTTCGTCGGCCGCCCTGGTCTGCCGCCGCTCGCCCCGGAGTCGTCATGACCGAGTGGCAGCGGCAAGCGCTCTACTGCGTGGTCGTCCTCGGCGTCCTCATCGTGCTCGCCGTCGCGATCGCCCCATGACTCCTGCGCGTGGCCGGGTCGGCCGGTCACGAGCAGGTATGGCCCGCTCCGGCCGAGCACCTCGCCAGGAATCCGGCCGGAGCGGTGTCACCATCCACCCATCAGGAGGAGGCACGCATGACGTGTAGCAGGTGCGGCGGCGCGATGACAAGGACACAGGACGGCTGGTACATCTGCTACCCGTGCGGGACCAGCCAGCCGGGATAGGGGACACGTGAGCTGCCCACAGTGCGGCGCGACGATACGAGCGGCCGGCGGGGACTGGCATCGCTGCTCCGCCTGCCGGTACGAGATCCACGCCGACGCGTGGCGGCTCTATCAGGACCTCCTCGCCCAGTTCGACGACGACCCGGTGAAGTTCTTCGCCGACGTCGAGGAGCGGCTTCGGGATCTGCGCCAGGCGGAGCCTGTGTGGCAGCGCTCCCGTTAGACCAGCCCCGGCCGGATCGTCCCCCGGCCGGGGCTATCTCACGAGCTGGGCGAGCGGTACGCCGATGGTGTCGGCGATGAGGAGCAGGGTGTCGAGGGTGGCTGATGCCTGGCCCTGCTCGATGCGGACGTACCCGGCCCGGTCCATCGGGACGGCGTGGGCCACCGCCTCCTGAGTCATGTTCGCGTGCAGCCTCGCGGCGCGGATCTGGTCGCCGATCTGCCGGCGGCGGGCGAGGACCCACTCGGGTGGCGGGGTGGAGCGTGGCACGTGCTCCACGCTCACGGGACCAAGATCGAATAGCCGTAGGGGTAACCCTACATTGTGTGATCATGGACTTTCGGGATAGAAACCGGAAGTGGCGACTCCGCCACCCTTAGACACCCACTCGCCCGCGGTCTCGGCGGATCGCGGTCGAGTGGGCCACGTAGCCCCGGCCCCTCCGGCCGGGGCTACTCTTATCTGGGCAGCTCACGCGCGCGTGTTTTACACACGTTGATCGACGTCACAGTGAGCATCCCGGGAGAATACCGACGGGGTAGCCCGCATACATGTACGATACTCCGCATGGATATTCGCCCCACTCCGTATGACCACCCTGACGCGGTCAAACTCAACGACGCCGTTCAGCTGGAGTACGCCGTGCGCTACGGCGACGAGGGCGATGTCACACCGCTGGACGCCCGTATGTTCGCCCCGCCCGCCGGCCTCTACCTCCTCGCGTACGACCCCCTGGGCCGCCCCGTCGCCACCGGCGGCTGGCGTACGCAGGACGAGAACGAGGAGGGGTACTCCGACGGCGACGCCGAGCTGAAGCGCATGTACGTCGTCCCGGAGGCACGCGGCCTCGGCCTCGCCCGGCGAATCCTCGCCGCGCTCGAGGCGGACGCGCGGGCGGCGGGACGGACGCGGATGGTCCTGGAGACCGGCGACATGCAGCCCGAGGCGATCGCGCTCTACCGCTCGAGCGGCTACGAGCCCTGCGCGAAGTTCGGCTACTACCGGGAGTACGAGAGCAGCCGCTGCTTCGCGAAGCCGCTGGTCTGATCGTCGAAGCGCCCCACCACGGCCCCGGGCGCGCGAATCGACGCATGACACGGTCCTGACAAACGACGAGCCTTCTGGCACGCTGCCTCACGCACGCCGATCCGCACCGTTCTCATTCCCCACCTGCCTCGGCAGAAGGAGACATGCGTGAGACGCCATCGCACACTCGCAGCCGTCCTGTTGTCCGCCGGAACCCTGCTCACCGGCGCCCTGACCACGACGACGGCGCAGGCCGCACCCGCCCCGGACGCCCAGGCGCCGGTCGCCCGCTCGGTCGGCGCGGCGGAACAGCGGCAGGCGGGCACCTTCTGGACCCCCGCCCGCATGCGCGCCGCCGTCCCCCTGGACCTGAAGGCCGCCCCGGGCGCCCTCCGGCGCGTCGCCGGCGCGACCTCCCCGACGACGATCGCCCCCACCGCCGGGGCCCCCGGCTCACCGTCCGCCGCCGTGTCGCCCACGGCCTTCCCGCAGGCGGGCGGCCCGTGGACCGGCGGCGGCGCGGTGGTGAAGACCTCGGGACGGGTCTTCTTCACCTTGCAGGGCAGGACGGCCTCCTGCTCCGGCAACGCCGTCACCAGCCAGAACGCCAGCACGGTGATCACGGCCGGCCACTGCGTGAAGTACCAGGGCAGCTGGCACACGAACTGGGTCTTCGTCCCCGCGTACGACAACGGCAGCGCGCCGTACGGCCAGTGGGCGGCGGCCACCACGCTCACGACCCCGCAGTGGGAGGCGAGCGAGGACATCAACTACGACGTGGGCGCGGCCGTCGTGGCCCCGCTCGACGGCCGGAAGCTGACGGCGGTCACCGGCGCCCAGGGCATCCAGTTCAACGGCGGCTACAACAAGCCGATGTACGCCTTCGGCTTCCCGGCCGCCTCGCCCTACGACGGCAGCAAGCTGATCCACTGCTCGGGGAACTCCTCCAAGGACTTCCTCTTCTCCCAGGACCACAGCCTCGGGTGCAACATGACCGGCGGCTCCAGCGGCGGCCCCTGGTTCACCGGCTTCAGCGAGGCCACGGGCACGGGCCTGCAGGTCTCGGTGAACAGCTTCGGCTACACCTTCCTGCCCAACCGCATGTTCGGCCCGTACTTCGGCAATGACGCGAAGGCGCTGTACGACCGGGCCCAGGCTTCCTGAGCCCCTCTCCTGACACGCGCTCAAACGAAAGGATCCCGCCCGATCGTTTCCGATCGGACGGGATCCTTTGTGCGCTGGTGGACCTGTGGGGATTTGAACCCCAGACCCCCTCGATGCGAACGAGGTGCGCTACCAGACTGCGCCACAGGCCCTTGCGACGTGTGAAACATTAGCATCCCGATCGGCGTACTCGGAAATCCGCCTCACTCGTTGGCCGCGCGCGGCCGGTCCTCGTCCGCGTACTGGTCGAAGAGCGGCGTGCGGCCGCCCTCGCGGGTCCGGGGCCCCGGCGCCGTCCGCCGGCGGGGGGCCGGGGGCGGCGGGTCGGACGACGTGGCCGGGGGCGGTTCCGCCGCCGCTGTGGAGGACCGGGCCGAGCTCCAGGTCTCCGGATCCGTGATGTCGACGCCACCCGTGGCGCGCGGGGCGACCGGGGCGGTGACGTAGGTGGGGAGCGGCACGGGGACCGGGTCCCAGCTGTCACCCCGGGCCGGGCCGCGCTCCCGCTGCTGGTCCACCCACTCCGCGTGGTCCGTCTGCTCGACGAGCGCGCGGCGGCCGGCCTCCTGCGGGGAGACCGCCGGGGCCGGTTCCGGTTCGGGCCGCGCCGTGTCGCCGTCCGGCTCGGCCGCTGGCTGCCGGCGCTGCGGCCGGCTCTCGCGCAGCCGCGCGGCAGCCGCCTCGGCGCGGCGCCGGTCCATCACGTAGACGAAACGCCGCCGCTCCTGCGTGCGCAGATGGACGATGTACGCGCTCAGGAGCAACGCGGGGGCGGCGGGTGCCCACAGGAACGCCAGGCCGCCGACCGCGGCGACGATCGCGCCGAGGGTGAAGGCGAGGAAGAGGACCACCGTGGTCCGCCGGCGCCGGGCGAGGACCTTGCCGCGACGGGCGCGCTCGGCGGCCGCCTTCGACGGCCGGCGGGCCGCCTGGGCCGGTTCGGGAAGCTCGAGACGGGCTTCCGTCCTGGCCGCGGGCGCGGAGAAGGCCCGGACGTCGACCGAGCTGAGATGCTCGGTCGCCGCGTCCGGGTCCACGTCGGGTACCGCGTCGTCCGCCGTACGGTCCCGGTCCCTCAGCTCCTTGGCGTACCGGCGCTCCATGCCCGCCCGTCCGGACAGCAGCCGGATGGCGGTGCTGAAGCGTTCCGTCGGACGGGCTTCGTTGAGCTCGTCCTGCCGGCGGAGCCACATCGGCACCAGGTAGGCGGCCCAGGCCCCGACGATGACTGCGTAGATGAGGCCGCTGCTGCTCACGCCTCACACGGTAGAGGGGTTCACGCGAGGGCATCGGCCAATTGGCCCGGTGTGTCGCACGATCTGCCTGATATCACTGAACTTTTTTGTGATTGTTCGGATCGATTGACGCTCGATCAGTGGTCGACTGTCGATCGAATTCGAACATACTTTTTATTTATCCGGGTTCGCCGACTGTTGCTGCCGTGTCCGGTGCCAGCGGCGCAGCAGCCCTTCGGGGACTTCCTCGACGGTGAGCGCGAAGACGAGATGGTCCCGCCACGCCCCGTCGATGTGGAGGTATCGGGGGCGCAGCCCTTCCTCCCTGAATCCCAATTTCTCCACGACCCGGCGCGAAGGGCCGTTCTCGGGCCGAATGCAGACTTCCATCCGGTGCAGTCCGACCACCCGGAAGCAGTGGTCGACGGCGAGAGCGACCGCCGTCGGCATGACGCCACGGCCCGCCACCGCGCTGTCCACCCAGTAGCCGACGTGCCCGGAGCACATCGAACCCCAGGTGATCCCGGCGACGGTGAGCTGCCCGACCAGCTGCCCGCGGTACTCGATCACGAACGGCAGCATGCGGCCCGCGTTGGCCTCGGCGCGCAGGTGCCGGACCATCTGCCGGTACGTGGGGCGCTGCGCGACCGGGCCGCCGGGCCCCACCGGGGGGACGGTGGCCTCCCAGGGGCGCAGCCAGTCACGGTTGCGCCGGTTCACCTCGCGCCATTCCCGCTGGTCGCGCAGCTTTATCGGACGGAGGACCACGTCGCCGTCCGCCAGGACCACGGGCCAGGTCGAGATCACGACGCCCGGCCTGGATCCGACCCCGGTCTCGGGTGGTCACCGCCCCGGAGCTGGTCGACGGCGTGGACGAGCAGCGGTTCGAGTACGGCGAGGCCGTCGCGTACCCCGCCCGTCGAACCGGGCAGGTTCACGATCACCGTGGCGCCCGCGACTCCCGCGAGGCCGCGCGAGAGGGCGGCGGTCGGCACCTTCTCCCGCCCGTACGCGCGGATCGCCTCCGGGATGCCGGGGATCTCGTGGTCGAGGATCCGGCGGGTGACCTCGGGGGTCGCGTCGGTCGGCGAGATGCCGGTGCCGCCGGTGGTGAGGATGACGTCGTAGCCCGCCTCGACCCCGGCCCGCAGCGCCGCCCCGACGGGCTCGCCGTCCGGGACGACCCGCGGTCCGTCGACGGCGAAGCCCATGCGCCGCAGGCCCTCGGCGAGCAGCGGTCCGCCCTTGTCCTCGTACACGCCGGCGGCGGCCCGGTTGGAGGCCGTCACGACCAGCGCGGAGTACGGGGCCGAGAGGGCGCCGCCCGGCTCGAAGGCATCGAGCGCCGGAGCGGAGCCTGCATGCTCGCCGGCCGCGTGGGCCTGGCCCGCGCGCTCCCCGTCCGATGGCCCGTGGGCCTCGGACACCCGCCCCGCCCGCGCGTGCGGCACGGCGGACGGCCGGAGCGCCGGACCGCCGGAGGCGTCCGTCCCGGCCGTCATGCTCCCGGCTCCGTCCGGGTCCACGTCCCCGACTTGCCGCCGGTCTTCTCCTCCACCCGTACGTCGGAGATGACCGCGCCCTTGTCGACCGCCTTGATCATGTCGACGACCGTCAGGGCGGCCACCGAGACCGCCGTCAGGGCCTCCATCTCGACGCCCGTGCGGTCCGTGGTCTTCACGGTCGCCAGGATCTCGACCGCGTCGTCCGCGACCGTCAGGTCCAGCGTCACGCCCGAGACGGCGAGGGGGTGGCAGAGCGGGATGAGGTCCGGGGTCTTCTTGGCGCCCATGATCCCCGCGATGCGGGCGGTGGCGAGGGCGTCCCCCTTGGGGACTCCCTCGCCCCGCAGCAGTTCGATCACGCGCGGCGAGACGAGGACGCGGCCACTGGCGCGCGCGGTCCGCGCCGTCACGTCCTTCGCGGAGACGTCGACCATGCGGGCCGCACCCGCCTCGTCGATGTGGGTGAGTCCTTGCTGCGTGCTCATGGCTGTGACGCTCCCGGTCGCTGTGTGGAACGACACGCTACCGCCAGAGTGCCCCCGTCAGCCGAGCAGGACCACTTCCAGCTCGCTGCCCGGCTCCACCGATTCCCGCTCCTCCGGTACGACGAGCAGGGCGTCGGCGTGCGCGAGCGCGGCGATCAGGTGGGAGCCGGCGCCGCCCACGGGAGTGACGGTGCCGGACTCGGCGTCGTACGTCCCCCGCAGGAACTGGCGGCGGCCCGACGGCGAGGTCAGCGCCCGGTCCGCCTTGAGGACGGCGCGCACCCGCGGGCGGTGCAGATCGCCGAGGCCCATCAGCGCCCGGATCGCCGGCCGGACGAACAGCTCGAAGGAGACGTACGAGGAGACGGGGTTCCCCGGCAGGGCGAGCAGCGGGATGTGCTCGGGGCCGATCGTGCCGAAGCCCTGGGGCTTGCCCGGCTGCATGGCCAGCTTCCGGAAGTCGACCTCGCCGTCGGCCGTCAGCGCCTCCTTGACGACGTCGTAGGCCCCGACGCTCACCCCGCCCGTGGTGACCAGGAGGTCGGCCCGGATCAGCTGGTCCTCGATGGCGGCCCGGAGCGTGTCCGCGTCGTCCGTGACGGCGCCGACGCGGTAGGCGATGGCCCCGGCGTCGCGGGCGGCGGCCGCGAGCGCGAAGCTGTTGGAGTCGTAGATCTGGCCCTCGCCCAACTCCTCGCCGGGCTGGACCAGTTCGCTGCCGGTGGAGATCACGACCACCCGCGGGCGAGGGCGCACCCGCACGGTGCCGCGGCCGATGGCGGCCAGCAGTCCGATCTGCGGGGGCCCGAGGACCGTGCCGGCCTCCAGGGCCAGGTCCCCTGCCTGGACGTCGCTGCCCCGCGCGCGCACATGCGCCCGCGCCTCGGCGGCGCGGTGCACGCGGACCTCGCCGCCCGCGCCCTCCGGCGCGGCGCTCGCGGCGCGCATGCCGCTCGCCGCTCCCCCGCCCGTGCCGCCGTCGGTCCACTCGACCGGGACGACGGCCTCGGCGCCGGGCGGCAGCGGGGCGCCGGTCATGATCCGCGCGGCCTGTCCGGGGCCGACGACGGGCAGGCCGCCGGCGCCGGCGGCCACGTCGCCGATGACGGTCAGTACCGCGGGGAACTCCTCGGTGGCCCCGGCGACGTCGGCGACCCGGACCGCGTACCCGTCCATGGAGCTGTTGTCGAACGGGGGCAGCGCGACCGGCACCGTGACGTCCTCGACGAGGACACAGCCCTGGGCGTCGGGCAGTTGCAGCTCGATGGGTTCGAGCGGGGAGACCGCCGCGAGGATGTCGGCCAGGTGCGCGTCCACGGACCAGAGGCCCGGCGACGGGCCGTCGCAGGGGTCGCCGGCCGGACCGTGGGAGACGCCGTGGGACAGGCCGCCCGAGGGGCCGTCGGACGGATCGCCGGGCGCCGGTGCCGTACTGCTGCTCAAGGTGCTACATCTCCTCGCTGACATAACTGCGGAGCCAGGTCCGGAAGTCCGGTCCCAGGTCTTCACGTTCGCACGCGAGTCTGACAATGGCACGCAGATAGTCACCACGGTCACCGGTGTCATAACGGCGCCCCTTGAACACCACCCCGTGCACCGGCCCGCCGACCCGCTCGTCCTGCGCCAGCTTCTGCAACGCGTCCGTCAGCTGGATCTCGCCGCCACGGCCCGGCTCGGTCTCCCGCAGTATCCCGAAGACCGCCGGATCCAGCACATAGCGCCCGATCACCGCGTAGTTGCTCGGCGCCTCACCCGGATCCGGCTTCTCCACCAGGTCCCGCACCTTCACCACGTCCGCGTCGACCGTCGCCTCCACCGCCGCGCATCCGTACAGCCCGATCTGCGACGGCTCGACCTCCATCAACGCCACCACGCTGCCGCCCTCACGCTCCCGCACCTCCACCATCCGCGACAGCAGCGCGTCCCGCGGATCGATCAGGTCGTCCCCCAGGAGCACCGCGAACGGCTGCTCCCCCACGTGCGGAGCCGCGCACAGCACCGCGTGCCCCAGGCCCCGCGGGTCCCCCTGCCGGACGTAGTGCATCGTCGCCAGATCGTTCGACTCACGGACCTTGGAGAGCCGCTCCTCGTCCCCCTTGCGGGTCAGCGCCTCCTCCAGCTCGTAGTTCCGGTCGAAGTGGTCCTCCAGCGGCCGCTTGTTGCGGCCGGTGATCATCAGCACGTCACCGAGGCCGGCCTTCACGGCCTCCTCCACCACGTACTGGATCGCCGGCTTGTCCACGACCGGCAGCATCTCCTTCGGCGTCGCCTTCGTGGCCGGAAGGAACCGGGTACCGAGACCCGCGGCGGGGATGACAGCCTTGCTGATCCTGGGGAGCGACTGAGTCATGCCGAGCACCATAGCCGTTCGGTATGAGAGGAAGATGGGACTCCCATCGCTCCCATCGAGTTCCTGTGCATAGGACCCGGTACGAGAGGTTCGTGAGAGCGCGTGCAGCCGCGAGAGTCCACAGCGAAGGCCGAGATGTCCGGAAAGATCGATCTGCGCCGCCGGTTGCTCGCCGCCCGCGCGCTGCTTGACGGCCCCGCTGTCGAGGCCGCCGCCGAGCGGCTGGCCCGTGGCGCCCTCGAACTGCCCGCGATGGCGCGGGCGTCGACCGTCGCCGCCTATGTGTCCGTGGGCCGCGAACCGGGCACGCGCGCGTTGCTCGACGTCCTGCGAGCCCGGGGGGTACGGGTCCTGCTGCCGGTGCTGCTGCCCGACAACGACCTGGACTGGGCCGAGTACGAAGGTCCGGACGGTCTGGCGAAGGCCGGCCGGGGCCTGCTGGAGCCGACGGGGCCGCGGCTCGGCCCGGAGGCCGTGTGCGCGGCCGACGTGGTGCTGCTGCCGGGCCTCGCGGCCGACGAGCGCGGGATGCGGCTCGGCCGGGGCGGCGGCTCGTACGACCGGGTCCTCGCCCGCCTCGCGCGGGCGGGGGCGGATCCGGCGCTCGTGGTGCTCCTCTACGCGAACGAGGTGGTCGCCCGGGTCCCGGAGGAACCGCACGACCACCCCGTGCACGCGGTGGTGACCCCGGAGGGGGCCCGGCGCTTCACGCCGTAGCCCCCCGGGCCGTCAGGGCCTGAGGACCAGCGTGTCCTGCGTCGAGGCCTCGACCGCCGCCTTGCCGTAGGACCAGTCGAGCAGCTCGCCCTCGGCCCATTTGTCGGTCTGGTCGGCGTAGTGCGAGTGGTAGGCGTGCCCCGAGGCGCCGGTCAGGTTGATCCAGCGGGACCTGTCCCAGTCGCCGACGTTGACGACCATCCGCATCGACGGCACCCAGACGACCTCGTAGCCGCCGGCCGCGTTCCAGCCGGTCGCGTTGACGGCTGCCTCGCCGCCGCCCAGGTTCCACGGGCCGCGGTTGAGCATCGCCTGGACGAAGCCCGGACCGGCGGTGCCGAGGGTCTGGTTCTTCAGCGTCAGCTGGTGCAGCCGGCCCCAGCTCCAGGTCGAGACGTCCTTGCCGAGCTTGGCGGTCAGCTCCCAGCGGGCGTCCTCCATGGCGCGGGCGAGCAGCTGGTCACGGTTCTCGGTGGCCTGGTCCGTGCGGTTGGCCTCGGTCTTCCACCACGCGTTGTCCACGTCCTTCAGGAGCGGGCGGACCACCTCGTACCAGCGGTCGCCGCCGTCCGGCTGCGCCGATTCGGCGTCGCGCTGGCCGCACTCCCGCACCAGCCTGTTCTGCTCGTCGACCGGTCCGGTGGAGTCGGCCGGGCGGACGTTGATGCAGTCGCCCTCGGCCCGCAGCTCCTTGGGCAGCTTGTCGCCGAAGGCGAGCTTGAGGACGTTGCGCCAGACCGCGTTGAAGTACGCGGCGGCGGCCGAGTCCGGCTCCTGGGTGTAGTCCCAGCCCTCCAGGAGCTTCTGCGCCTCGCGGACGTACGGGTCGGAGATGTCGATCTTCAGCAGGAGCGGGTTGAGCAGGGTCGCGATCTCGCTGCGGTTGTCGATCTGCATGGTCCGCATGTCGTCCGGCGAGATCTTTCCGCCGTCCTTGATCTTCGACTCGATGAGGTCGTTGATCCGCTGGCTGCGCGAGCCGTAGCCCCAGTCCCGGGTCAGCAGGTGGGGGTAGGAGCCGTCGACGACGGCCTGGTTCGCGGTGACGATGTAGCCGCGGTCGGGGTTCTCCTCGTAGGGCAGCTCCTCGTAGGGGAGGTAGCCCTTCCACTTGTACGCGGAGTCCCAGCCGGGCGCCGGAAGCGTGCCGTCGCCCTTCGCGCGCTCCGGGATCCTGCCGGGCGCCTGGTAGCCGATGGTGCCCTCGGTGTCGGCGTAGATCAGGTTCTGGGACGGGACCTCGAACTTCTTCGCGGCGGCGCGGAACTGCTTGAAGTCCTTGGCGCGGTTGAGTTCGAAGACGGCGTCCATGGAGGTCCCGGGCTGCAGGGCGGTCCACTGCAGGGAGACGGCGTAGCCGCTGCCGCGGTCGGGTGCGGCGTTGCCGACGGGGGCCTTCTGGCCGACCTTCTCCAGCTCGGAGGAGCGGTCGGAGACGAGTGGGCCGTGTTCGGTGGCGCGGACCGTGATCAGCCGGCTGCCACCGCCCGCGATCTTGATCGTCTCCTCGCGGGTGGTGAACGGCTTGGTGCGTCCGTCGACGAGGTATCCCTCGCCGCTGACCTTCTCCAGGTACAGGTCGGTGACGTCGGCGCCGAGGTTGGTGAAGCCCCAGGCGATGGAGTCGTTGTGGCCGATGATCACACCCGGCAGGCCGGAGAAGGTGTATCCGGCGACGTCGTAACGGCAGGTCGCGGAGACCGACCGGCAGTGCAGGCCCATCTGGTACCAGAGGGAGGGCATCTGCGGCGCGAGGTGCGGGTCGTTGGCGAGCAGCGGCTTGCCGGAGGTCGTGTACCGGCCGGAGACGACCCAGGAGTTCGAGCCGATGCCGTTGCCGTTCGGGCCGAGCAGGGCGGGGATGCCGTCGAGGGACTCGGACAGCTCGCCGAGCTGCGACCGCATGCCCTGGAGGGCGTCGTCGGCCGACCCCTCGGCGGAGCCGTCGGTGGAGCCGTTGAGGGAGGTGCCCGAGCCGCCGGTACCGCTGCCGTCGCCCGAGCCGTTCGCCTCGGCGCCCGGCTCGAACTCGCCCTTGTCCTCGTTGATCGCGCCCTTGTCGACGATCGGCTGGTGGAGCTCGTACGGGTACTGCGGGTACAGCTGCTTGATCTGCGCCGGGCTCAGCCGGCTCGTCATCAGCGAGCGGTCGATCTCGTCCTGCATGTTGCCGCGCAGGTCCCAGGCCATCGCCTTGAGCCAGGCCACCGAGTCGACCGGCGTCCAGGGCTCGATCGCGTAGTCGTGGGAGAACGCGAGCGCCGCGTATTCGACGGAGACGTCGGACGGGTCGCGGTCCTTGAGGTAGGCGTTGACGCCCTCCGCGTACGCCTGGAGGTTCTTCTTCGTCTCCGGCGACAGGACCTTGTCGTACTCCTGCTGCGCGACCCGGTGCCAGCCGAGGGTGCGCAGGAAGGCGTCGGTGTCGACCTGGCCCTTGCCGAACATCTCGGAGAGCCGGCCCGACGTCATGTGGCGCCGGACGTCCATCTCGTAGAAGCGGTCCTGGGCCTGGACGAAGCCCTGGGCGCGGAAGAGGTCGGCCTCGGTGTCGGCGTAGATCTGCGGGACGCCGTACGCGTCCCGCTTGACCTCGACCTGGCCGGAGAGCGCGTCGAGCCGGATGGTGCCCGTCGTCTGCGGGAACGAGCCCCGGACGGTGCTGACGCCCCAGTACCCGCCGTACCCGATGCCCGCGACCAGCGCGAGGACCAGGACGAGCACGATCAGGCGGGCGCGTCGCCCCTTCTTCTTCTTCGCGGGGGGCGCGGTCGTGTTGGAGGGCATCGCTGTCCTTCGAGGGGCAGGGTGGTCCTGGAGTACGGGAGCAACCTTAGGCGCAGGGGCGCGGCGGCCCGGACGCGGTGTCCGTGAGAGCGGCCTCCGGAGGCCCGCCGCCGCTCGTGACGACCCCGCCGAAGACCTCTCCCTTACCGGACTGACGATCGAGAGGACATCAGGAAGGCGTCAAGAAAACGTTAAAGATTAGGTAAGGTAACGAAGTGTCGGCTGCTGGAGGAACGATCCGGCTGCATGTGAGGGGAAGGATCGGCCACTGACTGTCCACCAGCTCAATGAACTCCTGCTCATCTGCTCGCTCGTGCTGCTCATCGCCGTGGCGGCGGTGCGGATCTCGTCCCGGAGCGGGCTTCCCAGCCTGCTGTTGTACCTCGGGATCGGGATCGCCATCGGGCAGGACGGCATCGGCAACGTCGCCTTCGACAACGCCGAACTCACCCAGGTGATCGGCTATGCCGCCCTGGTCGTGATCCTGGCCGAGGGTGGCCTGGGCACGAAGTGGAAGGAGATCAAACCCGCGCTGCCCGCGGCCGTCGTGCTGTCGACCGTCGGCGTCGCGGTGAGCGTGGGCATCACGGCCGCCGCCGCGCACTACCTGGTCGGCCTGGAATGGCGGCAGGCGATGATCATCGGCGCCGTCGTCTCCTCGACGGACGCGGCCGCCGTCTTCTCCGTCCTGCGCAAGGTGCCGCTGCCCTCCCGGGTCACCGGTGTCCTGGAGGCCGAGTCCGGCTTCAACGACGCCCCCGTCGTCATCCTCGTCGTCGCCTTCTCGACGGTCGGACCGGTCGACAGCTGGTACGTCCTGGTCGGCGAGATCGCCCTGGAGCTGGCCATCGGCGCGGCCATCGGCCTGGCCGTCGGCTTCCTCGGCTCCTTCGGACTGCGGCACGTGGCCCTGCCCGCCTCCGGTCTCTACCCGATCGCCGTCATGGCCATCGCGGTCGTGGCGTACGCGGCCGGCGCGATGGCCCACGGCTCCGGCTTCCTCGCCGTCTATCTGGCCTCGATGGTGCTCGGCAACGCCAAGCTGCCGCACGCGCCGGCCAACCGCGGCTTCGCCGAGGGGCTGGGCTGGATCGCCCAGATCGGCATGTTCGTCCTGCTCGGCCTGCTGGTGACCCCGTCCCAGCTGATCGACGACTTCTGGCCCGCGGTGATCATCGGTCTGGTCCTGACGATGGTGGCCCGGCCCATGGAGGTCCTGCTCAGCCTGCTGCCGTTCCGCATCCCCTGGCAGGAGCAGGCCCTGATGTCCTGGGCCGGCCTGCGCGGAGCCGTCCCCATCATCCTGGCCACGATCCCGATGGTCTCCGGGATCGAGGGCAGCGAGCGGGTCTTCAACATCGTCTTCGTCCTCGTCGTGGTCTACACCCTGGTGCAGGGGCCGACCCTGCCCTGGCTGGCGCGGGCGCTGAAGCTCGGCGACTCGGCGGAGGCCGCCGACCTGGGGGTCGAGTCGGCCCCGCTGGAGCGCCTGCGCGGGCACCTGCTGTCGGTCGCCATCCCGAAGGGCTCGAAGATGCACGGCGTGGAGGTGGCGGAGCTGCGCCTGCCGGCCGGAGCCGCGGTCACCCTGGTCGTACGGGACGACAAGAGCTTCGTCCCGGGCCCGGCCACGGTCCTGCGGCGCGGGGACGAACTCCTCGTCGTCGCCACCGACCCGGTACGGGACGCCGCCGAGCGACGGCTGCGGGCCGTGGGACAGGGCGGCAAGCTGGCCGGATGGCTGGGCACGGGCGGATCCACGGCGGTCAGCGCGCATCGGCGGCTCGGTCCGGGGGCGCGGCTCGGCCACGGCATGGGCGAGGGCCACGGCGGCCACGGTGAGGACCGCCCCCATCGGCCCATCCGCAAGCGAACGTCCGGTTAATCACAGGCATCAATTGCGGGGAGTAGGCGTTTTCCCAGGCGGGAAGACGCCTACTCCCTGTACCATGAAGGCACACTTAGATCGAACCAACTCTGCCTGACGCAGAGCTGGCGCGACCGTATGGCGGTCGAGACACCCCCTCGCAGTGGGGCTCGGCATCTACCGCAGTTCCGCGCATGAGGACAGCTCTCGGCGACACCCGCACCACCGTGCACGGGGCGCGCTACCAGGCGGCAGAAAGGCAAGGACCGTGGTGTCCACGGTCACTTCTGACACGCTTGAGACGTCGGTGACGTCCGCGCCGTCCGAGAACCACCCGGGCCCGGGCAAGGCCGGTACGGCGGCCGAGGCGGGCGACACCCGCCGGGCCGGACGGGCCGACAAGGCCGCGAAGCACTCCCGGGTCGCGACGACCGGTGAGGCCGGGAAGACCTCCGAGACCGGGGGAAGCTCCAAGGCCGGCAAGCGTGCCGGCTACGGACAGCTGCTGCGCACCCCGGGCGCGCTCTCCTTCCTGCTGCCCGGCTTCGCCGCCCGGCAGCCGTTCGCGATGCTGACGATCGGCATCGTCCTGCTCGTCCAGCACACCACCGGCTCGTACGGCAGCGCCGGCGCCGTCGCCGCCGTCACCGGCGTCTCGATGGCCCTGTTCGCCCCGCAGAGCGGCAAGCTCGCCGACCGCTTCGGCCAGCGCGCCGTGCTGCTCCCCGGCGTCCTGATCCACGCCGCCTCCGTCGTCACCCTGACCGTGCTGGCCCTCGCCGGCGCTCCCCTGTGGGCGCTGTTCCTGGCCGCCGTGCCGGCCGGTGCCTCCGTGCCGCAGGTCGGCCCGATGGTCCGTGCCCGGTGGGCGGCGAAGCTGGAGGGCTCGCCCCTGATGCCGACGGCAGCGGCCTTCGAGTCGGTCACCGACGAGTTCACGTTCGTCGTCGGCCCGGTCCTGGCGACCGCGCTCTGCACCGGCGTCCACCCCGCCGCCGGCCTGATCGCCGAAGCCTCGCTGACCCTCTTCGGCGGCCTGTTCTTCGCCGCCCAGCGCCGTACCCAGCCCGCCCACGGACTGGCCGCCGCAGCCGCCGCCGGACCGCGCGTCTCGGCGCTCTCGATCCCCGGCGTCCGGGTCCTGGCCGTCGCCTTCCTGGGCATCGGTTCCGTCTTCGGCGGCATGCAGGTCTCCCTGACGGCGTTCTCCGAGGAGATCGGCAACCCCGGCGCCAACGGCCTGCTGTACGGCGTCTTCGCGGCCGGCAACATGCTCGCGGGCATCGCGTGCGGCGCCGTCGCCTGGAAGATCGGCCCGCGCAAGCGCCTGATCCTGGGCTACGCCGGCCTCACCCTGGCGGCCTCGCTGCTCTGGTCCGTGCACTCCGTGGCGCTGCTCGCCGCCCTGGGCCTCGTGGTCGGCCTGTGCATCGCCCCGGCCCTGATCACCGGCTACACCATCGTCGAGACCCTGGTCCCTGCCACCGCCCGCACCGAGGCGTTCACCTGGCTCACCGGCGCGGTCGCGCTCGGCCAGGCCGCCGCCGTCACCGTCGCCGGACGCCTGGCCGACGAGCACGGCGCGAGCACCGGATTCCTGGTGCCGCTGGTCGGCACGGCCCTCGCGCTGGCCACCCTGCTCGCGCTGCGCTCGCGGCTGGCACCCCGGGCGTCGGGGCGACTCGCCGCACGTGGTATCGGTCACCGAGCGCCGGTGACGGTGGACTGATCCCGCGGAATACGTCACTATGGATCGTCGTTAGCACTCGATGAGTGTGAGTGCCAGGAGGAAGACAAGTGCCGACCTACCAGTACCAGTGCACCGAGTGCGGCGAGGGCCTCGAGGCGGTGCAGAAGTTCACCGATGACGCGCTGACCGAATGCCCGAGCTGCAAGGGACGCCTGAAGAAGGTGTTCTCGGCGGTCGGCATCGTGTTCAAGGGCTCCGGGTTCTACCGCAACGACAGCCGCGGCTCGTCGTCCAGCAGCTCGCCGGCGTCGAAGCCTGCCGCCGCCTCCTCCGGTTCGTCGTCCTCGGACGCCAAGCCGGCCGCCTCGTCGAGCGCGAGCTCCAGCACGTCGAGCGCGTCGAGCTCCTCGGGTTCCACGAGCTCCTCCGGCAGCAGCTCCAGCTCGGCCGCCTGACCGGGTTCTCACGACCCCACGGTTTTCACGGAAGCCCCATCGCCGAGCGCGGTGGGGCTTTCGCCGTCGCTCGGCGGATTCCGCCGTGGCGGACCCGACGCCCCCTTTAGTGTGATCGTCATGGCGACCAAGGCGTACGCGGACATCGGCGTGATCGGCGGATCGGGTTTCTACTCCTTCCTGGAGGACGTGACGGAGGTGTCCGTGGACACCCCGTACGGCAGCCCCAGCGACCTCCTCTTCCTCGGCGAGGTCGCCGGGCGGCGGGTGGCGTTCCTGCCCCGGCACGGCCGCGGCCACACCGTGCCGCCGCACCGCATCAACTACCGCGCCAACCTGTGGGCCCTGCGCTCCGTGGGCGTGCGCCAGGTACTCGGGCCGTGCGCGGTGGGCGGTCTGCGGGAGGAGTACGGGCCAGGCACCCTCCTCGTGCCGGACCAGCTGGTCGACCGGACGCGGACGAGGGCGCAGACGTACTTCGACGGGGAGCCGCTGCCGGACGCCTGGGGCGGCGCCGTACCGAACGTCGTGCACACCACCTTCGCCGACCCGTACTGCCCCGACGGGCGGCGGGTGGCCCTCAAGGCGGCCCGCGGGCGGGGCTGGGAGGCCGTGGACGGCGGCACGATGGTCGTGGTCGAGGGACCCAGGTTCTCGACCCGGGCGGAATCGCGCGACCACGCGGCGGCGGGCTGGTCGGTGGTCGGCATGACGGGGCACCCGGAGGCGGTCCTCGCCCGGGAACTGGGCCTCTGCTACACCTCACTCGCGCTGGTCACGGACCTGGACGCGGGCGCCGAGACGGGCGAGGGCGTCTCCCACACCGAGGTGCTGCGCGTCTTCGGCGAGAACGTGGGACGGCTCCGGGAGGTGCTGTTCGACGCGGTGGGCGCACTGCCGGACACGGCGGATCGGGACTGCCTGTGCACCCACGCGCACGACGGATGGGACCTGGGGATCCCGCTGCCCTGAGCCGCGGGGCTGGCGGGGGTGCCGGGCTTCCGGGGGGCGGGGGGAGCGCCGGTGGGTCACCCGGAGGGGTGAGCGGGTTGTCCACAGGGATCGGGCGATCCACAGGCGGGAGCGGCGGGCGGGTGGAGCCGGGAGGGTGGAAGCGGTTCTCCGGACGGTCCGGGGAACGGCTTGTGACCGGTGGTGTGCACCATGACGGGTTCTCCTCTCCCCTCCGTCCCCTCTCCTCCTTCCTCCTCCCCTTCTCTTCCTTCCTCCTTCCCCTCCCCTCCTTCGTCCTTCTCCGCCGCTTCACTGCCCGCGCGCTCCTTCTCGCCCGTTCCCGAGACGTGCGAGGTTCCGCGCTTCGAGCCGCTGCGGCCTCGCGGCGGCCCTCAGCGGCTGCGGCGGGCACTGCGGCGGAGGCATCGCACCCCGGCCGCGGTCCTCGCGCTGACCGCGGCGGCGCTGGCGGTGGCGGGGGCCGGGGAGGTGTCGGCCGACCCGCCGCCCCGGGAGGCGCGCGAACGACAACACCCGCCCGCGGTGCGGCTGGTGTCCGCTCCGGTGCGGATCGCGGACGCGGCGGCCGTGCGTCTGCTGCGCCCCGGTGACCGGGTCGACGTGATCGCCGCGCCCGACTCCCCCACGGGCGGCGGCGGGCGGCCTCGGGTGGTCGCCGCGGGCGCCCGAGTGGCCGAGGTGCCGACCGCCGACGAGACGCGTCCGGACGGTGGGGCACTGGTCGTCCTGTCCGTGCCGCGGCCGACGGCGACGGCACTGGCCGGGGCGGCGATCACCTCACCCCTGGCGGTGACCTGGTGCTGAATCGTACTGACAGCCTGTCAAGTAACCGGTGCGTGTCTGCGGATTGGACGCCCTCACGCCGATCACGGCGTAATGGGTTCACCAATGGCACATGCGACGAAAGGTATCCGGGTGACTCCGAAGAAGGAGAGCGTGCTGGCGGGCTTCAAGGCCTTCCTCATGCGCGGGAACGTGATCGACCTGGCGGTGGCGGTCGTCATCGGTGCCGCCTTCACCAACATCGTGAACTCGGTGGTGAAGGGCGTCATCAACCCGCTGGTCGGCGCCTTCGGCACCAAGGACCTGGAGAGCTACAAGTCCTGCCTCAAGGATCCGTGCAGGGTGGTCGACGGGGAGATGCAGGGCATCGAGATCCAGTGGGGTCTGGTCCTCAGCGCGATCCTGAGCTTCCTGATCACCGCGGCGGTCGTGTACTTCCTGATGGTCCTGCCGATGGCCAAAATCCTGGCCAGGCGGGCCGCGCACGACAAGGCGAAGGAAGGCGTCCAGGAGACCCTGGAGGTCAGCGAGCTGGAGGTCCTGAAGGAGATCAGGGACGCGCTGGTGGCCCAGCGCGGTCCGGGTTCCGCGCCCGGCTCCGACGCCGGTCCGGGTGCCGGCTCAGGCCCCGGCTTCGGCTCCGGCTCCGGCTCCGGGGGCGGAGCGGGGACGGGCACGGGGACGCACCCCACCCCCTGACCGACGGCTCGCGCCGGTCTCAGAGGTGGTGCGGCGGCTTCTCGTCGAGGAAGCGCGCGAGATCGGCGGCACTGTCACCACCGCCGGGAGGCCGCTCGCCCCACCCGCGGTCCGTATCGTCCGCGGACTGCTGGTCCAGCGGATCGTCGAAGACCAGGGCCGGCGCCGGTCGCGTACGAGGATCGTCGTCGGACTGCTTCGCTGCTCGCGGGCCGTGGGCGGGGGCGGTACTCATGGAACCAGGGTACGCCGGTAATCCGGCCGTGTACCCGGATGATCAGCGGTCCTTCGGGTCGAGCGCCCACAGCCCGAGCACGACGAGGAACGACAGGACCAGGAAGCCCGCGCCCCACCAGGCGGTGCCGGTGTCGCCGGACATCCACTCGTCGACCACGACCGTCAGCCCCCAGAGCTGGCCGACGACCACGGTCAGGGCCAGCACCAGGCGCGCCGTGAGCTTGGAGGAGCGCTCCGGCTCCTGTTCCGTACCGGCGCCCGGGCCCGGGCCGGTGTGCCGGATCCGCGGGTCGCCGTAGCCGCTGGTGGGCCGGATTTGGGGATAGCGCTCGTGGACCGGACGGTTCAGCCGCGGCTTGCTGCTGCCCGGGGTGTAGGCCGGCCCGGACGGCACGTCGGCCGCGCCGGGGCCGCCCGGGTCCTGGGGGAAGGGGGTGTCGCTCACGTCCGTGCCGTCCTCTCCGGTGCCCCGCCGGCCGAGGCTCCCGGGCAGCCGAAGCGCTCGGCGAGGTCCGGCCGGTCCTTGACCAGACCGCGGCAGAGCCCTTCCTCGACACTCTCGCCGGACCGGGTGGTGCCCACCGCCCAGACGCTGCCGTCGGTCTCCTCCACGAGGATCACCTTCGGCAGTGCCCGGGGTGGCGGGCCCGCGGTCACCTCTCCCGTTCGGGCGTCGAAGACTCCCTCGTGGCACGGGCAGTACAGCTCGCCCTCGCCGCCCCGGTCCTTGCGCCACAGCACGGCGCAGGCGAGGTGGGTGCAGACGGCCGAGTAGCCGGCGAGGGTGCCGTCCTCCAGGCGGATCGCGACCGCCCGGTCCTCCTGTTCGGGGTAGCGGAAAGCGATCGCCTCGCCCGGCGGCAGCCGGTCGGCGATCTTCTTCGGCTCAGGTGTGCCGTCGCTGTCGCCGTGGCGGTGCAGGATGCCGGAGGCGACGCCGACGCCACCGACGGCCAGGCCGCCGGAGACCGTGGCGACGATCCGCAGGTAGTCGCGGCGGGTGGTGAGGGCGTCGGCCGCGATGCGGTCGTGGAGCGCCTCCTGGGCGGCGTCGGTCGCCCCGGGGCCCTCGGCGGAGGGCGGTGTGGTGACGCTCATCGGACGTCCATCCGATGGGAGCCGCCGTCCCCGCCCGTGTTCGTTCCGCGCACGTCCACTCCGTTGATCTCGACGACGGGAAGCCCTCCGGGGACCGGCCACCGCACCTTGTCGGCCGGGACGACCATCGCCACGCCGGTGGTGACGGTGGTGGTGCCGAAGGTGAAGGAGTCGGCGACCTGGACGCCGGGGCGTTCCGCCTGGAGCTCCTCCAGGGTTCCGTAGAAGAGGGCGCCGGTGGGGCAGACGGTGGCGCACATCGGGGCGAGGCCGTAGGCGGTGCGGTCGTAGCAGAGGTTGCACTTCATCTGGAGCTTCGCCTGGAGGTCGATCTTCGGGACCCCGAAGGGGCAGGCGTTGACGCAGTTGGCGCAGCCGATGCAGCGGGTGGTGTCGGCCTGCTGCACCACGCCGTCGGCGGTGACCAGGATCGCGTCGGCGGGGCACACCTCGGCGCACGGGGCGACGGGGTCCTCGCAGTGCATGCAGACGGTGGGGAGGGAGGCGACGGAGTGGCCCTCGTCGGGGTAGTCGAGATGGATCATCGACTTGCCGCGGTGCGAGTCGCATTCACGGCAGGCGGAGACACACGCCTGGCAGCCGATGCAGCGCCCCGGGTCGATGAAGATCGTGCGGCCCATCATGAGCGTCCGTCAGCTCCTCTCCGAGGTGCCACGGCCCTGGGGGGACGTGGGGGGCAGGGGGTCGGTGCGGGAGATTTGGGTCCCCGGGTAGGCGAGGTGCCCGGGGGCGGTGGGCGGCGCGGGGACCTCGTCGATCCGTTCGGCGGCCTCGATCCGGGCGGCGCAGACCTTGTACTCGGGGATCTTGGAGCGGGGGTCGAGGGCGTCGATGGTGAGCGCGTTGGCCGCGGTGGGGACGGGCCAGTGGTAGGGCACGAAGACGGTGTCGGGGCGGATCGCCTCGGTGACGAGGGCGGGGAAGACCTCGCTGCCCCGGCGGGTGACCACGCGGACGGGGTCGCCGGAGCGGAAGCCGTGGGAGGGGTGGACCTCGACCCAGGGGCGGGGGGTCTGTTCGACGAGGGCGCCCAGACGGCGGGTCTGGTTGCCGGAGAGGAAGTGGGCGACGGTGCGGCCGGTCGTGAGCGAGAGGGGGTACTCCTCGCTGTACGGGTCCATGGGCGGGTGCCACTCGACGACCTGGAGGTGGACCTTCCCGTCCGGGTGGTAGGTCCTCCCGTCCTCGAAGAGGCGTGGGGTGCCCGGGTGCTCGGTGGTGGGGCAGGGCCAGGCGATGCCGCCGGTCTCCTCCAGGCGTTCGTAGGTGATGCCGTAGTAGTCGTTGACCGTGCCGGCGGAGGCGACGCGCAGCTCCTCGAAGACGGAGCGGGAGTCGGGGAAGGCGAACTTGTCGCCGGCCCCGAGGCGTCTGGCGAGTTCGCAGATGACCCAGGTGTCGGTGCGGACCCCGGCGGGAGGCTCCTGGGCCTTGTTGTGCTTGACGACCCGGGCCTCGGCGTTGGCCATGACCCCTTCGTCCTCGGCCCACACGGTGACGGGGAAGACGACGTGGGCGTTGGCGGCGGTCTCGGAGAGGAAGAAGTCGAACTGGGCGTGGAACTCGGTGGCGTCGTAGCCCTGTTTCACGGTCGCGTAGTTCGGGAGGGAGACGAAGGGGTTGTTGCAGATGCCGATCAGGCCGCGGATCTCCCGGCGCTGCATCTGCCAGACCATCTCCATCATGGAGGTGCCGGCGGCCGGGAGTTCGGACTCCTCGATCCCCCAGATCTCGCAGATCTGGCGGCGGTGCTCGGGGTTCATGATCGAGCGGCCGCCGGGGAGGAGGTCGGACTTCTGGCCGTGTTCGCGGCCGCCCTGTCCGTTGCCCTGGCCGGTGATGGTGCCGTAGCCGGCCCCGGGCTTGCCGATGTTCCCGGTGGCGGCGCAGAGGTTGATGATCGTGAGGCAGTTCTCGACGCCCTGGGAGTGGTGTTCGACGCCGCGGGCGTGCCAGGCCATGGCGCGGCCGGCTCCGGCGAACATCCGGGCGGTCCGCTCGATCTGCTCCCGCGGGATTCCGCAGATCTCGGCGGAACGGGACGGCGGATAGTCGGCGACGGTCTCCTTGACCTCCTCCCAGCCGGTGGCGTGGGCGGCGAGGTAGGCCTCGTCCGCCAGGCCCTCCTGGACGATGACGTGCAGGACGGCGTTGAAGAAGGCGGAGTCGGTGCCCGGCTTGAGGGCGACGTGGAGGTCGGCGGTGCGGGCGATCGCCGTCTCCCGGGGGTCGACGACGATCAGGGTGGCCCCCCGGTCGCGGGCGCCCCACAGGTACTGCGTCATCACGGGGAAGCATTCGCCGACGTTGGAGCCGGCGATGAGGAGGCAGTCGGTGAGGAGGATGTCGGAGAAGGGGTTGCCGGCCCGGTCGATGCCGAAGGCGAGCTTGTTGGCTCCGGCGGCGGAGACCATGCACAGGCGTCCGTTGTAGTCGACGTGCTTGGTCTTCAGGGCGACGCGGGCGAACTTGCCGACGAGATACGTCTTCTCGGAGAAGAGGCTGGCCCCGCCGAGGAGGCCGAAGGCGTCGTTGCCGTACTCGTTCTGGATGCGGCGGATCTCGGCGACGGTGAAGTCGAGCGCCTCCTCCCAGCTCGCCTCGCGGAACGGCTCGTCGCGGCTGCGGCGCATGAGGGGGGCGGTGAGCCGGTCGGGGTGGTTGACCTGCTGGTAGGCGTTGATGCCCTTGGGGCACAGCCGCATCCGGTTGATGTCGTGGTTGCGGGGTTCGACGCCGAAGACCTTGCCCGCGCGGTCGACACGCAGGTACATCCCGCACTGGACGCCGCAGAAGCAGCAGTGGGTGGGGACGAGCGTCTCGCCGTCCTGGTCGGCGCGCCAGCGGTCCGCGGGGATGCCGCCGGCGTCGCGGAAGGCGCGGGTGCCGGGCGGGGCGATGGTGGGATCGAGCGGAGGGCGCCGGCTGCCCGCGTGCTGCTGCGTCACTTGTAACCCTTCTTGACGTGGGTGAGGTAGGCGTTGCCGCGCAGGACGCGTTTGCAGCGGGGGCAGTACTCGGCCCATGCGTCGAAGCCGAGGTCGAGGTCGCGCATGGTGCCCCGGAGGTTCTCGACGTACGGGGCGGTGTCGATGGGTTCCTCGCAGCGACGGCAGGCGAGGACCGCTTCGTCCTTGCCGCGGGAGGTGTACTTGAACAGCTGCATGCCGACGGCGGCGGGCCTCTGGACGATGTGGAAGAACTTGCCGAACGGGATGTAGACGAGGGTGAAGACCACCGAGACCATGTGCAGGATCGCGAGGAACTCGTAGCCGCCGCCGTGCAGGAAGATCGACGAGAAGGTGAGGAGGAGTCCGGTCACGGAGATGACGATCAGGGCGATCAGCGGGACCAGGTCGTAGGCGAAGCGCTGGCCGGTGATCGCGCCGCGGTCCTTCATCCGGCGCCACAGGAAGTACGAGGCGCCCGGGATGACGAGGACGGCGGCGATGTCCAGGCCGTGGAACATCAGCCAGCCGACGATGTTCAGCGAGTCGAAGCCGAGGATCTTGAAGCCCCAGATCCGCATCTCGTAGCCCGGCCCCGTGCCGCTGCCCGAGGTGAACGTGAACCAGCCCCAGGTCAGCGGGAAGGTGATCAGGGCGGCCAGCACGCACCCCCAGAAGATCAGCTGGTGGGCGGCCCAGCGGGCGTGCGAGCGGGCGCCGAGGAACTTCTGGAGGCCGAGGTAGGTGGCGATCATCTTGGGCAGGGCGGTGGGGGCCCGGCGGAAGTTGGCGGCCGAGAAGAAGGAGCGCCACCCCTGCTTGAACAGCCGGCGGGCGCCGGGCGCGGAGACCCAGACCGTGTACCGGTAGGCGACGCCGAAGGCGAGGAAGACGGTGGCGACGGCGTACGGCAGGAGCGCCGAGTCGAAGTCCCGCAGGAACCGGCTGCCGAGGACGATCGCGACGATCAGCAGGACGGAGACGGCGGCCCCCGCCAGCGAGGCCCGGCGGCGCACGGCCGAGGGGGTCTGGACGACGGGCGCGGGGGCCAGCGGTGGCTCGGTCACCCGGTCACGGTAGGGCGGTATGTACCCCCTGAGCCCGTTTTGAGGGGCGGGTGGGTGAGCGTGTCGCTCGGATGGCGTTCAGGCCGCAGGAGCGGAGGACCGCACGGATCATCGCGCTCCGCTCCGGGCTCGGCGAGGGCGTGACGGGGAGCGGGGAGATGCCCGGCGCGCGTGGATGCGTGAAGGCCCGGACGCGTGGGTGCGCGAGGACGCCTGAGCGTGGGTGCGCGAAGCCCCAGACGCACCGGGGGCCGTTGCGGGAGGCGGGCCGGGTCGAGCCGGTCGGCCGGGCGCCCCCGGGGGCGTCGCACGTGCCCCTCCGCGCCGACGCCGTTGCCAGAGGCGGCCGGGTCGAGCCGGTCGACCGGGCGCCCCCGCGCCCCCGCGCCCCCGCAGGCGTCGAACGCGCCCCCGCGGCCGGGTCCCGCTCACCCGCCCACGGGTGAAACCCGGGGCGCCCGAGGGCGCCGAACCGTTCCGCGCCCCCCGCTCTGGTGTGCTGGAGCGCATGACGCAACCGCTCCTGCCCCTCACCGCGCGCTCGCGCGACGAGGCGCACCGTGCCGCCACCCCGCTCGAGCTGTTCTTCGACCTCTGCTTCGTCGTCGCGGTCGCCCAGGCAGGCGCCGAGCTCGTGCACGCCGTCGCCGAGCACCACGCCGCCGACGGCGTCACCCACTACGCGATGGTCTTCTTCGCGATCTGGTGGGCCTGGATGAACTTCACCTGGTTCGCCTCCGCGTACGACAACGACGACGTCCTCTACCGCGTCGCCACCTTCGTCCAGATCGCCGGCGTCCTCATCCTCGCCGCCGGCGTCTCCCGCGTCTTCGAGGACGACTTCCTCGTCACCGTGCTCGGCTACGCGGTCATGCGGCTCGCGCTCTCCTTCCAGTGGCTGCGCGCCGCCCATCACGCGACGGACTCCGCCGAGCGCACGATGTGCCGCCGGTACGCGGGCGGGGTGATCCTCTGCCAGATCGGCTGGACCGCTCTCCTCTGGGCTCCCGAGCCCGTCCGCCCGTGGATCTTCCTCGTCATGGTCGTCGCCGAACTGGCGGTCCCGGCGTACGCGGAGAAGGACACCCGCACCCACTGGCACGCGCATCACATCGCCGAGCGCTACGGCCTGTTCACGATCATCGTGCTGGGCGAGACGATCGCGGCGGCGACGGTCGCGGTGAAGGCGGGGATCAGCGAGTACGACGCGCTCGGGGAACTGCTCCCCATCGCCGCGGGCGGCCTGCTGATCGTCTACGCGGCCTGGTGGATCTACTTCGCCGCCCCCGCCCACGTCCGCCTCGTCTCCAACCGGCGGGGCTTCCTCTGGGGGTACGGCCACTACCTCATCTTCGCCTCCGCCGCCGCGATCGGCGCCGGCATCGAGATCGCCGTCGAGCAGGCCGTGGGCAAGGCCCACCTCTCGACGCTCGCCGCCTCCTCCGCGGTGACCGTCCCCACCGCGCTGTTCCTGCTCTGCGTGTGGCTGCTCCACGCGCGCTACTTCAAGGTCGGCATCGCCCAGCAGCTCGTCCTGCCCGTCTCGGCCCTCGCGATCCTGATGTGCACGTTCGCCGGCGACTGGGCGGTCCTGGCGGCCGGGGTGGTCGCGGCGGCGACGGTCGCGGTCGGCGTGACGCTGACCGCACGCCACCCGGCCGGACACAGGAACGCCTAGGGGGAGGTCCGGAGGGCGCCGGGGCCCGCTCGGGGCGCGGGGCCGTACGCCCTGGTATCCCGAAAACGCCGTGATCCTGGAGGGGGCGCCGTGGTACCCAAGGGGTCATGACGAAGCACGACACACTCACGGACGTGGCAGGGCTTCGCGTCGGCCACGCGCGCGTGGCCGGGCCGAACGCGCTCAGCGGCACTACCGTCGTCCTCGCCCCCGAGGGCGGGGCCGTGGCGGCCGTCGACGTCCGGGGCGGCGGCCCCGGCACGCGGGAGACCGACGCGCTGGATCCGCGCAACGTCGTCCAGCGGATCGAGGCCGTGGTCCTGACCGGCGGCAGCGCGTACGGGCTGGAGTCGGCGGCCGGGGTGATGACCTGGCTCGAGGAACAGGGACGCGGGGTCCGGGTGGGTCCCGACCCCGCGCACGTGGTCCCGGTCGTACCGGCCGCCTGCGTCTTCGACCTGGGCCGGGGCGGCGACTTCACCGCCCGACCGGACGCCGCCACGGGGCGGGCGGCGGTGGAGGCCGCGGCGGCGACCGGTCTCCACGCGCGCGTGGAGACCGGCGCGGTCGGCGCGGGCACCGGGGCCGTCGTCGGCGGGCTCAAGGGCGGGGTCGGCACGGCGAGCACGGTCCTCGCGTCGGGGATCACGGTCGCCGCCCTCGTCGTCGTCAACGCGGTCGGCTCGGCGGTCGATCCGGAGACCGGCGTGCTGTACGGACGCTATCTCCAGGGCCGCCCGGAGTACCCGGAGCCGGCCGTCCACGAGGCGGCGCGCCGACGCCTCGCCGAGGCGGCCGCCGTCTCCCCCGCCCCGCCCCTGAACACGACGCTGGCGGTCGTCGCCACCGACGCCGTCCTCACCCGCGCCCAGGCGCAGAAGCTCGCGGGCACGGCGCACGACGGCATCGCGCGCGCCATCCGTCCCGTGCACCTCCTCAACGACGGCGACACCGTCTTCGCCCTCGCCACCGGCGATCGGGAGCTGCCCGCCGAAGCCGGACCGCTCGCCCTGAACGACGTACTGGCGGCGGGTGCGGACACGGTGACCCGGGCGATCGTGCGGGCGGTGGAGGAGACGGCCGAGGGCGTGTCCGGGCCGGGTGGCGACTTTCCGGCCTACCGCGAGCTGTACGGGCCCGCCGCCACCGACTCCCGTGACAGGCAGGGAAGTTGAAACACCGACGGTGGGGCGCGCGGGAACTCGCCATACGCCCCCGTCGTTTTCCCGAACGCCGGACACGATGTCAGACCCAGGGACTACGTTAAGCAAGCACCAAGTGACATGCGGCGACGGCCTGGAGACCCTCTTGAACGATCCGCGGGATCCACACGATCCGTACGAGACGACCGAGACGCACGTGGAGCGCCTTCTCGGACGGGCGCTCAACTCCTTCGATCTGCCCGACACGACCGTCGAGCGCCTGGAGACGGCGCTCGCCCACTCCAGCGCGCTGCATTCCTCGCACCACAGCGCGTCGCTGCACCGCACCACCCACCGCCACACCTATCTGCTCGCCGACGGCACGGCCCTGACGCTGTGGGAGCTGGTCCACAACGCCGGCCGGGACGGCGCCGAGCATCACGAGGTGTACACCGAGGAGGCCGAGGCGCGGCTCGCCGCGTCCCGGCTGCCGGCCGCGCTGGACCCGGGCTGGGGCGCGGGCCGCGCGGACGGGCTCGACATCGGCCTCGACGACGACATGGAGCCGCTGAGCATGTTCCTCGCCCGTCCCATACCGGCCCAGCCCCGGATGTACGCGCCGGACAACTCCGCGGACCACGCGCGCCGGGTGCTGCGCCGCGCGGAGAACGCCGACCGGCCGGGCGAGGAGACCGCACGGCGGCTCCGGGTGGCCTTCGCGCACCACATCACCCAGGCGTTCGGGCGCCAGTGCACGGTGGAGAGCGTCCGGGGCCCCGGCTTCACGCTCTACGAGCACGCGTTCCTGCTGCTCGACGGCGGCGAGCTGAGCCTGTGGGAGGTCGAGCACACGGCGACCCCCGACGGCCGCCACATGTGCGAGGTGTACGAGAGCGAGCACGCGGCCCGCGAGGCGATGGAACACCGCGCGCGGGTCCGCTAGGAGGACACCCGACCGGAGCCGTGACCGGGTCCGCCCCGGTCACGGCCGCCTCCGCCTCCGCTTGCCCCTCCGCTTCAGCTTGCGCTTCCGCTTCCGGCGGCGGGGGCCGGGGCCGTCGCGGCGGCGGTGGTCACGGCGGCGGCCGCGTGGGGGATGGAGGAGAGCCTGCGTACCGCGAACTCGCGGTTGGTGCGGGTCTGCTCCCGGTACGCCTCGGGGAGGTCCGGCATCGCGAGCAGCCGGTCGCATGCGGCCAGCGAGCCCGCGGCGTCGCCGGCCCAGTACGCGGTGATCGAGTACTCGAACAGCAGACCCCAGCGGTAGATCCACGGCTGGAGGAACAGCAGGTCGTCCGGTGGTTCCCGGTCGAGGGCCGCGGTGACGACGGCGTGGGCGCTGTGGTGGCGGCCCATGCGCCGGAGCCGCGAGGCCAGCTCGTAACAGGCTTCGAGGCGCTGCGGGCGGGCCTCCCAGGCGCGTGACAGGGTGTCCATCGCCGACGGCCAGTCACCGGAGTCGGCCTTCAGGATCCCGGCCTGGAGCAGTGCGTAGGAGACCTCCTCGTCCCAGCCGCCCATGCGGGCCCGGCGCTCGTAGAGGTCGATGGCCTCGGCGGCGCGGCCGAGGTCGCGCATGGTCTGGGCGAGGTAGAAGACCGTGCGGGTGTCGGTGGGGTTCCGGTCGAGCTCGGCGCTCAGCAGCCGGGCGTCGCGTTCGAACTTGTCGTGCCGTGAGCCGCCGTCGGCGAAGTCCTTGATGACGAGCGCGTCCAGGTTCTCGCTGACGTGGTCCCGGTCCGCGGTGAGGTACTCGTGGGTGACCCCCTCGTACCGCCACGGCATGTCACCCCTGACCAGGCGTTTGATGCGGTACTCCAGCGGTCCGGCGTGCCGCAGCAGATACGCGTCGGCGGTGAGCGCCGGCAGGGGCCCGGCCCGCTCGACCACCAGGTCGGCGTCGAGGAGCAGCAGGTAGTCGGCCCGGCCCCTGGCGTGCCGGATGTTCAGGCTCCGGTTGTGCCCGAAGTTCACCCACGGCTCCTCGCGCAGCTCGCCGGGGATGCCGTCGAGCGCGTCGCGGATCAGCCGCTGGGTGCCGTCCGTCGAGCCGGTGTCGGAGATGACCCAGGTGTCCACCAGGTCACGGACGGAGGCGAGACATCGCTCGATGACGCGTGCCTCGTTCTTGACGATCATGCACAGGCAGATCGACGACTTCACGGCAACACGGCTCCAGGGGGACGGGGACGGACGACCTCATGACCGGGTGACCTTACGAACGCGGCGCTAGCGCCCTCTCACGGCACGCCGGAAGGGGGCGTGGCGTTCGCTCCCGCGCACGCGTCCATTCGGTGGGACGCGTAGGCCAGGGAGTTGATTGGCCCTCAGGACCCTCAAGGGGACCCGAACACGATCCGATGACCTCGAAGGGAAGTCCGAACAGACTTCCACCGCATCGCTCGAACCGGTTACGAAGGAGCACATGTATGCGTCCTGATCTCAGGACCAGGTCCTCTCTTGGCCCGCTCGCCCGACGCCGTCCCTGGATCGCCGGCGGGGCCGTCGCCTCGCTCGCCCTCGTGCTCACGAGCATGACGGCTCCCGCGATGGCCACACCCCAGCTGCCGGCGCAGCCCGCGGGCGTGAACGCGGGTCCGACGACCGAGGAGTGCCCGGACGGCCCGCCGCCCCACCACGAGGACGGTCCCCCGCCGCACCACCAGGACAGCCCGCCTCCGCACCACCAGGACGGTCCCCCGCCGCACCACGAGAAGGAGCGGATCCGGGACTACGTCGAAGGGCACCTGAGCAAGTTCCAGCAGCAGGGTCCGCAGCAGGCCCGCACCCTGCACGACGAGTGCAAGGAAGGGAAGCCCGGCCCCACCGGTCCCACGGGTCCGACGGGTCCGCAGGGCCCCAAGGGCGACACCGGCCCGACCGGCCCGCAGGGCCCGGCCGGCGGCGGCGGCACCGGCCCCACGGGTCCGCAGGGCCCGGCGGGACCGCAGGGCCCCCAGGGTCCGCAGGGCCCCGGCGGTGGCGACACGGGCCCGACGGGTCCGGCAGGACCGGCAGGACCGGCAGGGCCCGCGGGACCGGCGGGACCGGCAGGACCGACGGGCCCCGCGGGACCGGCGACGTGCCTGGACATCGACGCCCACCGTCTCGAGAACAGCCGCGAGGTCAAGGGCGTGGTCAACAACGGTGACGTCTTCGCCGGCATCCGGGACCTGACGTCCGAACCCACGGAGTTCGTCTGGACCCCGCTGCCCGGCGCGCCTGAGGGCGCCTGCGCCGTCTCCATCGCCGAGCAGGCCAACACCGTCTCGATCGAGGTTCTCACCACCGGCGGAGAGGTGTGGGAGTACCAGTGCGTCGTGGACACGGGGAACGAGAACGAGCTCGACTGCTCGGAGGGCTCGTGGGTCGAGCTCACCAATCCCGGTGGCACGGCGACGACCAACAGCGCCAACCGCTTCCTCGGCAAGACGATCGTCTCCGGCAAGGTGACCCACGCCGCGAAGGCCAAGAAGTGATCTGATCCGGGAGCGTTTCGACCCGGAAGACACCGGAGGGGCGGTGCGCGCCGAATGCGCACCGCCCCTTTCGGCGTCGAGGGACCCGATCCGTACGTACGGTCAGGCCGTCACGACCATCCACCCGACGTGCGGGTACCCGCCTTCCCCCGTCGTACTCCTACCGGCTGAGCGCCGGCTCCTTCGTGGGCTCGTCCGTCGCCGGACCGTCGGCCGGCGGCCCGTCCATCGGGCCGTCCTCGTCGGCCGACGCCTCCGCGCCCTCGACGTGCTGCTTCGGCTTCGCCGGCAGGGCGAACATCACCAGGAAGATCACGGCGAGCACCGCGACCACCCATCCCAGCGCGTTCTGGAAGGCGTCCGCGAAGGCCGTCCCGATCTCGCCCGGGGCCCGCGCCAGGCGCTCCTCGTCGATCACGCCGTAGAAGACGACCGACACGAGGCCGAGGCCGAGCGCGTTGCCCATCTGCCCGGTGGTGTTGATGAGGCCCGACGCCGAGCCCGCGTGTTCCCTGGGGACGTCCGACAGCACCGCGTCCGTCAGCGGGGCGACGATGAGCCCCATGCCCAGGCCCATGATCACCAGCGGGGCGATCATCTGCCAGGAGTGGATGGAGGTGCCGTACCGCCCGGCCTCCCACAGGTAGAGCAGCACGCCCGCCGCCATCGTCAGCGCGCCCGCCTGGAGGACCTTGCGGCCGAAGCGCGGCACCAGCTTCTGCACCGACAGGCCGGCCGCGGTGGAGACGGCGATCGAGAACGGGACGCCGGTCAGGCCGGCCTTGAGGGGGCTCCAGCCGAGCCCGATCTGCATGTACAGCGTCCAGACCAGGAAGAAGATGCCCATCACGACGCCGAAGGTCAGCTGCACCGCGATACCGGCCGCGAAGCTCTTCACCCGGAACAGCGACAGCTCGACGAGCGGCGAGCCGTCCTTCCGCGTCTTGTACTTCTCGTACGCGACGAGGACGCCGAACACGACCAGGCCGCCCGCCATGCACAGGTGGCCCCAGAGCGGCCAGTCCAGCTCGCGGCCGCGGGTCAGCGGGTAGATCAGCATCAGCAGCGCGAGCGTGACGAGCAGGACGCCGACCAGGTCCAGCCGGAGCGCCTTGGGCGCCTTGGACTCGATGATGAACTTCCGGCCCAGGAGCAGGCCCGCGATGCCGACCGGCAGGTTGATGAGGAAGATCGGCCGCCACTCCAGGCCGAAGAGGTTCCACTGCGTCAGCAGCGCGCCGAGCAGCGGTCCCGAGACGGCCCCGAGGCCGATGATCGCGCCGAACAGGCCGAAGACCTTGCCGCGCTCGTGGGCCGGGAAGGTGACGTGGACGATCGACAGGACCTGCGGGACCATCATCGCCGCCGCCGCGCCCTGGAGGAGGCGGGAGGCCACGAGGATCTCCGGGCTCGCGGCGAGACCGCAGAGCGCGGAGGCGAGGGTGAAGCCCGCGGTGCCGAGGAGGAACAGCCGCTTGCGGCCGTAGATGTCACCGAGGCGGCCTCCGGTGATCAGACCGGCCGCGAACGCAAGGGCGTATCCGGCGGTGATCCACTGGATGGCCCCGAACGAGGCGCCGAGGTCGCGCTCGATGCTGGGGATCGCGATGTTGACGATCGTGGCGTCGACCAGGTCCATGAAGGCGGCGGTCATGACGATGGCGAGGGCTATCCAGCGCCTTCGGTCGGTGCCGGGGGCGGGACTCGTACCGCTGTCGGCGGCGCTGCCGCCGATGTCGCTGCTGCCGGGGCCGGGACCGGTGGCGTCGTGTGAACTCATGGTCCGAAGGTAGACAGCATGTAGGTCGGTTCGTGTCCTAGATGGACGGCATCCTGGAACGCATGACGGACACTCCCGCACGACTGCTGACGCTGCTGTCACTCCTCCAGACCCCGCGCGAGTGGCCGGGCAGCGAGCTGGCCGAACGGCTCTCGGTCTCGCCGCGCACGATCCGGCGCGACATCGACCGGCTCCGGGAGCTGGGCTACCCGGTCGAGGCGTCGAAGGGCGCGGTGGGCGGATACCGCCTGGTGGCCGGGGCGGCCCTGCCGCCGCTCGTCCTCGACGACGAGGAGGCGGTGGCGATCGCGGTGGGCCTGCGAGCGGGAGCGGGCCATGCGATCGAAGGGGTGGAGGAGGCGTCGGTGCGTGCCCTGGCGAAGCTGGAGCAGGTGCTTCCGTCGCGGCTGCGGCACCGGGTCTCGACGCTGCAGCACGCGACGATCCCGCTGACCCGGGGGGACGGGGCCACGGTCGCGCCGTCCACGCTGACGGCCCTGGCAGGGGCGGTGACCGGGCAGGAGAAGATGCGCTTCGGCTACCGCGCGGGGGACGGCACGGAGACGAAGCGGCTGGTGGAGCCGTACCGGCTGGTGTCGACCGGGCGGCGGTGGTACCTCGTGGCGTACGACCTCGGGCGCGAGGACTGGCGGACGTTCCGCGTCGACCGGGTGACGGACCCGTTCGCGACCGGCGCCCGGTTCGCGCAGCGCGAGCTGCCGGCGGGGGGCGCGGCGGAGTACATGACCCGCTCGATGGGCCGGGGCCACGCCCAGCCGGAACTGGCGCTGGAGGTCGATTTCGCCGCCCCCGCCTCGTTCGTGGCCGCGCGGCTTCCGGCGCACCTGCCGCCCACGCCCACGGGCCCGGACTCCTGCAGCCTGCGCGCCCGCTGCACCGACTCCGTGGAGTGGGTCGCCGTCCGTCTCGCCCTGGTGGACTGCGACTTCACGATCCTCGCGCCGGACCCGCTGATCACGTACGTACGGGATCTGTCGGGCCGTCTGGGCGCGTCGGTGCGCTGACGGCGGGCCACCGCGCCGAAGCCCGGTTCGGCGCGCGACGCCCGGTCCGTCACGCCACCGCGTCGAAGCCGGTGTCGCGGGCCATCTTCTTCAGTTCGAGCAGGGCGTGCTTCTCGATCTGACGGATGCGCTCGCGCGTCAGGCCGTGCTCCTTGCCGACCTCCGTCAGGGTCCGTTCGCGGCCGTCCTCGATGCCGTACCGCATCCGGATGATCGAGGCCGTGCGGTGGTCGAGCTTGTCGATCAGGTCGTCCAGCTCCTCGCTGCGCAGCAGGGTGAGCACCGACTGCTCGGGCGAGATCGCCGAGGTGTCCTCGAGGAGGTCGCCGAATTGCGTCTCGCCCTCGTCGTCCACCGACATGTTGAGCGAGACCGGGTCACGCGCCCAGTCCATGACGTCCACGACGCGCGCCGGCGTCGAGCCGAGCTCCGCAGCGATCTCCGCGGGCTCCGGCTCACGGCCGTTCTCGCGGTTGAACTCGCGCTGCACGCGCCGGATCCGCCCGAGCTCCTCCACGAGGTGGACGGGCAGCCGGATCGTGCGCGACTGGTCGGCTATGGAGCGGGTGATGGCCTGGCGGATCCACCAGGTGGCGTACGTGGAGAACTTGAAGCCCTTGGCGTAGTCGAACTTCTCGACCGCGCGCACCAGGCCGGCGTTCCCTTCCTGGATCAGGTCGAGCAGCGGCAGCCCGCTGCGGGGATAGCGTCGGGCGACGGCGACGACGAGGCGCAGGTTGGACTTGATGAAGAGGTCCTTGGCGCGCTCGCCCGCGGCGACCAGCGCCTCGAGCTCCTCGCGGGACGCTCCGCCCGCCTCGCTCTCCACCTCGCCTTCGAGGATCTGCCGGGCGTACACGCCCGCCTCGATGTCCTGGGAGAGCTCGACCTCCTTGGCGGCGTCGAGCAGGGGGGTGCGCGCGATCTCGTCGAGGTACATGCCGACCAGGTCGCGGTCGGCGATCTCCCCGCCCACGGCGCGAACGCTGCTTGCCCTCGAGCTGCTGCCGCTGGAGGCGGACGAACGACGGGCGACGGCACGGGTTGCCATGCGTGCTCCCTTGCTGAGTAGGTCGCGACACCCTTGCGGGTGCCCTGCATCCGACGGAAACAACGACTGGAATCAGGACAGAATTCCCACGCGGCACATCGATTTTCGCGATCATGCAGTACCCTGTCCGGCCACTGAGGGCCACGCCCGCTGGCGCAGAGCGCGGAAGCGCAGGTCAGAGGGGGCGCGAAGCCCGGCACCCGCGCCCCCTGCCGGGCCTCTCCCCTCGCCCCGGTCGCTCCTCCGGTAAGGACGGCATGCGGCGCCACCCGGTTGCTCACACTGTCCGAAAAGAACCGAAAGACCGGTAAGCCCGCGTGCCGGAAGACCGCCGCCCGCACCTGGGGCGCCGCCCGCAGCCGGGCCCCTTCCCCCGGACCCGGCCCCCTCACTCAGGTGGGGACCTGCGCCCCGGCCCGCTCGGACCTACGCCCCGGCCTACGTCCTTAAGCGACGCCGGCCTACGTCCTGAGCCACGCCGGCCTAGGTCCCGAGGCCGTTACGGACCGCCTCGCCCCACGCCTACGGTCTCGGCATGACCGATACCACCGGCACCCTCGACGAAGCCCTCCAGCGCCTCCACGCCAGCGGCCCCGAGCGCCAAGGATGGCTCTCCAACCACGCCCCCATGGCCGTCGAGGCGCTCGTGCGCCACGGCCAGGCCCCGGTCGTGCACCGCTGGCTGGACCGCTACCGGGCCAAGCTGGAGGACATGCCCGCGCCCCACTCCCCCGTCACCCCGGCGAACTGGCGCGAGGCGCTCGGCGACCCGGTGCGGATCGCGGACTGGGCGCGGTTCTTCGAGCGGGAGGTCGCGGAGCGGCCCTGGCGGGAGGTGCTCGCCATCTGGTGGCCGCGGCTCCTGCCCGGCATCGCGGGCGGGGCCACCCATCCCGTGATCCGCACCGGCCATGCCGTACGCACCCTGCTGACGTCCGAGGAGACGGCGCCGCGCCGGGCCGAACTGGCCCACGCCCTCGGCTACTGGGCGGCCCGTCACCAGCCGCTGCCGCCCCTGCGGGATCTCGGGCCCGCGCCGACGGCGGCGGCCGCGCTCGACGCCGTGCCGCCCGTACCGGAGCAGGACGGCGGCATCCGCGCCCGGCTCGCCCAGCTGACCGCGCTCCCCCGCTGGGGCGCCGCGCCGGACCCCGAGGCCGCGCACGCCCTGCTCACCGAGCTGGTCACGGCCGCGACCCACCGCTATGCCACCCACGGTCACGGCGAGCCGGTCATGCTGGTCCACGCGGCGACCGCGCCCAACGCGGTCCTGCGCGCCCTGCCCGCGCTCCCCCGCGCCCTGTGGGCGCCGAGCGTCGCCGCCGCCTGGTCGGCCTCGGCGGCGGTGACCGCCGCGTACACACCGTCCGAGCCCGTCCCCTACCGGGCGACCCCGCTGATCGCGGAAGAGGTCTTCGAGCGGGCGGCGGCCCACGGGGACGACCACACGATCAAGTTCACCGACACGGCACTGGACGTCGGCGACCCGCAAGCCCTGACGGCCGCCGCCCGCTCGATCGCACTCAACCCGCCGGCGTTCTGACAAGCCCGCCGGGGCCCCACCACGGACGAGCCGGGCGGACGACGCTACTTGCGAAACATGCCTTAGCCGAACTGCACCGAGCGCTTCGCGAGCCCCATCCAGAACCCGTCGATCACGCTCCGCCCGCCGTCCAGGTCCCCCGCCGCCTCCGCCGCGCCGAGCGTGACGAAGAGCGGTGCGAAGTGTTCCGTACGGGGGTGGGCGAGCCGTCCGGCGGGCGAGCTGTGGACGAAGTCCAGGAGCGTGTCGACGTCCCTGGCCTCCAGGGCCCGGCGCCCCCAGTCGTCGAACTCCGCCGACCAGCCCGGCACGCCCCCGCCCGTGTGCCGGAGCGCCGCCAGGTTGTGGGTGAAGAAGCCGCTGCCGACGATCAGCACCCCCTCGTCGCGCAAAGGGGCGAGCTTGCGCCCGACGTGCATCAGTCTGCGCGGGTCGAGGGTGGGCATGGAGATCTGGAGTACCGGCACGTCGGCGGCCGGGAACATCTCCACCAACGGTACGTACGCGCCGTGGTCGAGGCCCCGGTCGGGGATGTCCTGCACCGGGGTGCCGGGGCCGCGCAGGAGCTTGCGGACGGACGCGGCGAGCTCCGGCGCGCCGGGGGCGGGGTAGCGCACGCGGTAGTAGTGCTCGGGGAAACCCCAGAAGTCGTAGACGAGCGGCACGGTCTCGACGGCACCGAGGGCGAGCGGCGCCTCCTCCCAGTGCGCGGAGACCACCAGGATCGCCTTCGGCCGGGGCAGCGCGGCGGACCAGGCGGCGAGCTCGCCGGTCCACACGGGGTCGTCGGCGAGCGGCGGCGCGCCGTGCGAGAGGTAGAGGGCGGGCATCCGTTCCGGCGTGGCGTCCATGTCGTCCGCCTCCCAAGGTCCTTTAAGTTTCAAGTTCACCTGACATGACGAGCTTAGCGCCGATGTAGTTCAACTTTCAAGAATGGGTCGTAGGCTGGATCCATGAACACGGCACCGAAGGTCACGGCGACCGAACCCCGCTGGCTCAGCGACGAGGAACAGCACGTATGGCGCGCGTACCTCCACGCCACCACCCTCCTCGAGGACCACCTCGACCGCCAGCTCCAGCGTGATGCCGGGATGCCGCACGTCTACTACGGCCTCCTCGTCCAGCTCTCCCAGGCGCCCCGGCGGCGGTTGCGGATGACCGAGCTGGCCAAGGGCGCCAAGATCACCCGGTCCAGGCTCTCGCACGCCGTCGCCCGCCTGGAGAAGAACGGCTGGGTGCTCCGGGAGGACTGCCCCTCCGACAAGCGCGGCCAGTTCGCGTACCTCACGGACGAGGGCTTCGCCGTCCTGGAGCGGTCCGCGCCGGGCCATGTCGCCGCCGTGCGCCAGGCGATGTTCGACCGGCTCACCCCCGAGCAGGTGGAGCAGCTCGGCGTGATCATGAAGGTGATGGCCGAGGGCCTCCAGCCGGCGGACCCGGGCGCGGATCTGCCCTGGCTCCGCTGACGCGGAACCAGGGCAGAGGGAGCCGGGGCCGAGGAAGCCGCGGCGGAGAGGGCCGGGTCATCGGCAGCCGGGGCATCGGAGGCCGGCATCGGCAGTTGGGGCATCGGCAGCCCGGGCGGAGGAGACAGGAGCCCGCCAGGGCGGCCGCGGGCCGGTCAGTGCATGACGACCGGGATCTTCACCTCGTCCTGCGCCCCGTCGGCGGACCCGGTGCCGGAGTCCGAACCGGAGCCGGCCGGGGCCGACATCTGCGGCTTGCCCGTGTTGATGAGGGTGACGGCGATCGCGGCCGAGACGACCAGGATGCCGACCGCCCACCAGATGGCCGCCGCGTACCCCTCGACCATGCCCTGGAGCTGGAGCAGCTTCTGGGCGGCCGGGGTGGTCGCGCCGGCCGCGTGGTCGGCGAGGAACGCGGTCGTCGCCGAGGCGGCGATGGTGTTGAGCAGCGCGGTACCGATGGCGCCGCCGACCTGCTGCGAGGTGTTGACCATCGCGGAGGCCACACCGGCGTCCCGCGGGTCCACACCGTGCGTCGCCAGCGACATCGCCGGCATGAAGGCCGTACCCATGCCCAGGCCGAGCAGCAGCTGGGCGGGCAGGATCAGACCGGCGTACGAGGTGCCGATCTCCAGCTGCGTCAGCAGCAGCATGCCGACGGCCGCCGTGAGGAAGCCGGGGCCCATCAGCCAGCGCGGGGGAACCCGCGTCATCAGGCGCGTACCGATCTGGGTGGAACCGACGATCATGCCCGCGATCATCGGAAGGAACGCGAAGCCCGTCTTGACCGGCGAGTACCCCTTCACGATCTGGAGGTAGTACGTCAGGAACAGGAACAGGCCGAACATCGCGATGACGGCGAGGCCGAGGGAGAGGTAGACACCGCCGCGGTTGCGCTCGGTCAGGACGCGCAGGGGGAGCAGCGGGGACTTGACCTTCGCCTCGGTGAGGACGAACGCGGCGAGCAGCACGGCCGAGCCGACGAAGAGACCGATCGTGGTGGTGTCGGACCAGCCCTCGGACTCGGCGCGGGTGAAGCCGTAGACGAGCGCGACCAGGCCCAGCGTGGACAGGACGACGCCCGGGATGTCGAGCGGCGAGCGGTTGCGGCCGCCGGCCGGCTCGCGGATCACGAAGTACGCGCCCACGGCGGCGACGATGGCGAAGGGGATGTTGACGAAGAAGGTCCAGCGCCAGTTCAGGTACTCGGTGAGGAAACCGCCGAGGATCAGACCCACGGCGCCGCCGCCACCGGCGATCGCGCCGTAGATGCCGAAGGCCTTGGCGCGCTCCTTGGCGTCGGTGAACATCACCGCGAGCAGCGACAGCGCGGCCGGTGCGAGCAGCGCGCCGAACGCGCCCTGCAGGCCACGGGCGCCGAGCATCATGGCCTCGCCGTTCGCGGCCCCGCCGAGCGCGGAGGCGGCGGCGAAGCCGATCAGGCCGACGACGAAGGTGCGCTTACGGCCCCACAGGTCGGCTATGCGGCCGCCGAAGAGCAGCAGACCGCCGAAGGCGAGGGCGTAGGCCGTGATGACCCACTGCCGGTTGCCGTCCGAGATCCCCAGGTCCTGCTGGGCGGAGGGCAGCGCGATGTTCACGATCGTCGCGTCGAGCACGACCATCAGCTGGGCGAGGGCGATGAAGACCAGCGCTTTCCAGCGCCGGGGATCCGTTTCGGACATGGGGGTAGCCACCTCTTGATGCGTAAAGGAGAAAACGGACGTACTGAGTACGGATACGGAGTACGGAAGGTCGTGGCCGTCGAGGAAGGTCGACGGACGTGCGGAGACAGGAAGTACGGAACGAACGGTCGGGCCGGGACGGCGTGACCCGATCGGGACTACGGGACGGTCAGGGCGGGGTCACGACGCATGAGAGGCGCCCCGCAGATCCTCCAGAGTGGCGGCCGACCCGGGCAGCACGGAGCGCGCGGGCGCTTCGAGGCCGTCCAGGAACAGCTGCAGGTGGCGGTGGACGAAACGGTCCATGTTCAGGCAGCCGGTGCCCGGGAGCGGGCGGGTGAGCTGGGAGACGGCCACCATCAGGTCCCCGACACCGACGTCGGCGCGGAGCCTGCCGGCCTGCTGCGCCCGGTCGACGAGGGCCTGCACGGCCTCCTCCAACCGGTCGCGTTCGGCGTGCAGTTCGGGGTGGTTCTGGTCGAAGGTGCCGTCGAGCATCGGGCACAGCGCGCCGATCCGCTCGTCGGCGGCGGCGTGGGTGAAGCGGCGCAGCGCCTCGAAGGTGTCGGCCTCCTCGGCGGCCGCCCGCTCCGCCAGGTCGGTGGTGCGGCACATCACGGAGACGACGACCTCCTGGATGAGGTCGGTGCGGTCGGGGAAGTTCCGGTAGAGCGTGGCGTTGCCGACGCCGGCGCGCCGCGCGATCTCGTCGAGCGGCACCTGCGGGCCGAACTCGACGAACATCTCACGGGCCGCCGCCACGATCCGCTCGCGGTTGCGCAGGGCGTCGGCCCGCGGGCGCGGTGCGCGGCGGACGGTGGGCGCGGTGTCGGCGGTGGTGCTCACGCCACCTCTCCTTCGAATCTTCGGTCGGTCGGCCGGGCGGTCTCGCGGTTGGCCTCTCGGGCGGTCCGTCGGTCAGGCGACCGGCCTGGGCCGCCATCCGGGGACCAGGTCCCCACTTCGTCGAACACAGGCGTAAACGGGGACGCGCTCCCCGGTTATTTCCGGCCTTCCGTGTGACCTGAGCCACACCTCTCCTCCCGGGCGCGAAATCCCACGATCGGGCCACCCGGCGCGCGCCCCCGCGCCCCTCGTCACAGGCTGATCGCACAGCGAGAGCCCGGATCAGAGAGGCGACCGTATGCAGCACACCTGCCGGCGGATATGCAGACCCCTCGCCCTGGCCGCGGCGGCGGCACTGGCCCTCGCCGCCCTGACCTCGGCCAGCTCGACCCTGCCCGGGCCCGCTCCGGCCACGGCGGGCCCCGTGGCCGCGGCGCCCGAGAACTCGCCGCTGGGCCCGTGCCGGATCGCGACGACGCTGGGTGTGCAGATGTCGGAGGGGCTGCCCACCTCGCCCGGATACGCCCGTGCCACCGGGCAGCTCAAGGCCCTCAACCTGATGATCGACTTCCCGGACGCCCAGGGCGAGGGAACCGCCCTGGGGCGCTACCGCGAGTTCTTCCCGCAGACCACCGACTGGTTCCGGGTCAGCTCCTACGGACGGCTCGTCTACCGTCCCGAGACCCCGATACCCGAGTGGCTGCGGATGCCCAAGCCCTTCTCCTCGTACGGGATAGAGCGCGGCTCACCGTACGAACCGGGCTACCGCTCGCTCGTCGAGGACCTCGTCAAGGTCGCCGACACGAAGATCGACTTCAGCGCGTACGACCTGGTCAACGTCCTGGTCACACCGAACGCCGGGCCCTCGGCCCTGGACACCGTCCTGTCCGTCACCTTCTCCGGGAACGACGAGGCGCCCTACGCGGACGGGGTCCCGCTCTCCCACACGTCCTTCGTCTACAGCCGCCAGGACGACGGCTCGGGGACGTACCACCAGACCGGCTACCGGGTGCTGCCGCACGAGAACGGGCACGTCTTCGGCCTTCCCGACCTCTACACCGTGGACGGCGGGGGCACGGTGGGGCACTGGGACATCATGTCCGAGGACTGGGGGGCCAACAACGACCTCCTCGGCTGGCACAAGTGGAAGCTGGGCTGGCTCGACGACGACCAGGTCTCCTGCGCGTCCGGTACGGGCATCCGCGACATCGTCCTCACCCCGCTGGCCACCACGGGCGGCGCGAAACTGGCCTTCGTACCGCTCTCCGAGACCTCCGGCTACGCCGTCGAGGTGCGCACCCAGAACGGCAACGACCACGCGGTCTGCCGCCCGGGCGTCCTGATCTACCGGGTCGAGTCGGACGTGGACACGGGGCACGGGCCGGTGACCGTGTCGGACAGCCGGCAGGACAGCGGCGGCTGCACGCGCCGACCGAACGTGCACGCGGAGCTCTCGGACGCGACGTACCGCCCGGGCGAGACCTTCACGGACCGGACGAACGGCATACGGATCACAGTGCTGAAGGAGGACTCCTCCGGCCGCTACCGCGTCCGCGTCACCCGCACCTGACACCAGGGCCCCGCGCTGTCAGAGAGCCAGAGTCGCCCTCAGCTCCCGCTTGAGGATCTTCCCGGCCGGGTTGCGGGGCAGTTCGGTGTCCCGTACGACGACGTGGGCGGGCACCTTGAAGGCGGCCAGAAACGCGCCGACATGCGCGCGCAGCTCGTCGGCGGTGACGGTGGCCCCCGGGCGCAGCCGCACCACGGCCGCGACCTCCTCGCCGAGGACCGGGTGCGGCAGGCCGAGGACGGCGGCGTCGACGATGTCGGGATGGTCGTGGAGGACGGCCTCGACCTCGACGCAGTACACGTTCTCGCCGCCGCGGATCACCATGTCCTTGATCCGGTCGACGACGGTGACCCGCCCGTCACGGACGCGGGCGAGGTCCCCGGTGCGGAACCAGCCGTCCTCGGTGAAGGCCTCACGGGTCGCCCGCTCGTCCCTCCAGTAGCCCCGGACGAGGGACTGGCCCCGGAGCAGGAGCTCCCCCACCCCGTCGGCGTCGGGCCGGTCGACCCGTACCTCGACGGCGGGGGCGGGACGGCCCACGCTGCGCGGGTCCGCACGGTACTCGGCACCGAAGTTGGCGAGGACGCCGCCGCAGGTCTCGGTGAGTCCGTAACCGTTCCGGGGCTCGATCCGGTCACCGTGGCGGGCGGTGACGCGGGCGACGATCTCGGGCGGGGCGGCGGCGCCGCCGGTGTTCAGCATGGTGAGGCTGTCGAGCGGGTCACCGGTGCGTTCGGCCAGGTCGAGCAGTTGCAGGGCCGTGGTCGGGACGCCCGCGTAGTGCGTGACGCGGTGCTTCCGGATGAGTTCCAGCGCGTCGGCCGCGTCCCACTTCCGCATCAGGACGAGGGAGCCGCCCGCCGCCATGACGGAGTACAGGGACGTGAAGGCGGCCACGTGGAAGAAGGGGAAGGTGGTGAGCGAGACGGGCGCGGGGCCCTGTCCCGGGAGCAGCCCGCGGGCGAGGGCGGAGGCGGCGGCGAAGTACCGCGGGTTCGTCGCGGCTCCGGCCTGCGCGAGGTGGGTGGCGACGGCGCCCTTGGGCCGGCCGGTGGTGCCGGAGGTGTAGACGATGGTGGCGTCGTGCTCGGGCAGGACGTCGACGAGGGGCGGCCCGAGCAGGGGGTCGGTGTCGGGCACGTACGCCTCGAACCCCTCGGTCGCCTCCCCGTGGAAGACGATCCCGGGCACCCGGCGCTCCCGTGCCCAGCGCCGGACCCTGTCGACCCGCTCGCCGTCGACGAGGAGGACACCGGGCGCGCAGTCGTCCAGGGCGTACGCGAACTCCTCCTCGGTCCACCAGGCGTTGAGGGGAACGGCGACGAGCCCGGCGAGCTGGGCGGCCCAGAAGGCGATCTGCCACTCCGGATGGTTTCGCATGGCGACGACGGCCCGGTCGCCGGGCCGCAGCCCGTACACGTCGACGAACCGCCGGGCGAGTCCGCAGGCGGCGTCGAAGAACTCCCGATAGCTCGTCGTGCCGCTCTCGGACACCAGGAACGGCCGGTCTCCGTACGCCCAGGTGACCTCCACGAACTCCCGCAGGGTCCGGGCCCCGTCGACGTACACCCCGCCCTCGACGGCGAACGGCGCCCCTTCCTCGGCCAACCGCGCGGCCACGGCCTCCGCGGCGCCCCGCGCACCCGGGTCGTCGTACGGCACGCCCACTTCGCCTCACTCCTCAGCGCTCGCTCACCCGGCCCGACCGACGCCATGCCGCCCCCGCACCAGGATCAACCCCGCCCCCGACGATCGCACACCCCGACGCCCCGACCGCCCGGCGGGCCAACCGACGCCGCCCGGCCAGGGGTCCCCCTGCCGGGCCCGCGACGGACCCGGGGGCCCGCCCGTAAACCCCCTCCAGCATCCCGCGCTCCATCCGCTAGGCTGTCCCTGATCACTCACGCCTTCGTAGCTCAGGGGATAGAGCACCGCTCTCCTAAAGCGGGTGTCGCAGGTTCGAATCCTGCCGGGGGCACAGAGAGAAGGGCCGGCACAGGGGCGCATGTCCCCGGTGCCGGCCCTTCTGCATGATCACGGCCGTGCCTCCCACGTGCCGGAAGGCGGCGCATCACCGCTGCCCCGGCCTGGGCCGACGACGGGGCGAGGGTGGCCAAGGCCTCGACGGCCCCCGAGCCCTGCCGCATGGTCTTCAGCCGCCCGGTGAGGAACCGCGAGGTGCGGCTGGACGGCTCGATCGAGGATGGACAGCCAAGCACGCGAAGCTCCCGACAGACAGGGGGGGTGATGCCGGCGAACCCGTCGGCAAGGGACTGGGGCGTCGCAGAACTGTCCCCGCGCGCTCAGCGCAGCCGGCTGGGAGAAGGCTCGGCATCAGGCCTCCGCGGCAGCTCTGGCCTCCCCACCCGAAAGCGGGGGTCACAGAAGACCCGCCATGGGCTCAACCGCCTGAGGCAGCGCGTACGCCGGCTGTAGACGTGATGATCCGTGGGCAGAGTGGTGGCATGACTACGTACCAGGCGATGCCGTTCCACCTTGAGACCGAGCGGCTGATACTGCGGCCATGGGCCGAGTCGGACGCCGCTGAGTTCTGCGCACTCCTCTCCGAACGCGGCAAGGGGACCCCCACGGTTGAGCACATCCGGACGTCGATCGCTGAACTGCTCACCGCGACGGCGAGTACGGGGATCGCCCTGTTGCCCATCCAGCGTCGCGACGAAGGCGACTTCATCGGCTACTGCGGGCTGATCATCGGCCGCTCCACCCTGGAGGAGCCGGAAATCGCCTATGAGCTGTTCCAGCGCGCCCATGGGCGTGGCTACGCCACCGAGGCGGCCGGCGCGGTGCTCGATGCGGCTGTCGCGACCGGGCGGAAACGGCTCTGGTCGACCGTCGGCACGTGGAACACACCGTCGTTGCGTGTCCTTGAGAAGCTCGGGTTCGAGCGAGATCACGTTTCAACGGAAGACAACGGTGAAGTGGCCTGGCTCACACGCTCGTTGCCGTGACGCGAGAGCACGCTCCCCGGGCTTCATGCTGACGTGCTTCGGTGCGCTCCGACGGAGCGCCAGGGATGCCGAGTCCCAGCCGACGCGGTGTCCGGCGGCCGGAGGCTCAGTCGGCGTCGGGGTCGTAGTCCTCCAGTTCGCCGCGGAGCGAGCCCTGGGCCGACGCGGGGTCGTCGCGGAGGAGGGTGAGGAAGCTGTTCAGGGGGTGGTGCTGGGGGCGGGCGTCGAGGTCGATGCCCTCCGGGTCCTCGTAGTCGTGCAGGCGGGCGAAGGGGACGATGACGTAGGGGCGGGCCGACCAGGGGTGGCTGTCGGCGGGGGTGGGGGCCATGCGCCACTCGGTGCCGCGGGTGCGGTTGTGGACCTCGCCGACGTACCAGCAGGCGACCTGGATCATCGGCGTGTGTTCGCGAGTGAACAGGTCGTCGACCGAGGTGACGTGCTCGCGGATGAGCGCCTCCATGCGGTCGAGCGAGCGCTCGCTGAAGTCCCACGCGCCGCCGTGGCGGCGGTTCCAGTCGTCGAAGCGGCCCTGCTGTTCCGCCAGCCACCCCGTGAGGCGGGGGTTGTCCGCGTGGGCCTCGTCGATGCGCTCGGCGACGACGTAGTCGTCCTCGTGGTCCCAGGTTTCATCACTCACGTCAGCCAAGCCTAGTCGCCACCCGGACCGTAACACCCACGGATCTCCACGGACTTGACACACCCTCCGCCACTCAAATGCCGTTGCATCGGCAAAGGAGCGCCCTAGTATCGGAGCGCTTGTGCGGCGCCCACACGAGCAGCGGGGGCCCTGGCGCCACACAGCCCGAATCCGACCCGTGGGGCTCCCGGGGGGAAGCATTGTGAAGCCGGCACGAATATCACGCCGCTGGCGTGTGCTCAGGAGAAGCCTGATCGCGCTCGCCTGCGCCACCGTCATCACCGTCACCGGCCAGCCCGTCACCGGCGTCGCCGAGGCCGCGCCGAAGCCGCCGGCGCCCAAGCCCGGCAAGCGCTGTGACGAGATGTACCGGGTGACGAACGTACCCACCGGCCGTCTGCCCCAGGGGGACGCCTCCCGAGCGGTGGACCGCTGGGACACGTACGACTTCGTCAACCCCGGCCTCCAGTTCGACGGCCTCACCCCCACCCAGGCCGAGCTGAACGCGGCGGGCAGCGACTACAAGAAGTACGAACACAGCGACCCGCGCCGCATCTACGCCCGGTTCAACGCGCAGAAGCGGTGGACGAACTTCGCGGACTACCTGTCGAAGGTCTACATCCCGAACCAGGGTTACGACGCCCGCGGCAAGGCGTTCATGGCCAAGGTCGTGCGCGAGATGGGCCTGACCGGCCCGGACTGGATCTGCGAGAAGGAGTTCTACTTCACCGATCCCGACACCGGTGAACGCCACCTGCGCCGGCTGGACGCCTACAACAAGCGCACCCGGGAGATCGTGGAGGTGAAGTCCAACGGCAGCCCCGACGGTCGCGAGAAGCCCGCGGACCGGGCCTGGGCGAAGAACGGCGGCTGGCGCTCCTACAAGTACACCTACGTGTTCGCCGAGAACCAGACCCGCGACGCCAAGAACTTCATGAAGGAGCTGAAGGACACCGCCGGCAAGGACGAGATCGGCCGTGACCGGGTCCGCTCCTACAACTACCAGTCCCACCACAAGGGAGTGCCCCCCAAGGGCACCGAGAACGGACCGTACCGCGCGAACGGTACGACGATGTCGCCCGGCAACGGCACCGCCACCGGGTCCCGGGGCTCCGGCAACCAGGTGATCAACCAGTCCCCGCCGAACCCGCAGACGCTGAAGGAGCAGCTCGACCGGCTGGGCAGGACCGGGGACCGGGCGTTGATGAACCGCGGCCTCGGCGGCATCGACTTCACCACCCTCGACCTGCGGTACATCGGCAAGGGCAAGGGCGGAAAGGGACTGGACTACGCGTTCTCCGCCAAGTCGGTGGAGGACGAGTACGCGGCCGGGTGGGGCGGCCAGGAGAAGGGCAACCTGATCTCCGACGCGTTCTTCACCTGGCTCGCCCTGGACCCGTCCACGTTCTGGGTGAACCTCAACCCGGACGAGCCGAACCGCATCATCGACTCCAAGTTCGGCAAGACCGACGCCGGCCGGGTCCTGCTGGAAGCGGACCTGGAGCTGAAGCACGACATCTTCAAGGCCATGGATCCCGAGACGGACGCGGGTCGCGACTTCATGAACGCCCTGCCCAAGCGCAACGGCTTCCCCTGCTGGGCCGGGTTCCGCTACTGGATCGAGCCGGAGACCGCGGTCGTGCGCGAGCAGGACGGCGGCATCCACATCCTCGACACCCCTCTGAAGCTGTCCACGGTGCCGCAGGAGACCACCACGCGGCCGCCCGGCGGCAAGGGCTGCGACCTCACCGAGGCCGAGACGCAGCAGTCCGACCGCGTTCTCGACCGCTACATCACCCCCATCGTCTCCGACAAGGTCAACAACGGCGGCTACTACGCCGACCTGCGACGGGTCTACACCGCCCGCGTCGCCGCCGAGTGGGTCCGTCAGAACGCCTCCGACATGCCCGCCGAGTACCGCAAGGTCATCAACAGCAACGACGTGACGCGCTGGCCGCTGCGCGCCCCCCACCGCGAGTGGACCGGCAAGCAGGTCTGGGACCGCTACTACAAGGCGTTCACCGAGGGCACCTTCAAGTACAAGTGGTCCAACGGCGAGGACGTCTACGTCTACACCGTGGGCGGGGTCGACTTCTCCAAGCAGCCCAAGCGGAACATGGAGCCCGTCCGCTTCCGTACCGAGCAGCGCTACAAGCCCCGCACGGTCGGCTTCGCGGTCGACACGATCGCCGACGACCCGCACCAGGACGGCAACCTGATGTTCGGCGGCAACAGCGCCGGCCACTCCGAGGGCGGCACCCCCACCCCCACGCCGGCCCCGACCGACACCGGCAAGCCGACGCCGTCCCCGACCGGGACGGAGAAGCCGGACCCGACGCCGACGGATCCGGCGCCGACGACCGGCGGGCCCGGCCCGAAGGACCCTGACGGCGACCTGGCCGACACCGGCAGCGACACCCCCGTCGGCCTCATCGGCGGCATCGCCGCCGCCGCGATCGTCGCTGGTGGCGCGCTCGTCTGGTGGCGTCGTCGTCGGGCGAACACCGAGAGCTGACCGGCACGGCATTCGCAGAGCGACGAGAGGGCCCTTCCCGAGGTCGGGAAGGGCCCTCTCGCGTCCCCGGGGCGGGGGGCAACCGGATAGAGCGACGACCAGGTGATCACGATCGGTTGGGGGCGGCCGGAGGGTCACTTCGGGTCGCGGTTGAAGACCGACTTCGACCAGAAGTAACCGAGCGCGGTGAGCGCCAGGCACCAGGCGAGTGCGAGCCAGCCGTTGTGGCCGATCTCGGTGCCGAGGAGGAGGCCGCGCAGGGTCTCGATGGCGGGGGTGAAGGGCTGGTACTCGGCGATCGGCCGGAACCAGCCCGGCATGGCGTCCAGGGGTACGAAGGTGCTGGAGATGAGCGGGAGGAAGATCAGGGGCAGCGCGTTGTTGCTGGCGGCTTCGGCGTTCGGGCTGATGAGGCCCATGCCGACGGCGATCCAGGTGAGTGCCAGGGCGAAGAGGACGAGGAGCGCGAAGGCGGCCAGCCATTCCAGGAGGGTGGCGTCGGTGGAGCGGAATCCGATGGCCACGCCGACGGCGCCGACGAGGAGCACGCTCAGGACGCATTGCAGGACGCTGCCGATGACGTGTCCGATGAGGACGGAGCCGCGGTGGATGGCCATGGTGCGGAAGCGGGCGATGATCCCTTCGGTCATGTCGGTGGAGACGGAGACGGCGGTGCCGATGGCGGTGCTGCCGATGGTCATCAGGAGCAGGCCGGGGACGAGGTAGGCGATGTAGTCGGAGCGGTCGGCGTCGGCGCCGCCGATGCCGGTGCTCATGACGTCTCCGAAGACGTAGACGAAGAGCAGCAGCATCATGACGGGGGTGAGGAGGAGGTTGAGGGTGAGGGAGGGGTAGCGGCGGGCGTGCAGGAGGTTGCGGCGCAGCATGGTGATGGTGTCGCGGGCGGCGAGGGTGAGGGAGCTCATCGGTGGGTCTCCTTGGCCTGGTGGGGGAGGTGGGTGTCGGCGGTGAGGGCGAAGAAGACGTCGTCGAGGTCGGGGGTGTGGACGGTGAGTTCGTCGGCTTCCAGGCCGGCGGCGGCGAGTTGGTCGAGGAGGTGGCGCAGTTCGCGCTGGGTTCCGTCGTTGGGGATGCGCAGGGTCAGGGCGTCGTCGTCGCGGGTGGCGTGGGTGAAGGTGGTGGTGGCGCTCCGGTAGGTGGTGGGGTGGGTGAAGCGGAGGCGGACGTGGCCGCCGGGGACGAGGCGTTTGAGCTGCTCGGGGGTGCCGTGGGCGGCGATGGTGCCGTCGTGGAGGACGGCGATGCGGTCGGCGAGCTGGTCGGCTTCTTCGAGGTACTGGGTGGTGAGGAAGACGGTGACGCCGCCGGTGACCAGTTCGCGGATGATCTGCCACATGTTGTGGCGTGAGCGGGGGTCGAGGCCGGTGGTGGGTTCGTCGAGGAAGATGACGCGGGGATCGCCGACCAGGGTCATGGCGATGTCGAGGCGGCGTTTCATGCCGCCGGAGTAGGTGGAGGCCGGCTTCTTCGCGGCGTCGGTGAGGTCGAAGCGTTCCAGGAGTTCGGCGGTGACCCGGCGCCCCTCACGCCGGGGCAGGTGGTGCAGGTCGGCCATGAGGAGCATGTTCTCCTCGCCGGTGATCAGGCCGTCGACGGCGGAGAACTGTCCGGTGACCCCGATCGCGGCGCGCACGGCCTGGGGGGCGGTGGCGAGGTCGTGGCCCGCGATCTGGGCCTGCCCGCCGTCGGCGGTGATGAGGGTGGACAGGATCTTCACCGCGGTGGTCTTGCCGGCGCCGTTCGGACCCAGCAGCGCGAAGACCGTGCCTTCCGGGATGTGCAGATCGATGCCGTCGAGGACGGTCTTGTCACCGTAGGACTTGCGCAGACCGATGGCGGAGACGGCCGCGGGCGTCCGGGGACCACCCCTGTTGTTGGACGTGGACATGACAGAAGAAGGCATGAGGCCCTCCGATCGAAGGGTGAGGTGAGGTGGACGAGGGATGGAGCGGGCGAGCTGATCGAGGGGGGCGCTCAGACCTTCGCGCGGCGCACGTCGATGTTGCCCCAGCGCGTCCGGGCGCGGACCTTGACGGTGTCCTCGGTCCCCTCCGGGGCGTCGGACGCGGTGAGGGTGTTGCGCACCTGCCCCCGGTCGGAGCTGACGTCGAGCCAGGCGGCGGTGCCCGCGCGGATGCCGACCTCGATGGCGCCGTAGGAGGTCTCCAGCTGGACGGCGCCGCGGGCCACTTCGGCCACCCGCAGGGCGCCGTGGGCGGTGGTGGCGGTCACCGAGTCCCCGGCGCGACCGATCTCGATGTCGCCGTTGGCGCCGCTCACGCGCAGTTCGCCGGTCGCGGCGCCGACGGTCGTGGTGCCGTGCGAGTTCTTCAGGACGGCGGCGCCGTCGACGAGGCCGACGCGCAGCCGGCCGGAACTGGTCGTGATGTCGGCGGTTCCCTCGACCCGGTCGACGGTGATGGACCCGTGCGACGCCTTCAGGTGCAGCGGCCCGGTCGTGTCGAGCCGGACGTCGCCGGACGACGTCTTCACGCGCACCTCGCCCAGCCGGCCCTCGCCGAGCACCTGGGCCCAGGCGCCGGTCATGTCGATCCGCGAGCCGGTGGGCAGTTCGACCGACACGTCCACGATGCCCGTACGGCCGAGGCCGAGCAGGGTGGACTTGGGCGTCCTGACGGTCAGGACACCGCCGGAGTAGGTGACCTCGGTCCGCTCGGCCGTCCGCACGTCCTGCTCCTTCTTGGGGTCGCGGGGCCGCACGTCGACGAGCGTGTCGAGGCGGTCGCCGGCGGAGAACCGGATGGCGCCGCCCTCCACGTGCGCGGAGACGGCGATCGGCTCGGGAGTGTCGAAAGAAGGCATGGCTGTCCCGTCCTCTTGGGTCTTCAGGGCGTCCCCGCTGGTGGGACGTGGTGTGGGTGAAGTGGTGCGGGTGACCTGCTGGGGTGACGCGGGCGGGCGGGGAGCGGCTAGCGCACCCAGCCGGTGATGCTCTGGCCGATGGTCTGGGCCCGCTCGGCCGTACGCGGCCGGGTGCCGCCGTCGACCGCGGCGGAGACGGCCCGTACGAGCCACGCGTTGACCGACAGGCCCTCGCGGTTCGCGGTCTCCTCGACCCTGGCCTTGAGGTGGGCCGGCAGGCGCAGGTTGACGCGGGCCGTGCCGCCCTCGTCGCCCTCGGCGGCGGCCGGGGCCGGGGCCGGGGCCGTGAGCGGTTCGGACGCCGCGGCCGGCTCGGCGGGGGAGCCACTGCCGGTGGGCGGCGGCGTCACCACGAAGTCGGGGTCGAGCCCGCGCAGCCGTACGTCGACCGAGCCGGGGGCCAGCTCGCGGGTGATCTCGCCCGCGGCGGCGGAGAGCACGTTGAGCATCGTCAGCCGGGCCGCCGACTCCAGCGGCGCGGTGAGCCGCTCGGCCAGCTCCCGGGCTTCGTCGCCGCCTGCTTCGGCGGCCACCGCCAGTTCGCGGCGGAGGGTGTCGACATACGGGGTGAGGTCCATGACGCCATCATGGCAGCACAGTGGTGCCATTCGCAACCCCGCATGGCACCTCCCGTGGCGCGTCCTCGCATACACCCCTCTCACCTGCGGAAACGTCACCAGGAGGCGCTGTTGCGGCACCGCGCCACGGGCGGCGGCACCTTCCCGACGGTACGGCGTGGCACGGGTGACGCCATGTGGCGCCACATGGCGCATCGCGTGGCGTCACCTGGCGCACCATCCGGCTCTCGGCCGGCACTCCGGCCGACGGTTCATCCGAGCAGACGGCTGAGCCGACCGCTGGTCGGTGCGGGTGACGGAGTCCTCCGGGTCCCTGGGCGCCCAGGTGACCTCACGGTCCGCCCCGCCGCGTCGTACACGTACGACATCGCCGCCGCGCCGCGCCGCAGGGCCTTCCTCACCCGTCGCGGGTGACCCGGCCGCCTCCCGCGTGCCCCGGAAACCCGTGCACGCGATACTGAGGGGGCTGGATGACGGCGTGTTCCCCGGGCCACCGCCCCGAGCCGCCGCCCTGGGCACGCCCGCCCGAACCGGCGCGAGCCGGTGGGATCGGCGAGAAGCCGATGCGATCCGGCGCGAAGTCGGTCCGCCGTGTCCTTCGGCACCGAACCGGTCACACCGACCCGCGGGTCCACCGGCCGGCGACATGGCGCTCCCTCCGTCCCGACGCGAGAACGGGGACTCACCATGTGCCGCTGGATCGCCTATTCCGGTACGCCCGTCTTTCTCGACCAGGTGCTGTTCCGGCCCCAGCACTCCCTGATCGACCAGAGTCTGCACTCACGCATGGGCGTGGAGACGACCAACGGCGACGGTTTCGGCGTCGGCTGGTACACGCCGGACACGACGACTCCCGCCGTCCTGAGGGACATCGGTCCGGCGTGGAACAACCGCAATCTGCAGGAGATCGCCCTCCACGTCCGCTCGGGCGTGTTCCTCGCGCACATCAGGGCCTCGACCGGCACGGCCGTCCAGCAGAGCAACTGCCACCCGTTCCGCAAGGGACGCTGGCTGTGGATGCACAACGGGATGATCAACGAGTTCCCCCGGCTGCGGCGCGAACTCGCCCTCGCCGTCGATCCGGATCTGTACGCCGACATCGAGGGCTCCACCGACTCCGAGATCATGTTCTTCCTGGCCCTGACCTTCGGCCTGGAGGACGACCCGCCCGGGGCCGTGGCGCGGATGGCCGGCCTGGTCGAGAGCACGGGGCGCGCCCACGGCGTGCCGCATCCCCTCCAGATGACCGTCGCGCTGTCCGACGGCGAACGCGTATGGGCCTTCCGCTACTCCAGCGAGGGGCGCTCGCGGTCGCTGTTCTTCAGCACGAAGGTGGATGCCCTGAGGGCGCTCCACCCGGACGCCACGTTCCTCCAGGACGTCTCCGACGAGACCCGCCTCATCGTGTCGGAACCGCTGGGCGACCTTCCCGGCGCCTGGAACGCGGTCCCGGAGAGCAGTTACGGGATCGTCCAGCCGGGCCAGGACGTCCTCCTTCCCTTCCAGCCGGTCCTTCCCGGCGGTCCGCGTCCGGCGTGAGCCCCGCGCGGGGAACGGCATACCCGCTGGTGGGGAGGGGTGCGGGCCGGTATGGCGCGCGCCGCGGCGGGAGGGCTGGGATCCTGTGAGAGCCGGGGCGTGGCCCATGCGGTGACCCTGGCAGTCAGGGGTGATGAGTGCGTGGCCAAGACCTACGACGACGCCCGGGGCCCGGTCGTTCCGCCCGTTCCGTACGCCGATCCCCAGGGCGATCCGTTTCTGCGCTCCCGGTTCGCCCCGCCCGCGAGGCCGGAGACGTTCCTGCGGCGGCAGCGGCTCGTCGACCACCTCGACCAGGCGCTGCGGACGCCGCTGACTCTGCTCAACGGCGCGGCCGGAGCCGGCAAGTCCCTGCTGGCCGCCGACTGGGCCGCCGGGCTGCGGCGGCCGGTCGCCTGGCTCACCGCCGAGGAGGGGGACCAGCGGCCCGGCGTGTTCTGGGCGTACGTCCTCCAGGCCCTGCGCGCCGCCGGCGCGCCCGCGTCCGACGCGGTGGGAGCCCCCGCGGACGCGACCGGCGTGGACCGCAAGCTGCTGGCGGCCCTCGCCGCCGAGCTGAACGACCGCGACCGGCCCGTGGTCCTCCTGCTCGACGACTACGACCGCGTGACCGCTCCCGAGGTCGCGGAGCAGCTGGAGTTCGTCCTGCACCACGCCGGGCGGGGACTGCGCCTCGTCCTGGTCACCCGCACCGAACCGCTGCTGCCGTTGCACCGCTACCGGGCGGCCGGTGAACTGACGGAGATCCGCGCCGCCGAGCTGGCCTTCACCGCCGAGGAGGCGGCCGCGCTCCTGGACCTGCACGGCCTGGACCTGCCGGCCCAGGCCTCGCGCGCCCTGGTGGACCGCACCCGGGGCTGGGCCGCCGGGCTACGCCTGTTCGTCCTGGCCGCGCGGGAGAGCGCCGATCCGGAGCTGTACCTGAAGGAGTTCGAGGCGGGCCGCAGCACGGTCGCGGACTTCCTCCTCGCCGAGGTCCTCAAGGGGCGGACGGAGGAGACCCAGGACCTCCTGATGCGGGTGAGCGTCCTGGAACGCTTCTGTCCGGACCTGGCCGACGCGCTGACGCTCCGTACCGACGCCGGGCCGATCCTCGCCGGGCTGTGCCGCGACAACGCGTTCGTCGAGCACCTCGGCCACTCCTGGTACCAACTCCACCCGCTCTTCGGAGAGATACTCCGGGCCCACCTGCGCGAGCGGCTTCCCGGCCTGGAGCCCGAACTCCACGTGCGGGCCGCGCGGTGGCTGCGGCGGGCGGGGTTCCTGTCGGAGACGCTCGTCCACAGCGCCGCCGCCGACGACTGGGACCTCGCCGCCGGCGCCCTCGTGGACGACCTGGCGATCGGTCAGCTCTTCACCGGCCTCCGCTCGGGTGACATGGACCGGCTGTTCGCCCGCATGGGGCCCGGGGCGACGAGTCCGGCGACGGATCTCGTGCGCGCCGCCCGTGACCTGTCCCGGTGCGATCTCGATCACGGCCTGGCCCGCCTGGGCCGGGCGGCCGAGCGGCTGACCGACGACGTGCCCGACGCGGCCGCCGCCCGGCTGAGCCGTGCGCTGCTGGAGACGCTGGCCGCGCGGCTCACCGGGTGCGCCGCGCGGGGCGAGAAGGCGGCCGAAGCCGCCGAGGCGCTGCGGCAGGAGGTGCCGGCCCACCTGCTGGAGAAGCATCCCGAGCTGACCGCGCTGCTGCTGACCCATTTGGGGTCGGTCCGGCTGTGGGCCGGGCGTTACGAGGACGCCCGCGCCGCCCTGACCGTCGTGGCCGCGACTCCGGGAGGAGCCTCCACGGTCCTGCCCCGGGAGGAGGCGCTGGGGCACCTGGCCCTCCTCGACCATCTGGACGGCCGGCCCGGCCAGGCCGAGCACAAGGCCCTGGCGGCGCTGGCCGAGGCTGAGCGGGTCGGCCTGCCCCAGCCGTCGGGCTCCGGCATCGAACGGCTGGTCCTGGCGGCCGTGGCCGTGGACCGCCATAAGCTCGGCCGGGCGCAGGCCCTTCTCGACGAGACGGCCGCCTGTCCTCCCCTGGGGGCGACCTGCCTTCCGGTGGGGGCGGCCCGTCCGTCGGCGGGAACGCGCGATCCGGTCCCCGCGGCGGGGCGGGCCCTCGCCTCGGCCCGGCTGCTGCTGGCCAGGGGCCTGACACGGGCCGCCGTCGAGGCGGCGGACCCGGGCGTCTCCACCGTCGAGGTCTCACCCTGGGCGGCGGGCTGCCAAGCGCTCGTCGCCGCCGCCGCGCACCTGGCCGAAGGGCGCCCGGACAGAGCCGTCGAGGGGCTCCAGGACGTGACGGGCGCCCAGCCGCTGTGGGCGGTGGAGGCCGCGGCGATCCAGGTCGCCGCGGGGCGCCCGGGGGCGGCCGTCGACCTGCTCGACAGTATCGGCGGCGGGAGCCGGACCGGTCCGGCGGTGTCCGTCAGGGCGGCGCTGGTGCGGGCGCAGGTCGCCGAGGGCGAGGGAGACACCGCCACCGCCCGCCGCCTCGTGACGGAGGCGCTGCTCGACGCTCGGCGGGACCGGCTGCGGCGGCCGTTCCTCGACGCCGGCGCCTGGATCCGGCCCCTGCTGACCACGGCACCGCTGCACGACCTGGCAGCGGGCTGGCTCACACCGGGCGCCCCGGGGCGAGGGGCGCCGGCCCGGAGGACACAAGCGGCCGGCCGGCCGGATACGGACAGGGCGGCGGCGCACAGGACGGAGGCGCAACGGCCGGGTGCCGCGAACCGGCCGGAGACGTACCGCCCGGAGGCCCACCGGACGGGCGCGGCGAGTCAGACGGACAGGCCGAGCCGCCCGGAGGCGCACCGCCCGGACGTGGCCAGCCGCTCAGGGGCGTACCGATCAGAGGGGCACCAGGCGGACGGGCCGGGCCGGCCGGAGGAGCCGTCCGAGCCGCTCGTCGCCGTGGAGCTGAGCGGGCGGGAGCAGGACGTCCTGGAGGGGGTGGCCCGGATGATGTCGACGGAGGAGATCGCCGCCGACCTGTTCGTGTCGGTGAACACGGTGAAGACCCACCTCAAGAGCGTGTACCGGAAGCTGGCCGTGAACCGCCGCAGCGACGCGGTGCGCCGGGCGCGCGCGCTGGGACTGCTCTCCTGATCGGGCGGTGCCGGCCGGAGGGGGACGGGCGTCCCCCTCCCCCGCGGCGGGTGAGGCGCGGTGTCCGTCCGTCCGTTGCACTGGGGTGAACGGCGCGGTGCGCGTCGGCCGTTGCCGGTCGGCGCCACCGGACCCCTGCGGCCGACCCGGCAATGGCGAGGTGGACACCGTGAAGCACTGGCGGGCTCTGATCGTCCTCGGCGCGGCCCAGTTCCTGATGGTCCTGGACACCGCCGTCATGAACGTGTCCATCAGCCAGCTGGTCGAGGACTTCGACACGGAGGTCACCGCCATCCAGGCCGTCATCACCCTGTACGCGCTGGTCATGGCGGCCTTCATGATCATCGGCGGCAGGCTGGGGGACATCCTGGGGCGCCGTCGCATGTTCCTCGTCGGGATGACGGTCTACGGCGCGGGTTCGGCCCTGACCGCCGTGGCACCCACGCTGTGGGTCCTCACGCTGGGCTGGTCCGTGATCGAGGGGCTCGGAGCGGCCATGGTGCTGCCCGCCATGGCGGCCCTCGTCGCGGAGGCGTACCGAGGGCGGGACCGGGCCGTCGCCTACGCGATCATCGGCGGGCTCGCCGGCGCCGGTATCGCGGTCGGCCCCCTGCTGGGAGGCTGGGTGACGACGTATCTCACCTGGCGGCTGGTCTTCGCCGGCGAGGTCGTGGTCGTCCTGGCCGTCCTGCTCTGCCGCAAGGTGATCGCGGCGCCCGCCCCCGCCGGCCGGCGGCCCCAGCTGGACGGGGTGGGTGCGGCGCTCTCCGCCTCCGGGCTGGCGCTCTGCGTGCTCGGGGTGCTGCAGAGCAGCACCTGGGGATGGGTGGAGCCCCGCAATCCTCCCTTCACCGTCCTCGGCTTCGCCCCGACGCTCTTCGTCGTCGGGGCCGGGGTGGCCGTCCTGGCCGCCTTCCGGTCCTGGGAGCGACGCCGTGAGCACCGGGGCGCCGACCCCCTCGTGCACCTGTCGCTCCTGCGCAGGCCCGTGCTGCGGTCCGGCCTGATGACCCTGCTGAGCCAGAACCTCATCCTGCTGGGCCTCTTCTTCGCGATTCCGCTGTACTTGCAGGTGGTGCAGGGGTTCGACGCCTTCGAGACGGGGCTGCGCCTGCTCCCGGTCTCCGCCACCATGCTGGTGACCTCCCTGTGCGCCTCCCCGCTGGGACGGGTGTGGGGCCCGCGCCGGGTGGTGCGGCTGGCCCTGGTGACCCTGGCCGCGGCCATCACCTGGCTGCTGGCCACCATCGACCCGGTCATCGACGACGGGCAATTCGCCGGGGCTATGGCCCTGCTGGGCGTGGGCATCGGCCTGCTCGCCTCGCAACTGGGCAACGTCGTCCAGTCCGGTGTCGGCGAGGAGGAGCGCAGCGAGGCGGGCGGGCTCCAGTTCACCGCCCAGAACCTGGGCTCGGCGCTGGGCACCGCGCTCATCGGGTCGATCCTCATCGGTTCGCTGGCGCACGCCTTCACCACCCGGGTGGAGGACGATCCCCGGCTGTCCGAGGAGGCGCGGTCGGCGGTCGGTGTCTCCCTGGAGGCCGGGGTCAGCTTCGTCTCCACCGACCAGGTGCGCTCCGCGGCCGAGCGTGCCGGACTGCCGCCCGCCGAGGTCGACGCCGTCACGGACTCCTACGCCTCCGCGCAGCTGAACGGCCTGAAGGCGGCGATCCTGGCCACCGGCGGCATCGCTCTCGCCAGTTTCCTCGTCACTCCGCACCTGCCGGGCGCTCCGAAGGACCGCGCACGGGAGCCGGAGGCCGATGTTCCGCCCCGGGCGACCCGCTGAGCCGGAGGGGAGTGGCACGTGTCCGAAGACAGGAACGGCCCGCCCGCGAAAGACACCACCGCCGACACCACGGCCGAAGCAGCGGCGGCGGCGCACAAGGTACGCCGGGCCGAGCGCCGTGCCGAACGCCGTGCCCACGCGGACTACACGGGCGGCGTCTACGGTTCCATGCTCGCCGCCTCCGTGGTGATCGGCGCGGGCACCCTGGGCTCGTTCCCGCGCACGGAGCTGGTCCTGCTGCTGATGCTCACCAGCGTCGTGTTCTGGGTCGCGCACGTGCACGCCCAGCTGTTCGGGGCGCGGCTCGCCCAGCGGGCGCTGGACCGCCGCGTGGTGCTGCGCGTATGCCGGGAGGAGTGGCCGATCGTCAAGGCCGCCGTCCCGCCCGCCGTCGCGGTGGCCGTCAGCCCGCTGCTCGGCCTGGACGTGCGAGGGGCCCTGTGGCTGGCGCTCTCCGTCGCCGTGGCCGGCCAGGTGGGCTGGTCCGTGGCGGCGGCCCGCCGCGTCGGAGCCTCCCGGAAGCTGATGGCCATCACCGCGTCGGTCAATCTCCTGCTCGGCCTGCTGATCGTGTCCTTCAAGATCTTCCTGACCCACTAGAGAGGCTCGGGTCACCTGCGCCGGGTGATGCCCGTGCGGGCGCCCCGGCGGAGGATCGCAGGGTAGGGCGTCGTCCGCCTCTGTCCCAGGTCCGTCCATGGGAGGACAGCTCGTGCGCTACGAGATCCGCGTCGAGGGGCACCTGTCGGAAACCCTGGCCAAGGCGTTTCCGGAGCTGGGCCACGTCGTGATGTCCGGCCAGACCGTCCTGTACGGCCCCGTCGTGGACGAAGCCCACCTGTACGGGCTGCTGGCCCGGTGCCAGTCGCTGGGACTGCGCGTCCTGGAGATGCGCCAGCTGCCGGAGTGACGGGCGCCGGCGGTCGGCCGGCGGCCGCTCGATCCCGCGAGGAGGAGCCATGACCATGCCGCACGGCCCGGCGTCGCACACCGGGCAGGAGAACGAGCCCTACGGGACGGACCCCGGACCGGCGGGTGATTCCGCGTACACGCTGGCGCGCCTGGGCCGTTCGTGGACCTGGCTCATGGCCTCGGCCGTGGCGACCCTGGTGCCGGGCGTGCTGGTCCTGGTCTGGCCGGAGGGCACCCTGCACGTCCTGGCGGTCCTCATCGGCCTGTACCTGCTGGTGACCGGCGGTCTCCGGTTCGTCACCGTCTTCGGCCGGGAAGGGCAGGAGCGGTTCGCCGGGCTGCTCGTGGCCGTGCTGTACGTCGTCGCCGGAGTGCTGTGCCTGCGGGACCCGCTGCAGACGATCACCGTGCTCTCGCTGATCGTCGGAATCGTCTGGCTGGTGTCCGGCATCCTCACCCTCTACACGGCGCTCGCCACCGCGGACCTGGCGCACCGAGGGGTCGTCCTGGGCTTCGCGGTGCTCGGCATCGTCGCGGGGATCGTGGTCCTGGCCCTGCCCGCCGAATCGGCCCGCGCCCTGACCCGGCTGCTCGGCCTGTGGCTCGTCCTGCTCGGCCTGGGTGAGGCGGCGCTCGCCCTCGCCTGGCGGGCCGCGGTCCGCAAGGCACTCGGGGCGGAGCCCCGCACCCCCTCCGCCCCGGCCTGAGGTCCTGTGGTCCGAGTTCCCGTGTCCCCGGACTCACCCGCTTCGGGTGAAGCCGGTCCGTGATCGCCGTGGGCACCCTGGGAACGGCAAAGACGGCTGCCGGGCGCAGGCCCGGGACGGAGGCTGGACATGAGCGAGACCTACCTGGCGTACGACTTCCCGCTGCTGGGCGCCTTCTGGACCATGCTCTGGTTCTTCCTGTGGATCATGTGGTTCGTCCTGCTCTTCCGGATCATCATGGACATCTTCCGTGACGACTCGATGAGCGGCTGGGCGAAGGCCGGCTGGCTGGTCTTCTGCATCGTCCTGCCCTTCCTGGGCGTGTTCGTCTACGTGATCGCGCGCGGCAAGAACATGGGGCGCCGGGAGATGGCACAGGCACGGGCGCAGCAGGAGGAGTTCAACGCCTACATCAGGGACACCGCGGGCAGCGGCCGCTCCAGCGCGGAGGAACTCGCCAAGCTGGCCGAGATGCGCGACAAGGGCGCCATCACCGAGGAGGAGTTCCGGAAGGCGAAGGAGATGGTCCTGAGCGGCCACGGCGCCGGCTCGGGCACGGGCTCCACCGCCCACGCCGGCTCCACCCCTGCCGGTGGCTCCACCCCCCGCACCCCCGGTGCCTGAGCGACCACCCACGACGAAACGAGGCGCGACATGACCGCGACACGCACCCCACCGGCGGACACGGCGAAGCAGGGATGGGCCTCCGGCCTGACCGTCTTCGCCGCCGTGATGCTCTTCCTGGTCGGCCTGCTCGACATCCTCCGGGGCATCATGGCCGTCGCCGAGGACGACGTCTTCGTGACGACACGGAACTACGTGTTCGCCTTCGACCTGACGTCGTGGGGCTGGATCCACCTCGTCCTGGGCGCGATCGCCGTGATCGTCAGCATCGGGCTGCTCAAGACGGCGATGTGGGCCCGCGTCTCCGGCGTGATCATCGCCGGGCTCGTCATCATCGCCAACTTCCTCTCCGTCCCCTACGCCCCGGTCTGGTCGATCGTGATGATCGCCCTCTCGGGCTTCATCATCTGGGCGCTGTGCGTCATCGACCGGGACAACCTCTTCGACCTGTCCGAAGAGGCACCCCCCCGGAGCCGGTGACGCGGCCCGGCACGGCGCGAGCCGCGACCGTGCGCGAGGGGCGTCCGGGATGGGCACGCCTGGCCGTGCTCGCCCTGCTGGGCAGTGTCCTGGTGCCCCTCGTCGCCGCCGGTCTGCGGAGCCTGCTCTGGGTGCCGGTCGGCCTGGCGGGACTGGCGCTCGCCGCCGTCGGCGTGTGGTGGGCCCTGGCGCACACCGGTCCGCTCCGGTTCCTCGGGGCGCTCCTCTCGGTGGCCGCGCCGGTCGCTGTCCTCGCCCTGTACGCCACGTTCGACATCCTCTGGCCGGCCGCCGTGTCCCTCGCCCTGTGGGCGTTCGCCGTCACGGCGGCCCGTACGGCCCTGACATCCGGAGGCACCTCCTCCGCGGAGAGTGCCGTCCCGGCCCCCCGCGCCCCCTGGATCCTGATGAACACGCGATCCGGCGGCGGCAAGGTGGGCCGTTTCCACCTGGTGGAGAAGGCCCGTGCGGCGGGCTGCCGGGTCGCCCTGCTCGAAGCGGGCCAGGATGTCGCCGAGCTGGCCCGCCGGGCCGTCGCCGAGGGAGCGGATCTCCTGGCGGTGGCGGGCGGTGACGGCACCCAGGCGCTGGTGGCGGAGGTCGCGGCGCGCCACGACGTGCCGTTCGCGGTGATCCCCGCCGGCACCCGCAACCACTTCGCCCTCGACCTGGGCCTGGACCGCGACGATCCGGCGGCGGCCCTGGACGCCCTGTCCGACGGCGTGGAGATCCGCGTCGACCTCGGCTTCGCCGCGGACCGGGTCTTCGTCAACAACGCCTCGTTCGGGACCTACGCCTCCGTCGTCGTCGACCCGGCCTACCGGGACGCGAAGGCCCGTACGACCCTGCGCACCCTCCCGGGCCTCCTGAGCGGCGCCGGCGCGCCCCGGCTGCGGACGCGGGCGGACGGGACGGACATCGACGGTCTCCAGGCGCTGCTCGTCAGCAACAATCCGTACGGTCGTGCCGTCGACGCGGCGCACCCGGGGCGAAGGGAGCGGCTGGACACGGGGCTCCTCGGCCTGGTCTGCGTGCGGGTCGGCAACACCGTCCAGGCGGCGCGGGTGGTGCGCGGCCCGCGCTCCGGGGGGATCGTCCGGCTCGAAGCCGCCGAAGCCGTCGTCGACCTCGTCGTCGAAGCCGACGCGGACACCCACCCGGAGCTTCCCGTCGGCATCGACGGGGAGCACGTCCTCCTGCCGTCCCCCGTCGTGTGCCGGAGCGCGCCCGGGGCCCTGCGGGTCCGTGTGCCCCGCCACCGCCCTCGCGCCCGGCGTGCCAGGGGGGCGGCGGCCGACTGGCCGCGGGTGGCACGGCTGGCGCTGGGCCGGGGATCCACCACCCGCCGGTGACCGCGCTTTCCGGGGAGAGCCCGAAGCCGGCGTGTGACCGCGGTGCGATCAGCGCGGTTCGGCCGGCACGGTTCGTCCGGCGCAGCTCGGCCGGCACAGCTTGGCCGGCGCGGTTCGGCCGGCACGGTTCGTCCGGCGCAGCTCGGCCGGCACAGCTCGGTCAGCGCAGTTCGTCCGGGCAGGCCGTGCCGCGCGGGAAGAGCTTGTACGGGGCCGCCAGGCGGTAGACGCCCGGCTTCGGGGCCAGCAGCTCGGTCCACTCGTCGCCCTCCGCGTCCGCCTCCGTCTTCAGGAGGCAGCCCTGGTCGTTGCGGAAGACCTTCGGGAGCTCGGTCTCGGAGTCCTCGCGGGCCCGCTTCGACTCCTCCGTCTCCTGGGGCGGTTCGATCTTGTCGCCGTTCTCGTCGAGGAGGGCCAGCCAGGGCGAGTAGGGCACCCGGATCAGCACGCGGCCCGGGGCGTCGAGGCGGATGACGACCTCCTCCGCGCCCGCCCGGCGGACCTCGGCCGGCGGGGCGGCGAGGGGCGTGGGGTTCTCGACGGCGTACAGGCGCCAGTTCGCGTCGGACCAGACCTGCTGGAGGTACGGGAGGCCGTCCTGGACCAGCTCCGCCTCGCGCTCCGCGCCCGAGTCGGGCGCCCCGGTGGGGAGCACGACGTAGTGCACCGCCCAGCGGTCGAGCCAGTCCTGGTAGTTGGAGGCGTTGAGGGTGTCGTCGTAGAAGAGCGGGTTCCGCTCCATGTCCGCCTGGCGGTTCCAGCCGCGTGCGAGGTTGATGTAGGGCGTGAGAGCGGACGACTCGCGGTGGCTGGAGGCCGGGACGACCTCCACCCGCGCCTTCTCCGCGCCCCGCACCTGCAACTGGTTGATCAGCGGAGCGACCTCGCGCGCCCACGACGCGTCGGGGGCGGTGCGGATGACGTCGTCGACGCTCTTGAACCCGATCCAGAAGTTCAGGCCGGCGAAGGCGAGCACCAGCGCGTACCAGCGGCGCGAGCGCGGGGCTGCGTAGGGCAGGGCGGCGAGTAGGACGACGCCCGCGAAGAGCATCACGAGCCGCGAGACGTTCGACCCGATCTGGGAGTCGACCAGCCAGGTCAGCAGGGTGCCGGCGGAGTAGACGGCCGCCGCGGTGCGGACCGTGCGCCACGCGCGCGGTACGAGGACGAGGACCAGGACCCCGAAGAGGAACGGGAGCGCCGTCGACGCCAGCGACATCGGCTGCGTACCGGAGAAGGGGAACAGCCAGGAGGAGAGGGCGACGACCGCCACCGGGGCGAGGCCGAGGGCGTACGCGCCCGGGCGCCGCTTGTTGAGGAAGAGGGCGGCCGCGGCGACGCCGAGGAAAAGACCGGCGACCGGGCTGCAGGCGGTCGCGAGACCGGCGAGCGGAGCGGCGACCGCGGCCTTCGCCCAGCGCTTGTGGCGCCAGCGGTGCGGCCAGCAGAACACGGCCGCCACGGCGCCGAGCGCGAACATCATGCCGAGCCCGAACGTCACCCGCCCCGACAGCGCGTTGCACAGGAAGGCGAAGACCCCGGCCAGCGCGCACGCGAGCGGATTGCGGACCGCCCTCACCCGCACCAGGATCAGCGCCGTCAGACCCGCCGACAGGGTCCCGGCGATCATCATCGTCGTACGGACGCCGAGCACCGACATCACGTACGGCGAGACGACGCTGTACGAGACCGGGTGCATTCCCCCGTACCAGGCGAGGTTGTACGCGGAGTCGGGGTGCCGGCCCACGAACTCGGCCCAGGCGTCCTGCGCGGCGAGGTCGCCGCCGCTGTTCGCGAACAGGAAGAACCAGAGGATGTGGGTGAGCGCGGCGAGCCCAGTGGCGATCATGACGGGGTAGCGGCGCTTGCGGCGCGCGGGGCGCGGGCGGGGCGTCCCCGACGCCGCCGTACCGGTGGCCGGACGGGGCGCCGGGAGGTTTATTCGCGACGCGGAGTCCCGGGACCGGGGTCGTGACTGCGCGCCCTCGTCGGCGCGTGTCGGCTCGGCGGTGGTCACTGCGGCCCTTTCCCGTGCTGCCCGTCGCGCGTGATCGTGCCTCGGAACGCTAACAGTCGGGCGCCCCGGAGGACCGGGGCGCCGTCCCGCGTCAGCCGATGCGCGTCAGCTTCTTGTCGAAGCCAGGCTCCACCAGGTCGGTCTGGAGGGCGACCGGAGCGCTGACCTTGCCCGTGCCGGTGCCGATCGACACCTGGCCGACGATGTCGCCCGCCTTGCCGGCGTGCGGGACCGTCTTGCCCCCGTCCGTCAGCTCCAGGTCGACCTTCAGGCCCGGCCAGCCGACGGCCTTGAGCTCCTTGGTCGCAATCACCGGGGTCCGGCCGCCGAGGCCGTCGTCGACGTGGCCGACGACCTGGCCCTTGCGCACGACCGGGGCTGAGGTCACGTCCTTCTGCGCCTGCTGGATCAGCCGGAGGCTGTAGTCGATCGCCAGCTGGAGCTTCTGGTAGAGCTGGTCGGCGTCCTTCGCGCCCATCACGACACCGAGGATGCGGCGGTTCTGGCCGTCGACGACGGTGTTCGCGGACCAGAGCAGGTTGCCGCCCGCGGGCGTCGAGGAGCCGGTCTTGATGCCGCCGACACCCGGCTCCAGCAGGATGTTGTTGTTGTTCTCGATCTGCCCCGGGATGCCGTCCACCTTGAGGTTCGGCATGTTCACGATCTCCCGGAACACGTCGTACTGCATGACCGCCTTGGCCAGCTTCAGCTGGTCGAGCGGGGTGGAGACGGTGGTCGCCTGGAGGCCCGAGGGGTCGGTGTAGACCGAGTCGGTCATGCCGAGGTCCTTGGCGGCGGCGTTCATCTTCTCGACGAAGGCGGCCTCCGAACCGGCGTCCCAGCGGGCGAGGAGACGCGCCACGTTGTTGCCGGAGGGGATCATGAGGAGCTGGAGCAGCTCCTTCTCCGAGTACGTCTGCCCCTCCGCGATCGGCGCGGTCGACTCGTCCTTGGCCTTGGCCTGTTCGCCGGCCTTCTTGTCGACCGTGATCTCCGGGCCGTTCGCGTCGCCCTTGATGGGGTGGTCCCGGAGGATCACGTACGCGGTCATCGTCTTGGCGACGCTGGCGATCGGAGCGGGCTTCTGGGCGCCGTACGTGCCCAGCGATCCGACGCCCTCGACCTCGGCGGCACCCTGGCCCTCGGTGGGCCACGGCATGTTCAGCTCACCGCCCGCGAAGGTGAAGGTCGGGGCGGTGGAGAGGGTCAGAGCGGGGGCCGGGAGCGGCCGCACGAACTGCACGATCGCAAAGATGATCAGCGCAAGGACGACCAGCGGCGTCCAGATCCGGACCCGTCGGGCGGCGGTGCGCAGAGGGGTCGGCGGCGGCGGCGGGGTGTTCGTCAGCTCCGCGAGCAGGTCCAGCGGGGGCAGCGGCGGCATGGGCTGCTGCCTGGTCCGCTCGGCCTCGGTGAGCGACGCGGGGGCGGCGGGGGCCACCGGCTTCGCCTCGGCCTGGCGCGGCGTGTTCGCGGCAGGGGCGGCCGGCGTCCCGGGGAGGTCGCGGCGGAGCGGGATGAACTGGCTCGTGCGCTCGGCATCGGACTCGGGCGCCTTCGCCGGCTCGGGAGCCTTGGGCGCGGCCGGGGCCTGGGGTGCCTCGCTCGCGGGGGGCGCCTTGGGGGCGTCGTCGGCCTTCGGCGCCTCGTCGGTGTCCGGCGCGGGCGGGCCGGCCTTCGCGGGCGGCATGATCGGCGGGATCTTGAGCGCGGTCGTCGGCTGGTCCACGACGGGCGGCCGTACGGCCTTGAACACGGCGGTGGGCTGGTCGAGGACGGGCCGGCCGTCGGCGGACTGGTCGGCGGCGGAGTCATCGGCGGCGGAGTCATCGGCGGACCGGCCCGCGGCCGGCTTCCCGTCGGCGGGCTCGACCTCGACGGGCTTCCCGTCGGCGGGCTCGGCCGCGACGTCGGCCTCGGCGGCGTCCTCAGCGGCGTCCTGGGATCCCTGGGCGGGCTTCCGGGCCGCGAACCAGTCCTCCGCCTCCCCGGCACCGGTGGCCTTCGCGGTGTCAGGCGCCGCAGCCGCCGCAGGGGCGGCCTGGGGGGCCTCCGGGGCCTCACCGGCTCCGTCCTCGGCCCCTGAGCCGTTCTCGGCCCGGGTCTCGGCATCGATGTCACCGTCGACGCCGTCGCCGTCGACCGGTTCCACCGGCTCGCCCGCGTCCGGCTTCGCCGCGTCCGCCGTCACGGCCGGCTCGTCCTCGACAGGGCCTTCCCCGGCCTCCTCGGCCTCCTGGGCGCCCGCGGCGTCCGCCGCCTCCGGCTCGTCGCCCGAGGCGACCCAGGCCGCCACAGCCGCCCGCAGGCGGTCCTCGCGGCCGTCACCGTCCTCGGCGGAGGGCTCCGCGGAGGGCTCGGCGGCCGGGGCGTCGTCCTCGGGGGCGCGCGGGGCGAGGGCCTTGAAGACCGCCGTCGGCTGGTCCACTCGAACCGAACCCGAGCCGGAACCGGAACCGGAAGAACCCGGACCCGACCCCGCTTCCGAACCCTCGGCCGCCGACGCCGAAGACGCCGACGGGCTCGACTCGCGGAACACGGACAGCCGCGGATCCCGCCCGCCGCCGCCCGGAGTCGCCTCCCGCGAAGACTCCTGCTGCTCCGCCTTTTCGGGGGACTCGCCCGCCACCGTGCCTCCTCCATGCGTCATGCGTACGTCCGAACCATGTACCAGTGTCCTGTGTGAACCCCTTGGCTCCCGTGCTAGACGAGAACGACATACATGCCGGTTCCCGTACGAAGCACCCAGGCGCTCTCGACAGATGAATGTGAGAGGGGTCACCCTGTGACTCATCCACGCGGGGAGGCATGGATGGGCAGGAGCCGCAGAACAATTCCGGAGGAGCTTCTGCTGCTCGCTCTGGACCCGGCCACGGGTACCACAGCGCAGCCGCAGTCGCTCGACCTCGGCCTCGCCGGAGCACAGCTAGTGGAGCTGGCTCTGGCAGGACGGATAGCCCCTGACGGGGATCGTATCGCCGTGGTGATGCCACGGCCGACCGGAGATCCGACTCTGGACTCCGCACTGGAGCTGCTGCGAAGGCGTGGCAGCCCGGTCCGGGCGGTCCACTGGATCGGCGGGCCCCGACTGGGGCTGCGTCAGATCTATCTCGCTCATCTGGAGCGATGCGGCATGGTGCATGCCGTGGAGGGCCAGATGTGCGGAGTGCTGCCGACGACTCGCTACCAGGCGACGGAGACAGCGATCAGCCGGGACATCAGGTCCCGGCTGGACAGTGCGATCCGCACCGGTGTACCGCCGGACCCGCGGACCGCGGCGCTCGCCGCGCTGGCCCACGCGGTCGGACTCGGCAAGCACCTGTACCCGGGGAACGAAGGACGGTCGTCGCGGTCCCGGCTGCGCGATCTGATCCGGCACGACCCCATGGGCGGCCTCGTGGCACACGCCGTGATGGACGTCCAGAACGGCGTGGCCGCCCAGCCGCGCCGTAACGCCCCGGCGGGAGGCGGGCGCCCTGCGGGCGTCACCGAGCAGCCCCGTCACGGCAGCATGGCCCGCGCGGCCGTGCACTGAGCACCACCCAGATCCCTTCCGGGAGCCGCACAGACGTGTGCGGGGCGGCCGAGCCGGCCGCCCCGCACACGCGCGTCTCCGGCCGGGCGCCCGGGCCGTGCGGCACCGGGGTTGTCGTCATTTCCCAGCGCACACCGGGCCTTTGGTGGCAGTCTGCCAAGCAGTAGATACGTACAGCTACGCAGCCGACAGCCGGAGGTGCAGTTTCCGTGGCGTCCACCGTCAACCCCACCGTCAGGCGACGCCGATTGGGCCAGGAGCTGCGCCGGCTCCGGGAGCAGAAGAACATGACGGCCGAGCAGGTCGCCGAGCGTCTCCTGGTCTCCCAGTCGAAGATCAGCCGTCTCGAGAACGGCCGGCGCTCCATCAGCCAGCGTGACGTCCGCGATCTGTGCGGCGTCTACGAGGTCGAGGACGAGCGGGTCGTCGAGTCGCTGATGCAGATGGCCAAGGACTCGCGCCAGCAGGGTTGGTGGCACGCCTTCGGCGACATCCCGTACAGCGTCTACATCGGTCTGGAGACGGACGCGGAGAGCCTGCGTGTGTACGAGCCCCAGATCATCCCCGGGCTGCTGCAGACGCGCGGGTACGCGGAGGCCGTCATCCGCGGGGCCCTGCCGGAGTCGACGCCGGCCGACATCGACAAGCGGGTCACCGTCCGCACCCGCCGTCAGGACCGGATCAAGGGCGAGGAGCGTCCGCTGCGCCTGTGGGCGGTGATCGACGAGGGCGCGCTGCGCCGCGAGGTCGGCAACAAGCAGCTCATGATCGAGCAGCTGGAGCACCTCGTCGAGCAGTCGCACCTGCCCCACGTCACCGTCCAGGTCCTGCCGTTCGAGATGGGTGCGCATCCGGGCATCAGCGGGCACTACGCGATCCTGGAGTTCCCGGACGCGTCCGACTCCAGCGTCGTCTACATCGAGGGAGTGACCAGCGACCTCTATCTGGAGAAGGCGCAGGATGTCGCGAAGTACAGCGTGATGTACGAGCACTTGCGGGCACAGGCGCTGAATGTGGAGCAGACCCGGGACTTCATCTCCGACATCGCCAAAAAGTACGCGGGCGGAGATCGGGGGTGAAAAACGGCCGAAAGGCCTGCTGTCGGGGATGAGGCCGGTACGGTACACCTCGGCCTTGTTCCGGCGGAAGAGCACGTGGAATATGCCATCCGGTCGAGTGAACGCCCGCCCCACGCGGCGGGACCGGCGAGTAGCGTCGATCACGCCAGCAAGAAGGTTGGCGCGACACCCTACGGGCAGAACCGGAGCTGAGATCATGGCGATTATTCAGGGCGCTACGGACACCTGGACGAAGTCCTCCTATTCCGGGGGGAACGGGGCCTGCGTGGAGGTCAAGTCCCCTGCCGTGGCAGCGATCGCGGTGCGTGACTCGAAGGCTCCCGAGGGCCCTTCCCTCGCCTTCGGGCCCGGCTCCTGGAACGCCTTCGTCAGCGAAGTGAGCACCGGAACCCTCTGAACGGCGCGCGTCAGGCGCCCGGCGTCACGCGACCGCACCCCTCGCGGACACCACGCAGCAGCCCTCTCGACCGGTCCGCCGTCCTGGCCGAGGGGGCTCGGCCATTCCCGGCACCGCGCGCCCCGCGACCGCGCTTCTCCGTCTGTTTTCGGCCCCGCCCGGCACCCTGACCCGCCGGACCACCTCACCTCACCTCAGCTCGTCGACGTACCGGTCCGTCCCCGGGACCGTCGGGATGAACGGTGCCACCAGTTCCACCCGGCCGGACTCCCCGCCCGTCGCGGCCAGGTCCGCGAAGTGGTCGCGCCAGACGTCGCGTGGGTCGCGTTCCAGGAACCAGAGCAGGGTCAGGCGCGTGTCGGTTCCCTCGACCTGCTTCACGTACGTCATCCGGTCCCCGGGCAGCGGTGTGGGGCGGAAGACGGTCACCATCGCCGCCGGGGAGCCCGCCAGGCGGCGGGGGAGCTCGCGGGAGCGGAGGTGTTCGAGCAGCTCCGCCCGCCGGTCGGGGTCCTCCGCGTCGATCACCTGGAGGATCAGGCCCGCGTAGGGGTGGTCCAGGGCGTGGACGTCCCGCGGGCCGGCCGCCCCGTCCCGGTAGACGGTCGCCTCGTGGTCCTGGAAGGCCGTGAAGACGTGCGTGCGTTCACGGTGGACGCGCCCGTCGCGGTTCAGGCGCTTGTTGATGGCGACGGTCCACTTCATGTGCTCGTCGTAGCGGCCCTCGGTGACCCAGTACGTGGAGAGGTAGCAGCCCGCCGTCACCGGCTGGGCGACCGCGGACTTCTCCGGGGTGCGCAACTCCTGGAGGGCGCGGGTCGCGACCCAGCGGCGCCCCGCGTACATCCAGGGCATCGCCATCGCCCCGGCGTAGTAGTGGTCGTCCTCGTACCAGCGGTTGTACGCGTACTCGTGGCCCGGATGCGGCTCGACCATCGTGATCAGGGCATGTCCGGGGCGTACGCCGTACGGTCCCACGGCGGCCAGCTCGCCGTACGTCTCGCTCCGCGTCCCCTCGGCCTCGCCCGTGCGCGCGTCGTCGCCCATGTCCGCGTCCCTTCCCAAGTCGTCCGGAGCCCCCTACTCTGACGGGCCGTCAGATGAATGGCCAGAGTCGGGAGGCGCCCGGATGCCGCTCCAGGGGAAGACCGTGATCGTGTCGGGCGTCGGCGCCGGGCTGGGCCACCGGATCGCCGAGACGGTGGTGCGGGACGGGGGCAACGCGGTCCTCGGCGCGCGGACCGAGGCGAACCTCGCCAAGACGGCGGCCGCCGTCGACCCCGAGGGGCGCCGTACCGCTTTCCTGTCCACCGACATCACCGACGAGGCGCAGTGCGGGGCGCTGGCCGCGCTCGCGGTCGAGCGGTTCGGGGCGGTCGACGCGGTCGTGCACGTGGCGGCCCGGGACAGCTACTTCGGCGGCGTCGAGGATGCCGACTTCGCCACCTGGCAGGGCGTCCTGGACGTCAACCTGCTCGGCACCCTGCGGATGACCCGGGCCTGCCTGCCCGCGCTCAAGGAGCGGGGCGGCTCCGTCGTCCTGATCGGTACGCAGTCGTCGGTGGCCGCCCCCTCCCAGGTCCGGCAGGCGGCGTACGCGGCCTCGAAGGGCGCGCTGACCTCGGCGATGTACTCGATGGCGCGGGAGTTCGGTCCCTACCGGATCCGGGTCAACACCGTCCTGCCGGGCTGGATGTGGGGGCCGCCGGTCCAGGCGTACGTCCGGTTCACCGCGCACACGGAGGGCGTGCCGGAGGCGGAGGTGCGCGGCCGGCTCACGGAGCGGATGGCCCTGCCCGAGCCGGCCACCGACGGGGACGTGGCGGAGGCGGCGGCCTTCCTCGCGTCGGACCGGGCGCGGGCCATCACCGGGCAGTCGCTTCTGGTCAACGCGGGCGAGCTGATGCGTTAGCGGGCGCGCGACCCCGCCATCCGGGCCGTGCGGCGAACCCCGCCGTACGGCCCTTTTTGACCCCATCTGTATTCATGAATATGAACGCAGGTCAACAACTCGAACGATTTTACCTTCTCTTGACCCTCCGGTGCGTTGTCGTGGCAGTTCGATTCGCCACACCATGAACGGCGTTCACAAGGCGGACCGGAACCCCTGGAGGGGGCTCAATGAACAGTCTCGACTGGGCCGTGCTCATCGGCTACTTCGGCGTGATGGTCGCGATCGGCGTCTGGTCCCACAAGCGCGTGGACGACGTCTCCGACTTCTTCACCGCCGGAGGCAAGATGCCCTGGTGGCTCTCCGGCATCTCGCACCACATGTCGGGCTACAGCGCCGTGATGTTCACCGGCTACGCCGGCATCGCGTACACCTACGGCGTCACCTCGTACGTCACCTGGTCCTTCCCCATCGCGATCGGCATCGCCATCGGCGCGCACCTCTTCGCGCCCCGGCTCAACCGCCTCCGGTCGCGGCTCCACGTGGCTTCCCCGCTGGAGTACCTGAAGAACCGCTACAACCTGCCCACCCAGCAGGCCCTCGCCTGGTCCGGGGTGCTGCTGAAGATCGTCGACGTCGGCGCCAAGTGGGCCGCCATCGCCACCCTGCTCTCCGTCTTCACCGGCATCTCCCTCAACGAGGGCATCCTCATCACCGGTGTGGTCACGGGCATCTACTGCACCGTCGGCGGCCTGTGGGCCGACGCGCTCACCGAGCTGGGGCAGTTCATCATCCAGTTCTTCGCCGGCATCGCGATGCTCGTCGCCGTCCTGGCGAAACTGGGCGGCTTCAGCGCCCTGTGGACGGTCTGGGACCGGCCCGAGCTCCAGGGGCACACCGCGCCGACCGCGGGCCCGTACACGATGACGTTCCTGCTCGCGTACCTCTTCATCAAGACCTTCGAGTACAGCGGCGGCATGTGGAACCAGGCCCAGCGCTACATGGCCACGCCCAACGCCCGCGAGGCCACCCGCTCCGGCCGGCTCTCGGCCGTCCTGTGGTTCGTCTGGCCGCTGGTCCTCTTCTTCCCCATGTGGGTCGCGCCGCTGCTCGTCGACCCCAAGAAGCCCGACGCCTCCGACTCGTACGCCCTGATGACCGAGCAGCTGCTGCCGCACGGCCTGCTCGGCCTGGTCATCGTCGGCTTCTTCTCGCACACCATGGCCATGTGCTCCTCGGACGCCAACGCCATCGCGGCCGTCTTCACCCGGGACATCGCCCCCGTGCTGAGCAAGGCCGCCCGGACCTGGACCCACCGGGCCGGGCTGCTGGCCGCGCGCTGGTCGACGATCGCCTTCCTCGCGCTGTCGATGGCGGTCGCGACCCAGGTCAACTCCCCCGCCTTCAAGGACATCATCACCATCGTCATCAAGTGGGTGGCCGGGCTCATGGGACCGATCGCCATCCCGTTCATGCTCGGACTGCTGCGGTCCTTCCGGAAGTCCGGGCCGACGGCGGCGCTGGTCTCGTGGGCGGCCGGCCTCTTCACCTTCTGGCTGACCAACTACGGCCTCGACGGTCTCGAGCTCCAGATCCAGATCGTCTCGCCGCTCGCCGTCTCCCTCGTCCTCTACATCCTCATCGGCTTCATCAAGCCCGAGGACACCCCGGAGCGGGACGCGGTCCTCGACAAGCTCCACTCGGACGACGGCAGCCCGGCCGGAGCCGCCGCCGTCCCCGCGCAGAGCGGCGGCGACCGCACGGGTCAGCCCCTCGGATAGCGCGCCAGCCAGCCGGGCGAGGACTCGGAGGGGCTGTGCAGGGCGGCGCCCTGCGTCATCTCCATCGCGAAGTCGTCCGCCATCTCCAGGACCGTCGAACGGCCCTCCAGCTCGGCCAGCCAGGCCGGCGGGAGGGCCGTCTCGCCGTGCAGGGCGCCGAGCAGGGCACCCGTCACCGCGCCCGTCGCCGCCGAGGGCCCGTCGTGGTTGACCGCGAGGCGCAGGCCGTGCCGGATGTCCTCCCCGACGAGGGCGCAGTAGACCGCGACGGCGAGGAGGTTCTCGGCCCGGTCCTCGTCCGCGCCGAGGGCGGTGACCCTGGCGGCGTTCGGCATGCCCTGGCGTACGGCTCCGAGGGCCTGCTGGAGGGCGGCGGTGACGGGCTCGTGGCCGGGGCGGGGGGCGAGCTGGCCGAGCGCCCGCTGCACCGAGCCGTCGACGCTCTCGCCGCGGGCGAGGCCGTGCACGACGACGGCCAGGGCGCCGGCCGCGAGGTAGGCGGCGGGGTCGCCGTGCGTCTGGGCCGCGCACTCCACCGCCAGCTGGCACACCAGCTGCGGCTCCCACCCGACCAGCAGCCCGAAGGGCGCCGACCTGACCAGCGCGCCGGAATCGGTCGCGCCCGGGTTCTTGGGTTTGTCGAGGGTGCCGAGGACCTCGTCGCCGAGACCCGTCAGACAGCTGCGGGCCGGGTTCCTGCGGGCGTAGAGCCACTCCTCGCGGGCGAGCCAGCCGTTGTCCTTGCGCCGTTCGTCGGGGCCCCAGTCGCGCTGCGTGGCCGCCCAGCGCAGATGGGCCCGGTGGACGTCGGTGGGCGGATGCCAGGCCCCGGTGTCCCGGCGGACCTGCGCGCGTATCAGCCCGTCGACGGTGAAGAGGGTCATCTGCGTGGCGGCGGTGACGGCCCCGCGCCTGCCGTGGGCCGGGACGGGCTCGGTGAGACCCTGCGGGCCGTGCTCGGCCCGGATCTCCTCCAGGGACAGCGCCGCGACCCCCGCGCCGAAGGCGTCGCCGACGGCCCCGCCGAGGAGGCAGCCGCGCACCCGGGCCCGGAAGTCCTGCTGTTCGGCACGGCCCCACACGGCCGCGGCGGTCGTCGTCACGACGTGCCCTCCCCCGGAAAGCCCTCGGCGCCAGGTCGCGCATCTCGCAGCACTGTAATGGACCGGGTTCGCCCGTTCAGGGGTCGGAACGTTTTGCGATCGGATGCCCTTCTGCCCCTTTTCGACCGCAGTTCACCGGACCCCGACGTAACCTTCACCGTCGAGGTCCGGCGGGCCCCGCCGATCGGCCGGCCCCGCCGCCGCCGGGGAAACCCCGTCAGTCACCCAGCACAGGCAGCAGCTCCGGCAGGTGGCCGTCGGACGCGAGCGCCGCCCGCACCCGCTCCTGCGGCACCTCGCCGTAGAGCGTCGTCCTCGGCCGGGCGGGACGGCCGGCCGCCTCCGCGATGGCGGTCAGGTCCCTGACCGAGCGGTACGAGCCGTAGCCGGAGCCGGCCATCCGGGAGATGGTCTCCTCCATCAGCGTGCCGCCCAGGTCGTTCGCGCCGGAGCGGAGCATCTCGGCGGCACCCTCCGCGCCCAGCTTCACCCAGCTGGTCTGGATGTTCGGGATGTACGGGTGCAACAGCAACCGGGCCATGGCCGTGACGGCGCGGTTGTCGCGGACCGTCGGGCCGGGCCGGGCGATGCCCGCGAGGTAGACGGGGGCGTTGGTGTGGATGAAGGGCAGCGTCACGAACTCCGTGAAGCCCTCCCGCCCGGCCTCCAGGGCCGCCCGCTGGATACGGGCCAGCGTGCGGAAGTGGCCCAGCCAGTGGCGCGGCTGGTCCACGTGGCCGTACATCATCGTGGACGAGGACCGGATGCCCAGCTCGTGGGCGGTGGTGATCACCTCGATCCAGGTCGCCGTGGGCAGCTTGCCCTTGGTGAGGACCCACCGCACCTCGTCGTCGAGGATCTCGGCGGCCGTGCCGGGGATCGAGTCGAGCCCGGCCTCCTTCGCGGCCGTCAGCCACTCGCGGATCGAGAGCCCGGTCCGGGTGGCGCCGTTGACGACCTCCATCGGCGAGAAGGCGTGGACGTGCATGCCGGGGACGCGCTCCTTCACCGCCCGCGCGATGTCGAAGTAGGCCGTGCCCGGAAGGTCCGGGTGGATGCCGCCCTGCATGCACACCTCGACCGCGCCGACCTCCCACGCCTGCTGGGCCCGGTCGGCGACCTGGTCGAGGGAGAGGGTGTAGGCGTCGGCGTCGGTGCGCCGCTGCGCGAAGGCGCAGAAGCGGCAGCCGGTGTAACAGACGTTGGTGAAGTTGATGTTCCGTGTGACGACGTACGTGACGTCGTCGCCGTTCACCGACGCGCGTACGTCGTCGGCGATCCGGGTCAGCGCGTCGAGCGCGGGGCCGTCCGCGTGCAGCAGGGCCAGCGCCTGGTCGTCGGTGAGCCGTGTCGGGTCATCGGCGGCCACGGCGAGGGCGTCCCGCACGTCGGTGTCGATGCGCTGGGGGACCATGCCGGGGACGGCCGCCTCGCGCAGCGCCTCCCAGTCGCCGTAAACCTCGTCGAAGTCCGCGCGGCGGTCGTGCGTCCGGCCGGTGGTGTCGACGGTGCGGTGCAGGTCGGTGCGGCCGCTCGCCGTGAACGCCTCGTCCGGCTCCTGCCAGGGCAGGCCGCGCACCGGCGCGTCCGGGTTGGCGAGGCCCGTCTCCGGGTCGGCGAGGGCACGGACGTGCGGCAGCAGCCGCGGGTCGAGCCAGGGCTCGCCGCGGCCGACGAACTCGGGGTAGACGCAGAGGCGTTCGCGCAGCTCGAAGCCGACCGCACGGGACTTCTCGGCCAGGGTGTCGATCTGCGGCCAGGGCCGCTCGGGGTTCACGTGGTCGATGGTGAGGGGCGAGACCCCGCCCCAGTCGTCGATGCCGGCGCCGATGAGCCGGCCGTACTCCTCGTCGACGAGGTTCGGCGGGGCCTGGAGGCAGGCGCTCGGGCCCATGATGTGCCGGGCGACGGCGATGGTGGCGACGAGGTCGTCGAGTTCCGCGTCCGGCATCCCGCGCATCGCCGTGTCCGGCTTCGCGCGGAAGTTCTGGATGATCAGCTCCTGGACGGAGTGGTAGGCGCGGGAGACCTTGCGCAGCGCGAAGAGGGACTCGGCCCGCTCCTCGTACGTCTCGCCGATCCCGATGAGCAGTCCGCTGGTGAAGGGCACGGAGGAGCGCCCGGCGTCCTCCAGGACCCGCAGCCGCACGGCGGGGTCCTTGTCCGGGGAGCCGTAGTGCGGCCCGCCGGGCTCGGACCACAGACGGGTCGCGGTCGTCTCCAGCATCATGCCCATGCTGGGGGCGACCGGCTTGAGGCGCTGGAAGTCCGTCCAGGACAGCACACCGGGGTTGAGGTGGGGCAGGAGCCCGGTCTCCTCCAGGATGCGGATCGCCATGGCCCTTACGTACGCCAGGGTGTCGTCGTAGCCGTGCGCGTCGAGCCACTCCCGCGCCTCGGGCCAGCGGTCCTCGGGCTTGTCGCCGAGCGTGATCAGGGCTTCCTTGCAGCCCAGTTCGGCGCCGCGGCGGGCGATGTCCAGGACCTCGTCAGGGGACATGAACATCCCGTGCCCGGCACGGCGCAGCTTGCCGGGCACGGTGACGAAGGTGCAGTAGTGGCAGGTGTCCCTGCAGAGCCGGGTGAGCGGGATGAAGACGCTCTTGGAGTACGTGATGACGCCGGGCCGGCCGGCGGCGGCGAGGCCCGCGTCGCGCACCCGTGCCGCCGATCCGGCGAGGTCCTCCAGGTCCGCGCCCCGCGCCTGGAGCAGCACGGCGGCCTCGGTGACGTCGAGCGCCACCCCGTCCCTGGCCCGCTTGAGGGCACGGCGCATGGCGTTCTCGGTGGGCCGTCCGGGCTGGTGATCCGTCATGCACCGAGCATACGAGCGGCCGTCGGCGGCGGGAACGCGGACGTCGGGGCGGGGACGCGTGAGTACCCGCACCCCGTCCGGCTGAGGAGCGGTGCTCATCCGGGCCCCCGGAACGCGTTCTAGTGTCGCCCTCGTGACGAACCAACTGATGGACGACGTGGCCGATCCGCCGACGCCGCTGCGCGGTGCCCTGCGGGTCACCTTCTTCGTGATCCTCGCCGCGGTCGCGGTTCCGGTGCTGCTCGTGGCCGGGCTCCTCGTCACGTACGCCGTGGAACGGGCGACGGGCGAGGGTTTCCCGGAGGTGGCTCCGGCCGTGATGGCCGAGCGGGCCACCTCACGGACCCAGGAGCTGTACGACGTCGCCGGACTCGGCGGCGCGCTCCCCGCCGCGCGGCCGGACGGTGACAACCACGCCGCCGAGAACTCGATCTCCGCCGAGGTCTGCTATCCGGACGGCCTGGAGAGCATGGCGGACGAGCCCGAGAAGGGCTCCTACCGGCTCGGACACAACTGGCGGATCGCCGGCGTCTCCGAGCAGGAGGGCGGGGCCGCGCTCCGCCGGCTCCGCGACCACCTGGACGGGACCGGCTGGACCGTCACCGCGTTCCGCGACAGCGGGGACGACCGGGTGCTGCGGGCCGAGCGGCGGGACGAGGCCGACGACAACCCGGACCGGGTCGTCGTCACCTGGTGGTCCCACTGGAGGACCCTCGACGGGTTCACGGCGATGCCCTGCGCCTACGACCCCTCCGGTGCCGGTGGCGACGAAGCCGTCGAAGGTCTGGAGCCCCCGGCGCTTCGTTGAGGTGAACGGTCAGAGGTACCGCCCGTAGTCGTCGAGGACGCGCAGCACCTCGGGCTCGTCCCCCGGCGGGAGCTGGAGGACGACCTCCTCGCAGCCCAGCTCCGCGTAGTGCGCGAGCTTGCCCGGGTTCGGCAGGACCGCGTACGGGACGATCCGCAGGTCCGCGGGGTCGCGGCCGGCCTTCTCCCAGGTCTCGCGCAGGACGGGCACCGACTGCGACAGGCCGCGGCCCCCGATCGGCATCCAGCCGTCGGCGACGTCGGCGATCTGCGCGAAGAGCCGGGGTCCCGCCGCCCCGCCCAAGAGGGTGCGGGGGGCGCCGCCCGCGGGCTTGGGCCAGGCGTGGGAGGCGCGGACGGAGACCCCGAGGGCGCCCTCGTAGGCGGTGGGCTCGGGGGCCCACAGGGCGCGCATCAGCGCCATCCGCTCCCGGCCGAGCTCGCGCCGGGTGGCCCACTCCACCCCGTGGTCGGCGGCCTCCTCCTTGTTCCAGCCGAAGCCGACGCCGAGGGTGAAGCGGCCCCCTGAGAGGTGGTCGAGGGTGGCGATCTGCTTGGCCAGGGCGATCGGGTCGTGCTGGGTGACCAGCGTGATCCCGGTGCCGAGTCCGAGCCTCTCGGTGACGGCCGCCGCCTGGCCGAGGGCGACGAAGGGGTCGAGCGTCCGGCCGTACTCGCGGGGCAGTTCGGTGCCGGCCGCGGGGTAGGGGGTGGTCCGTTCGACCGGGATGTGGGTGTGCTCGGGGAGGTAGAGCCCGGCGAACCCGCGCTGTTCCAGTTCGCGCGCGAGCCGTACGGGGGTGATGGTCTCGTCGGTCAGGAAGATCGTGGTCGAGATCCGCATGGGGGCACGGTAGGGCGTGGGGCGCGGTTTTCCGAGAGGGGCGACGCGCGGACGTCGCGCGTCGTCCCGGCGCCCACGGCCGCGGCCGAGCCGGCCTGCCGGTGGTCGCGCGGGCCCGCTTCCGGCGGGCCCGCCCGGTCAGCCCTGGTACTCGCTGAGGTCGATGGCGTGGACCCGCAGGGGGACGTCGAAGACGGGGTGGACCGTGTCGCGCTCCGGGGTCATGCCGAGCTTGCGCATGACGTTCTCGGAGGCGGTGTTGCTGATGTGCGTGATGCTGACGACCCGGTCCAGGCCGCGGTCCTGGAGGGCGAACTCCAGGGCGGCGTGGGCGGCCTCGGAGGCGTAGCCCTGTCCCCAGAAGGGGCGTCCGAGCCGCCAGCCGATCTCCACGGCGGGCAGCACCTCGGGCAGGAACTCCGGGACGGAGAGGCCGGCGAAGCCGATCAGCTCGCCGGACCCGAGCAGTTCGACGGCGAAGAGCCCGAAGCCCTCCTCGTCCCACTCCTCCTCCCAGCGCTCGATGTCCGCGGCGGTCTCCTCCAGATCGCGCACGGAGCCGTCGCCGATCCAGCGCATGACCTCGGGATCCGCGTTGATCTCGGCCATGGGGACGAGGTCGTCGTCGGTCCAGCGGCGGAGGAGGAGTCGGGGGGTACGGATCTCGGTCATGGCCCCATCCTGTCGAACACGGCGGCGTGACGGTAATCGGACGGTGTCGCCGCCTCTTGACCTCAAGCATGGTTGAGCCATGAGGCTCGTCGTATGAACACGGACACGGACACCACGACCTCCACGGACACCACGGTCTCCGCGGCCTCCGCGGCCTCCGCGGCCGACATCGCCGCCCTCGTCGACGTCGCCGCCGTCACCCGGCTCTTCGACCGCTACCTGCGCTCCCTCGACGACCGGGGCGACTTCGACGGGAGGTGGGCGGCCGCGTTCTTCACCGAGGACGCGACCACGTCCACCCCCGCGGGGGACGTCCGCGGCCGGGACGCCGTCGCCGCGAACGTACGGATGGCGATGCGGCTCTTCGACCGGACCGTCCACTTCGGGTCGAACTACCTGGTCGACGTGGAGGGCGACCGGGCCACCCTCCTCGGCAACCAGCTCTCCACCCATGTCCTGGCGGGCGACGGCGGCCTGTTCGTCTCCGGCGGGCGCACGGAGAACGAGTTCGTCCGCACCCCCGGCGGCTGGCGGCTGTCCCGGTCGGAGCTGCGCATCGCGTGGACCCGGGGAAACCGGCCGGTGCTGCCCGACACGGCCGCCGCCCCCCGCTGACCCGGAGCGGCCGGCCGCTCCGGGTCAGCGGGGTACGAAGAAGGTGGCGGGACCCCGTCCGGTCCCGCCACCTTCGGTACTGCGACTCAGGCGATCGTGCTGCTGGTGCTCGTGCCGGCGCTCAGTCGGCGACGACGAGCGACGGCGTCTCCTTGGTCAGCACCTCGCCCCGGAAGAACGCGGGGCTCCTGCGCTGCATCACCAGCATGATCACCACGCCGAGCAGCAGCAGTCCGACACCGATGACGAAGACCGAGCCGACGCCGAGGACCGAGGAGCCGCTGCCGTAGGCCGGGTCCCACATGTCGTACAGCGTCTTGCCGAAGACCGCGGTCAGGAGGATGCCGCCGAGCACCGGGCACACGCCCTTGTAGAGGAGGTTCCGGCCGGAGTGGAAGAGCTCCTTGCGGAAGTACCAGGCACAGGCGAACGCCGTGAGCGAGTAGTAGAAGCAGATCATCAGGCCGAGCGCGTAGATCGTGTCGACCAGGACGTTCTCGCTGACCACGGTCATGACCGTGTAGAAGACGCCGGTCGCGACGCCCGCGACGACCGTGGCCTTGCCGGGGACCTTGAAGCGGGGGTGGACCTTGGCGAAGGAGGCGGGGAGGGCCTCGTACGCCGCCATGGCCAGCACGGTGCGCGCCACCGGGATGAACGTCGTCTGGAGGCTGGCCGCCGCCGAGGCGAGGACCGCGACGAAGAGCAGGATGCCGAGGGCCGGGCCCATGACCGGGCCGGCGAGGGCGGCGAAGACGTTGTCGGAGGTCTCCGGGTTGGCGAGGCCGAGGCCGGTGTCGCCGGAGCCGACGGCCATCTGGGCGGCGATGCCGGTGGCCAGGTAGGAGGCGACCAGGACGACCATCGCGACGAGCGCGGCGCGGCCGGGGGTCTTGGTGGAGCCGGAGGTCTCCTCGTTGGTGGCGAGACAGGCGTCCCAGCCCCAGTACATGAAGATCGAGAGGGAGAGACCGGCGGTGAAGGCCGCGAAGGACTGGACGGCGAACGGGTTCATCCAGGACCAGGAGAAGCTCAGGCCGGTGTCGAAGGCGCCGCTGCCGGCCTTCTGGAAGGCCATGGCGACGAACACGACGAGCACGACGAGCTGGAGGCCGACGAGGGCGTACTGCACGCCCTTGGTGGCGGTCATGCCGCGGTAGCTGATCGCCGTGGCCAGCGCGATGAGCGCGAGGCAGGTGACGATGTGGACGGCCTTGTTGTCGTCCAGGGCCGCGATCGACGGGTTGCCCGTGATCTCGCCGGCCAGCAGCCAGAAGTAGGAGGTCGCGACCCCGGCGAGGTTGGAGAGGACGATGATCGTCGCGATGACGAGGCCCCAGCCGCACATCCAGCCGATCCGGGGGCCGAAGGCCTTCACGGTCCAGGTGAAGGAGGTGCCGCAGTCCGGCATGACCTTGTTGAGCTCGCGGTAGGCGAACGCCACGAGCAGCATGGGGAGGAAGCCGGCGAGGAAGATCGCGGGCATCTGGAGTCCGACCTCGCCGGCCGTGGAGCCGAGCGTCGAGGTCAGGCAGTAGACCGGGGCGACGGTGGAGATGCCGATGACGGCACTGCCCATCAGCCCGACGGAGTTCCCGCCCAGTCCCTTGCGGCGTACGCCTTGGGTGTCGCCCGGGGCGTCGACGCCCCTTACCGTGTCTCCGGCCTGGGGCCGTGCATCCACCTGAGTCATGAACAGGACGTTAAGTGCTGCGGTTTCCACATCCGGAAGATCGCAATCCACTCACAGCATCGATCTTCACCTTGCATTGCGAGGCGGAATCCTGCCGATCGCCAATGATTGAAAGATCGACGATCCGGCATACCGACCGATTGGTTGGACCGCCGGAGGACGTCCGATATGCGGGAACCGCAGCTGGGCCCGGAATGTCCGATTCCAAAATTTCCCGTGCCGTTTTTCCCGCCGTCGTCCGGAGGGACCCGAAGGCCCCGTCGGGCGATCAACCGGGCCAGACCACCGCCTGCGTCTCGCTGTAGGCGTGCAGGGCGTACGAGCCGACGTCGCGGCCCACACCGCTCTTCTTGAACCCGCCGAACGGCGCCTCCATGTTCCGCCCGACGGTGTTCACGCCGACGCCGCCGGCCCGCAGCCGGCCCGCGATCCGGAACGCGCGGGCCACGTCGCCCGACCAGACGTAGTCGATGAGGCCGTAGTCGCTGTCGTTCGCGAGGGCGACCCCCTCCTCCTCGTCGTCGAAGGGGACCACCACGACCACCGGGCCGAAGATCTCCTCCCGGACGACCCGCATGTCGTTGGTGCAGTCCGCCAGGAGCGTGGGGGCGACGTAGAAGCCCTTCGGGCGGTCCGGACGCTCCCCGCCCGCCACGACCCTGGCGCCCTCCTTCCTGCCCAGGTCGACGTAGGCCTCGATCCGGTCGCGGTGCGCCGCCGATATCACCGGGCCGACCACCGTGCCCCGCGCCGCCGGGTCGCCGACCGTCATGAAGGAGAGGGAGGCGGTGAGCTTCTCGACCAGCCGGTCGTGGATCCCGCGCTGGGCGAGGACCCGGGTGGGGGCCGTACAGATCTGCCCGCTGTAGAAGGAGAAGGTGGTACCGATGCCCGCCACGGCCGAGTCGAGGTCGGCGTCGTCGAAGACCAGCGCCGCGCCCTTGCCGCCCAGCTCCATCAGCTGCCGCTTCAGCGCCCCGCCGCAGACCTCGCCGATCCGCTGCCCGACGGCGGTCGAGCCGGTGAAGGAGACCATGTCGACGTCCGGGGAGTCGACGGCCGCCTCACCGACGGAGGCGCCCGCGCCCGTGACGACGTTGACGACGCCCGCCGGGACGCCCGCCTCGGCCAGGGCCCTGGTCATCGCGTAGACCGAGAGCGGGTCCTGCGGGGCCGGCTTCACCACGACCGTGTTCCCCATGGCGAGCGCCGGGGCGATCTTGCCCGCCGGATTGGCCCACGGGTTGTTGTACGACGTGATGCAGGTGACCACCCCGACCGGGCGGCGGACGGCGACCGCCCCGAAGACCCCGGCCCTGCCCATCGGACCCGCCTCGTTGACCTGCGGGGGCAGCGCCCGCTCGACCGGCTCCAGGGCCCCCCGCGCGTACCGCCGGAAGCGGGAGGAGCCGACGGCGACCTGCATCCCGCGCGCGGTGGCGGTGGTGGCCCCGGTCTCGGCGCGGGCGAGGGCCACGTTCGCCTCGGCGTCACGGGCCATGAGGTCCGCGGCGCGGTCCAGGATCGCGGCCCGCTCCTCCGGCTTCGTGCGGGACCAGGTGGCGAAGGCCGCGCGGGCCGCGGCGGCCGCCTCGTACACCTGGGCGCGGGAGGCCTCGGGCGCGAGGCCGACGACCTCCTCGGTGGCCGGGTCGACCACCTCGTAGTGCCCGCCCTCGGGCTCGGTCCACGCCCCGTCGATGTACAGCCGCTCGGTCCTCACCGGGTGCTCACCGTCCTCGTGTCGCGCCCCGAGCGCAGCACCCTGCCCGGGACGGCGCCGGTCACCTCGTCGTCGCGGATGGTCTCCACGCCGTTGACGCGGACGGAGACGACGCCGATCGCCCGCGAGTCGAGCCGGGGGCTGTCCCCGGGCAGGTCGTGCACCAGGGTCGCCGGGCCGGCGTCGATCCGCTCGGGGTCGAAGAGGACCAGGTCCGCGTGGTGGCCCTCCGCTATCCGCCCGCGCTCCCGCAGACCGAAGAGCCGGGCCGGGTCGTCGGTGAGCATCCGCACCGCCTGTTCGAGGGGGACGAGCCGGCGCCCGCGCAGGCAGTCGCCCAGGAAGCGGGTGGTGTACGGCGCTCCGCACATGCGGTCCAGGTGGGCGCCGGCGTCGGAGCCGCCCAGCATCACGTCCTCGTGCTCCCAGGTCTCGCGGCGCAGCGCCCAGGAGGCCGGGTCGTTGTCGGTGGGCATGGGCCACAGGATGGTGCGCAGGTCGTCGTTGGCGCAGATCTCGACGAGGCACTGGAAGGGGTCCTGGCCGCGCTCGGCGGCGATGTCCCGCACGACGCGGCCGGTCAGGCCCTCGTTCTCGCGGCTGTAGGTGTCCCCGATGACGTACCGGCCGAAGTGCGCCAGGCGCCGGAAGACGCCGGCCTCCCTGGAGTCGGCGCGCCGCAGCATCTCGGCGCGCACGTCGGGCTCGCGGAGCTTGGCGATCCGCTCGGGGACGGGGAGGGAGAGGACCTCTCCCCATCCCGGGATGAGGTTGAGGGCGCAGAAGGTGCCCAGCGACATGTTCATGGGGGTGAGGATCGGCATGGTGAGGGCGACGATCCGGCCGCCGGACCTGCGGGCGCGTTCGGAGGCGACGAGCTGGCGGGGGACGCGTTCGGGGACGGCGGCGTCGATGGTGAGGACGTTCCAGTTGAGCGGACGTCCGGCGGCGGCCGTCATCTCGACGAAGAGGTCGATCTCGGCGTCGGAGAACTGGTCGAGGCAGCCGGCGAGGATCGCTTCGAGCTGGGTGCCCTCGTGTTCGCCCACGGCCCGGGAGAGGGCGACGAGCTCCTCGGGGGTCGCGTGCCGGGAGGCGACGGGGGCGCCGTCGCCGTCGGAGTGGGTGACGGACTGGGTGGTGGACAGGCCCCAGGCGCCGGCCTCCATGGCGTCGTGGAGCAGGGCCACCATGCGGGCCAGCTGCTCCTCGGAGGGCTGCCCGCCGACCGCGTCCGGGCCCATCACGTACCGGCGCAGGGCGCAGTGGCCGACCATGAAGCCGGCGTTGACGGCGATCCGCCCTTCGAGGGCGTCGAGGTACTCGCCGAAGGACGACCAGCTCCAGTCGACGCCCTCTTCAAGGGCCTTCAGGGCCATGCCCTCGACCTTGGACATCATGCGGCGGGTGTAGTCGGCGTCCTCGGGCCGGCCGGGGTGGAGGGGCGCGAGGGTGAAGCCGCAGTTGCCGCCGGCGACGGTGGTGACGCCGTGGTTCATGGAGGGGGTGGCGAAGGGGTCCCAGAAGAGCTGGGCGTCGTAGTGGGTGTGGGGGTCGACGAAGCCGGGCGCGAGGACGAGGCCGGTGGCGTCCTCGGTGGTACGGGCGGCCTCCGTGACGGTGCCGGGTCCGGCGACGAGGACGATCCGCCCGTCGCGTATGCCGACGTCGGCGACGAAGCCCGGCGCGCCGGTCCCGTCCACGACGGTGGCGCCCTTGATCAGGTGGTCGAGCATGGTGTCCCTTCCTCACGTGGACTGCCCCGGCCGGGGGCTCCGCAGCCGGCCGCGGCCGCGGTGCCTCCGACCGGGGCCGGTGACGGGGCGGCGGTCCGGGAAGACACCACCCCGCGCTTCACTGGCGCCCACCCGGTCCCGTACGGGCGGCCGTCCCCCTCGGGAGGCCGGGGCGCGACGTGGGTCAGGCTCCCGCGGCCCCGCGGAAGCGGGTGGTGCGGTGGACAGGGTCCGTGTCGATCTTCGGGATCACGTGCTCGCCGATCAGCCTGATCGAGTTCATCGTGTCCTCGTACGAGATCCCGATCGGCAGCCCGAACGACAGCTGGTCGGCCCCCGCCTGCTCCCAGCGCTTGCACTGGCGGGTGACCTCCTCCGGGTCGCCGCAGATCATCAGCTCCTCGGCGATGAGGAGTTCGATGAGCTCGGCGCTGTACTCCGGCAGGAGTTCGGGCCACTCCGGGATGCCCTCGGGCCGCGGGAAGGTGTCGTGGTAGCGGAAGAGCAGCGACTGGAGGTAGTTGAGTCCGCCGCCGACGGCGATCTCGACGGCCTTGTCGTGCGTCTCCGCGCAGATCGCCGTCGAGGTCACCATGACGTTGTCGTTGACGAAGTCCCCGACCGCCTCCGCCTCCTTGATCGCGGACTTGTAGGACTCGACGACCCATTCCATGTCGGAGACCTTCTGCACGCTGAACCCGAGGACGCCGAGCCCTTTCTTCCCCGCCATGGCGTACGAGGAGGGCGACCCGGCGGCGTACCACATCGCCGGGTGGGACTTCCCGTACGGCTTGGGCAGGATCTTGCGGGGCGGGAGCGACCAGTGCTTGCCCTGGAAGCCGGCGTACTCGTCCTGGAGCCACATCCTGGGGAACTCGGCGATCGTCTCCTCCCAGATCTCCTTGGTGTGGTTCATGTCGGTGATGCCCGGCATGAACCCGAGGATCTCGTGGGAGCCGGCCCCGCGCCCGGTGCCGAACTCGAAGCGCCCGCCGGAGAGGTGGTCGAGCATGGCGACCTTCTCGGCCACCTTGACCGGGTGGTTGACGGGGGCGAGCGGGTTGAAGATGCCGGAGCCGAGGTGGATCCGCTCGGTGGCGTGGGCGAGGTACCCGAGGTAGACGTCGTTGGCCGAGAGGTGCGAGTACTCCTCCAGGAAGTGGTGCTCGGAGGCCCAGGCGTACTTGAACCCGGACGCGTCCGCCTGGATGACGTACTCGGTCTCCTCCATCAGAGCCTTGTGCTCGGCCTCGGGATCGGTCTCGGCGCGCTTGCCGACGTATCCCTGCACGAAGATCCCGAATTCCAAGGGGTTCACCGTCCTCGTTGTTTCTGACGTACCGTCAGATATTCGATGGCCCCGACTCTGGCACCGCCGCGCGGGGGCGTCAATAGCTGATGAGGCGTCAGAAAAGGCTGACCCCCGCCAGCCATCCGCCGTCGATCACGAACGGCTGTCCCGTGATGTACGACGAGTCCTCCCCGGTCAGGAAGAGCGCCAGCGCCGCGACCTCCTCCGGCCGGCCGATCCGACCCAGCGGTACGAGCGTGCGGTACAGCTCGGCCGTCGCCGCCGGGTCCACGCCCTCCGGATTGCTCATGGGGGTGTCGATGGCGCCCGGGCAGACGGCGTTGACCCGGATCCCCGAGGACGCCAGCTCCAGGGCCGCGACCCGGGTCAGGCCGAGGACCGCGTGCTTGGTCGCGGCGTAGGCCCCGACGCCCGCCATCCCCGTCAGGCCGGTGTAGGAGGCGGTGTTCACGATCGTCCCGCCGCCCGCCGCCGCGATCTCGGGGGCGACGGTCCGTATCCCCAGGAAGCAGCCGACCTGGTTGACGGAGACGATCCGCTGGAACTCCTCGAGCGGGGTGGAGACCAGCTCGTTGAAGCGGAGGATGCCGGCGTTGTTCACCAGTGCGTCGATCCGCCCGAAGCGGTCCCGGGCGGCGGCGACCGCGTCCGCCCAGTCCTCCTCGCTCGTCACGTCCAGGTGGACGTAGGCCGCCCGCTCCTGACCCAGCTCCTTGGCGAGCGCCTCGCCGGGGCCGTCCAGGACGTCCCCGAGGACGACCCGCGCCCCCTCGGCGGCGAAGAGCCGCGCCTCCTGCTCACCCTGCCCGCGCGCGGCGCCCGTGATGACGGCGACGCGTCCGTCCAGCTTGCCCATGTGCGGTCTCCTCAGGTCAGGTGGGGGGCGACGTCGGCGGCGAAGGCCGCCATCTGGTCGGTGAGTTCGCTCCGGCAGCGGGAGCGGAAGCGGACCTGGATCTGGTGCACGCCCATCGCGCCGTACGCGTTCAGCGACTCGGCGAGGGCCTCCGGCCGGCCCGTCAGGGTGCGCCGGCCGACGTCCCAGCCCGCCGTGCCGACGTAGAGGGGCTCGACGATCGCCCCGACGGTGAGCGGGGTCTCGATCCCGACCTCCTCGCGCAGGCGCGTGAGCCGGGCGATCAGGGCGGGGAGCTTGCCTCGGGGGTCGCCCTGGGGCAGCCAGCCGTCCCCCCGGAGGGCGGCCCGGCGCACGGCGGCCGGCGAGGAGCCGCCGACCCACACCGGGACCCGCTCCTGGGCGGGCCGGGGCAGCTGCCCCAGGTCCTTGAAGGCGAACCGCTCGCCGGTGTGCTCCGGGTACTCCTCCGGTCCGAGGGCCGCCCGGAGCGCGTCGATCGTCTCGTCGAGCAGCGGACCGCGCCCCGCGAAGTCCGCCCCGACCGCCTCGAACTCCTCCTGGACGTGCCCGGCCCCGACCCCGAGCACCAGCCGTCCGCCGGAGAGGTGGTCGAGGGTCGCGTACGCCTTGGCGGTCACCAGCGGGTGGCGCAGGCCGACGACGGCGACGTGGGAGAGCAGCCGGACGCGCTCGGTGGCCGCGGCGAGGAAGGAGAGCGTGGCGACCGGGTCGTACCAGACCGTGCTCATCGGACCGGCGAGCCGGCGCGGGATCGCGACGTGGTCGCAGCTCGCGATGTAGTCGAAGCCGGTCCGGTCGGCGACGCGGGCGATCTCCACCAGGTCGGCGGGGCCGGCGGCGGCCTCCCACGGCTCGGCGTAGAGGGTGCTCTGCGACTGGACCGGGAGCTGCATTCCGTAGACGACCATGGGGACCCCTTAACTGACACACCGTCAGGAAACGAAGGGGCCCCATCGTCGTCGCTGACGCTCCATCAGACAAGGGTCGTGCCGACGCGGTCCGGTCAGGGGCGCCAGAGCCCGTCCGCCGTCAGGCCGAGCAGCTCGATCGCGTTGCCGCGCACGATCCGCTCGACGACGTCCGGCGCGAGGTGACCCATCTGGGCCTCGCCGACCTCCCGGGACTTGGGCCAGGTGGAGTCCGAGTGGGGATAGTCCGTCTCGTAGAGGACGTTCCCCACCCCGATCGCGTCGAGGTTCCGCAGCCCGAAGGCGTCGTCGAAGAAGCAGCCGTAGACGTGCTCGGCGAAGAGCTCCGACGGCGGGCGCAGCACCTTCTCGGCGACGCCGCCCCAGCCGCGGTTCTCCTCCCACACCACGTCGGCGCGTTCGAGGATGTAGGGGATCCAGCCGATCTGCCCCTCCGCGTACATCACCCGGAGGTTCGGGAAGCGCTCGAACTTGCCGCTCATCAGCCAGTCGACCATCGAGAAGCAGCAGTTGGCGAAGGTGATCGTGGAGCCGACGGCGGGCGGGGCGTCGGCGGAGGTGGACGGCATCCGGCTGGACGAGCCGATGTGCATCGCGACGACCGTCCCGGTCTCGTCGCACGCGCGCAGGAAAGGGTCCCAGTCGTCGGTGTGGACCGACGGCAGCCCGAGGTGCGGCGGGATCTCGGAGAAGGCGACGGCGCGCACGCCCCGGGCGGCGTTGCGGCGGACCTCGGCGGCGGCCAGTTCCGCGTCCCAGAGCGGGATCAGCGTGAGGGGTATGAGCCGGCCCCGGGCCTCCGGGCCGCACCACTCCTCGACCATCCAGTCGTTGTAGGCCCGCACCCCGAGGAGGCCGAGCTCCCGGTCGCTCGCCTCGGTGAACGTCTGCCCGCAGAAGCGCGGGAAGGTGGGGAAGCAGAGCGCGGACTGGACGTGGTTCACGTCCATGTCGGCGAGGCGGTCGGGCACGGAGTAGGACCCCGGCCGCATCTGCTCGTAGGTGATCACTTCGAGCCTGATCTCGTCGCGGTCGTAGCCGACGGCGGTGTCGAGGCGGGTGAGCGGCCGGTGCAGGTCCTCGTACACCCACCAGTCGCCGATCGGTCCTTCGTCGCCCTTGGCGCCCATGACGGGCGCGAACCTCCCGCCGAGGAAGGTCATTTCCTTCAGCGGGGCGCGGACGATCCGGGGGCCCGAGTCGCGGTACCGGGACGGGAGCCGGTCCCGCCAGACGTGCGGGGGCTCCACGGTGTGGTCGTCCACCGAGATGATCCTGGGGAAGGTCTCCATGGCCTCACGGTAGCGCCCATCTGACGGTCCGTCAGCTAGTCTGGGCGCGCATCCTTTGGCGGGACTTGTGCAGACAGTCACCCGATGCTGACGCGCTCGCTCCGGACAAGGCAGACTGTCCAGGGCGAAACCAGCGGCACGGCAGGGGGAGCTATGGACCGTGAGAACGGCCCGCGAGTTCCGGAGCAGCGGGCTCCGTCGACAGGTGGTTCCGACGACGTCGGTGGCGACCTGCGCTTCGGCGTGCTCGGCCCGGTCCGCGCCTGGCGGGCCGGAGAAGCACTTCCCTCCGGGTCGCCGCAGCAGCGCGCGCTGCTCGCGGCGCTGCTGCTGCGCGACGGGCGCACGGCCACGGCAGGCGAGCTGATCGACGCCATCTGGGGGGACGAGCCGCCCTCCCAGGCGCTGGCGGCGGTACGGACGTACGCCTCGCGGCTGCGCAAGGTCCTGCCCGCCGGGGTCCTGGTCAGCGAGTCCGGCGGGTACGCCGTCCGCACCCACCACGCTGCCCTCGACCTGAACGTGGCCGGGGACCTGGCCGCCGAGGCCGAGAAGCTCCGGACGGCCGGGGACCGCTGCGGGGCCCGGGCCCTGATCGACAAGTCCCTCGGCCTGTGGGACGGCGAGGCGCTGGCCTCCGTCCCCGGCCCGTACGCCGAGACCCAGCGCACCCGGCTGGAGGAGTGGCGCCTCCAGCTCCTGGAGACCCGGCTCGACACGGACCTGGAGGTCGGCGCCCACGCGGAGGCCGTCTCCGAACTGACCGCGCTCACCGCCGCGCACCCGCTGCGGGAGCGGCTGCGCGAGCTGCTCATGCTCGCGCTCTACCGCAGCGGACGGCAGGCGGAGGCGCTGGCCGTCTACGCGGACACCCGCCGGCTCCTCGCCGACGAACTGGGGGTCGACCCGAACCCCGAGCTGTCCCGGCTCCAGCAGCGGATCCTCCGGGCGGACGCCGAACTGGCCCGCCCGGTCGAGGAGCCGGCCCCGGCGCCCACCGTCGCCCGGCCCGCGCAGCTCCCCGCCACGGTGCCGGACTTCACCGGCCGCGCCTCCTTCGTACGGGAGCTGGGCGACCGGCTCGCCACGGCCGAGGGCTCGGTGATGGCCGTGTCGGCGCTCGCGGGCATCGGTGGCGTCGGCAAGACGACCCTGGCCGTGCACGTCGCACACGAGGCCCGCCCGCACTTCCCCGACGGCCAGCTCTACGTCGACCTCCAGGGCGCGGGCGCGCGGGCGGCGGCCCCGGAGACCGTCCTGGCCGCGTTCCTGCGGGCCCTGGGCACGCCCGACTCCGCGATCCCGGACTCCCTGGACGAGCGGGCGGCGCTGTACCGCTCGGCGCTCGACGGCCGCCGGATCCTGGTGCTCCTGGACAACGCCAGGGACGCGGCCCAGATCCGCCCCCTGCTGCCGGGCACGGCGGGCTGCGCCGCCCTGGTGACCAGCCGGATCCGGATGGTCGACCTGGCGGGCGCGCACCTGGTGGACCTGGACGTGATGTCCCCGGAGGAGGCGCTCCAGCTCTTCACCCGCATCGTCGGCGCGGAGCGGGTCTCGGCCGAGCGGGAGGCGGCCCTGGACGTCGTCGCCGCCTGCGGCTTCCTGCCCCTCGCCATCCGGATCGCCGCCTCCCGTCTGGCGGCCCGCCGCACCTGGACGGTCGCCGTCCTGGCGGCCAAGCTGGCCGACGAGCGTCGCCGCCTCGACGAGCTGCAGGCGGGCGACCTCGCGGTCAAGGCCACCTTCGAACTCGGCTACGGCCAGCTGGAGCCCGCCCAGGCCCGCGCGTTCCGTCTGCTCGGCCTCGCGGACGGCCCGGACATCTCCCTCGCGGCGGCGGCCGCCGTCCTGGACCTTCCGGCCCGGGACACCGAGGACCTCCTGGAGGCCCTGGTCGACACCTCCCTGCTGGAGTCCGCGGCCCCGGGCCGCTACCGCTACCACGACCTGGTGCGGCTGTACGCGCGGGCCTGCGCGGAGCGGGACCAGGTGTCGCCGGTGGAGCGGGAGCGAGCGCTTTCCCGGCTGCTCGACTTCTACCTGGCGACGGCGGCGAGGGTGTACGCGATCGAGCGGCCGGGAGACCGGACGGTCGCGCACCTGGAGGCCACGCACCACTCGGGTCTGACCTTCTCCGACCCCGCCCAGGCGCTCGACTGGCTGCACGCCGAGGCGGACTGCGTGCTGGCCTGCGCCCAGCAGTCCCTCGCCCGCCCGTACCTGCGCCGCGCGGTGGACCTCCTGATGGCCACGAAGGACCTGGCCGAATCGGGCGTGAACTCGCTGCGGTTCGAGATGGCGGCGGTGGCCGCGCGGGACGCCGCCCGCGCGTTCGGCGACGTCCGTTCCGAGGGCCGGGCCCGCACCACCCTCAGCCAGGTGTACAGCACGGCCGGCAGGTTCGAGGAGGCCGACGAGCAGGCCCGTGCCGCCATGGACGCGGACCGTTCCTGCGCGGACCCCTGGACGTGCTGCAACGCGCTCAACGAGCGGGGCATCCTCGCCCTGTACGAGAACCGTCACGCGGACGCCGAGGAGCACCTGTCGCGGGCGCGGGACGCGTTCCGCGCCGACGGGAACGCGCCGGGAGAGGCGAGCGCCCTGTGCAACCTGTCGCGCGTCCACCTGGCGACGGGCCGGGTCCCCAGCGCCGTCGACCTCGCGAAGCAGGGTCTCGCCATCTACGAACAGGCCGACACCGGGATCGCCTTGCGCGTCGCCAACGGGAAGTACGCGCTCGGCCTGGCCCTGACCGCGTCGGGCCGGACGGCGGAGGCGCGGGGGGTCCTCTCCGAGGCCCTGGGTGTCTTCCAGGACAGCCGCCAGCATCTCTGGCACGGGATGACGCTGTTCCGGCTCGCCGAGGTCCACCTCGCCGACCGCCGGTACGCCGCGGCCGCCGCCCATGCCGAACAGGCGCTGTCGGTCATGCACGGCATCGGCGGGGAGTGGCGCCGCGCGAACGTCCTCACCGTCCTGGGACGAGGGCTCGCGGGGCTCGGCCAGACGGACAGGGCCCGGGCCTGCTGGCACGACGCGCTCACCGTCTTCGATTCCCTCGGTTCACCCGAGGCGGCGGAGGTGCGCGGCCTGCTCCACCCGGCGGCGGTCGCCTGACCCGGAGCGGTCGTTCATCAATCGTTTATCGCCCCACGGCATGCTCGTGTCTGTCGATCCGCCGCGTCGGGGGGCAGACGGAACGACACGCGGCCTCACCGTTAAGGTGATCGGCCCTGGACGTCCGCTCGGCTGTCCACGGGGGAACTGCCGAGCGGGCGTTCCAGCCTCAGCACGCCCCACCACTTCAGGAGCTTCCATGGCCGACAACCTCAAGCCCACCGACTCCCACGCGACGGGCGAGGACATCACCACCCTGGACTCGCACGCCACGGGCGAGCCCATCAAGCCGCTCGACTCGCACGCCACCGGCGAGCCGATCAAGCCGCTCGACTCCCACGCCACGAGCGAGCCCCTCAAGTAGACGAACCGAGCCGGCCCACGGGGGACAGGGAGCCGGCTCTTGCCGGGGGAACGGCCGCGGCGGCGCCATCGGGGGAGCCGCCGGGGCCGTGGAGGTCCGGATGCCGGAACGCGAGCGCTCGGGGGACGCCCGACGGGACCTGGGGGGGACCCGCCGGGTCGGGCGCGGCACGCGGCGACCGGACACGTGGCGGAGGGGCCGGGCATGATGCCCGGCCCCTCCGTCCTGTGCGCGGGAGCGCCGCTCCCGGGATGCCGTGGGGCGCCCGGGCCGGTCGTCCCCCTGGGCCCCTCAGGGGGATCGCCGTCGTCGAAGCCCTCGCCGTGCGCCCGGCTCTCCGTGTCAGCCCGGGTGGGCGACGCGGGCCCGCAGCGCTCCCTTGACCACCTTGCCGGAGGCGTTGCGCGGGAGTTCCGGCACGAACTCGACCTCCCGGGGGACCTTGTAGTTGGCCATCTCCCGGCGCGCCCAGGCGATCAGGTCGTCCCCCGTCACACGCGCCCCCGCCCGCCGGACCGCGAAGGCCTTGCCCACCTCGCCGAGGCGGTGGTCCGGGACGCCGATGACCGCCACGTCGGCGATGTCGGGGTGCAGGCCGAGGAGTTGCTCGATCTCGGCCGGATAGGCGTTGAAGCCGCCGACGATGAACATGTCCTTCACGCGGTCGGTGACGCGCAGGTTGCCCGCCTCGTCGAGGACGCCCACGTCGCCGGTGTGGAGCCAGCCCTCGGCGTCGACGGCCCGGGCCGTCTCCTCCACGTCCTCGAAGTACCCCCGCATGACGTGGTGGCCGCGGACCAGGATCTCCCCCGACTCCGACAGGCGGACCTCCGTGTCCGGGATCGGCCGGCCCGAGGTGGTCGCGATGACGTCGGCCGGATCGCCGCGACGGCACATGGTGACGATGCCGCTCGCCTCGGAGAGGCCGTACGCCGTGAGGACCGTACCGACGCCGAGTTCGCCGCGCAGGCGCTCGACCAGCCGGAGCGGGACGACCGCGGCGCCGGTCACGACGAGCCGCAGCGCCGAGAGGTCGTACGACGAGCGGGACGGGTGGTCCAGGAGGGACTGGTGCAGGGTCGGCGGGCCGGGGAGCACCGAGACGCGTTCGGAGGCGATGTTGGCCAGGACCGTGTCCACGTTGAAGACGGGCTGCGGGATCATGACCGCCCCGCGCATCAGGCAGGCGATGATCCCCGCCTTGTAGCCGAAGGTGTGGAAGAAGGGGTTCACGATCAGATAGCGGTCGCCGGTCCGCAGGCCGGCGAGGTCCGCCCAGACGCCGTAGCAGCGCAGGGTCTGGGCGTGGGTGATCACCGCCCCTTTGGGGGCGCCCGTCGTACCGGAGGTGTAGACGATGTCCGAGGCGGCGGAGGGGTCGACGGCGTCGGCGCGCCGCCGTACGTCCGAGGAGGGTGTGCCGTCGCCGAGCCCCAGGAAGGACTTCCAGGTGAGGTAGTCGTCCGGTGCGGCGTCGCCGAGGACCACCACCGTCTCCAGGTCGGGGAGTTCCACCTCCGCGCGTCGCAGGGAGGCGACGTAGGAGGTGCCCAGGAAGGTGCCGGTGACGAAGAGCAGCTTCGCCCGGGAGCGGGCGAGGACGTAGGCCGCCTCCGTGCCCTTGAAGCGGGTGTTCAGGGGGACGAGGACGGCCCCCGCCGTGACCGCCCCGAGGGCCGAGACGATCCAGTCCAGGGTGTTGGGTGCCCAGACGGCGACCCGGTCGCCCGGCAGGACACCGGACGCCATGCAGGCGGCGGCCGCGCGGTCGACCCGGTCGCCCAGCTCCTCGTACGAGACGCGCGTCCGGCCCTCGACGACCGCTTCCGCGGGTCCGTACCGTTCGGCGGCCGAGCGCACCAGCCTCGGGATCGTTCCCCACTCCAGGTCCCCGCGCATGCGTCATCCTCCCGGCCGCCACTAGCTGACTATCCGTCAGATTAGCTGTAGCCTGACGCGCTGTCAGCAGCTCGCGATCGGGGAGGTTGCAGTGCTCAAGGACGCCACCGCCATCGTCGGAATCGGGCAGACGCCGTTCGCCAGACAGCTCCCCGAATCCGAGAAGACCCTCGCCTGCCGGGCGATCCTCGCCGCGCTCGACGACGCCGGCATCGACCCCTCCGAGGTCGACGCCTTCGCGTCGTACACGATGGAGGAGACGGACGAGGTCGAGGTCGCCAAGGCCATCGGCGCCGGTGACGTCACCTTCTTCGGCAGGATCGGCTTCGGCGGCGGGGGCTCGTGCGCCACCGTCGGCCACCTCGCCGCCGCCATCGCCACCGGCCAGGCCACGGTCGGCGTCGCCTGGCGCTCACGGAAACGCGGCTCGGGACCGAGACCCTGGAAGAACACCTCGGCGCAGCTCCCCACGCCCGGACAGTGGACCCGGCCCTTCGGCCTGCTGCGCCCCTCCGACGAGATCGGCATGCTCGCCCGCCGCTACATGCACGAGTACGGAGCCACCCGGGACCACCTCTTCAACGTCGCTCTCGCCTGCCGCAACCGCGCCAACCAGAACCCGGCGGCGATGATGTACGAACGGCCCCTGACGCGCGAGATGTACATGACCTCCCGCTGGATCAGCGAACCGCTCTGCCTCTTCGACAACTGCCTGGAGACCGACGGGGCGCTGGCCTGCGTCCTCGTCTCCGCCGAACGGGCGCGGGACTGCCGGCGCACGCCGGTCTACGTCCACTCCGTCGCCCAGGGCCTGCCCGCCCAGCACCACGGCATGGTCAACTACTGGAACGACGACCCGCTCACCGGCCCCGCCTGGACCGCCGCCCGGCAGTTGTGGAAGCAGGCCGACTTCGGGCCCCAGGACGTCGACGTCGCCCAGATCTACGACGCCTTCACCCCGCTCATCCCCCTCTCCCTGGAGGGTTACGGCTTCTGCGGAAGGGGCGAGGGAGCCGCCTTCACCGAGGGCGGCGCCCTGGAGATCGGGGGCCGGCTCCCCCTCAACACCGGCGGCGGCGGGCTCTCCGAGGCGTACGTCCACGGCTTCAACCTCATCAACGAAGGCGTGAAGCAGCTGCGCGGCACCTCCACCGCGCAGGTCCCGGACGCCGCCACCTGCCTGGTCACGGCCGGTGAGGGAGTCCCCACCTCCGCCGTTCTCCTGAGGAGCTGATCCGACATGCTCACACCCGTCGTCGACGAGGACGGCGCGCCCTTCTGGGAGTACGCCGCCCGGGGCGAGCTGCGCGTCCAGGCCTGTGCCGCCCCGCACTGCGGCGAGCTCCGCTTCCCGCCCCGGCCGTGCTGCCCGCACTGCCGGTCCTTCCAGAGCGAGTGGCGCCGGATGTCCGGCCGGGGCCGGATCTGGTCGTACGTCCTGCCGCATCCTCCGCTGCTGCCCGACTACGCCGCCCAGGCCCCGTACAACGCCGTCGTCGTCGAACTCGCCGACGCTCCCCGCATCCGCCTCGTCGGCAACGTGGTCGCCGCCCCGGACGCCCCGCTCGACTCGGTCGACCCGGCGCGGCTGCGGATCGGGGCCGCGGTGAGGGTCGCGTTCACCGAGATCGACGGGGTGACCGTGCCGCGCTGGCTGCTGGAGCGCGGATGAGCGTCCGGGTGGAGACGGACGAGGAGTCCGGTGTCGCGGTCGTCACCCTCGACCGGCCCGCCAGGCACAACGCGATCACGGTGGAGATGGCGCGCGAACTCGGCTCGGTGTGGCGGGGGTTCCGCTACGCGGACGAGGTCCGGGCGATCGTCGTGACCGGCGCGGGCGACCGGGCCTTCTGCACCGGTATCGACCGCGCGGCGGCTGCCCAGGTCCCCCAGCCCTCCTCCCCGTACACGATCGACGATCCGCTCGTCGCCGTCGGACCGAAGGCGAACGACCTGTGGAAGCCGGTCGTCGCCGCCGTGGAGGGCATGGCCTGCGGCGGGGCGTTCTACCTCCTGGGCGAGGCGGAGTTCGTCGTCGCCGGCGAGGATGCGGCCTTCTTCGACCCGCACACCACCTACGGCATGGTCAGCGCCTTCGAGACCGTGCACATGGCGCAGAAGATGCCGTTCGGGGAGGTGGCGCGCATGGCGCTGATGGGCACCGCCGAGCGGATCTCGGCCCGGCGTGCGTACGAGACGGGGCTGGTCACCGAGGTCACGGAGACCGGCGGGGCGCTGGCCGCCGCCCGCCGGGCGGCCGCGGTCATCGCCTCGTACCCGACGGAGGCGGTCCAGGGAACGGTCCGGGCCCTCTGGTCGGCGAAGGAGGCCGCCCGCTCCCAGGCCCTCGCCCACGCGCCGCACCTGGTGACGCTCGGCAACCTGCCGCCGGCCCGCCAGGCGGAGCTGTTCACCCGGCGGGCGGACGGCTACCGGCTCCGCTAGACGGCGTCGCGCCGGACCGTGTTCCGCCCGGCCGTGTTCCGCCCGGCCGTGTCGAGGGAGGCGTTCCCGGCCGGACGGGACGCCTCGCGCGCACGGCCTGGGCCGCTACTCCTGCTCGCGGACCGGGCCGACGACGCAGTTCCGCACCTGGCCGACGGCCTTCGGGGTGTCCATCGCCACCTCGAAGGTCTTCGTCTCGCCCGGCTCGACCGTGACCGTCGCGTCGGCGTCGTCGACCTCGTATCCGCCGGCGTCCTCGAACCCGAGCTTCACCCGGAAGGTCTCGGTGAAGGTCTCGCGCGAGGTGATCCGCAGCGTGGCGGTCGTGTCGGCCTTACGGGCCGGCTTGCCCTTGCGCTTCTTCTGCGCGGCCTCGACGCAGTCGACGACCACGACCTCCACCGTGGAGGTGGGGGAGGTCGTGACGGAGGGCGTCGGCTCGGAGGTGTACGTCTCGCCGGAGCCGGAGCCGCTCCCGTCGTAGTCGTCGTTCTTCTTCTTGGAGCTGGAGCAGCCGCCGCCGCTGTCGCCGCTCCCGCCCCCCGAACCGCTCGACCCGCCACGGCCCTTGGCGCTGCTCTTGCCGCCGCTCTTCCCGCTGTGCGCGCTCGTCTGGAAACCCGTCAGCGCGAGCACCACCACCGTGAGCACCGCCGCGAGCCTGAGTCGTCGCCGCACCATCGTCTCTCCTGTCCCCCGTCAAGCCTGTCGTGTCCGCGCCACCCTAACGCCGCGTGGCGGGGCCCCCGCACCCGGCGTAGCGTCGAGACCGGGAGCCGGACCGAAGGAGGCCGATCGATGGTCCGCAACGTCATCGGCTCGATCCTGGCCCTCGCCGGAGCGACGGCCGCCGTCTGGAGCCCCTTCCGTGCCTGGTACGACGGCCGTCACGGCAGCGCCTACCGCGTCCAGGACCTGTTCTCCGGCATCACGGACACGCGCGCCGAGGTTTTCGGCTCGATCCTGCTGCCGTTCGCCTTCGCCGCCCTGGTGACGCTGATCGGTCTGTTCCTGCGCTCGCGCCTGCTGGTGGCGGTCGCCGGGCTGATCACCCTCGGTTTCGCGTTCCTGTGGATGGTCCGGGTCGCCCAGATCGAGGACGGGCTGTCGATCGAGACCGACGGTACGGGCCTGGGGAGCGGAGCCGCCCTCGCTCTGGGAGGCGGGGTGCTGCTCCTCCTGGCCTCGGCGGTGATGTCCGGCCGCAGGCGCTCCCACGCGCTCCGCGTCGACGACCACGGACCACGGTCGCGCGACGACGCGTACGAGGAGCCGCCCCGCCATCCCCACGAAGCGGACGAACCGCGCTGGGACCGGAGCCACCCCGGGCAGCCTGAACCGGAACCGTGGGACCGGCAGGATCCCCAGCAGACGCCGTGGGGCCGGCCGCCCGGCCGGCACCCGGACCAGGGCGGGTATCCCGACCAGGGCGGATATCCGGACCACGGCGGACACCCCGGCCAGGGCGGCCCGTATCCGGACCAGGGCGGGCACGGCCCCTACCCGGAGGAGCCGCCGCCCCCGCGCCCCCGCGGCAGCGGCCCTGAATCCTGAGCCCCCGACCGACCCGCGGACCGCGGCTCAGACGCGCGGCGCCGCGCCCCGGCCCGTCGCCGTGCCCTTCACCGCGTCCAGCGCGTAGACGCAGCGGTCCTTGCTGCACGCGTACACGACCCCGCCCCGCGCCACCGGCGATCCGGTGATCTCGCCGCCGGTCGCGAGCTTCCAGCGCAGCTGGCCGCCGGAGGCGTCCAGCGTGTAGAGGACGTGGTCCGCCGAGCCGAAGTGCACCCGGCCGTCCGCGACCACGGGGCTGCCGATCAGTTCGCCGCCCGCCGCGAACCGCCACTTCGGCGTGCCCGTCACCGCGTCGAGCGTGTAGAGCGCGCTGCCGCTGCCCACGTGCACGTTGCCGTCGACGACGAGGACGGGCTCCACCGACTGGCGGGCCTCGGTGGCGATCCGCCACCGGTCCTGACCGGTGGTCGCGTCGAGCGCGTAGACCGTGCCGAGGTAGTCGGCGAGGTAGACCCCGCCGCCGGTGACCGCGGGTCCCGGGGCGAAGGCCGGCGGGGAGAGGAAGACGGCGGGCGCCTCGAAGTGCCAGCGGACGTGCCCGCTCGCGACGTCGACCGACAGCACGCGCGTACCGGCCGCGACGTACACACAGCCGTCCTCCGCCTGGGTCACCCGGACCGGGACGTTGCCGCAGGAGGCGGCGTCGCCGACCGGGTACGACCAGCGCTCCGCGCCCGTGCGCGCGTCCAGCGCCTGGAGCCGGGCGTCCCGCCACACGTACACGGTGTCGCCGTGCACCACGGGCCCCGCCTCCGGGGTCTCGAAGTCGCTCTGCGCGCCTGTGATCTCCCACAGCTTGGCGCCGTTCGAGGCCTCCCAGCCCTGGACCCCGCCGCCCCGCGTGCCGGTGACGACCGTGCCCCGGTCGACCTTCAGCGAGTACACCCAGGCGTCCGTCTGGAGCCGCCAGCGCTCACCGCCGTCGGCCGCGTCCAGCGCGTACAGCGTCGGACCGTCGGAGGCGTGGATACGGCCCTGGGACACGGCCATCGACCAGGCGACGTCCCGGGTCTTGAACTGACGGCGGCCGCTGCCCACGTCGAGGGCGTGCACCTCGAAGGAGGTGACGTAGAGCAGGTCGCCGGCGACGACAGGGGTTCCCCAGACGTCGTTCGACATCCGGAAGCGCCAGGGCCGCCAGTGCCCCGGTTCGGGCGCGGCGGGCTGGGCATCGGGAGCCGCCGCGGGCGACGGCAGCGGGCGGGAGCCGGGCGGCGGGCCGGGCTCGGTGCCGTTCGCACCGCCGGGCGGCCGGATCCAGCCGGTGGCGGGGCCCGCGTCTGGCCCCCGCCCGAGGCCCACGGCCGCGCGGGTGTCGGCGACCCGGGGCCCGGGGCCGATCGGGACGGTGCCGCCGGCGAGGCGCACGGGACCGCCGGACTCGGCGGGGCCCGCGTGGCGTCCCCCGCCGGCGCCCTGGCCGCCCGCGCCGTGGCCACCGCGCGGGTCGGCGCCCCACTCCGGCACCTGACGCGGCGGACGCGGCGGTGCGGGAGGGGCGGGCGGCGCCGGAAGGGGCGCGGGAGCGCTGGGCCGGCCTCCGCGGCGGTGCTCGATCATGGCCGTGGCGCTCTGCGGCAGCCAGGCCGAGGCCGTACCGCTGTCGTCACTGCCCGAGCCGAACAGGTGGGGCGCGAGCTGCGCCTGCAGGTCGGCCGGGGTGGGGCGGCGCGAGACGTCCATCTGCATGCAGGACTCGATGAGCGGCCGCAGCTCGTCCGGCAGCCCCTCCAGGTCGGGCCCTTCCCTGAGCAGCATGAAGACGGTCTCGACCGGGTTGGCGCCGTGGAAGGGCGCGTGCCCGGTGGCGGCGAAGACCAGCATGGAGCCGAGCGAGAAGACGTCGCTGGCGCCGGTGACGCTGCGCGAGTCGCGGGCCTGCTCGGGCGACATGTACGCGGGCGTGCCGACGGCGACGTTGGTCATGGTCAGCCGGGTGTTGGAGACGCCGGAGGCGATGCCGAAGTCGATCACCCGGGGTCCGTCCTCGACGACGAGGACGTTCGACGGCTTCAGGTCGCGGTGGACCAGGCCCGCGCCGTGGATGGACTGCAGGGCCTCGGCGACCCCGGCCGCCAGCCAGCGCACCGCCTGGGCCGGCAGCGGCCCGCACTCGTTCACTATCTCCTCGAGGGAGGGCGCGGGGACGTACGCGGTGGCCAGCCAGGGCACGGCGGCCCGCGGATCGGCGTCGACCACGGCGGCGGTGTAGAAGCCGGAGACGGCCCGCGCGGCCTCGACCTCGCGGGTGAAACGGACACGGAACAGCTGGTCCTCGGCGAGCTCGGTCCGCACGGTCTTGATCGCCACGCGCCGCCCGGACGCCGAGCGCGCGAGATAGACCAGACCCATACCGCCTGCGCCGAGCCGGCCCAGCACCTCGAAGGGCCCGATCCGTCTCGGGTCGTGCTGCGTCAGCTGCTCCACTTGCCTGCCACCTCCCCGTACGGGCCATGAGAATACGGCCCCGTGGCCCTGATTCTTCCTGTCCGAGGCGGTGGTTGCGAACCCGGGGGCGGATCGGGGTGTCTCAGGTCATATACCCAGGGTCCGGCACACGCTCGGCGTCGGTTTCGCCGGCCGGCCCGTGGGAGGGCCGCTCCGCGGGTTCCCGGCCCGGCCGGTCGCCCCGTCCGTCACCCGATCGGCCGTCGGGCCCCGGGCCGGATCGGTCACCGGGTTCGCCGGAGCGTCCCGTCCCGCGGTCCTCGGCGTGCCGTCCGGCCCGGTCCTCGTCCGGCTTCTCCTTCGGCTCGGCCAGGACGGCGAAGCGGGCGCCCTGGTCGTCGCGGAGGACGGCGATCCGGCCGTGCGGGGTGTCGAAGGGCGGGCTCGTGACGCGCCCGCCGAGACGGACGGCGGTCTCGCAGGTCTCGTCGCAGTCGTGGACGGCGAAGTAGACGAGGACGTGGCCCGGCATCTCGGCGGGGACGGCGCGGGTGAGGAGGGCCCGGCCGCCGAAGGAGGAGTCGTCGCCGGGGCGGGAGCCGGGCGGCGACCAGACGCGGTAGTCGAAGTCGCTCTCCCTGCCCTCCTCGGTCGCCTCCACCTGGCGCCCGAGGTAGCCGAAGACGGTGGCGTAGAAGGTGTCGACCGCGTCCCGTTCCCTCGTGTAGACCTCCATCCAGCAGAAGGATCCGGGGAGCATCGTCTTCTCGAAGCCCTCGTCCTCACCCGCCTGCCGCAGGCCGAAGACCGCGCCGCCGGGGTCGGCGGCGAGCGCCAGGACGCCGAAGGGCCCTACCGGGTACGGCTCCATCACCATCTGGCCGCCCGCGGCCTTGATCCGGGCCGCGAGCACCCCGGCGTCCTCGGTGGCGAGGTAGACGGTCCAGGTGGTGGGCATCCGGCCGTCCCGCTTCGGTACGAGTCCGGCGACGCGCTTCCCCTCGCTGAGGGCCTCGTCCCGGTCGGGGTCGAAGGTCCAGCCGAAGAGCTCGCCGTAGAACCGCTTCCCCGCTTCGAGGTCGGGGAGCTGCGCGTCCACCCAGCAGGGGGTGCCCTCTGTGAATGCGGCCATAGGTCCACGCTAGGGCGGAGGGCACCGCCCCGCACGCCTCAAAATAGAACATATGCGCATGAATGACGGCGGGGGCCCTTGATTTCCTTGAGTTGTCCACCGAAGTTGTCCACAGGCTGTTAATAAGCCTATTCGGGTAGCGCGGGGGCCGTCCGCGCACCGCCGGAGCACCGGAGAAGCCTCGGAGGACGCCCGCAGGAGACCCGGAGGAAGCGGGGACGAGGACGACAGGACGGCCGGAAGGGGGCCGGGCGTGGAGGCGGAGGACGGCCGCGGGAGCGTGGGACGGAGAGGCGGAGGACGGCCTGAAGGGGGCCGCACCCCATTTGCAGTCGGCCGAATCGCGCGCCGATCACCCCTCGGTAAGCTGACGGCATGACAGGACAAGTACGTACCGTCGACGGCCGCGTGGCCGGACGACGCGGTCAGGCGACGCGGCAGAAGCTGCTCGACTGCCTCAGCGAGATGCTCAGCTCCTCGCCGTACCGGGACGTCAAGGTCATCGACGTGGCCCGGAAGGCGGGCACTTCACCCGCGACGTTCTACCAGTACTTCCCCGACGTCGAGGGCGCCGTCCTCGAGATCGCGGAGGAAATGGCCAAGGAGGGAGCCGCGTTGACCGAGCTGGTCTCCGGCCGTTCCTGGGTCGGCAAGGCCGGCTGGCAGACCTCCGAGGAACTCGTCGAGGGGTTTCTGGACTTCTGGCGGAAGCACGACGCGATCCTGCGCGTCGTCGACCTGGGAGCCGCCGAGGGCGACAAGCGGTTCTACAAGATCCGCATGAAGATCCTGAACTCGGTCACCAACTCCCTCACGGACGCGGTGAAGGAGCTCCAGTCGAAGGGCAAGGTCGACAAGGACGTCAGCCCGGCCGCGATGGCCGGCGCCCTGGTGGCGATGCTGGCCTCGGTGGCCGGACACCAGAAGGGCTTCCAGACCTGGGGTGTGAAGCAGAACGAACTCAGGCCCAATCTGGCCCTGTTGGTGCACCTGGGGATCACGGGCAAGAAGCCGACGAGGTAGCCGCGCCCTCCTCACCCGTCCTGTCGCGCCGACGGCGGCCCCGCCCGGGAGACCACCGTCGGCGTTCCCCTTTTCCGGGGCCCTCCGCGCGCGGTCGCCCGCCGCCCCCGCCGCCGGTCACTCCCCGTGCCGGCGCGTCAGACGGAAGAGCCTGATCTCCCGCTCCACCCTCGCCTGGTACGCCGCGTACGGCGGCCAGAAGCCGAGCGCCGCCCGCCACGCCGCCGCCCGCTCCTCCCCCGCGAGCAGCTCGGCCCGCACCGGGATCGCCTCCCCCCGCAGGCTGATCTCCGCGTCCGGGTGCCGGAGCAGGTTCCCGGTCCAGGCCGGGTGCCCCTCCCGCCCGAAGTTCGACCCGATGAGCAGCCACGTCCCGCCGGGCTCCGGCATGCACGCCAGCGGCGTCGAGCGGGGAAGCCCCGACTTCGCCCCCCGTACGGTGAGGATCACACCGGGCAGCATCCGCGCGCTGAGCAGCACCTTCCCCCGGGTGAGCCGGTGCACGGTCCGGTCGAGCGCCGGGATGACGTGCGGTGCGACCTTCGCGAACGCCCGGGTGGCGGACACCCTCTGGATCAGACGCGTGCCGACGGCCATGACACCCCCACCCGCCCCCGGTCGCCGTCCCCGCCCCGCCCGCCGTCGCCGGCCCGGCCCCTGTCCATGTCCCCGGCGCGGTCATGGGGCCCGTCACCGTGCGGCCCGGTCTCGCCGAAGAGCCCCGTGCGCTCCGCCGCCCGCGCCCGGAGCCGTCGCGCCGGGCCGAAGAGCAGCTCGTCCGCCGTCGCCCGCTTGAAGTACAGGTGCGCCTCGTGCTCCCAGGTGAAACCGATGCCGCCGTGCAGCTGGATCGTCTCGCCCGCCACCGCCCGCAGCGCCTCCAGGGCGGCCGCGAGGGCGAGGCCGCCCAGGCCGCCGTCCGCGTCCGGCTCGCGCGCCGCGCAGTACACCAGCGAATGCGCCGCCTCCACCTGGACGTGCAGGTCGGCGAGCCGGTGCTTGACCGCCTGGAAGGAGCCGATCGCGCGGCCGAACTGTTCGCGGGTCCGGACGTGGTCGACCGTGCGGTCCAGGGCGGCCCGTGCCGCGCCGATCGCCTCGGCCGCCACCATCACCGCCGTCGCGCGCCCCGCCCCGGCGAGCGCCCCGGGCACGTCGACCGGCTCCTCGCCCAGCAACTCCGCCTCGACGTCTCGCAGTTGCACGGACGCCTGCGAGCGAGTGAGGTCGAGCACCGGCTGCCGGTGGCGTACGACTCCGGCGGCGTCCCCTCGCGCCAGGAACAGCAGCGTGCGGCTGCGCGCGAAGCCACCGGCGTGGGCGGCGACGAGGAGCAGCCCGGCGCTGTGCCCGTCGAGGACCTGCGCCGCCTCGCCGTAGAGCCGCCAGCCGCCGTCGGCCGTCCGCGCCTGGACGCCGCCCGCCCGGCCGCCGCCGGCCCAGGAGCCGACCGCGTCGTCGCCGGTCAGGCCGAGCGCGAGGGCGAGGGAGACACCCGGGACGACGAGGGCGCAGGTCAGGGTGCCGTCCGCGAGGGAGGGCAGCAGGGCGGCGCGCTGCGCCTCGGTCCCGAGGGCCGCGATCAGGGGGGCGGCGAGGCCGGTGGTGGCCAGGAGCGGTGAGGGGGCGAGGGCCCGGCCGGTCTCCTCGCACGCGAGGGCGAGCTCGGCAAGCCCGCAGCCCACGCCTCCGTATTCCTCGGGGAGGGTGAGGCCGGGCAGCCCGAGCGTGCCGGCCATCCGGTGCCACAGGTCGGTGTCGTACCCCTCGGGGGTCGCGACGGCCGCGCGAGTCTCGCTCGGTCCGGCCCTCTTGACGAGCAGATCCCGCACGGTACGACGGATCTCTCGCTGCTCTTCGGTGACGGCGGCGCGCATGGGGCTCCTCTCCGTATCTGACGGGCCGTCATGTTAGGCCCGGGTGGCGCGGATGCACAGAGCCGGGGCGGACGGATCCCGGCAGGCGGCACGACGGGGGCCCACCCCAACTGATCTGATGTACCGTCAGATTTATGCCCACCACTTCACGGAACCGCGCCGGGCGCCGCGTCGCCGTCGTCGGCATATCCCTCTCCGACTGCGGACGCGTCGACGGGGCCACCCCCTACTCCCTGCACGCCCAGGCCGCCCGCCGCGCCCTCGCCGACAGCGGGCTCGACCGTTCGCTGATCGACGGCCTCGGCTCGGCGGGCCTCGGCACCCTCGCGCCGGTCGAGGTCGCCGAATACCTGGGCCTGCGCCCCCGCTGGGTGGACTCGACCTCCGTCGGCGGTGCCACCTGGGAGGTGATGGCCGCCCACGCCGCCGACGCCATCGCCGCCGGTCACGCCAACGCCGTCCTCCTCGTCTACGGTTCGACTGCCCGCGCCGACATCAAGGCCGGGCGCCGCACCTCCAACCTCTCCTTCGGCGCGCGCGGCCCCCTGCAGTTCGAGGTCCCGTACGGCCACACCCTCGTCGCCAAGTACGCGATGGCCGCCCGCCGCCACATGCACGCGTACGGCACCACCCTGGAACAGCTCGCCGAGGTCGCCGTCCAGGCGCGTGCGAACGCCGCGCACAACCCGGAGGCGATGTTCCGCGACCCGGTCACGGTGGACGACGTGCTCGGCGGCCCGATGATCGCGGACCCCTTCACCAAGCTGCACTGCTGCATCCGCAGCGACGGCGGCTGCGCGGTGCTGCTCGCGGCCGAGGAGTACGTACCGGACACGGCCAAGGCTCCCGTGTGGATCCTCGGCACCGGCGAGCACGTCTCGCACACCACCATGTCGGAGTGGGAGGACTTCACCGTCTCCCCGGCCGCGGTCAGCGGGCGGCTCGCCTTCGAGCGGGCGGGCGTGCGGCCGGGGGACGTCGACCTCGCGGAGATCTACGACGCCTTCACGTACATGACGCTGGTGACGCTGGAGGACCTGGGCTTCTGCGCGAAGGGCGAGGGCGGGGCGTTCGTCGGGAAGGGCCGGCTGACGGTGGGCGGCGGCGGGCTCCCGGTGAACACGGACGGAGGCGGCCTGTCCGCCTGCCATCCCGGGATGCGGGGCCTGTTCCTGCTGGTGGAGGCGGTGCGGCAGCTACGCGGGGAGGCGCCGGGGGCCCAGGTGCGACGGGCGGACGGCAGCCTCCCGGAGCTGGCGGTGGCGTCGGGCACCGGCGGCTGGTTCTGCTCGTCCGGGACGGTGGTCCTCGGCCGGGGCTGAGGAGGCACGAGGACCCGGGCCCCGAGACCCCGGGGCCCCGCGCCACCGTTTGAACGAGTTCGAATGGGACTTCCGAGGCGTCAGAGGTCGCTGTTACGATCCAGGTCCCGGCGGGGGCCGGAGGAGTGGCCGCGCGAACGGCCGCCGGGTAGCCGCAGAGGCCACCGCGTCACGTGCCCCGCCCACGCCGGTCCAGGCATTCATGGGGAGGGACCCACCCTTGCAGTCCTTGCATCGCCCTGCGCGCACGCGCAGAACCGTGGCCGCGGCCACCGCGTTCGGCATCGCGGCCGGCCTGTGCGTCGCCGGGGGCGCCGCCACACCCGCCGTCGCCGACGAACCCGCCGCGAACGAGATCGTCGTCCCCGACCCGGGGCACTACACCCCGCGCGAGGACCTGCTGACGCACGCGGGCTCCACCGGCTACGCCCACACGCTGCAAGGCACCGGCACCGTCTGGACCGACTACGCGACCGGCACCCACACCCCGATCACCGCCGACCAGGCCGCGGGCCACTCCGGCCTCTCCGCCGCGATCAGCGGCGAGCCCCTCGACCAGCCGCGCACGGTCACCGTCACGGACCTGGCCACCACGGCACAGAAGACCGTCACGCTGCCCGGCGGCCAGGTCTGGGCGAAGGCGTACAGCGCCGACACGGCCGTCTCGTACACCCAGGACGCCGATGGCGGGCTCGTCTCGCTGAGCCTGTGGCAGGCGGCGGCCGAGGGCGCTCCGGTGGAGCGCCCGGTGGCGGAGATACCCGCCGCCACCGGCCCTCTGGTCGTCCTCGAACAGGACACCAAGGGCGCGGTGGTCCGAGTGAAGACCGCCGACGGCACCCACCTTTACCTGCTCGACTACGCCTCCGCCGCCCTGAAGCGGCTCCCGGACGCCCTCTCCCCGACCGGCTCCGTCGTCCTGGGCGAGCGCCATGTCGTGGCGCACGCGGCCTTCGCCGCGCAGGTGCTCTCCGTGCCGCGCGACAACCCGGCCGTGAGCCCGGTGACGACGCCGCTGCCCGCAGCGACCGCCACCGAGGGCCCCGGCACCCTGTTCAGCGTCGTCGGGGACTCCCTGCTCTTCCAGCGCACGCTGACCTCCCCGCACAACGACTTCGAGCGGGGCAACAGCGTCCGCGCGGTCCCCCTCGGTGGCGGCACGGTCACCGACCTGCTCTGGCGCGCGGAGGAGGACGGTTTCGTCCTCGCGCCCGACGGCAGCGTCCTCGTCGCCGGCGGTGACAGGGCCCGCGACTGGGCCGTCCGCCGCGTCACGGCCGGCACCGGCGGGGCGGCGCCGCAGGTCACCACCGTCACGAAGATCCCGCAGATCCCGGCGACGTACCGCGGCATCGCCCTGGGCGGCGGGCGGCTGAGCTACCTCGCCGACACCGAGTCCTACGGGATGACCGGCCTCCACGACGTGGACACCAACTCCGTCTTCCCCACCACCGCGCGGCTGCGGACCAAGACGATCTCCCCGCGCCCCGGCCTCGTCTCCCTCGGCGACGGCTACACGGCCTACGGGCAGGGCAACGCCGTCCACTCCCCCCTCACCGCCACGTCGACCCGTATGGCGGCCCTGCCCGGCCCGGGCGAGGTCCTCGACGGGGCGGGCCGGTACGTCCTCGTCCGCAGCGGCGGGACCACCTGGGTCGCCGACCTGGAGAACCACAACGCCGCCACGTCCGACGTGGCGCTCACGCTCACCGACCCGGCCGTCGCGCTCTGGGACGCCACGGTCTGGAAGCCCGCCCCGACCACCGGGCAGGTCAACGGCTACGACCTGGCGACGAAGACCACCTCCGCCGCCGTCGACCTCGGCTCGGGCTGCAAGCCCACCGAGCTCCAGGCGGTCGGCCGCTGGCTCTACTGGGCCTGCGGCGCCACGAAGGCGGGTGTCTACGACCGGACGCTGAAGAAGAGCGTCCCCGTCCCGACCGGAGAGGCCCTGCTCGGTGACGGCTTCGTCGTCCGCCACGAGGGCGACACGCTCCGGCTCACCGACGCCGCCACCGGGCAGACCACGGACTTCGCCGACCTGCCCGCCTCGGCGTCCGGCTCGGGCCGCCGCGCCACCTGGACCGTGGACAAGTTCGGCGGCGACGTCGCGTACGTCGACGCCCAGAGCCGCATCCACGTCAGGAAGGTCGAGCTGCCCCGGCAGCCGATGACCGCCCTCCGCTCCTCCGTGCCCCCCGTCCTGTCCTTCGACGGCCTCGCCGGCGTGGAGCCGGAGGCGTCCTGGTCGCCCGTGTGGCGGTTCTCCCGGGCGATCGGCGACTGGCGGATCGAGATCAAGGACGCCCAGGGCCGGCTCGTGCACAGCACCGGCGGCGCCGTGGGCGACGGCGCCGGCGTCGAGACGAGCTGGAACGGCAAGGACACCACGGGCCGCGGTCTGCTCGACGGCGACTACACCTGGTCGCTGCGGGTGCTCCCGGTCGGCGGTGTCGCCCCCGGCGACGAGAGGACGCTGACCGGCACGGTCCGGCTGGAGGGGAGCTCGCTGACGTCCGAGCCGGGCACGTACCAGCCGATCACCCCGACGCGGATCATGGACACCCGCAGCGGCCTCGGAGTGCCCCAGGGCAAGGTGGGCGCCGGCGGATGGGCGCGGCTGAAGGTCACGGGCGTCGCGGGCGTCCCCAGCCTGACCGTCACCTCCGTCGTCCTGAACGTCACCGCGACCAACGCCACGGCGGCGAGCTTCGTCTCCGTCTACCCCGACGGCACACCGGTCACCAGCGCCTCCAACCTCAACTTCAAGGCGGGCAAGACCGTCTCGAACCTGGTGAAGGTGCCCGTGGTCAACGGCCACGTCGACTTCTTCAACAAGAGCGGCGACGTCGACCTCATCGCCGACATCGCCGGCTACTACACCAGCCGCTGGGGCGCCTCGACGTACCAGCCGGTCACCCCGCGCCGTCTGATGGACACCCGGGCCGGGCTCGGCGTCCCCAAGGCCAAGGTCGGGGCGGACCGGACGGTGACGCTCGCCATCAGCGAGCCCGGCGCCACCGCCGCCGTGCTCAACGTGACCGCCACCAACGCGACGGCGGCGAGCTTCGTCTCCGTCTACCCGTACGGGACGACCCGCACCGCCGCGTCGAACCTCAACTTCACCGCCGGCCAGACCGTCCCCAACCTGGTCATCGTCCCGGTGAAGGACGGCAAGGTCACCTTCTACAACCGGGCCGGCACGGTCGACCTGATCGCCGACGTCGCCGGGTACTACAAGCTCGGGGACACCGCCGCCCGCTTCACCGGCATGCAGCCCAAGCGACTGATGGACACCCGGGCGGGGCTCGGCGTGCCGAAGGCCAAGGTCGGCGCGGGCGCCACGGTCAGCCTGACCGTCGGGACGAAGTACACCGCCGTGGTCATGAACGTGACCGCGACCAACCCGACGGCGTCCGGCTTCGTCTCCGTCTACCCGTACGGGACGACCCGCACCTCCGCCTCGAACCTCAACTTCACCGCCGGCCAGACCATCCCCAACCTGGTCATCGTCCCGGTGAAGGACGGCAAGGTCACCTTCTACAACCACGCCGGCACGGTCGACCTGATCGCCGACGTCGCCGGGTACTACACCCGCTGATCCACCCGCCTGATCCCGCAGGGCCTCATGATGGCGCCATGAACACTTCGCGCTTTCAGGAGGCCCTGCGGTCGTCGCGGGTCTGGGACACCGAGCTGCCCGCCTTCGACCCGGCCGGCGCCCCCGCCGGCCCCCTGGAGCTCTTCCGCGACTGGTTCGTCCAGGCCGCCGACGCCGGGGCCGTCGAGCCGCAGACGATGTCCCTGGCCACCGTCGACGAGGAGGGCCGGCCCGACGTCCGGATCGTCATGCTGCACGGCGCCGACGAGCGCGGCTGGCACTTCGCGTCGCACGCCACCAGCGCCAAGGGCCGCCAGCTCGCCGCCCGCCCCGAGGCCGCGCTGGCCTTCTACTGGCCGAAGCTGGGCCGCCAGGTGCGCCTGCGCGGCAGGGTGACGACGGGCACGCCCGAGGAGGCGCACGCCGACCTCCACGCCCGCACCACCGGCGCCCTCGCCTCGGCCCTGGTCGGCCGGCAGAGCGAGGTCCTGCCCTCTTTGGAGACGCTGGCCGAGGCGAGCGCGGCCGCCTGGCAGCGGGCGCACGCCGAGCCGGAGGCCGAGGCGAAGACCTGGACGCTGTACGTCCTGGAGCCGGCCGAGATCGAGTTCTTCCAGGGCGACGAACAGCGCCGGCACATCCGGCTGCGCTACCGCCGGGACCCCGCGGGCTGGTCGCGGGAACTGCTCTGGCCGTGACCCCGGCGGGGGCGCACCATGGAGGTGGAGGTGTGAGAACCATGGGAATGTACATGGATGTTCACCGCGGCATGACGGGAATCACGGCTGACCAGCTCAAGGAGGCCCACGCGGCCGACCTCGCCATCGAGAAGGACGAGGGCGTCCACTTCCAGAAGGCGTGGGCGGACCCGGAGTCCGGCACGGTGTACTGCCTGTCCTCGGGCCCGTCGGCCGAGGCGGTCCAGCGCATCCACGAGCGCACGGGCCACGCGGCGGACGAGATCCACCCCGTGACGCTGATGGTCTGAGGGAGCCCCGGCGCGCGGTGGGAAGGGAACACCGGCGCCCTGTGTGAGGCGGCCCCGGCGCCTCGTGTGAGGGAAAGTCCCGGCGTCTCGTGCGCCGGCGCCCGGTGCGAGGAGCCCCGGCCCCCGCCCGCCCCGGCGGTGCGGCGCCGCGCTCACCCGGGGGTGTCGTCCCCGTCGCCTCCCTCGCCCCCCTCGTACATCGCGTCGACCTCGCGCGCGAAGTCGCGCAGCACCGCGCCCCGCCGCAGCTTCAGCGACGGTGTGAGGTGTCCGGCAGCCTCGGAGAACTCGGCTGTCAGGACGCGGAAGGCGCGGATCGACTCCGCCCGGGACACCAGCCGGTTCGCCTCGTCCACCGCCCGCTGGAGGGCGGCGAGGAGTTCCTCGTCCCGGGTGAGTTCCCACAGCGCGAGATGGTCCTTCCTCCGCATCCGCCGCCAGTGGGTCGCCCCGTCGTGGTCCAGGGTGATCAGGGCCGTGATGTACGGCCGGCCCTCGCCGACCACCACGCACTGGCCGACCAGGGGATGGGCGCGGAGCCAGTCCTCCAGAGGGCCCGGGGCGACGTTCTTGCCGGCCGAGGTGATGAGGATGTCCTTCTTCCGGCCGGTGATCCGCAGATAGCCGTCGTCGTCCAGCGAGCCCAGGTCCCCGGTCGGGAACCAGCCCTCGTCGGTCCAGGGCAGGGCCACCCCTCGCTGGGAGTCCCAGTAGCCGGCGAACACGTGGCCGCCCCTGAGCCAGACCTCGCCGTCGCCGGCGATCCGCACCGCCGTGCCGGGCAGCGGCCAGCCGACCGTGCCGGTGCGCGGCCGCAGCGGCGGGGTGACCGTCGAGGCGGCCGTCGTCTCGGTGAGGCCGTACCCCTCGAAGACCGCCACCCCCGCGCCGGTGAAGAACTCCGAGAGCCGCGCGCCGAGCGGCGATCCGCCGCAGATGACGTACCGCACGCGGCCGCCGAGCGCGGCCCGGATCCGGCGGTAGACCAGCGGGTCGTAGAGCGCGCGGGCCGCCCGCAGCCCGAGGGAGCGCTCCTTCCCGTCCCGCTCCCCGTCGTGCCCGTACCTGCGGGCGACCCGCGCGGCGCGGTCGAACGACGAGGCCCGCCCGGCGCGTTCGGCGGTGGCGCGGGCGGAGTCGTACACCTTCTCCAGGACGTACGGGATGGCCAGCAGGAATGTCGGCCGGAAGCCGGCCAGGTCGCGCAGCAGGTCGTCACCCTCGACGGACGGCGCGTGCCCGAGCCGTACCCGCGCCCGCACGCAGCCGACCGCGACCATCCGTCCGAAGACATGGCTCAGGGGCAGGAAGAGCAGGGTGGAGGCGGGCTCGTCGCCGGCGACCGACCGGAAGACGGGGTGCAGGAGTTCGATCGCGTTGTCGACCTCGGCGAAGAAGTTGGCGTGGGTGAGCGCGCAACCCTTGGGGCGGCCGGTGGTGCCCGAGGTGTAGACGAGGGTGGCGATCGTCTCGGGGGTGAGCAGGCCGCGGCGGGCGGTCACGGCCTCGTCGGGGACGTGGGCCCCGGCGCGGCGCAGCTGGTCGACGGCGCCGCCGCCGACGACCCAGAGGTGGGCCAGGCCGGGCAGCCCGCGGCGCTCGCCGGAGATCATCCGGGCTTGGGCCATGTCCTCGACGACACAGGCGGCGGCGCCGGAGTCCTGGAGGATCCAACGGGCCTGGAAGGCGGAGGAGGTGGGGTAGACCGGGACGGTGATCAGGCCGGCGGCCCAGGCGGCGAAGTCGAGCAGGGTCCATTCGTAGGTGGTGCGCGCCATCAGGGCGATCCGGTCGCCGGGGCGGAGACCGGCGGCGACCAGTCCCTTGGCCACGGAGTGGACCTGGGCGGCGAAGGCGGAGGCGGTGACGTCGGCCCACGAGGTGGCGCCCGGGCGGTCCCCGTCCTCCTGCCTGCGGCTGAAGACGACGGCGCCCGGGTCCTGGCGGGCGTTGTCGTAGGGGATGTCGGCGAGCGAACCGCGCGGGACCCGGGGGGCGAGGGGAGGCAGGGAGACCTCCCGCACCCGGCCGTCGACGACCGTCTTGCGGGGCTCGACGGGCGGGGTCGGGGAAGGGGTGGCGACGGGCACGGGCGGCTCCTCGGTCTCGGTCGTCGAGATGAACTGAGGTCGTGCGTCGGTACGTCTTCGCCGGGCTCGAAGGAGGTGCCGGTCAACGGCGGTACGGTCCGCCGCCCGGGCGCGCGGGTCTCCCGCGCCGTGCGACGCGCCGGCGGCGTCGGTCCCCGGACGGGCGCGGGTGGCGCCGCCTCTCGACCCGCTGTTGACTCTTCAGTAACCTTACTGCACGGTAAATCACGTCTCCAGAGGGGGAGTACGGGGCATGACGGGACGCTCACGACAGCCCTCCGGCCTCCTGTCGCTGGCCGGGGCGGTGGTCCGCTCCCCCTTCGCGAAGGTCCGCCCGGACGCCCGGACACCCGGGACCCGGATCGTCCGCGCACCCCTGCCGATCGACCCGGACCATCTGGCGCGCTACGCCCGGATCTGCGGGTTCCGGCACGACGGGGGCGCGCCGCCGCCGCTGACGTACCCGCACGTCCTCGGCTTCCCCTCGGCGATGCGGCTGATGACGGCCCGGGACTTCCCGCTGCCGCTGCTCGGGCTCGTCCACACCTGGATCACGGTCACCCGGCACGCCGACTGGTCCGCGGCCGACCGCCCCGAGATCACCGTCCACGCCGAGGGGCTGTCCCCGCACCGCCGGGGCACCGAGGTCACGATGGTGACGGAGGCCCGCCTGGCCGGGCAGCTGATCTGGGAATCCCGCAGCGGCTACCTCGCCCGCCGCGACCGCCCCGGAGACGCCGCCGCGCCCCGTACGCCCGCCGCCGCCGCGCCGACGGAGGCGGCCGGACCCGGACGGACCGCCGAGTGGCACCTGGCGTCCGACCTCGGCCGCCGATACGCCGGGGTCTCCGGGGACCGGAACCCGATCCACCTCCACCCGCTCACCGCGCGCGCCTTCGGCTTCCCCCGGACCGTCGCCCACGGCATGTGGACCTTCGCCCGCTGCCTGGCGGAGCTCGATCCGGACGGCGGACACCCTTCGGCCCGGGCGGAGTTCAAGGCCCCGGTCCTGCTGCCCGGCACGGTCACCTACGCGACCGACGGTCAGGGCCACTTCCGGCTGCACCGGGGCGGGCGAACGCACCTGACCGGCTTCGCCGGACTCAACGCGGCGACCAGCGCTCGTTCTTCATGAGGTTGCCGAGACCGGCCCACGAGAAGTTCATCAGCGTCGCCGCCGCCTCGCGGGCCGTCATCCCGGGCGTCCCGTTGGCCCACCCCGCCAGCGACTCCGCCGCCCCGGCCAGGGCCTGCGCGAGCCCGGCCACGTCCCGCTCGGCCAGCTCCGGATCGCGGTGCGTCTCGCGGTGGGTCTCCTTCGCCGCGGCACCGATCACCGTCCCCACGTACGCCACGATCTCGGCCCGCATCCGCGCCGCCTCCCCCGCGAACGGCTCCCCCTGGATGTGCGCCTGACGACTCAGCACCGCCCAGCCGTCCGGATGCTCCGCCGTGTGCGTGAAGAACGCAAGAAGCCCCGCCCACAGCTGCTCCTCGGCCGAGAGGCCGGGATCGACGGCCGCCGCCACGGCATCGAGCAACGCCCTCGCCTCGCGCCGGATGCAGGCGGTGAAGAGGTCTTCCTTGGAGTTCAGGTACAGGTAGACGAGCGGCTTGGAGACACCGGCGAGCTCGGCGATGTCGTCCATGGACGCGGCCTGGTACCCGCGCTGCCCGAAGGTCTGCACGGCGGCGTCCATCATCTGCCGCTCCCGCACGGCCCGCGGCAGACGCTTCGCCTTCGAGGCACCCACGTCGGACATCCTTCCACCCCCGCTTGCTGATTGCGGAGTAGAGCCTACGTGCCGCACCGGCCGGCCGGCCCCCGCGCCGACGGCCCGACTGCGGTCGCCGCAGGTGGGACGGGCCCCGGAACGCCGTGATGCCCGCGCCCCACGAGGGGCACGGGCATCACGAGGGCGGTTCGCGTGAGCCTTACGCGGCGACGGCCACCGGCTCTCGGGTGCTCTCGCGCTCGTCGACGGGGGACGAGGACGCGGAGTTGTACTTGTCGAGGTCCAGGATCTTCTCGCGGGCGGCGACGACGACGGGGACCAGGGCTTGGCCGGCGACGTTCGTGGCGGTCCGCATCATGTCCAGGATCGGGTCGATCGCCATCAGCAGGCCCACGCCCTCCAGCGGGAGGCCCAGCGTGGAGAGGGTCAGCGTCAGCATGACCGTGGCGCCCGTCAGGCCGGCCGTGGCCGCGGAGCCGACGACCGAGACGAAGGCGATCAGCAGGTAGTCCTGGATGCCCAGCTGGACGTCGAAGATCTGCGCGATGAAGATCGCGGCCAGCGCCGGGTAGATCGCGGCGCAGCCGTCCATCTTGGTGGTGGCGCCGAACGGGACGGCGAAGGAGGCGTACTCCTTCGGGACGCCGAGGCGCTCGGTGACCTTCTGGGTGACCGGCATGGTGCCGACCGAGGAGCGGGAGACGAAGGCGAGCTGGATGGCCGGCCAGGCGCCCTTGAAGAACTGGAGCGGGTTGACCTTGGCGACCGTCGCGAGCAGCAGCGGGTAGACGCCGAAGAGGACGAGCGCGCAGCCGATGTAGACGTCGGCGGTGAAGGTGGCGTACTTGCCGATCAGCTCCCAGCCGTAGTCGGCGATGGCGAAGCCGATGAGGCCGACGGTGCCGATCGGGGCGAGGCGGATGACCCACCAGAGGGCCTTCTGCAGGAGCTCCAGGACGGACTCGGAGAGGGTGAGGATCGGCTGGGCCCTGTCGCCGAGCTTCAGCGCGGCGACACCGGCGACGGCGGCCATGAAGACGATCTGCAGGACGTTCAGCTCGGTGAACGGCGTGATGACGTCGGTCGGGATGATGCCGGTCAGGAAGTCGATCCAGGTGCCCTCGCGCTTCGGCAGCTTGCCGTCCTGCGGGGTGAGGCCGGTGCCGGCGCCGGGGTTGGTGAGCAGGCCGATCGCGAGGCCGATGGCGACCGCGATAAGCGAGGTGATCATGAACCAGACGAGGGTCTGGGCGGCCAGCCGGGCCGCGTTGTTGACCTTGCGCAGGTTGGTGATCGACACCAGGATCGCGAAGAAGACGAGCGGGGCGACGGCCAGCTTCAGCAGCTGGACGAAGATGTCGCCGACCTGGCCGAGGGTCTCCTTGAGCCAGCTGATGTCCTGGCTGCGGGCGAGCCAGCCGAGCAGGACGCCGAGGACGAGACCGGCGACGATCTGGGCCCAGAAGGGGATCTTGGGTATGCGGGACGGGGACTTCGTCACGGGCGCGGACGCGGACGCGGACACAGACACACTCCACAGGTGCGTATCGGGGTAATACGGGGACGGGGGTGCGGTACACACGCGCTCAGGCGGTACCGCTGCATGATGCCGGGGTCAGAGCTCGCGGCAACAGACCGCGGACATACAGCGGCACAGATCGACATGCAGGCGCGCCACGAGCGGGGTGCTCACGGCATCGAGGAGTCGCACTGCTGTCTTCATGCCGAACACGTTAACACTTGAACTTTGAGAACCTCAAAGCCCTTCTTTGAGAGGTCGTCGCCCCAGGGACGCCTGAGAAACGCAGAACACCCCGGTCAGGAGCCTTGGAAGCTCCCGTCCGGGGTGTGCGGGTCTGTAGCTGTGAAATACCTTACGCGGCTTTTACGAGGCGTCTTCCTGGGACCGGTTCGCCTCCAGGCGCCCCTTCGCATGGTCGACCTTGGCCGCGATCCTCGCCGACATCTCGTCCCGCTGGCGGCGCAGCAGCACGAAGCTGAGCGGCGCGGAGACCAGCACGGCGAGGGCGAGGACCCAGAGCAGGTTGGAGTCGCCGAGGCCGCGCGGCAGGACGCCGAGGTAGACCAGGCCCCACAGTGCGAGGAAGCAGCCGGCGAAGATGCCGATGCGCAGGAGGGTGTACCGGAGGGTGGCGGCACCCGTTCCGTTCTCGGCCACGTCGGCCCCTTTCTCAGCTTCACTGGGTGCTTCCAGTGAAGCATGGGACGAAACGGATCAAGTCAGCGGGAGGAGCATGACGATGTCGTCGCGGTCGTCACCCTCGGCCACGCGGATCGCGCCGGGCACCCGTCCGACCTCCTTGTACCCGCAGGAGGCGTAGAAGCGGTCGACGCCGGTGCCGCCCCGGCAGGTGAGCCGGATCGCGTCGATCCCGCCGAGGCCGCGGACCTCGCGCTCGGCGGCGGCCATGAGGTCGCGGCCGTATCCCCTGCCCTGGTGGGAGGGGTGGACCATGACCGTGTAGAGCCACACCCAGTGCTTCATGAGCCGGTGGGTGTTGTGCGCGACGAAGGCGGTGGCGGCCACGGTGCCGTCCTCCTCGCGGCCGACGACCAGCCGCATCCGCCCCTCGGCCATGGCGACCAGGTGCTTGACCAGTTCGGGCCGCACCTCCTCGGTCGTCACCGGGGGCACGAAGCCGACGGCGCCGCCCGCGTTGGAGACGTCCGCCCACAGGCGCAGGATGCCGTCCCGCAGGGCCGGGGTGACCGGGGGGTCCAGTTCAAAGGTAAGGGGCATAGGCGAAGGCTAGCCATTACCTCGACGCGTCTCAAGAGGTGTCCGTACGCCGGACGGCCGTGGCACGCGCCTCCGCGCGCCACGGCCGTCCGGTGAGGAGGCGGCGGGAGGTCAGACCCGCATCGGCTGCGGCGACTCCCGGAGCCCGGCGTCGGGTCCGGGATACTCGCGGATGATCTCGTACCGCGTGTTCCGCTCCACCGGGCGGAAGCCGGCGTCCCGGATCAGTTCGAGCAGATCGTCGCGGGTGAGCTTGTTCGGCGTGCCGTAGTTGTCGGCGTCGTGCGTGATCTTGTACTCGACGACCGAGCCGTCCATGTCGTCCGCGCCGTGCTGGAGGGCGAGTTGGGCGGTCTGGACGCCGTGCATGACCCAGAAGACCTTGACGTGGGGCACGTTGTCGAACAGGAGCCGGGAGACCGCGAACGTCTTCAGGGCCTCGGCGCCGGTGGCCATCGTCGTGCGCGCCTGGAGCTTGTTGCGGACCTTGCCGTCCTGCATGTCCACGAAGTCGTGCTGGTAGCGGAGCGGGATGAAGACCTGGAAGCCGCCGGTCTCGTCCTGCAGTTCACGCAGCCGCAGCACGTGGTCGACGCGGTGCCGGGGCTCCTCGATGTGCCCGTACAGCATCGTCGAGGGGGTCTTGAGGCCCTTCTCGTGCGCCAGCCGGTGAATCCGGGACCAGTCCTCCCAGTGCGTGCGGTGGTCCACGATGTGCTGCCGGACCTCCCAGTCGAAGATCTCCGCGCCGCCGCCGGTCAGGGACTCCAGGCCGGCCTCGATCAGCTCGTCGAGGATGTCGGAGGCGGACATGCCCGAGATCGTCTCGAAGTGGTGGATCTCGGTGGCCGTGAACGCCTTCAGCGAGACGTTCGGCAGCGCCTTCTTCAGCTCGGAGAGCGAGCGCGGGTAGTAGCGCCAGGGAAGGTTGGGGTGGAGCCCGTTGACGATGTGCAGCTCGGTGAGGTTCTCGCCCTCCATCGCCTTGGCGAGGCGGACGGCCTCCTCGATGCGCATCGTGTACGCGTCCTTCTCGCCCGGCTTGCGCTGGAACGAGCAGTACGCGCAGGACGCGGTGCACACGTTCGTCATGTTGAGGTGCCGGTTGACGTTGAAGTGGACGACGTCACCGTTCTTACGGGTCCGGACCTCGTGGGCCAGGCCGCCGAGCCAGGCCAGGTCGTCGGAGTCGTAGAGGGCGATACCGTCCTCACGGCTCAGCCGCTCACCGGCGCGGACCTTCTCCTCCAGCTCGCGCTTGAGCCCAGCGTCCATGTACGGCCGCCTCCCATGTATCCGACGTAAAACAGGCTCCACCACCGTACTCCCCCGCTCTTCGGGCGAGGGGACCCCCATGGACGCTCCGCGTCAGTCCTCCTCGGGCAGGTCCCCGACCCGGTTCTCCCACTTGGTGGAGAGCACGATCGTGGTGCGGGTGCGGGAGACGCCCTTGGTGCCGGAGAGCCGGCGGATCGTCTTCTCCAGGCCGTCGACGTCGTTGGCGCGCACCTTGAGCATGAAGGAGTCGTCGCCCGCGATGAACCAGCAGTCCTCGATCTCGGCGAGGTCCTTCAGCCGGCGCGCCACGTCCTCGTGGTCGGCCGCGTCGGAGAGGGAGATGCCGATGAGGGCGGTGACGCCGAGACCGAGCGAGGCGGCGTCGACGGTGGCGCGGTAGCCGGTGATGACGCCGGCCGCCTCGAGGCGGTTGATGCGGTCGGTGACGGAGGGGCCGGAGAGCCCGACGAGCCGGCCGAGCTCGGCGTACGAAGCCCTGCCGTTCTCGCGCAGAGCCTGGATGAGCTGCCTGTCCACGGCGTCCATGAGTATGAAGCCTTCCATTGTCCAGCGATACCGCGAATTTAGGTATGAAATCTAAGGTACACAGGATGAGTAACCCTGTGATCTTTCATGGTGAGGAAGAGTGACCGAGAGGTCGGAGGGAGGGCGGAGAGCGCGGCGAGGGTCGCGGCGCCGACGCGCCTAGTCGGGCCGGGAGGCCCCTCCGAGCTCGCCGTCCCAGCGGCGGTACAGGTGGTGCGGCACGCCGGCCGCGTCAAGGACGCGCCCGGCGACGAAGTCCACCAGGTCCTGGATGTGCGTCGCCCCCGCGTAGAACGCCGGGGACGCGGGCAGCACCACGGCGCCCGCCTCGTCCAGCGCGACCAGGGCCTTGAGCGTCTGCCCGCTCAGCGGGGTCTCCCGCACGGCGACGACCAGCGGCCGGCGTTCCTTGAGCGTCACGCTCGCCACCCGCTGCAGCAGGTCCTTGGAGAGGCCCAGCGCCACCCCCGCCACGGAGGCGGTCGACGCCGGGACGATCAGCATGCCCTTCGCCGGGTACGACCCCGACGACGGGCCGGCGGCCAGGTCCCCGGCCGCCCAGTACCGCACGTCGCCCAGGTCGCGCACGTCCTCGGCGAAGGTGTCCGGCTTGCCGTCGGCTCCCCTGGCCAGCCAGGTCGCCAGGTCCTCGCGCCAGTGCGCGTCCCGGAAGGCGATCCCGGTCTCGTCGAGCAGCGTCAGCCGCGACGCCCGCGACACGACCAGGTCGACGCTCTCTCGCGCTGCGAGCAGTCCCCGCAGCACGGCGGCGGCGTACGGGGTCCCCGACGCCCCGGACACCCCCACCACCCAGGGACGACGCTGCTGTTCCTCTACCGGCTCCACACCCACGAGCCTATCCGGCCCGCTCCTGACGGAACTGAGTAAGGTGTCCCGGACGTTTCCCGGGGGAAGCGCACGACCGCAGGGGGGCTGCGATGACCGACCCGCACACCCGTGGCTGGACCGGCGCAGACCGGGGCAAGGCCGCCGCCAAGATGATGCTCGTCTGGGTGGGCGCCCTCTGGCTGCTCGAAGCCGTCGACCACGCCGCCGGCCACGCCCTCGACGCGTACGGCATCGTCGCGCGCGACCCGGACGGGCTCGGCGGGATCATCACCGCCCCGTTCCTGCACTTCGGCTTCGACCACGTGGCCTCCAACAGCGTGCCGCTGCTGGTCTTCGGCTTCTTCGCCGCCCTCGGTGGCATCCGCCGCTTCCTCGCCGTCTGCGCCCTGATCATCGTCGCCGACGGCCTGGGCGTCTGGCTGCTCTCCCCGACGGACTCGATCACGGCGGGCGCCTCGGGCCTCGTCTTCGGCCTCTTCGGCTTTCTGGTGGTCCGGGGCTTCGTGGAGCGCCGGATCCTCGGCATCGCCGTGGGCGTCACCATCGCCGCGATCTGGGGCGGCACCATGCTCCTCGGCGCCCTGCCCAGTGACAGCGCCGTCAGCTGGCAGGCCCACCTCGTCGGCCTGGTGACCGGCGTGGGCGCGGCCTTCCTCTTCCGGCCGGCCCACCGGAGCCCGGCGCTCACCCCCTGAGCCCATCGGGCCAGGGGCCACCGGCCGCACGGAGGCCCGGCCCAAGGAGCCCCGGCTCCCGGCTCCCTCGCCCCGGGCGCTACACCGTCAGGCCGCGCACCATCAGGTCGAGCAGCGCGCACACGAACAGCGAGATCCCGATGAAGCCGTTCGTGGTGAAGAAGGCCCGGTTCAGGCGGGACAGGTCGTGCGGCTTGACGATCGTGTGCTCGTAGCAAAACGCCGCCACCACGATCACCAGGCCCACCCAGAAGAAGAGGCCCGCCCCGGTCGCCAGGGCGTACCAGACCAGCAGCCCCGTCGTCACGACGGCCGAGGCCCGCGCGCCCCACAGCGCCGCCGGGATGCCGAAACGGGCGGGGACCGACTTCACGCCGTGGGCGCGGTCGGCCTGGACGTCCTGGCAGGCGAAGATCAGGTCGAACCCGCCGATCCAGACGCCGACCGCGAGCCCGAGGATCACCGCGTCCCAGGACCATTCGCCGGTCACCGCGATCCAGGCCCCGATCGGCCCGATGGCCTGCGCGAGGCCCAGGATCGCGTGCGGGAAGTTCGTGAACCGCTTCCCGTACGGATAGATCACCATCGGCACCACCGCGAGGGGGGCGAGGGCCAGGCACAGCGGGTTCAGCAGCGCCGCCGCACCGAGGAAGACGACGACCGCGACCCCGGCCCCGGTCCACGCCGACCGCACGGACACGGCGCCCGTGACCAGTTCACGGCCCGCCGTGCGGGGGTTCCGGGCGTCGATCTCCCGGTCGATGATCCGGTTGCAGGCCATCGCGAAGGTCCGCAGCCCCACCATGCAGACGGTGACGAGGAGCAGCGTGAGCCAGTGGACGCTCCGGTCCAGCCGGAACATCGCGGTGAAGGAGGCGATGTAGGCGAACGGCAGCGCGAAGACGGAGTGCTCGATCATCACCAGGCGGAGGAACGCCTTGGTGCGTCCGGGCGCGGGGACGGCGGCGGCGGTGCCGGTCACAGGCCGTACTCCTTCCACCGGCGGTCCACCAGGGCGGCCGTCGCCGGGTCCGACTCCACCATGTCCGGCCAGCCGCCGTCGCGGGTGTAGCCCTCCTCGGGGAGCTTGCGCGTCGCGTCGATGCCGGCCTTGCCGCCCCAGAACTGCTGGTAGGAGGCGTGGTCCAGATGGTCCACCGGGCCTTCGACGACCGTCAGGTCACGGGCGTAGTCGGTGTTCCCGAGGGCCCGCCAGGACACCTCGTGCAGGTCGTGGACGTCGCAGTCCTTGTCCACGACGATGATCAGCTTGGTCAGCGACATCATGTGCGCGCCCCAGATGGCGTGCATCACCTTCTGCGCGTGCTTCGGGTACTTCTTGTCGATCGAGACGATCGCGCAGTTGTGGAAGCCGCCCGACTCGGGCAGGTGGTAGTCCACGATGTCCGGGACGATGATCTTGAGCAGGGGGAGGAAGAAGCGCTCCGTCGCCCGGCCCAGCGGCCCGTCCTCCGTCGGCGGCCGGCCCACCACGATCGACTGGAGCAGCGGGCGCCTGCGCATGGTCACGCAGTCGATCCGCAGCGCCGGGAACGGCTCCTGCGGCGTGTAGAAGCCGGTGTGGTCGCCGAAGGGTCCCTCCGGCAGCATCTCGCCCGGCTCCAGCCAGCCCTCGACCACGACCTCGGCGTTCGCCGGGACCTGCAGCGGCACCGTCTTGCAGTCGACCATCTCGATCCGCTTGCCCTGCACGAAACCGGCGAAGAGGTACTCGTCGATGTCGCCGGGCAGCGGCGCCGTCGAGGCGTACGTCACGGCCGGCGGGCAGCCGAAGGCGATGGCCACCGGCAGCCGCTCGCCGCGCTCCGCCGCCACCGCGTAGTGGTTGCGGCTGTCCTTGTGGATCTGCCAGTGCATGCCGATGGTGCGCTTGTCGTGGCGCTGGAGGCGGTAGAGCCCGAGGTTGCGCACCCCGGTCTCCGGGTGCTTGGTGTGCGTCAGGCCGAGGTTGAAGAACGACCCGCCGTCCTTCGGCCAGGTGAAGAGGGCCGGCAGCATGTCCAGGTCGACGTCGTCGCCGGTGAGGACGACCTCCTGCACGGGCGCGTTGTCGGACTTCACCTTCTTCGGCGGCACGTGGACCATCGAGCCGAGCTTGCCGAAGGCCTCCCGGACCCCGACGAAACCGTGCGGCAGCTCCGGCTTGAGCAGGCCGCCGATCTTCTCGCTGATCTCGCCGTACGACTTCAGGCCGAGCGCCTTGAGGAGCCGGCGGTCCGTCCCGAAGACGTTCATCGCCAGCGGCATGGCGGAGCCCTTGACGTTCTCGAAGAGGAGCGCCGGGCCTCCCGCCTTGTTCACCCGGTCGACGATCTCCCCGACCTCCAGGTACGGGTCGACTTCGGCCTTGATGCGCTTGAGGTCGCCTTCGCGTTCCAGGGCCCTGAGCAGCGAGCGGAGATCGTCGTAAGCCATAGGGGTCAGTATCCGCCACCGGCTAGGCTGGGCTCGTCACCGGGGCCGTCGAAACGGGCCCCGCCATTGCTTCCAGGGGGCCGTCCCACATGCTCAGGGCGCTGATGTACATCCTGCCGCTGGCGCTGACGATCTATGCCTTCATCGACTGCCTCAACACCCCCGAGGACGAGGCCAAGCACCTGCCGAAGGTCGTCTGGGTCATCATCATCCTCCTCTTCTGGATCGTCGGGCCGATCGTCTGGTTCGCCGCGGGCAAGATGCGCCGCGCTCCCGCCGGAGGCCGCACGCCCTCGGAGTGGCACCGCAACCACCGCCAGGAGTGGGTGGCCCCCGACGACAACCCCGAGTTCCTGGCCTCCCTGCGCGAGGAGAACGAGAAGGACGAGGCCGTCCTCAAGGACTGGGAGGCGGACCTGCGCCGCCGCGAGGAGGAGCTGCGCAAGCGCGAGCAGGGCGACGACGGGGAGAAGCCCTGACATGGAGCTCCGGCTCCTGGCCACCTTCGAGAAGGTGGCCACCGTCCTCTCCTTCACCCGCGCCGCCGCCGAGCTGACGTACGCCCAGTCCAGCGTGACGGGTCAGATCCGCTCCCTGGAGAGCTCGCTCGGGGTGGAGCTGTTCGAGCGTCTCGGCAGCCGCATCCGCCTCACCGAGGCCGGAGAGCGGCTGCTGCCGTACGCGCGCCGGATCCTGGAACTGGCCGAGGAGGCGCGGGTCGCGGCCGTCGCGCCGGAGGAACCCGCCGGGGCGATCGCCGTCGGCACCATGGAGTCGCTGACCTCCTACCGCCTGCCGCCGCTCCTGGAGCTGTTCCACCACCGCTACCCCCGGGTCCGGCTGACCCTGCGCCCCACCCTCGGCGACGAGACCCGGCGGGCGCTGCGCCAGGGGACGTACGACATCGGTTTCCTCATGGAGCCCGGGACCGAGCACGCCGGTCTGGAGAGCGAGGTCCTCGCGGCCGAGCCGCTGGTCCTCGTCGCCGCTCCGGGTGATCCGCTCGCCGGCCGGGCGGGGCTGACCAGTGCCGGTCTGGCGGCGGCGCGGCTGGTGGGCACGGAGCCCGGCTGCCCCTACCGCGACCTCTTCGAGGAGGAGCTGGCCGAGTGGGCTCCGCCGTTCATGGAGTTCGGCACGATCGAGGCCACCAAGCGGGGGGTCGCGGCGGGCCTGGGGATCGCCCTGCTGCCCCGGGTCGCCGTCTCCGCGGAGCTGGCGTCCGGGGCGCTGGTGGCGCTGGACTGGGAGCCGCCGTTCACGTTGTTCACGCAGATCGCGTGGCGACGGGGGAAGCGGCTTCCGGCGCATGTGCGGCTGTTCGTGGAGCAGGCCCGGCGGCTCGTCCGCGAGCAGCTCCCCCCAGGGTGACCTTCAGTCCGGCGAGGACGATGAGCGGGACGCCGAGCGCCTGGACGAGGCCGATGTGGTGGCCGTACACGGCCCAGTCGGCGACCATCGCGACCGCCGGGTAGACGAAGGCGAGCACGGCGATCTTGGCGGTGGCCAGCTTCTGGTAGGCCGCGTACATCAGGACGTACATCAGGCCGGTGTGGACGAGCCCGAGGCCGACCAGCCAGCCCCAGCCGCCGCCGAGCCGGGAGGCCGCGCCGAAGCCGGCGAACGGCAGCAGCAGCGGGATGCCGGCCAGGACCTGGACGAGGGCGATCACGTGGGGCCGTACCCCCGTGATCCGCTTGGTGACGATCGTCGACAGCGCGTAGAGCACCGCGGCGGCGAGGGCGAACCCGAGCCCCTTGAGGGAGGCCGTGTCCCCGGGCCGGATTCCCGAGACGAGGACCAGCCCGGCGAAGGCGACGGCGAGCCAGCCGAGCCTGGCGGCCGTGATCCGCTCGCGGAACAGCACCGCCCCGAGGAGCACCAGGAAGAACGGCTGCGTGTGGTAGACGACGGTGGCGAAGGAGATCGACGTGGCCTCGTACGCCTCGAAGAGGAACACCCAGTTGAAGACGATGAACACCCCGCCGAGGGCGGCGAGTCCGAGCTTCCGGAGGGTGAGGCCGTGCCCGGTGAGGTAGCCGCGGGCCAGGCTGTACGCGCCGAGGGCGAGCGCCCCGAAGAGGCACCGGAAGAACACCACGTCGAAGGGCGACGCCCCGGACTCGACGACGAAGATGCCGAGGGTGCCGGAGAGCACCATGGCGAGGGTGAGTTCGAGGGTTCCCCTGGTATCGGTTCTCATGGCCACGACGCTAGGGACCGGGGCGGGGGCCGGTCCACGAGCCGGTGGGGCGTCCTGCCGATGGGGCCATCGGCAGGTCCGATGGGCGGTCCCGGCGACCGGCGCGAGCCGACGGAATACCCCCGCGCGCGGGGAGGTTGGAAGCGTGGCACCCACCCCCCGGCGGCGGCCGGCGCCCGACAGCACGGCGGCCGGGCGAGCCGGGGGCCGAGACCGGAGCGGACATGACCACCGACACGACGCCCCCTGCCCCCGCCACCGATACGACGGCCGACGGCCGCTCGTTCCTCTTCGTCCTCGGCAGCGCCCGCCCCGGTGGCAACACCGAGATCCTCGCCCGCGCCGCCGCCGCCGCACTGCCCGCCGGCGTGCCCCGGCACTGGGTGGACCTGGCCCGGCTGCCGCTGCCCGACTTCCAGGACGGCCGCCACGAGAGCGACGACTGGACGGCCGGGGAGAACGAGGAGGCGCTGCGCCGGGCCACCCTGGAGGCCACCGACATCGTGATCGCCTCGCCGCTGTACTGGTACACCGTCTCCGCGCACACCAAGCGCTACCTGGACTACTGGTCGGGCTGGCTGACCGCGCCGGGCTCGGACTTCAAGGCGCGGATGGCGGGCCGGACCCTGTGGGGGATCACGGTCATGGCACAGCGCGAGGAGGTGGTCGCGGACCCGATGGTGGGCACGCTGCACCACACGGCGGCGTACATGCGGATGCGGTTCGGCGGGGTGCTGACCGGGAACGGCTCCCGGCCGGGACAGGTACGGAGCGACGAGGACGCCCTGCTCCGCGCCCGTACATTCTTCCGGGGCGAGACCCCGCTCGCCCTGTTCCCCTACGAGCAGGAGCCGGCCGGCGTCTGACCGCGGGCACGGCCCCGGCCCGCCCGGCCCGGTGCGACACCTTCGCCACAGGACGACAACACCCGCACAACAGTGTCGAAAAGCCTGACGCCTTGCCAACAACCTGTCGATACCCTGGACTTGGGATGTGACGGGGCACGTCCGGTGGGGATGCGGGGGCGCGGTGGACAGAGATCTGTACGGCAGGGAAGCGGTCCTGCACCCGGCCGGGCTCGCGGCCCGGTTGATCGGGCTGGCACCGGAGACCTTCGAGCGGGTGGCGTACGAGCACGGGGACGACCCTCCGGTCACGGTCTTCACCGGCGGCCGGGGCATGGGCAAGACCGCCCTGCTCAAGCAGGTGCGCAACGCCTACAAGGGGGCGACTCCGCTCGCCCTCCTCGACTGCGGGCACATCGACCGCCCCGCCGACCACGGCCCCGGCTGGAACCCGCTCACCGGGGCCCTCGCCGAGCTCGCCGTCCAGCTGGCGCCGAGGGTGCACGCGGCCAAGCCCGTGCAGTTCCCGCGCCTCTCGCTCGGGCTGGTCGCCGTCACCTCCATCAGCTGGTCCCAGGAGGACGACGAGCGGGCCCGGCGTGACCTTCAGCGGCTGGGTCCGGTCCTGGCGACCGTCGACGCGGCCAAGGGCGCCGCGACGACCTGGGTGAGCAAGGTCCTCGCCAAGCTCGCCGCCAACTTCGCCGAGGCCACCGCGCCGATGGCCGGGCTCCTCGCCGAGGCGACCGTCGAGACCGTCCTGGAGGAGGTGTTCGGCCGCCTCCAGCAGAAGTCGGAGAGCTGGTACGGCAGCTACCGCAACGCCGGCGGCCGGGGCAAGGCCGGGCTCCAGCAGCTGGCCGTCGACTTCGAGCAGGGCGGCCGGCGCCGCCGCGAGGCCGAGGACTTCCTCGTCGGGGCCCTGGTCGAGGACCTGTGCCGGGCCTACACCGGGCTCACCCGGCTCGGCACCCGCCGGGGCCGGCCCGTCGTCCTCCTCGACAACGCCCACGAGCCGCTCGGCCGCCGCCTGGTCGAACCCCTCCTGCGGGCCCGCGCCGACGGCCGGCGGGACCACGTGGTGGTCATCGCGGCCTCCCGCGTCCGCGACCACGAGGGGGTCCGGCACGCGACCCGCGTCCGGCTCCCCGAGACCGCCCACCGGGCGCCCTGCCCGCGCGGCACGGACGTCACCTCGGGCATCCTCGCCGTCGAGCTGACCCCGCTGAGCGCCGCCCAGACGCAGAGCGCCTTCGACCACTTCGACCCCGCCGGCCGGACCCCCGCCGAACTGGCCCGGGGCGTCCACCGGCTCACCGGAGGACGCCCCCTCGGCGTGGTCCTGCTCGGGCGGGCGGCGGGCGAGGCGCCGGCCCGGCTGAAGCCCCGGCTCACCCCGGGCGCGCTGCTCGACCTCACCGTGGAGCTGCGCGAGGACACCCCTCCGGTGCCGGTCGCGCCCACCCTCCTCGCCGAGCTGCTGCCGGGCCGCGCCCCCGGCCCGTTCGCGGTCCTCGCCGCCGCCCACGACGAGGAGTCGGCGCGGCTGCTCGCCCGGACCCGGCTGCGCGGCGAGTCCCTCGACGGGGACATGGCGCTGCGCGTCCGGGACCAGCTGCGCGCCGAGGACTGGCCGGAGAGCGGCGAGCGGTTCGTCGCCGACCCGCTGCTGCGCGCGCTGCTGCTGCACCGGCTGCGCTTCCACGACGCCGACCACCCCGCGTACGCCGCGTGGCGGGCGGTCCACGAGACCCTGCACCGGCACTACGGCCCCGAGCCCGGCCCGTACCGGCTGCACCAGGAGCTGGCGCTGGGCCGCACCGAGGAGGCCGTGACCCATCTGCGCTCCACCTTCCCCGAGGCGGACGTCGTGGGCTGGCTGGACCGCCTGCGGTTCATCAGCTCGGCGCCGTACCCGCGCGAGCAGCACCGCGCCGGGCCGGATCCGCGCCGCGCGATCGCGCTCGGCCAGGAGCCGGCCGAGCGGCTGCCCGCGGGGCTCGACGACGACCGGACCGAACTCCACCTGTGCGTCCGGAGGTTGCTGCACGCCGCCTGGCTGCTGACCGACCCGCTCGCCCTGCCCGACGACGAGGTGACCGACAAGCTGGCGCACGAGCTGCGCCAGCTCTCCGGGCGCCACCGGACGGGCAACAGACCGCTGTGGGACGCGGCCACCCACTGGCCGCGAGACATCCGGGCCTGGCGGGCGCTGTCGCTCCCGCCGGGCGGGGAGAACGGAGGCTGAGGACCATGGCCAACCGGCTGCGCTACCGCGTCTTCTACACGACCCGCCAGAAGGTCCTCACGACCCTGGTGGCCCTGGCGGTCCTCGGCACCCTGGTCGGGTACGCCGTGAACCGTGCCACGACCCCGGAGGACCGTTCCTGCGCCCCGGGCGTCGAACGGCCCCCGGGCACTTCGGAGTGCATCGGTGTCAACGGCTCCGGCTACGACTTCGGCGTCCCGTCCCTGACGGACGTCGCGAAGGCGGTCAGCCGGGAGAACGCCACGCTGAAGGAGGGCGAGTACGCGACGGTCGCGCTGCTCCTGCCGCTCACCTCCACCGACGCCGGGATGCGGGTGAAGGTCCGGCACGAGGTGCTGGGCGCCTTCGCCCGGCAGTACCGCGCCAACCACGCGTCCAACAGCGAGACCCCGAAGATCCGGCTCGTGCTGGCCAACACCGGCAAGGGCAACGCCCACTGGAGCACCACCGTCGAGCGGCTCAAGACGATGACGGCCGCCCCCGACCGGCTGCGCGCGGTCTCCGGCGTCGCCACCAGCTCCACCGAGGTACGCCTCGCGGTGGCCGCCCTGACCGCCGCCGGGATCGCCGTCGTCGGCACCACCATCACCGCCGACGACATCGCCAACGGGCCGGGGCCGGGCAACAACCGCTACCCCGGCCTGGCCAGGGTCTCCCCCACCAACGGCGACGAGGCGAAGGCGCTCGCCCACTTCGGCCGGGTGGAGGCGGCGAAGGCGCTGCTCGTCCAGGACACCCGGACCGGCGACCACTACACGGACACGCTGAAGGCGGCGTTCACGGCCTCGCTCAAGGGCGCGCCCTACGAGCCGCAGCTGTTCACCTCCCCCGCCGACCCGACGGAGGAGGGCACGACGGCCAACACCTTCCGCCAGATCACCCATCTGATCTGCGACACCAGGGCGGAGACGGTCTTCTTCGCGGGCCGCCACACCCAGCTGCGGCAGTTCATCAACGCACTGGGCTCCCGGGGCTGCGCGGAGCGCTCCTTCACCGTCCTGACCGGCGACGAGGGCTCCTACCTGGGCGCCGACGTCCGGCTGAACAAGGCCGCGCTGAAGGCGAGGCTGACCGTGCGCTACGCCGCGCTGGCCCATCCCGACGCCTGGAAGCCGGCGGCGGGTCGGCCGGTGCCCGGGACGGGCGGCTCGACGGCGGCGTACGAGACGTTCCTCGCCGACATCGCCCAGGTCTCCACGAAGCCGGTGCCGCTCGCCGACGGCCAGGCGATCGTGTCGTACGACGCGATGGCCACGGCGGTCCACGCGATCCGGCAGGCGACCCCGCAGGGCAGGCAGTACCCCGAGCTCGCGGACGTGGTCACCCAGTGGCCGCAGGTGAAGGGATCGCTCCGGGTCGACGGCGCGAGCGGCTGGATCTGCCTGGACAACTTCGGCAACCCCTTCAACAAGGCGATCCCGATCGTGGAACTGGCCCCGGACGGCACCCAGAGGTTCGTGCAGATCGCCTGGCCCGAGGGCCGCCCGCCGACGGGCGACTGCCTCCCGCCCCGCAGGGGGTAGCCCCGGGGCCAGGGCGGGCGAGCGTGCGGCAGGGCGTCGCGCCCCAGGGGGACTTTCCGGACACACCCTAGGGGACCCACACGGGCCAGGGAGCCTCGTCCCTCGCGTACAGCTCGCGCAGGTGCCGTCGGCGCTCCGGCGTCCATCCCGGCCAGTCCGCCGGGGTGCCGCCGAGCGCCGACGCCAGCCGCTCGACGTGGTCGTGCCAGCGGGCCAGCAGGTCGAGCGCGGCCTCCGGCGTCGCCCGGGTCCCGAGGGTGAGACGCAGCACGGTCGACCCGCCGCCCGTCCCGCCCGGCTCCAGGTGGAACCGGATCCGGGTGTGCGGCGGATCGACCGTGTACTCGGCCACGTACTCCGGGTCCCACGCGGTCACCCGTCCCGCGAGCACCGGGTCCCCGGTCAGCGGGCGCAGGGTCACCCGGCCGCCCAGCCTCGGCTCCAGCACGTCCGCCGCGCAGAACCACCGCGGCAGGCCCTCCGGTGTGGCGACGGCCGCCCACACCCGCGCCGGCGGGTGCGGCAGCTCCACCACGAAGCGCAGGAGCCGCGCGTCGCCGTCGTGGGTCTCGCACCTGCCCCGGGGTATCTCGCTCATACCTTCAGCGTGGCCCCGGGGCCGTCACGGTGCCAGCTCAGACGCCCGCGTAGGAGTGCTTGCTGCTCACGAAGATGTTGACGCCGTAGTAGTTGAAGAGGAAGCAGCCGAACGCGATCAGCGCGACGTACGCGGCCTTGCGGCCCTTCCAGCCCGCCGTCGCCCGCGCGTGGAGGTACGCGGCGTAGCCGACCCAGGTAATGAAGGACCAGACCTCCTTGGCGTCCCAGCCCCAGTAGCGGCCCCACGCGTCGCCGGCCCAGATCGCGCCCGCGATGATCGTGAAGGTCCACAGCGGGAAGATCGCCGCGTTGACCCGGTAGGAGAACTTGTCCAGGGAGGCCGCCGACGGCAGCCGCTCCATGACGGACCGGGCGAAGGCGCCCGGGTTGCCGCCGGTCGCGAGCTTGTTCTCGTAGGAGTCGCGGAAGAGGTAGAGCAGGGTGGCGACCGCGCCGAGGTAGAAGACGGCGCCGCAGAAGATCGCGGTGGAGACGTGGATCCACAGCCAGTAGGAGTCTAGCGCCGGGACGAGCTGGTCGCTGTCGGTGTAGAGCCATGTGGTGGCCAGGCCCAGGTCGAGCAGGACCGTCGTCACCAGCGGCAGACCGAGCCAGCGGACGTTCTTCTTCGCGACGAGGAAGCCGAGGTACGCGCCGACCGCCACGGTGGAGAAGGTGGTGGAGAACTCGTACATGTTGCCCCAGGGGGCGCGCTGCACGGCGAGGGCGCGGGAGACCACGCCCGCGGCCTCGACGAGGAACGCGAGGACGGTGAGCGAGACGGCGATCCGGCCGTAGAGGTCGCCCTTGACCGTGCCTCCCGCGGCGCCGGGGCCGTCGGGCACGTCACGGGCGCCGGAGGCGGAGCGGGTGACGACCTTCGGCTTGTCGAGGACGGCGGTGGAGCCGGCCGCGCCCCGCACGGTCACGGCGGGAGCGGCGGCCGTGGCGGTGGCCGACGTCAGCGCGGCGGCCGTGCGGCCCACCTTGCTGCGGCTGCCGAGCACCCACTCGGCGATGTGGGCCAGGAAGGCCAGGGTGTAGACGGCCATCGAGGAGTAGATGAGCGTGTTGCTCATCTGCGCCAGGCTTTCGTTGGTCTCGGCGGCGAGCATCACTTGGTCTCGGCCCCTTCGGCAGGTACGTCGGCTGGTACGTCGGCGGGTTCTTCTGCGGGTTCGGGCGCGGTCGGCACCTGGGCGTGGAGGGCGGCCGCGAGGCCGGCCAGTTCCTCGGGGAGCTTCGCGGACTCGCTCCGGCCGAGGCCCGCCATCTCGACGACGGTGACGCCGTCCTTCCCCCGTACCGCCCGGACCCAGATCCGGCGTCGCTGGATGAACAGCGAGCCGGACAGTCCGGCGATCGCGGCGATCGCGCCCGCGAGGGCGAGACCGTTGCCGGGCTGCTGGGAGACCTGGAAGCTCGCCCACTCCTTGATCTCCTTCTCGAAGGTGATCGAGCCGGCGCCGCCGGGCAGCGTCATGGTCTCGCCGGGCAGCATGCGCTGGGCGAGCTTGTTGCCGTGCGGGTCCTTGAACTGGGTCATCTTGGACTTGTCCAGCTGGTACACGTTCTGCGGCAGTCCGGAGTCCACGCGCAGGTCGCCGTGGAAGCCGGTGAGCGCCATGACCGGGAAGTCGAGCGCGGGGAACTGCGAGAACATGTCGCCCTTGCCGGCGCCGGCGAAGGTCGGCACGAAGAAGGCCTGGAAGCCCAGCTGCTCCTTCTTGCCGTTCTTGTCGCGGTAGCCGTCCATCACCTTGATCGCTCCGGTGGAGGTGATGTTGTTGTCGAACGGCAGCAGCGGGACGGCGCCGTGGAAGACGACCTTGCCCCGGCCGTCCTTGACGGTGACGACGGGCGCGTACCCGTGGGAGATCAGGTAGACCTTCGAGCCGCCGACCCGCAGCGGTTCGTTGACCCGGATGACCGCCTTCCTGTCCGCGCCGCCGGCCTCGGAGTAGGTGACGGCCGCCTCGAAGGTGCGCGGGGTGCCGCGCTGGGGGCCGCTCTTCTCGTACGTACCGGTGAAGCGGTCCAGCTGGAAGCTGAAGGGCGCCAGGTCGTCGGTGCTGTAGAGGGAGCCGGACTTGAAGTCGTCGTACTGCGTGAGCGTGTTGGAGAAGCCGTCGCCCTCGACGATGAGCTTGCCGCCCTCGGACTTGAACAGCTGGCCCCAGGCGAAGGCGACGAGCATCACGATGAGCGCGATGTGGAAGAGGAGGTTGCCGGTCTCGCGCAGGTACCCCTTCTCGGCGGCGACGGCGTCACCGGCGGAGTCGGCGCGGAACCGCCGGCCCTTCAGCAGCCCGAGGGCGGCCTCGCGGACCTGCTCGGGCGCGGCCTCGGTCCGCCACGTCGTGTACGCGGGAAGCCGGTCGAGGCGCTTGGGGGCGCGCGGCGGGCGGCCGCGCAGCTGGCCGACGAACTGCCAGGTGCGGGGCACGATGCAGCCGATCAGGGAGACGAACAGCAGGATGTAGATCGCGGAGAACCACACCGAGCTGTAGACGTCGAAGAACTGCAGCTTCTCGTAGAGCGGCGTGAGGGTCGGGTGGGCGTCCTTGAAGGTCTGCACCTTCAGCTCGTCCGCGCTGGTCTGCGGGATGAGGGACCCGGGGACGGCGCCGAGGGAGAGCAGGAAGAGCAGGATCAGCGCGACCCGCATGGACGTCAGCTGCCGCCAGAACCAGCGGATCCAGCCGACGACGCCGAGGGTGGGACCGCCGACGGCGGTCTCCTCCCTCGGGGCGGTGGAGAGCTGCGCTCCGGCCTCGCCGAGATCGTGTGTTTCGGTTTCGGTCTTGCTCATCGGAACTCTCAGATCCCCACCGTGAAGCCGTTGGACCAGCCCTGCATCGTGGACACCATGCTGTCCCACACGCCTGTGAGCATGAGCAGCCCGGTCAGGATCATCATGCCGCCGCCGATCCTCATGACCCACGCGTAGTGCTTCTTGACCCACCCGAACGCGCCGAGCGCCTTGCGGAAGGCGATCGCGGCGAGGATGAAGGGCAGTCCCAGGCCGACGCAGTACGCGAAGGTCAGCAGCGCCCCGCGGCCGGCGCTGGCCTGCTCGGTGGCGAGCGCGTTGACCGCGGCCAGCGTCGGGCCGATGCACGGCGCCCAGCCGATGCCGAAGAGCGCGCCGAGCAACGGCGCGCCGACCAGACCGGCGGCGGGCTTCCGGTGGATGCGGAACTCCCGCTGGGTGGCCCACGGCATGAGGCCCATGAAGAAGAGGCCCATGACGATCATGAGGACGCCGAGGACCTTGCCGAGCACGTCCCGGTGCTCCTGGAGGGTCCATCCGAAGTAGCCGAAGAGGGCGCCGCCGGAGACGAAGACGGCGGAGAAGCCGAGGACGAAGAGGGAGGCTCCGACGGCCATCCTGCCGCGCCTGGCCTCGGCCAGGTCGGTGCCGGTGACGCCGGTCACGTACGACAGGTAGCCGGGGACGAGCGGCAGGACGCACGGGGAGAAGAAGGAGACCAGACCGCCGAGCACGGCGATGGGCAGAGCCAGCAGCAGGGCTCCGCTGAAGACCGTCTCGTTCACCGGATCACTTCTCCGCGAGAAGCGGCTCGATCATCGAGCGCAGCTTCTTCTCGTCGAGTGCCATCAGCGAGCGGGCGGCGATCTTCCCGTCCTTGTCCAGCACGACGGTGGACGGGATGGCCTGCGGGTTCAGGGTGCCCTTGGGGAAGCCGTTGAGGATCAGCTTCCCGGAGGGGTCGTAGAGGCTCGGATAGGGAACCTCGTAGTCCTCCTCGAAGGCGATCGCCTGCTGCTTGTTGAAGTCGCGGGTGTTCAGGCCGACGAACTCGACGCCCTTGGGCTTGAGGTCGTTGGCGACCTTGGTGAAGTGGGACGCCTCGGCGCGGCAGGGGGAGCACCACGAGCCCCAGACGTTGAGGACGACGACCTTGCCCTTGAAGTCGGCGACGTCGAGCCGCTCGCCCTCGATCGTCTCGCCGGCGATCGTGCGGGGGGCCGTGCGTTCGCCCTTGGCGACGGTGGAGATACCGCCCGTGTTGGTCACGAAGTTGGTGTCACCGCCGCCACCGGACTTGCCGTTGGAGTCCGAGCCGCAGGCCGACAGAGCGAGGGCGGCCGACAGCGTTCCGACGGCGAGCAGGGTGCGTCGTGGGGCACGGTCAAGGCTCATGTGAAAAGTTTCGCATGGACGTTTGGGAGATCTTGGGCACCCCCCTACGTGCCCGTTAAGACCCTTGTCAAGGTCGCCTAAGGGCTGTCCGGTGGTCGCCGGCGGCCGTCAGGCGGGCCTGAGGAAGGTCTTCCAGCCCCCGGCCGGCGCCTGGCCGACCTCGAGCGTACGGAGCTTGGCGAGGATCCTGGGGTCCTGGATGTCCAGCCAGTCCGTGAACTGCCGGAAGGACACCAGCCGGACGTCCTTCTCGCCCGCCATGCCCTTGAGCGCCTCTTCGACGGCGTCCATGTAGATGCCGCCGTTCCACTGCTCGAAGTGGTTGCCGATGAAGAACGGCGCCCGGTTGGACTCGTGCGCGCGCCGGAAGCCGGCGAGGTAGGCCCCGGCGGCCTGCTTGCGCCAGCCGGGGTAGCGCGAGGGCATGCCCTTGGTGGTGTTCTTCGACTGGTTGGCCAGCATGTTGTAGTCCATGGAGAGGACCTCGAAGGAGTGGCCCGGGAAGGGCACGGCCTGGAGGGGGAGGTCCCAGATGCCCTGGCGCTTGGCCGGCCACGTCTGGCGGCCGCCGGGCGAGCTGGCGTCGTAGCGCCAGCCGAGGCGCTTGGCCGTGGGCAGGAGGTTGTCCTGGCCCAGGAGGCAGGGGGTGCGGCCGCCGACGAGCTCCTTCGTGTAGTCGAAGGGCAGCGGGTCGAGGTCGGTCCAGCCGCTGTTCGTCTTCCACTCGGTGACGAACTTCACCGCCTGGTCGATCTCGTTCTGCCACTGCCCGGGGGTCCAGTTGCCGACGGAGCCGGAGCCGCCGCAGAAGTGGCCGTTGAAGTGCGTGCCTATCTCGTGTCCGTCGAGCCACGCCTGGCGGACGTGCCCCAGCGTGTCCTTGATGTGGTCGTCGGTGAGGTAGCCGATGTCGGAGGCGCCGACGCGGTTGTTCGGGGGGCGGTAGAGGTGCTTCTTCGACTCGGGCAGGAGGTAGATCCCGGAGAGGAAGAAGGTCATCGCCGCGTCGTGGTTCTTCGCGAGCTCGAGGAAGCGCGGGAAGAGTCCGTTGCCGACCTCGCCCGCGCCGTCCCAGGAGAAGACCACGAACTGCGGCGGGGTCTGGCCTGGCTCGAGGGGGACGGGGGCGTCGGGCTGGTGCGGCTGCTTGCCGGTGTCGGCGGTGGAACCGTCACCGAGGAGCTTGACGTCGTCCGGGGTCGGGGCGGGCGAGCTCCCGCCCGAGGCGTCACCGCCCTTACCCGCTCCGGAACGACCCTTTTTGTCCTGATTACCGGTGTTACATCCGGCTACCCCGATCGCCGCGGCGGCACCAACGCCCGCCCCCAGAAGTCCCCTTCGAGTGATCCCGCGCATGTCGTACCCCATTCGCGCTTACGTATGACCCGAAGGTCATCCAAACCGACAATGAGTGAGATGCCGGGAGGAAGGCGGAGGTTCCGGGAAATCGCACAAAAAATTCAGGGCGACCGGATGACGGTGTGTCATCCGGTCGCCCTGAGGGGTGTACCCGCTGGACTCCTGTCCGAACGTTCCGCCCGGACGGGTCGTGTGAAGGGGCGCGCGGAAGGGGCGCGGGGAAAGCGCTACGCGCCGAAGGGCTACGCGCCGAAGGCCTTCGACTTCCCCTTCACCGGCTTCGCGCCCGCGAGCAGGTGCGGCGGTACGAGATCCCGGGCCGGCTCGCTGTACCCGACCGACACGATCCGGTCGCCCTGGTACGTGAACGAGGTCAGCGAGGCCAGCGTGCACTGCCGGCGCCGCGGGTCGTGCCACAGGCGGCGCTTCTCCACGAAGCTGCGCACGATCCAGATCGGCAGCTGGTGGCTGACGCAGACCGCCTCGTGGCCGCGGGCCGCGTCCTTCGCCGCGTCCAGCGCGCCCATCATCCGGACGACCTGCTCGACGTACGGCTCGCCCCAGGACGGCTTGAACGGGTTGGTCAGGTGCTTCCAGTTGCCGGGCTTGCGCAGCGCGCCGTCGCCGACCCCGAAGGTCTTGCCCTCGAAGACGTTGCCCGCCTCGAGCAGCCGCTCGTCGGTGGCCAGATCCAGACCGTGACTCTTGGCCACCGGCTGCGCCGTCTCCTGGGCGCGCTCCAGCGGCGAGGCGACGACGTACGTGACGTCCCGCTCGGCGAGGTGGTCGGCGACCCGGTCGGCCATCCGCCGGCCCAGCTCGGACAGGTGGTAGCCCGCGCGGCGGCCGTAGAGGATGCCGTCGGGGTTGTGGACCTCGCCGTGCCGCACCAGGTGCACGACGGTGATGTCACTGGCGGAGCCGGTCATGCCGTTGCCTCCGCTGCGGCGCGGGCGGCGGCGGGCAGGGCGGCGGCGATCCGCTCGACCGCGCGCTCGTCGTGGGCCGTGGACACGAACCAGGACTCGAAGGCGGACGGCGGCAGATAGACCCCGTCGGCCAGCATCGAGTGGAAGAAGGCGTTGAAGCGGAACGCCTCCTGCTTCTTCGCGTCGTCGTAGTTCCGGACCTCGGCGGCCGTGAAGAAGACGGAGAACATGTTGGAGGCGGTCTGCAGCCGGTGCGCGACGCCCTCCTTGGTGAGCGCGCCGGTGACGAGGCCCTGGATCTCCCGGGAGACGGCGTCGACCGTGGCGTAGGCGGCGTCGTCCAGCAGCCGCAGCTGCGCCAGGCCGGCCGCGGTCGCGACCGGGTTCCCGGAGAGCGTGCCCGCCTGGTAGACCGGGCCGGCCGGGGCGAGGTGACCCATGACGTCGGCGCGGCCGCCGAAGGCGGCGGCCGGGAAACCGCCGCCCATGACCTTGCCGAAGGTCATCAGGTCGGGCGCGACGCCGTCGACGCCGTACCAGCCGGCCCGCGAGGTGCGGAAGCCCGTCATGACCTCGTCGGAGATGTACAGGGCACCGTTGTCGGCGCACAGCTGCTTCAGTCCGGCGTTGAACCCCTCGGCCGGCGGGACGACGCCCATGTTGCCGGGCGACGCCTCGGTGATCACACAGGCGATCTCGCCCGGGTGCGCGGCGAACGCGGCCCGCACCGCCTCCAGGTCGTTGTACGGCAGGACGACCGTGTCCCCGGCCTGCGCCCCCGTCACGCCGGGCGTGTCGGGCAGGCCGAAGGTGGCCACACCGGAGCCCGCGGCGGCGAGCAGCGCGTCGACGTGGCCGTGGTAGCAGCCGGCGAACTTCACGACCTTCGCGCGGCCGGTGAAGCCGCGGGCGAGGCGGATCGCCGACATGGTCGCCTCGGTACCGGAGGAGACCAGCCGGACCTGCTCGACCGGCTCGACGCGGGCGACGATCTCCTCGGCGAGGGCGACCTCGCCCTCACCCGGCGTACCGAAGGAGGTGCCGCGGGCGACGGCGGCCTGCACCGCGGCGATCACCTCGGGGTGGGAATGGCCGAGGATCATCGGCCCCCACGAGCACACGAGGTCGACGTACTCACGACCGTCCGCGTCGGTGAGGTACGGACCCGCACCGGACACCATGAACCGGGGCGTTCCGCCCACCGCCCGGAAGGCGCGCACCGGTGAGTTCACGCCGCCTGGCGTCACGAGGGAGGCGCGGTCGAAAAGCGTCTGTGAGACTGGGGCTTCGTATGAATACGGCACTGTGGTCCTGACCTGCGAGTACGGCTGCGAGTACGGAGGGAAGGCGTGGGCTCCCGTTGCGTTACGCCGAGGCGTCGCTCCTCCGGGTCTGCAAAACTGGGGCGTCATAGGGATGGCTCACGGAATCCATGGTGTCAGAGCGTCGGACGTTCTTGCGGACGGGTGTTTCACCGCGAGAGCGTGGGGGAGGTCACTGACACGATGATCGGGTTGCGCGGCGGGGGTCGTGCTGCCTAAAAAAGCAGTCGGGTGGAGATATGCATCGCGGTGGCGGACTGGGCGAGGGGACGGACGACCTGGGTCCTGAGCCTGCCCGTCGGGGGAGGCACCGGCGACGGCGTACGGAGGAACCGACGGAGTCCACGGGACCGGCCGGATCGCCGGGACCGAAGGGGCCGACAGGGCCGATGGGATCGATGGGACCGACGAGTCCCACAGGACCGATGTCAGGGAGCGGGAGTGGCCGGTTGGGGGTGACGTACAAGTACTTCGGCGCACCCGACGGCGCCACGGCGGCCCGCGTCCCGATCTCGATGCGCCCGGAGGAGCTGGGCGGCGACGAGCTGGGCATGGGCGGCATGTTCACCAAGATCAAGCCGGAGACCATAGCCGCGATGGTCCTCACCGGCATCCAGGGCATGCCCCTGCACAAGGTGCCCCCGCTGGAACTGGTCGTCCTGCACCCCGACTACGCCGTGGTGAAGCTGCCCATGACCGTGGTCGACCCGCTGCGCGGCATCGGCGAGGAATCGGTCGGCGCGGCGGCCTTCATCTGGTCCACGGTCCCCGACCGCGGCGGCCCGCGGGACGCCTTCAACGTCTACCAGCTGCTGCACGAGTGGCAGGACTTCTCCGTACGGCTCCACGAGGCCGGCCACCAGCCGTACTGCCTGGTCTGGCCCTGACCGCCCGCCGGACCGACGGCCCGTGACCCGGGTCCGTCGCAGCGGGCTGTGTCCGCGATCCGCAACCGCGATCCGCACCCCCGGGCTGGGCACCCGTGTCAGCGGCCCGTATGCCCAGGCGTTTCGTCACACTTTCCCCTCCCATAAGTGCTGAAGTGTGGACAAAGCGGTATGCGGTGCGCGCGGTCGTGTCCGGTGGCGCGCCCGCGCGAGGAAGGACGACGACGTGAGCGGTGTACGCGGAGTGCGCGTGGCGGACGGACCCATGCAGATCGGGGAGGTCGCGGCGCGGACGGAACTGTCCCTGCGGGCCATCCGCCAGTACGAGGACAGTGGCCTGGTGGTCCCCTCGGCCTCCTCGCCGGGAGGTTTCCCGCTCTACACGGACGCCGACGTGGACCGGCTCCTGGTGATCCGCCGGATGAAGCCCCTCGGCTTCACCCTGGAGGAGACCCGCGAGCTGTTGGAGGCCATGGACCGGCTCGCCGTGGACCACCCCGGCACGGACGCGGAACTCTCCCCCGAGGAGCGGTCCGCGCTGGCCGCACGGGTTCGCGGGTACGAACAGGCTGCCACCGCACGGGTCGCCGAACTGCGCGAGCAGCTCGCCCGCGTGGAGGAGTTCGCCGGCTCCCTGCGCGCCTGCCTCGGGACGACCACGCCGGCGTGAGCGGGGCGCGGCGAGGGGGCCGGGGCCGGCGGGGCGTGGTTGCTTCGGCGGGCACGGCCGAGGGCCGGCCGGTCGCGTGGCGGTCTTTCCCGCGACGGGGCCGCACCAGCGCGGCGGGGATGCCCTCGGCGGGGACGGTCCGGCCAAGGCGGACCGGGGGGCTCCCGCGACGCGGACGGGTCCGGCCAAGGCTGACCGGGGGCGAACCGCAGGCATGGGCCCCGGCGAGTGAGCCGAAGGGCGCGCCGGGGGAACACGGACGAACGCGCGCAGCCCCCGAGGAACGAGGGGGTGAGCACGTACGGGCGTGTGAGCCCGGCTCTCAGCGCCCGGGGGCGAACCGAGCCCCCGAGAGGAAGTCGGGTGAGCACGTACGGGCGTGTGAGCCCGGCTCTCAGCGCCCGGAGGCGAACCGAGCCCCAAAAGAACGCGCGGCGCGGGCGTGGCTACCTCGGTGGAGCGGCTTCGGTCCGGTGGTCCCGCAGGGCCCGGGCGAGGTCGTCGAAGAAGCGGGCGTACGCCGCGGGGCTCGGCGGGGTCTCCGGGTTCCAGGGCGCCACGCGCGCGTGGCCCACGGGCGGGAGGTCCGAGGGCTGGACGGCGTTGGCCCGGCTGTCGAAGAGGACGAGATCCGGCCGGAGCCGTGCGGCGTGCTCCCAGTCGGCGGTGAGCCAGTTCGCGCCGGGCCCGGGCCCCGGGTCCAGGACCCGCACCCCCAGCTCGACGAGCCGCGCCAGCTCGGGCCAGGCGTGTGGACGCGCCAGGTGGGCCTGGTCGCGGCCGGCGCCGGAGAGCACGAGGACGCCGATCTCGGCTCCTCCGTCGGAGACGGCGGCCCGCAGGGTGTCCTCGGCCTGCTCCACCGCGCCGAAGCCCGCACCGGGAAGCGGCCCGGAGCCCGCGCGGAAGTCCACGTCGGAGCCCGCATCCGCGCCCGCTCCCGGCCCCGCGCCCCCGTCGGCCGCCCCCAGCGCGGCCCCCAGCTCGCCGAACCGTCCGATGATCTCCGCCAGGGTCGTCTCGTTGCCCACCGACAGCGCGACCAGCGGCACCCCGACCCGCTCGGCGACGGCCTCGTCCAGCGCGTACGGGCTCTTCCCGTCGTACGTCACCTCGACCACCAGGTCGGGCCGCAGGCCGCGCAGCGCCTCCTCGTCCAGGCTCCGCCCGGGACCGAGGTACGGCACACCGGCCGCCGCCAGGTCGCCCGCCTTGACCGGATCGAGCACGGTCCCGTCGTGCCCGGAGCCGTACACCGCCACCGGTGTCACCCCGAGGTCCCGCAGCGCCGCCCCGGCCCGCACGTAGGCCACCACCCGCTCCGGCTTCCGCGCGGCCGTCACCGCCGCGCCCCTGTCGTCGACGAACTCCCACACACCCGCGTCCGACATCCGGTTGCTCCCTCCCCGGCCGGAAATAACCCTCTGCCCGCCACCTTGGAGGGCTTCCCGCACCCGCACAAGAGCGCCTCCGGCGGTCTTCGGCGCCTCCCTCCGGCGCATCCCGGCCGCCGCGCGCGGCCCGTTCCGGCCCGCCCTGCCGAAAGGCCGTCGACGGGTGTTTACTGAACAGGTCGGGAGGAAGCAGTAGGAACCGTCAGCGCCGTACGCGGGCGCCGGAGGTACGCATCGTCCACCGAGGCGCACCGGCGTAGCGGCCCTCTCGCCTGGAGTCAGCCATGTCGTCCTCGCACCGCCCGTACTCGGCCCCCCGTGTGCTCTCGCTCCTCGGCCTGTTCGCCGTCTCGGCGGCGCTGGGGACGGCCTACGGCCTGCGCTCCCGCGCCCGCCGCGCGCGGGCGGCCACCCCTCTGGACCGGGTCTGGCACCCGAGGGAGACGATCCCGCTCACCGCGGCGGAGGAGGACACCTTCGGCCAGGTGGTCTCCCGGCTCTCCCTGGGCTCGGCAGGCCGGCTGCGCTGAGCCCGCCCCGGGACTCCGGCCGCCGGAATCCCGGTCACGGATCCGGCCGCGCGGCGCACGCCCTAGAGTCCGGCCATGGACCTCGTTGCCTCACCCGTGCGTCTCGAGCCGTGGGCCGCGTCCGACGTCGAGCTGCTGCGGGCCATGAACGCGCCGGAACTCATGGAGCATCTCGGCGGCCCCGAGCCGGAGGAGGCTCTTGCCGGGCGGCACCGGCGCTACGTGGATCTCAGCGCCGACACCACCGGCGCGGGGCGGATGTTCCGGATCGTGCTCCTCCCCGAGGAGGTCGCGGTCGGCAGCATCGGCTTCTGGAAGAAGACCTGGCACGGGGAGCAGGTGTACGAGACGGGCTGGACGGTGCTCCCCGGCTTCCAGGGACGCGGCGTCGCGACCGCCGCCACGCGCGCGGTGGCCGAGCGGGCCCGGGCCGAGAGCGCCCGGACCGGGGGCGCGTACCGCTTCCTGCACGCCTTCCCCTCGACGGACAACGGTCCTTCGAACGCCGTGTGCCGCAAGGCCGGCTTCGAACTGCTCGGCGAGGAGGCCTTCGAGTACCCGCCCGGCCGCCCGATGCGCTGCAACGACTGGCGTCTGGAGCTGCTCCCGCCGGGACGGAACGGCTAAGGAGTCTCGGCAGGGGCGGCGAGCGACTTGGCGAAGTGGAAGGCGACGATGTCGAGGCGTTCGCGGAGGTAGAAGCGGTGGGCACCGGTGCGGTGCGTGCCGGAGTCGAGATTGAGCGCGTGGCAGCCGGCCTCGCGCGCGTGCTCCTCCAGGTGGGCCAGGAGAGCGTGTCCCACACCGGTGGAGCGGGCGGAGGCGGCGGTCACCAGGTCGTCGACGTACAGCGTGCGGATCGCGCTGGTGTTGTCGACGATCCGCCAGCCGGCGACGCCGACGCAGGTGCTCTCGTCGCCGTAGGCGGCGGAGAAGCGGAGCCCCTGGGCGTGGCCGCGGTCGTACACCTCGGCGAAGAGCCGCGGGGTCAGGTGGGGGCGCAGCTCGCTCAGGACGGGAAGCAGGTCGGACTCCAGGCGCGGGTCGCCGGGCGGGAGGTCGATGATCTTCATGGCGGGACCGTATCGCAGGGGTGGCGGCCGGGGCGGCGGTCCGAATTCCCTGGCCGGACGGCGGGCGCCGGTGACATCCTGTCCCCGTGAACGGACCGGAGATCCAGATCAGTTTCGCGCCCGGCCTGCGGCTCTTCGTGGCCGCGGACCGGCGCTCGGGGCGCACCACCGTGGTGACGGACGGCGTCTCGACGCTCGGCCACGTCGTGGAGTCGCTCGGCGTTCCGCTGACCGAGGCGGGGCGGCTGTTCGTGGACGGGGTCCCGGTCGGCGTCTCGCACATCCCGGCGGCGGGCGAGACGGTGGAGGTGGAGGGCGTCGAACGTCCCCAGCCGGTGCCCGGCGCCCCGCTCAGGTTCCTGCTGGACGTCCATCTCGGCACGCTGGCCAGGCGCCTGCGGCTGCTGGGGGTCGACGCGGCCTACGAGAGCGAGGACATCGGCGATCCGGCGCTGGCCGCGCTGTCGGCCCGGGAGCGGCGGGTGATGCTCTCGCGGGACCGGGGGCTGCTGCGCAGGCGGGAGCTGTGGGCCGGGGCGTACGTGTACAGCGACCGGCCGGAGGACCAGCTCCGGGACGTACTGGAGCGGTTCGCTCCGGCCCTGAGGCCGTGGACCCGCTGCACCGCCTGCAACGGCGAGCTCACGGACGCGGACAAGGACTCGGTGCGCGAGCAGTTGGAGCAGGGCACGGAGAAGACGTACGACGTCTTCGCGCGGTGCACGGCGTGCGAGCGGGTGTACTGGCGGGGCGCCCACCACGCCCGCCTGGAGGCGATCGTCACCGACGCCCTGCGCGACTTCGGCGGCGCGACGGCCCGCTGACCGGGGCCGGATGACGGGCGGCGGCGGACCTGGGCCGGATGAGGACGGCCGGATGACGGGCGCTCCCGGGGGTCGGGCCGCGTGACCGGCCGTTCCACGCGGGCGGCCCACGCGGGCAGCCGGTGACGGCCTTCCCGCCACCACCGCCTGGCCTCCTTCCGCCTGGCTTCCTGCCGGCATGCTTCCTTCCGGCCGGTGTTCTTCACGGCCCATGGCCTCCACGGCCGAAGTTCTCCACGGCCGGTGTCCTCCACGGCCGGTGTGGCCTATGGCCGGTGTTCTCCACGGCCGGTGTCCTCCACGGCCGGTGTGACCTATGGCCGCTCGGCCGTCAGGTACCGCTGGACGGTCGGGGCGAGCCACGCGACGATCTCGTCGCGGGACATCTCGACCGCGGGCGGCAGTCGCAGGACGTAGCGGGTCAGCGCCACGCCGAGGATCTGGGAGGCGACGAGCGCGGCACGCCGAGGCGCGTCGGCGGGGTCGGGACAGACTCCGCGCGTGACGGGACCGAGCTGTTCGGCGAAGATCGCCTGCATCCGCTCGGCGCCGACGGCGTTGGTGACGCCGACCCTCAGCAGCCCGGTCAGGACGTCGTCACGCTCCCACCGGTCGAGGAAGTGCGTGACGAGAACCGCCCCCACGTGCCGGTCCGGCAGCGCGCCCAGCTCGGGCAGGCGCAGGTCGAACTCGGACGCCGCCGCGAATAGGCCCTCCTTGTTGCCGTAGTAGCGCATCACCATCGACGGGTCGATGTCGGCGTCGCGGGCGATGGCCCGGATGGTGGCGCGCTCGTAGCCGTCCGTCGCGAAACGCTCGCGGGCGGCCTCGAGGATCGCGGCGCGGGTGGCGTCGGAGCGGCGGGCGGTCGTCATGTCCACAAGTGTAGGCCAACGGGTGTTGACACTCCATCGCAGGCGGCCGTAACGTTGCCAACAAGCGTTGACCAACACCCGTTGGCCTACGTCGCAGCCCCTGTGTCGGCGCGTCCGCGCGCCGGCCCCGGCCCTGGGAGGCAGTCATGGACCACCACCTGGACACGGACGTGCTCGTCGTCGGCGCCGGCCCCACCGGCCTGCTCCTCGCCGGTGACCTCGCCGCCTCCGGCGCGCGCGTCACCCTGATCGAGCGGCGCCCGCCCGGCATCGCCAACATGACCCGCGCCTTCGCCGTGCACGCCCGCACCCTGGAGCTGTTCGACGCCCGCGGCCTCGCCGACGACCTGGTCGCCACCGGCAGCCGGATCACCCGCTTGCGCCTCTTCCGCCGTCTCACCCTCGACCTGGGCCGGCTCCCCTCCCGCTTCCCGTACCTCCTCGTCACCCCGCAGTACGAAGTGGAGAAGCTGCTCGCGGACCGCGCGCTGTCCACAGGTGTGGATCTCCGTCACGACACCGAGCTGCGCGGGCTCACCCAGGACACCGACGGCGTGACCGCCGCGATCACCGGGCCCGAGGGCACCCCCGGCACCCTCCGCGCGCGGTACGTCGTCGGCACCGACGGTGTGCGCAGCGCCGTGCGCGCCACGCTCGGACTGCCCTTCCCCGGCTCGTCGGTGATCCGCTCCCTCGTGCTCGCCGACGTCCGCCTCGCCGAGGCGCCGGCGGAGCTCCTCACGGTCAACGGCGTCGGGGACGCCTTCGGCTTCATCGCCCCCTTCGGTGACGGGTGGTATCGCGTGATGGGCTGGGACCGCGGCCGCCAGGTCCCCGACAGCGAGCCCGTCGACCTCGAAGAGGTGCGCGCCATCGCCCGCCGCGCCTTCGGCACCGACTACGGCATGCACGACCCGCGCTGGATCTCCCGATTCCACAGCGACGAGCGCCAGGCCCCCGCCTACCGCGTGAACCGCGTCTTCCTCGCCGGGGACGCCGCCCACGTCCACTCCCCCGCCGGAGGACAGGGCATGAACACCGGCCTCCAGGACGCCGCCAACCTCTCCTGGAAGCTCGCCGCCGTCCTGCGCGGGGACACCGCCGAGCCCGAGGCCCTCCTCGACAGCTATCAGACCGAACGGCACCCGGTGGGCGCGGCCGTGCTGCGCAGCAGCGGAGCGATCATCCGCCTCGCCATGGCGCGCGGCCCGTTACTGCGCGCCGCCCGCACCGTCGTCCCCCCTCTGGTCACGCTCATGAGGCCCGTCTCCGCCAAGATCATGGGCATGGTCAGCGGGATCGGCATCGCGTACGGCCGCGACGGCGCGCGCGTCCCGGACGTCGAACTGCGCGAGGGCAGGCTCTACGAACTGCTGCGCGGGGGCGAATTCGTCCTCATCGCCCCCGCCGGCGCCCGTCCGTCCCTCCCACCGGCCGCCCCCGTCTCGCCCGCGCGTCTCATACGGGCGACCTGGGCCGACCCCGCCCGCCGCACGGTGCTGCTGGTCCGCCCCGACGGCTACGCACTCCGGACCGGCCGCGCGAGCGGCTGAGAGCCCTGTCCCGAGGTCAGAAGACGTAGGGGTCGCCGGTCGCCAGGACGAGCACGCGGTGCCGGTCGTTCTCCGGGTTGCGGTCGGCGGCGCCGTCGCTCCAGACGGTGCCGATGTCGACGGTCAGCTCGTCCGGGGATCCTGCCGCCCGCAGGTCCAAGGTCAGCTCGCCGGCCGCCCCCGCGGCCCGCAGCTCACCCGTCCGGCAGGCGATGATCCGGTCGCTGACCCACAGGCAGGCCGCCGGCAGCCGCTGCCCGCCGGCCAGCGGATGGGAGAAGCCGAGTCGCACGGTCGCCTGGGACACGTGCGCCGGCCCGTGGTTCTCACTCACCAGCCGGAGCCCCAGCCGCGCGTCCCAGAGGGACACATGACCGTGGTGGGCCAGGTCCGCCTCGGGAGCGGCCTCCGGACCGGCCGCACGGGCCGTGCCGCCCGCACCGACCATCACAGCGGCCACCAGGGCCGCACCGAGCAGAGCCTTGCGCATCGCACACATGCCCCGAAGATACCGATAGATCCGCATATCGTCTGACTATCCATCAGCCCGCGTGTCCCCATGGCACGCTGACCGCATGCTGATCGCCCGCTCCGCCGCCCTGTTCGCCCTCGCCGCCCTCTTCGAGATCGGCGGCGCCTGGCTCGTCTGGCAGGGCGTCCGGGAACACCGCGGTTGGGCATGGATCGGCGCCGGAGTGATCGCCCTCGGCGTCTACGGCTTCGTCGCCACCCTCCAGCCCGACGCCGAGTTCGGCCGCATCCTCGCCGCCTACGGCGGAGTGTTCGTCGCCGGCTCGATCGCCTGGGGCATGGTGGCCGACGGATACCGCCCGGACCGGTGGGACGTGATCGGGGCGCTGATCTGCCTCGCCGGCATGGCCGTGATCATGTACGCGCCCCGCGCCCGCTGACGGGCGACGACGCCCGCCACCTATCCTGACCAAGCGATCGACGTCATCGAACCCACGCGCGAGGAGCACGCCATGACTGCCGCCGCCACCCCCATCGCCGTCGTCACCGGAGCGAGCAGCGGCATCGGCGCGGCCACGGCCCGGCAGCTCGCCGCGGCCGGATACCGCGTGGTCCTCACCGCCCGCCGCAAGGACCGCATCGAGACCCTCGCCGCCGAGATCAACGAGGCCGGCCACCAGGCCACGGCGTACGCCCTCGACGTCACCGACCGGGACGCCGTCGACACCTTCGCGACGGCCTTCCGCACGATCGCCGTCCTGGTCAACAACGCGGGCGGCGCGCTGGGCGCGGACCCCGTCGCCACCGGCGACCCCGAGGACTGGCGCCGGATGTACGAGGTCAACGTCATCGGCACCCTCAACATCACCCAGGCCCTGCTCCCCGCCCTCATCGCGAGCGGCGACGGCACGGTCGTCGTCCTCTCCTCCACCGCGGGCCACTCGACCTACGAAGGCGGCGGCGGTTACGTCGCCGCCAAGAACGGCGCCCGCGTCCTCGCCGAGACCCTCCGCCTGGAGATCGTCGGCACCCCCGTCCGCGTCATCGAGATCGCCCCCGGCATGGTGAAGACCGACGAGTTCGCGACCACCCGCTTCCGCGGCGACACCGAGAAGGCCGCCAAGGTCTACGCGGGCGTGTCGGAGCCCCTTACCGCGGACGACGTCGCCGACACCATCACCTGGGCCTGCACCCGCCCCTCCCACGTCAACATCGACCTCCTGGTGGTCCGCCCCCGCGCCCAGGCCTCCAACACCAAGGTCCACCGCGAGATCTGACCATGCGTTCACACGTCCGTGTGAACGATCGCGAATACCAGGACGCGTTTCGAAGACCCGGCCTAACTTCGGTGACAACTCCATACAGAACGGCCCTCGGCCGGGACGGCAATCCCGGCCGAGGGCCTCACCATCAGAAGGCTCGACTTCCCATGGCTGAACAGGACCCTAGCGCGCCCGCGCTCTTCGACATCAACGCTCTCGGACCCACGGCCGCCTCGTTTATGGATCTGGAAGACCCCGCTTACGCCTACATGTTCGGCTTTCTGCAAGCCGACGGCCACCTCGCAGCCGGTACCGGCCTCAAGGGGCGACTGACCGTGGAACTCAACGTGCGGGACATCGCCATCCTCCGTGCGTTCCAGCAGATGACCCCTTACAGCACCCGCATCACCGAACGGGTGCGCACCACGAACTTCGCACAGAACCATCATTCGGCGACCTGGACCCTGTGCGCGCTGGAGGCCCGGACCACCCTCAATCGGCTTGGCCTCCCCTACGGCCGCAAGTCGAAAGGAATCGCTCCCCCACGCGTTCCCTTCTCCCGCCCCGACTACCTCCGAGGCATCATCGACGCCGACGGATCGGTGGGCTTCACCAAGGACGGCCTCCCGTTCGTGAGCCTCACGACCGCCAGCACGGCCATCGCCGCCTACCTGTGTCACTACACGAAGCGAGCGCTCGGCATCCAGCGACTGGCCGGGCGTAATGCGCGTGACGGCGTCTACAACATCATGTACATGCGCGAGGCTGGCGTCGCGGTCGCCCGACACCTCTACACCCCTGGCGCCCTCGCGCTCGAACGCAAGAGGGCTGCGGCAGCTGACGTCAGCACCTGGGCCCGCCCCGCCGACATGCCCCCGCTGCGCCAGAAACGCTCGTGGACCGCCATGGAGGATCACGCCCTGATCGACGCCACAAGCATCGATGAGGTCGCTGCCCGACTGGGCAGGACCCCATCATCCTGCAAGCTCCGCCTTTGGCGGCTGTCGAAGAAGAGCTGACCCCGACGCCGGAAGGGGGCCACCGCTGAGCGTCGGCCCTCTTCCGGCGCCGTACCGCTCAACCCTTCACACAGATGACCTGCTTCAGCTTCGCGACTACTTCCACCAAGTCCCGCTGCTGCTCCATCACCTGCTCGATCGGCTTGTAGGCACCCGGAATCTCATCCACGACGCCGGAGTCCTTACGGCACTCGACGCCCCGCGTCTGCTCCTCCAGATCCTTCGTCGTGAAACGGCGCTTCGCCGCGCTCCGGCTCATCCTCCGGCCCGCGCCGTGGGAAGCCGAATTGAACGCCGCCTCGTTCCCGAGACCCTTCACGATGTACGAGCTCGTCCCCATAGAACCCGGAATGATCCCGTACTCTCCGGAGCCGGCCCGGATCGCGCCCTTACGGGTGACCAGCAAGTCCATGCCCTCGTACCGCTCCTCCGCCACGTAGTTGTGGTGACAGGAGATGATCTGGTCGAAGGTGACCTTCGCCTTGCGGAACTCCCGGCGCACGACCTCCTGGAAGAGCGCCATCATGATCGCGCGGTTGTACTTCGCGTACTCCTGTGCCCAGAAGAGGTCGTTCCGGTAGGCCGCCATCTGCGGCGTGTCCGCGACGAAGACCGCCAGGTCACGGTCGACCAGCCCCTGATTGTGCGGCAGCTTCTGCGCCTCGCCGATGTGGTACTCGGCCAGCTCCTTGCCGATGTTCCGCGACCCCGAGTGCAGGGTAAGCCAGACAGAACCGGACACATCGATACAAAACTCGACATAGTGATTCCCGGATCCGAGCGTTCCCATCTGCAACGCGGCACGTTCGCGACGGAATTTGACCGCATCCGCGATCCCGTCGAACCGCGACCAGAAGTCGTCCCAGCCCGACGTCGGGAACTGGTACAGCCGCTTCGGATCCACCTCGTCCCGGTGCATCCCCCGGCCCACCGGAATCGCCTGCTCGATCTTCGACCGCAGCCGCGACAGGTCCCCCGGCAGGTCGTTCGCCGTCAGCGAGGTCTTGACCGCCGACATGCCGCAGCCGATGTCGACGCCCACCGCCGCCGGACACACCGCCCCCTGCATCGCGATCACCGACCCGACCGTCGCGCCCTTGCCGTAATGCACGTCCGGCATCACGGCCAGGCCCTTGATCCACGGCAGCGTCGCCACGTTCCGGAGCTGCTGCATGGCGCCGCCCTCGACCGTGGAAGGATCGGCCCACATCCGGATGGGCACCTGCGCGCCCGGTACTTCCACGTACGACATACTTCCTCGATTCCCCCGAAAAGCCTGAAAACGCAAAAACCGGCACCAAGGCCCGTACAGGTGACGACGGACCGGCATCGACGGCAGTGCGTGCGATACACATTGTGTCCATCGGCCGACATCCGGCGGCAAACAGTTTTCGGGGGCGACCCCGGGAGAAGGGAGCCTGGGAGCGTGCAGCGACAGGCGTACGGACCCGGCCGCACACGGCCCTCGGCGTTCACGGCGGCCGCGCTGGCGCTGGGGATCGGCATCGGGGCGGGCCTCACCGGATGTTCGGCGGGAGGGGGCGGCGGCCACGCGACCGTCGACTCCAAGGCGGGCCCCGTCACCGCCGTCGCCCCGCCCGGCCGGTACCGCACCCTCTTCGAGCCCTGCCGCGCCGTCGCGCCGGCCACGCTCAAGGACCTGCTGCCCGGCGCCGCCGAACTGCCGGAGCCGGAGCGGAACAAGGCGTACCGCGGCACGGCGACCGCCACGTACGACACCGACCGCCGCGTCGGCTGCACCTGGAAGGCCGACGCCCCCGACGCCTCGCACCGTCTCGTCCTCGACATCGAACGCGTGGTGTCGTACGACCCCGCCGTCAGCGACGACGACCGCGCGCAGGAGGTGTTCGACCGCAAGCAGACGGCGGCGGACCTCCCGCAGCCCGCCCGGACGCAGCCGTCCCCGCAGACTCCCGCCGGCACGCCGGGCACCCCGGATACACCCGGGACCGGCGCCGCCTCGGGCACCGGCACACCCGGCGCCTCGGGCACTCCGAGTCCCACCGCCACCACCGGCAGCCCCGGCACCCCTACCGGCACGCCTCCGACCGCCCCGGCCACCGGTTCTCCCACCGGTCTGGAGCCCCGGGTCCTGGACGGCCTCGGCGACGTGGCCTTCCTCGACGACGCCCTCGTCACCGGGGGATCCAGCGACCACCATCGCGCGGTGAGCGTGGTGTTCCGCACATCCAACGTGATCGTGACCGTCGAATATCTGGAGCAGGTGACCGATCCCACGGTGGCGCCGGACAGCCGGGAGCTGCAGGAAAGGGCCCAGAATCTGGCCCGTCTGCTCGCCGAGCGCCTGGAGGAGTAGCCGGACGGCGACGCTCCGTGAGGCCGCGGCGACCACGTACCGTGTCGGCGTACCGTGGCCGCCGCCCAGGCCGTACGACAAGCGACCGACCCGTACGACAAGCGACTGAAGGAACCATGCACCGATCAGCCCCGCGACTCACCCGCATACTCGCCTGCGCAGCCGTCCCGGTGATGCTCGTCGTCGCCGGCTGCTCCTCGGACTCCGACGGCGGTTCCGGTTCGGCTCCGGACAAGGGCAAGGGGTCGGCGTCCTCCGCCGCCCCGCGGCCCACGCCGTCGAAGCCGAAGGTCGAGCCCGCGAAGTACGCGAAGCTGCCCGACTTCTGCAAGTCGATCTCGTCGAAGACGACCGCGGCCCTGGTGCCCAAGGCGAAGACGAAGAACGGCACGGCGGCGGCGTCCACCGACCTCACCCGGCGCGGCGGCTGTTCGTGGAACGGTCTGGACGAGAAGGGCGTGAAGGGCTCCCAGTACCGCTGGCTCGACATCTCCTTCTACCGGTACACGTCCGACGACTCGCTCGGCAGCGGTCAGGACCGTGCCCAGGAGAACCTCGCCAAGGAACTGGCCAAGATCCAGGCCACCGAGGGTGCCAAGAAGCTGCGGACGACCGCCGCGGGCGGCATCGGCGACGAGGCCAGCGCCGTCACCTACGAACTGCGCAAGACGAACGAGGACTTCGAGTACGCCTCGATCGTGGCGCGCACGGGCAACGTCGTCGTGCTGCTCTCCTACAACGGAGCCGGTTACGCCGGGGCCGCCACCCCGAGCGACAAGACGATCCTGGACGGCGCGGTGAAGGCCACCCGGGAGGCCGTGGCAGCGGTCGCGGCGGCCAACAAGTAGGTTCTCGACTCACCTCGAACACCCGCATATGCGCAGGTTTCCGCGGAGCCCGGCCCTCCCCCGAGGGCCGGGCTCCGCACACGTGTGCCACGCTGTGCCCGCGAGATGTCGAATGACGGGAGGGGATCGCGGGTGGCCGCGGTGCAGCTGACACGCACGCACAAGATTCTGATCGGGGTGGTGGTCGCCGGCGCGGTGGTCATCGCCGGGATCGGTTTCGCGGGTTCGTACGCCGCCGTGCGCGAGCTCGCCGTGGAGAAGGGCTTCGGCGACTTCTCCTACTTCTTCCCCATCGGCATCGACGCCGGCATCTGTGTGCTGCTCGCACTCGACCTGCTGCTGACCTGGATCCGGATCCCCTTCCCGCTCCTGCGTCAGACGGCGTGGGTGCTGACGGCGGCGACGATCGCGTTCAACGGCGCGGCCGCGTGGCCGGACCCGCTGGGTGTGGGCATGCACGCCGTCATCCCGGTGCTGTTCGTGGTCGCGGTGGAGGCGGCGCGGCACGCGGTGGGCCGGATCGCGGACATCACGGCCGACAAGCACATGGAGGGCGTCCGGCTGACCCGTTGGCTGCTGTCGCCGATCCCCACGTTCCGGCTGTGGCGGCGGATGAAGCTGTGGGAGCTGCGGTCGTACGAGCAGGTCATCAAGCTGGAGCAGGACCGGCTGATCTACCAGGCGCGGCTGCAGGCCCGTTTCGGGCGGGCGTGGCGGCGGAAGGCGCCCGTGGAGGCGCTGATGCCGTTGCGGCTGGCGAAGTACGGGGTGCCGCTGGCGGAGACGGCCGCGGCCGGTCTCGCCGCGGCGGGCGTGGAGCCGGCGCTGGTACCCGCGGCGCCCGCGGCGTCCGGTCCGCTCGGGTCCCTCGCCTCGGGCCGTCCCCAGGCGCAGGTGCAGGCCCAGCCGCAGACTCCGGAGCTGGTGCGGGGCCCGCGGGGCCAGGCCGCGCAGGACCGGACCGGACCGGGCGCGCAGGGCGGACAGGAGCCGACCGCGCAGGAGCTCGCGGCGCAGGAGCTGGCGGCCGCGAACCACGAGAGCCCGTGGTTCCAGGCCCAGCAGCTTCCCCCGGAGGCGTACGAGAACGCCTACGCCCCCCAGTACGTCGAGGGCTTGGAGCCCACGCCGGTGGCCGTTCCGCAGGGCCCCGAGGACGTGCCGGCCGCGGGCCCGGAGCACCCGGAGCGGTTCGAGGAGTACGCGGAGTACGTCGAGCCGGAGCCGCCGCTTGAGGAGTTCGCGGACGTCGCGTACAAGGCGATGTGGATGTACGTCGAGGAGAACCAGCAGCCGCCGAGCGTCGAGCAGCTCGACATACTGCTGAGCGACCGGTACGGCGTGCGGCACCCCCGCAGCGCCTCGATGCTGCGCCAGTTGATGCCCGCTCTGCGGCAGCGCATGGAGCAGGAGCTGGCGGAGAACCACATCGCCTGATCACCGCGCGCGGTGTTCAGGTCGTGGGGCGCTTCTTCGCGCTCTCGCCCCACAGGGCGAGGGCGATTCCGGCGGCCGCGATGACGAGGTAGCCGGCCGTCGGGATGTCCCACCACTTGTGGAGCAGTCCCCAGGGCTTGTCCCCGAACAGCTGCCCTCCCGCGCCGAGTGCCCCTTGGACGAGGGCGATCCAGCCGATGACTGCGATGGCTTCGTTCTTCATGCCTCCACGGTCTCCCGCCTCTCGCGCGTGTGCGTCATGCCCACGACCGAATCGCGCCTCGTCCGAAGGATGCAGAAGGGCCGCGGAAGGCGCCGGAAGGCCCGAGGGACCGCGGGAGGCCGAGAGTCGCGGAAGGCGCCGAGAGCCATGGGGACGCGGAAGGCCGCCGCCCGGGGTTCGGGCGGCGGCCTTCTCGTTCGCCAGGCTTACAGGCGTCAAGCGCCAGGCGGCCGGTGGCAGGCGCGGGCCTCCCGCGGGCCGTCAGGCTCCGAGCAGCTTGCGCACCCGGTCCGCGCCCACGGCAAGGAGCAGCGTGGGCAGACGCGGTCCGGTCTCGCGGCTCACCAGGAGCTTGTAGAGCAGGGCGAAGAAGGCGCGCTGGGCGACCTTCAGCTCCGGGGTCGGCTTGGCCTCGGGGTCGAGTCCGGCCATGACCTTCGGGACGCCGTAGACGAGCGTCGTCAGGCCGTCGAGCGACCAGTGCGTGTCCAGGCCCTCCAGGAGCAGGCGAAGCGACTCGCGCCCCTCGTCGTCCAGGGAGCCGAGCAGCTCCGTGGCGGGCTCCGCGCGGACGATGGTGCGCTGGTCGGCGGGGACCTGGGTGGTGATCCAGTTCTCGGCGCGGTCGAGGCGCGGCCGCACCTCGTCCAGGGACCTGACGGGATTCTCCGGGTCCAGTTCGGTCAGGATGCGCAGGGTCTGCTCGTCGTGTCCGGCCGTGATGTCCATGACCGAGGCGAGCGTCCGGTACGGCAGCGGGCGCGGGGTGCGCGGCAGCTCACCGGCCGCCGTGCGCGCGGCACGGGCGTACGCGGCGGCGTCGGCGGGCAGCACGCTCCCGTCCTGGACCTTGGACTCCAGCTTGTCCCACTCGTCGTAGAGCCGCTGGATCTCCTGATCGAAGGCGATCTTGAAGGACTGGTTGGGCTTGCGGCGCGCGTACAGCCAGCGCAGCAGCGGCGCCTCCATGATCTTCAACGCGTCCGCCGGCGTGGGGACGCCGCCGCGCGAGGAGGACATCTTGGCCATGCCGCTGATGCCGACGAAGGCGTACATCGGGCCGATCGGCTGGACGCCGTCGAAGACCTGCCGCACGATCTGGCCGCCGACGACGAACGACGAGCCCGGCGAGGAGTGGTCCACACCCGACGGCTCGAAGATCACGCCTTCGTAGGCCCAGCGCATCGGCCAGTCGACCTTCCAGACCAGCTTGCCGCGGTTGAACTCGCTCAGCTTGACGGTCTCGGCGAAGCCGCACGCCGTGCAGGTGTACGCCAGCTCGGTCGTCTCGTCGTCGTAGGACGTGACCGTCGTCAGGTCCTTCTCGCACCGCTCGCAGTAGGGCTTGTACGGGAAGTACCCGCCGGCGCCGCCGGAGCCGTCGTCCTCGCTCGCCGCGCCGGAACCCTCCTCGGCCTCCAGCTCGGCCTCGTCGACCGGCTTCTGCGACTTCTTCCCCGGGGACTTCTTGGTGCGGTACTGGTCGAGGATCGCGTCGATGTCGCCGCGGTGCTTCATCGCGTGCAGGATCTGCTCGCGGTAGGTGCCGGCCGTGTACTGCTCGGTCTGGCTGATGGGGTCGTACTCGACGCCCAGCTCGGCCAGGGACTCGACCATGGCGGCCTTGAAGTGCTCGGCCCAGTTCGCGTACGCCGATCCGGCCGGGGCGGGCACGGACGTCAGCGGCTTGCCGATGTGCTGCTCCCACGACGCGTCGACGCCCTCGACGCCGTTCGGCACCTTGCGGTACCGGTCGTAGTCGTCCCACGAGATGAGGTGCCGGACCTCGTGGCCCCGGCGGCGGATCTCGTCGGCGACCAGGTGCGGGGTCATGACCTCGCGGAGGTTGCCCAGGTGGATGGGGCCGGAGGGGGAGAGGCCGGAGGCGACGACCACCGGTTTGCCAGGCGCACGTCGCTCCGACTCGGCGATGACCTCGTCCGCGAAACGGGAGACCCAGTCGGTCTCGGTGCTGCTCTGAGCCACGGTCGGTTCGTCCTTCTTCCTTGGTTCCCTCGGAGCCTTACAGCCTTACGTCAGTCATTCTCCCAGACGGAACGACGCGCTCGGAGGTTGTCCACAGGTCCGAGTCCGTCCACCGGCCGAACCACCGGCCGAAGGGGCGCGAGCGGGCGGCGAAAACGCGTTGCCCGCCCATGGGACACTTGACAGGCGAAACAGCCCTTCCGGAACCGACCCGGGAACCGGAACACGACGACTCAGGAACGGAAGCTCATGGCCTCGGTCCCTTCCCTCGCTTCGACCGTGCAGCAGCGCCTCGCGGAAGGTCTCTCGGCAGCCCTGCCGGAGGCCGGTTCCGCCGACCCGCTGCTGCGACGAAGCGACCGGGCGGACTTCCAGGCCAACGGCATCCTGGCCCTGGCCAAGCGGCTCAAGGGCAATCCGCGTGAGCTGGCGACGCAGGTCGTCGGCGCGATCCCGGCGAACGACGTCCTGAAGGAGATCGAGGTCTCGGGCCCCGGCTTCCTGAACATCACGGTCACCGACGAGGCGATCGTGCGGACCCTCGCCGCCCGCGCGGCCGACGACCGTCTCGGCGTGCCGTTCGCGGAGGACGCGGGCACGACGGTGATCGACTACGCCCAGCCGAACGTGGCCAAGGAGATGCACGTCGGCCACCTCCGCTCCGCCGTGATCGGCGCCGCGATGGTCGAGATCCTGGAGTTCACCGGCGAGTCGGTGGTCCGCCGCCACCACATCGGCGACTGGGGCACCCAGTTCGGCATGCTCATCCAGTACCTGATCGAGCACCCGCACGAGCTGGACCACTCCTCCGGCGAGGAGGTCTCCGGCGAAGAGGCGATGTCGAACCTCAACCGGCTGTACAAGGCCTCGCGCGCGCTGTTCGACTCCGACGAGGAGTTCAAGACGCGGGCTCGGGCGCGGGTCGTCGACCTCCAGGCGGGCGACGAGCAGACCCTCGCGCTGTGGCAGCGGTTCGTCGACGAGTCGAAGATCTACTTCTACTCCGTCTTCGACAAGCTCGACATGGACATCCGCGACCCGGACGTCGTCGGCGAGTCCGGCTACAACGACATGCTGGTGGAGACCTGCCGCATCCTCGAGGAGTCGGGCGTCGCGGTGCGGTCGAACGGCGCGCTGTGCGTCTTCTTCGACGACGTCAAGGGCCCGGACGGCAACCCGACCCCGCTGATCGTGCAGAAGTCGGACGGCGGCTTCGGCTACGCGGCGACCGACCTGTCGGCGATCCGCGACCGGGTGCGGAACCTGAAGGCGACGACCCTGCTGTACGTGGTCGACGCCCGGCAGTCCCTGCACTTCAAGATGGTCTTCGAGACGGCCCGCCGGGCCGGCTGGCTGAACGACGAGGTCAAGGCCGTGCAGCTGGCCTTCGGCACGGTCCTCGGCAAGGACGGCAAGCCGTTCAAGACCCGTGAGGGCGAGACGGTCAGGCTGGTGGACCTGCTGGACGAGGCCGTGGACCGTGCGACGGCGGTCGTGCGCGAGAAGGCCGAGAAGGTCGGCCTGACCGAAGCGGAGATCGCCGAGAACGGTCGGTTCGTCGGCATCGGCGCGGTGAAGTACGCGGACCTGTCGACGTCGGCGGCGCGGGACTACAAGTTCGACCTGGACCAGATGGTGTCGCTGAACGGCGACACGTCGGTGTACCTCCAGTACGCGTACGCGCGGATCAGGTCGATCTTCGGCAAGGCGGGCGAGTTCACTCCGGTCGCCCACCCGGAGCTGGAGCTGGCCCCGGCGGAGCGCGCGCTCGGTCTGCACCTGGACCGGTTCGCGGAGACCCTGGCCGAGGCCGCCGAGGAGTACGCCCCGCACAAGGTCGCGGCGTATCTGTACCAGCTGGCGTCGCTGTACACGACGTTCTACGACCAGTGCCCCGTCATCAAGCCGGCGCCGCCGAAGGAGGTCGCGGAGAACCGGCTGTTCCTCTGCGACCTGACGGCCCGCACGCTCCACCGGGGCCTGGCCCTGCTGGGCATCCGGACGCCCGAGCGTCTCTGACGGGACACCGCGTCACGACGAGGGCCCCGGCACCGTATCCGTACGGCGCCGGGGCCTTCGTTCACTCCCCCGCGGCCCACTCGTTCTTGTCGTACTGGTAGGTGTAGAGCTTCCTGCCCTCCATGGCGCTGACCCGGAACGGCTTGCCGCCGTCGTCGACGACGATCGTGCCGCGCCGCTCGCCGTCGCTCCACTCCAGCTCCAGGTACCAGGAGACGACATGTCCCTCGGTGTGCACGTCGAGGTTGAAGACCTGGGGATCGCTCGTGGACACCTTGAAGGGGAAGTCCTTGGCGGGCACCCTGTTGTCGCCGTCCTGGCCCGCGATGGGCCTGGCGGACGGGCGCGCCGCGTCGAGGTCGATGTCGAAGGTCTGGGGCGTGACGCCGCCGCCGCAGCCCTCGCCCATGGCGTAGACCGCCCGGTCGAGGGGCTCGGCACGCTCCACCACCCGTACGTGGATGCCGGTGACGACCACGGCGGCGTCCGTGCGGCCGGTGGCCGTGAGCTCCAGGTACACATGGCCGGCGTCGACCCCGTCGAACGGCGCCGCCCAGCGGCGGGACTCCTGCGGCGAGGGCGGCGGCGGGACCTGGTCGGGCCGCCGGTCGAGCAGGTAGTGCTGCCCGCAGGGTCCCGCCCAGTTGTACGAGCTCACGCCCGCGCGCAGGGGAGTTCCGGCCGACTTGCCGCCGGGCGCCGCGGTGTCCTTCGTACGGCTCGGAGGCGCGGACGCGCCCGAGGGCTTCGCGGAGGCGGTGGGTGCGGAGGCGGACGGGGAGGTGGTGGCCGGCGAGCCGCTGGGGGAGACGCGCACGCCGGGCACCTCGGAGGGACCGGCCGCGGCCCGCCCGCCCTTGTTCCCGCCGACGGGATCTTCGGAAACCGTCCGGCCGATGCCGTAGGCCAAGGGCACGGCGAGCGCGACGACGGCGGCCGCGGCGAGAACCATCCGCAGCCGCTTGCGGGAGCGGGGAGCGGCCGGGGAGGAGGCTCCGACGGTGACGACGGGTTCGGGCCGGCCGGTCGGGTCCCTCTCCGAGTCGCCCGGCTCGGCGGACACGGCAGGCGCGGCGGCCTCGGTGGTCCCGGCGGTCGCGGCAGTCCCCGCGCTCCCAGCCGACTCGGTGATCCCGGCGGTCTCGACCGACTCGACCGCCGCGTCAGCTGCCGTCTCGGCGGCTGACGGCCCCCCAGGAGCCTCAGGGACCCCACGGGCCTCAGCCACCTCATCAGCCGCCACGTCCACCACCGGAGCAGCCGGAGCAGCCGGAGTGACCGCGGCGGCCGGCTCCGTGACCGATCGCCGCCTCCTGGTGTCGTCGGCCACGATCCAGCTGCGGTGAAGGGCGATCATCTCCTCGCGCGTCGCACCGCAGAGCCGCCCCAGCCGTTCGACGGGCGCGAACTCCGTGGGGACGGCGTCCCCGTTGCAGTACCGGTGCAGCGTCGACGTGCTCATGTGCAGCTTCTTGGCCAACGCCCCGTAGCTGAGCCCGGATCGCTCCTTCAGTCCGCGTACGAGCTCCGCGAAACCGCCCGTCTCCGTTGCCACCTGCCCCGTCCCCCTCGTTTCGCCGTCTCAGGAACGCGTTCCAGGGAAGGGTCGTTCCCCCAGGTCACGGTAGGTGCGTGCGTTCCAGCGTCCCCCATTGTCCCGTGCCGATTGCCGACGGAGCGCCGGGGGCCGCAGGGTATGAGCCATGCCGAGCAGCCGGGCCACGGACGCCGTGGCCGCCGCGGTGCTGATCGCCTGCACCGTCATCGTCATCGCGCTGATCAACCGTCATTGATCAGGCCGTTCATCGGACTTCACGGGGGAACACCCATGCGCCTCACCACTCGTGTCACCACGACCGCCGCCACCGCCCTGCTCGCGGCGCTGTCGCTCACCGCCTGCCAGGGGAACGGCGGCGAGCCCGCCGCCTCCGCCCCGAAGCCATCGGCGTCGACGCCTTCGACCGGGCAGGACCCGGCGGCGAAGCCGTCCACCGAGCCGTCCAACGAGCGGTCCTCGGGCGCCTCGTCCGCAAACGGGTCGCCCGGTCGGTCGTCGAAGCCGGGCGGAAAGCACCGGGCCGACGCGGAGGACGACGGCCCGGTCACCACGCCCTGCACCGGCGCCACGACCAAGGTCGTCGCGAGCAAGGTGACCCGCCCCCTCAACCACCTTCTCCTGACCGTGACCAACACCGGCAGCCGCGCCTGCAACGCCTACGGCGCGCCGTTCGTCGGGTTCGACGACGCCCAGGCCCCCCTCGGCGTCGTCGACGCGTCCCGCCCGCAGGCCGTCGTCACCCTCTCCCCGGGCGCCTCCGCCCACGCCTCCGTCCTGCTCTCGGGCGAGCGGGGCGGCGGCCCCGAGGCGCACGGCCGGACCGTGCAGAAGCTGTCCGTCCACTTCGCCCCGGGCGGCGGCTCGGGCGGCTCGGTGGGCAGCGGTACGACGCTGGCGGCGCCGAGCGGCACGTACGCCGACGACGACGCCAGGGTCACGTACTGGCAGCGCGAGATGGACCAGGCACTGACCTTCTGAGCCGGTCAGCCGAGGGGGTGGGACGTCCTTCCCGACACCTCGTCGATCTCCGTGTGCGCCTTCTGCAACAGCTGGGAGGCGAGGTCCATGAGCGCGCGTGCGCCCGCGATCTCCTCTCCCACCCGCAGCTGTTCCGGATCCGAGGGATGCCGGTGCGCGCTGCCCTGGGCGCGGTACTCCGTGCCGTCGCCGAGCCTCACCATGGCGGCGGCCCTGGTCCGGTCGCCGTCCTCCTGGAACTCCATCTCGATGTGCCAGCCGACGAGTGTCTGCATGAGGACCACCTCCAGCGGTACTACCAGGGTGCGCCGCCCGGCCCATCCTTACCAATCGGTGCGTAGCTGACCGGAAAGTCGGTACTTGTGGGGCGAACCGCCCCGGAGAAGGATCGGCGTCGGGCCGCGAGACGGCGGCCCGACACCCCGGTCCCGAGTCCTGGAGCACCCCCATGCCCGAAACCCCGTCCACTCCCCTGTCCGAGAACGTCAGCCCCCGCGCCGAGCCCACCGTCCAGGGTCCTGGGCAGGACCCCGTCCAGGAGCCTGCCCAGGACCCTGCCCGGAGCCCCGCCCAGGTCTCCGTCCTCGGCCTCGGCATGATGGGCAGCGCCCTGGCCGCCGCGTTCCTCGACGCCGGCCATCGGGTCACCGTCTGGAACCGCTCCCCCGCCAAGACCGGCCCGCTGGTCGCGCGGGGCGCCCTGCCCGCCGGGTCGGCGGCGGACGCGGTGGCGGCGAGCCCGCTCGTGGTCCTGTGCCTGCTGACGAACGAGGACGTCGAGGGCCTCCTCGCCACGCTCCCCGACCGGCTGGAGGGCAGGACCCTGGTCAATCTGACCAACGGCACCCCCGCACAGGCCCGCGCGCTCTCCGCGTGGACGGAGCGGCACGGCGCCCGGTACGTCGACGGCGGCATCATGGCGGTCCCGCAGATGATCGCCGGCCCGCACGCGTACGTCTTCTACAGCGGGGACGAGACGGCGTACGAGACCCACCGCCCCACCCTCGCGGCCCTCGGCGGCACCCGCTGGACGGGCGGCGACCCGGGGCTCGCGGCCCTGTACGACCTCGGTCTGCTGACCGGCATGTACGGGATGGTCATCGGGGTGGTGCAGGCCCTGGCCCTGGCCCGTACGGAGAACGTCGGCGCCGAGGAGTTCGGCGAGCTGCTGGTGGCCTGGATCACCGCGATGCTCGGTACGGTCCCGGAGATGGCCCGGGCGGTCGACTCGGGGCAGCACCTGACCGACGTCTCCAGCCTGGCGGTGAACCGGGCGGCCTTCCCGAACTTCCTGGCGGCCTACCGCGACCAGGGGATCAGCGGGGAGCTCTTCGAGCCCTTCCAGGCGCTCCTGGACCGGGCCGTCGCCGCCGGGCACGCGGCGGACGGACTGTCCCGGCTCACGCCGATGCTCACTCTCCGTTAATTCACTTGCACGGTCGGTTCCAGGTCCGGAAACTGTTAGGTATGACTAACGTTTTAGTGGAGTCCTCGTCGTTCCCCGACTTCGGCCGCCCGGACGCCGGCCTGGTGCTGATCTCGGAGTGGCGGACACCGGACGCGGAGCGCCGGCAGGCGGTCATGGACGGCGTCATCGACGCCTGGGCGGAGGCCCGGCTGCCGGAGTCGTTCCTCGGCCGCTACTGCCTGGCGGGCTCCGACGGGCTGACGATCCTCAACTACGCCCAGTGGACCGACGCCGCCGCCCACCACGCCTTCGCCGCCGACCCGGCCAACCAGCGGGCCATCGCCGACTCCGTCCAGGCCCTGATCTCGGTCGGCCCGCCCGGCCGGTATCGCTACGAACGCTCGGTCGTCCTCCGGGAGGGGCCTCTCCGCACGCTCGGCACCGCCCCGTCCGAGACGGGGGTGGCCCAGTACGTCCACCGCGGCGAGGACGGCAAGGCCGTGCGCGTCCTCACCGCCCACGACGACGAAGGGGACGGAACCGCCGTGCGGTTCCGTCCCTGCCGAGGACTCGTCAGACCTCGCGGCTGAGCATCCTCGCGGCCTCGGTGGCCCAGTACGTCAGGATCATCCGCGCGCCCGCGCGCCTGATCCCGGTCAGGGTCTCCAGGACGGCCTTGTCCCGGTCGATCCAGCCCCGCTCGGCCGCCGCCTCGACCATCGCGTACTCACCGCTGATCTGGTAGGCCGCGACCGGCACGTCCACGGCCTCGGCGACCTTCGCCAGCACGTCGAGGTAGGGGCCCGCGGGCTTCACCATGACCATGTCCGCGCCCTCCTCCAGGTCGAGCGCCAGCTCGCGCATCGACTCGCGGAGGTTCGCCGGATCCTGCTGGTACGTCTTGCGGTCGCCGGTCAGCGACGAGCCGACGGCCTCGCGGAAGGGCCCGTAGAAGGCGGAGGAGTACTTCGCCGTGTACGCCAGGATCGACACGTCCTCCTTGCCGATCGTGTCCAGCGCGTCGCGGACCACGCCGACCTGGCCGTCCATCATCCCGGACGGCCCCACCACGTGGACTCCGGCATCCGCCTGGACCTGCGCCATCTCGGCGTAGCGCTCCAGCGTGGCGTCGTTGTCGACCCGGCCGCTCGCGTCCAGGACCCCGCAGTGACCGTGGTCCGTGTACTCGTCCAGGCAGAGGTCGGACATGATCACGAGGTCGTCCCCGACCTCGGCCCTCACGTCCCTGATCGCGACCTGGAGGATCCCGTCCGGGTCCGTGCCCGCCGTACCGGCGGCGTCCTTCTTGGCGTCCTCGGGGACGCCGAAGAGCATGATTCCGGAGACCCCGGCCTCCAGCGCCTCCACGGCGGCCTTCCGCAGGGTGTCCCGCGTGTGCTGCACGACGCCGGGCATCGCGGCGATCGGCACGGGCTCACCGATGCCCTCCCGCACGAACGCGGGAAGGATCAGATCGGCCGGACTCAGCCGCGTCTCGGCCACCATCCGCCGCATGGCGGGAGTCGTCCGCAGCCGCCTCGGCCGCGCCCCGGGAAAGGATCCGTACGAGTTCATGCCCCCGAGGCTACGCCCGCCCCACCCCTCCACTTACCGACACCCTGTTGCCCCACCCCGGCACCACCGCTGCGGACACACGCCCCACCCCGGCACCACCGTTGTGGGCATTCGTCCCGCGGGGGGCGGGACGGGTGGGCACAACGGGACGGCGCCCTCGCGGGCGCCTCCGCCCCGACCTCCCGCCCACCACGACCCCGACGCCCCCACCCGGCCCCGCAAACGCCGAAGGGGCGCGGAGCCTGAAAAGGCCCCGCACCCCACCGAACGCGTCACGTCACGCCACGACCGTCAGGTCGTCCGCCGCCTCCGCGCCCCCGGCCTCCGCTCGCTCGGACGCGTCACCGGATCGCCCGCCTCCAGCGCCGCCTCCCGCCGCCGCAGCCCGAAGTCCGCCAGCGCCTCCGCCAGCTTGTGCACCGACGGCTCCGGCGACAGCACGTCGACCCGCAGGCCGTGCTCCTCCGCCGTCTTGGCGGTCGCCGGGCCGATACAGGCGATGACCGTCACGTTGTGCGGCTTCCCGGCGATCCCCACCAGGTTCCGCACGGTCGACGAGGACGTGAAGAGCACGGCGTCGAAGCCACCGCCCTTGATCGCCTCGCGCGTGTCCGCCGGCGGCGGCGACGCGCGCACCGTCCGGTAGGCGGTCACGTCGTCGACCTCCCACCCGAGCTCGATCAGGCCCGCGACCAGCGTCTCCGTCGCGATGTCCGCACGCGGCAGGAAGACGCGGTCGATCGGGTCGAAGACCGGGTCGTAGGGCGGCCAGTCCTCCAGGAGGCCCGCCGCCGACTGCTCCCCGCTCGGCACGAGGTCCGGCTTCACACCGAAGTCCACGAGCGCGGCCGCCGTCTGCTCGCCCACGGCCGCGACCTTGATCCCGGCGAACGCCCGGGCGTCGAGCCCGTACTCCTCGAACTTCTCCCGCACCGCCTTGACCGCGTTGACCGAGGTGAAGGCGATCCACTCGTAGCGGCCGGTCACCAGACCCTTGACCGCACGCTCCATCTGCTGCGGCGTACGCGGCGGCTCGACGGCGATCGTCGGCACCTCGTGCGGCACGGCGCCGTAGCTGCGCAACTGGTCGGAGAGCGACGCGGCCTGCTCCTTCGTACGCGGCACCAGCACCCGCCACCCGAAGAGCGGCTTCGACTCGAACCACGCCAGCTGGTCCCGCTGCGCCGGTGCGCTGCGCTCGCCGACCACGGCTATGACGGGCCGGTGGCCCTCGGGCGAGGGGAGCACCTTGCCCTGCTTGAAGACCTGCGCGATCGTGCCCAGCGTCGCGGTCCACGTCCGCTGGCGCGTCGTCGTGCCGGCAATGGTCACGGTGAGCGGGGTGTCCGGCTTACGGCCTGCCGCCACCAGCTCTCCGGCCGCCGCCGCCACCGAGTCCAGCGACGTGGACACGACGACGGTGCCGTCCGAGGCGCCGACCTCGCTCCAGCACCGGTCGTCGGCGGTACGGGCGTCCACGAAGCGCACGTCCGTGCCCTGCGCGTCGCGCAGCGGGACACCGGCGTACGCGGGTACGCCCACCGCCGTCGCGACACCGGGTACGACCTCGAAGGGGATGCCCGCCGCGGCGCAGGCGAGCATCTCGCTCCCCGCGTCACCGTCGAGCCCGGGGTCGCCGGTCACCGCACGGACGACCCGCTTGCCGCCCCGCGCGGCCTCCATGACAAGATTGGTCGCGTCCCTCAACACCGGGACACCGGCGGTTGTTGACGCCTCGTCAACAACCGTCAGCTCAGGCGTGCTCACGCCCGCGCGCGCATGGCCGCGGACGACCTCGAGAACCTCCGGCTCGGCGATCAGGACGTCCGCCCCGGCCAGGACCTCGACGGCCCGGAGGGTCAGCAGTCCGGGATCGCCTGGTCCGGCACCGAGGAAGGTGACGTTCCCGTGGCCGGCGAAGACCGGGGACAGGGGGCTGGTGGTCGGGCTGGTGGGGCTCAAAGTGCTCGCTCCCCCATAAGACCGGCCGCACCCTTGGCGAGCATCTCGTCCGCGAGTTCGCGTCCGAGCGCCATCGCCTCGTCGTAGGACGTGGGTACGGGACCGGTGGTGGACAGCTGCACCAGCGTCGAGCCGTCGGTGGTGCCGACGACGCCGCGCAGGCGCATCTCGGTGACAGTCTGCCCGCGGCCGGAATCCTCGGCCAGCAGGTCGGCCAGCGCACCCACGGGTGCGGAGCAGCCGGCCTCCAAGGCGGCGAGCAGGGAACGCTCGGCGGTCACGGCGGCCCGGGTGTACGGGTCGTCGAGTCCGGCGAGCAGGGCGACGAGGTCGGTGGCGGAAGCCGCGCACTCGATCGCCAGGGCCCCCTGGCCGGGGGCGGGCAGGACGGAGTCGACCGACAGGAAGTCGGTCACCTCGTCGGTCCTGCCGATGCGGTGGAGACCGGCCGCGGCGAGAACCACCGCGTCCAGCTCGCCCTTGTGCACGTATCCGACGCGGGTGTCGATGTTCCCCCGGATCGGCACGGTCTCGATGGTCAGCCCGTGGCTGCGCGCGTACGCGTTGAGCTGGGCCGTGCGCCGCGGGGAGCCGGTGCCGATCCGGGCGCCCTCGGGCAGCCGGTCGAGCGTCAGGCCGTCGCGGGCGACGAGGACGTCACGCGGGTCCTCGCGGCGCGGGATCGCGGCCAGCACCAGATCGGGGTGCTGGGTGGTCGGCAGGTCCTTCAGGGAGTGGACGGCGAAGTCCACCTCGTCGGCCAGGAGCGCGTCGCGCAGGGCGGCGACGAACACGCCCGTACCGCCGATCTGCGCGAGGTGCTCGCGGGAGACGTCCCCGTACGTCGTGATCTCCACGAGCTCGACGGGCCGGCCGGACAGCTGCCGGACGGCGTCGGCCACTTGCCCGGACTGGGCCATGGCGAGCTTGCTGCGCCTGGTCCCGAGCCTCAGTGCCCTCTCGGTCATACTCGCCCTCGGTTCTTGACGTCGGCGTCATTCAGGTCGGCCCGGGAGACGGAGGCGACCGTCTCCGGGTCGAGGTCGAAGAGTGTCCGCAGCGCGTCGGCGTACCCGGCGCCACCGGGTTCGCTGGCCAGCTGCTTGACCCGTACGGTCGGCGCGTGCAGGAGCTTGTCGACCACGCGTCGGACGGTCTGGGTGATCTCGGCCCGCTGCCGCTCGTCGAGGTCGGGCAGCCGGCCCTCGAGCCGGGCCACCTCGCCCGCGACCACGTCGGCGGCCATGGTGCGCAGCGCGACCACGGTCGGGGTGATGTGCGCGGCGCGCTGGGCGGCGCCGAAGGCGGCCACCTCGTCGGCGACGATCGAGCGGACCCGGTCGACGTCGGCGGCCATCGGCGCGTCGGCCGATGCCTCGGCCAGCGACTCGATGTCGACGAGGCGCACGCCGGGCATCCGGTGGGCGGCCGCGTCGATGTCGCGGGGCATGGCGAGGTCGAGCAGGGCGAGGGCGGGGGCGCCGTCGGGCGTGGCCTCGGCGGAGGTCCGGCCGGCCAGGGCGGTCTCGACGGCCTCGGCGGTCAGGACGAGGCCGGTGGCGCCGGTGCAGGAGACGACGACGTCGGCACGTGTCAGTTCGTCGCCGACGGCAACCATGTCCACCGCGCGCGCGGCCACACCCGGGCCCCCGGGCTCGGTCAGGATCTGGACGAGCCGGTCGGCGCGGGCCGCGGTGCGGTTGGCGATCACGATCTCGGAGACCCCGGCGCGCGCGAGCGTGGCGGCGGCCAGCGAGGACATCGACCCCGCGCCGATGACGAGGGCGCGCTTGCCCGCGGCCCAGACGTCGACGTCCGTGCCGTCGGCGAGCTGCTCGAGACCGAAGGTGACGAGCGACTGCCCGGCCCGGTCGATCCCGGTCTCGCTGTGGGCCCGCTTGCCGACCCGCAGGGCCTGCTGGAACAGGTCGTTGAGGAGCCGGCCTGCGGTGTGCAGGTCCTGGCCGAGCGCGAGGGCGTCCTTGATCTGGCCGAGGATCTGCCCCTCGCCGACGACCATGGAGTCGAGCCCGCACGCCACCGAGAAGAGGTGGTGGACGGCCCGGTCCTCGTAGTGCACGTAGAGGTAGGGGGTGAGCTCTTCGAGGCCGACGCCGCTGTGCTGGGCGAGCAGCGTGGACAGCTCGGCGACACCGGCGTGGAACTTGTCCACGTCGGCGTAGAGCTCGATGCGGTTGCAGGTGGCCAGGACCGCGCCTTCGGCGGCCGGCTCGGCGGCGAGGGTGTCCTGCAGCAGCTTGGCCTGCGTGTCCGAGGCGAGCGAGGCCCGCTCGAGGACGCTGACCGGGGCGCTGCGGTGGCTCAGCCCGACGACGAGGAGGCTCATGCCGGCATCACGGCGGGGACGTCCCCGTCGGGTCCCTTCCGGGCCGGGCCCGTGGCGCCGCCGCGAACGGCGGGCGCCGCGGCGGCGGCGTCCACGGCGTCCGCTTCCTCGCCGGCCTTGCGCTGCTCGTGGAAGGCGAGGATCTGCAGCTCGATGGAGAGGTCGACCTTGCGCACGTCCACGCCGTCGGGCACGGACAGCACGGTCGGGGCGAAGTTGAGGATGGAGGTGACTCCGGCGGCCACGAGCCGGTCGCAGACCTGCTGGGCGGCACCGGCCGGAGTCGAGATGACACCGATGGACACGTCGTTGTCCTCGATGATCTTCTCGAGCTCGTCCGTGTGCTGGACGGGGATCCCGGCGACCGGCGTGCCGGCCATGGCGGGGTCGGCGTCGATCAGCGCGGCGACGCGGAAGCCACGGGAGGCGAACCCGCCGTAGTTGGCGAGGGCGGCGCCGAGGTTACCGATACCGACGATGACCACGGGCCAGTCCTGGGTCAGGCCGAGCTCGCGCGAGATCTGGTAGACGAGGTACTCGACGTCGTAGCCGACGCCGCGCGTCCCGTACGACCCGAGGTAGCTGAAGTCCTTGCGCAGCTTCGCGGAGTTGACCCCCGCGGCGGCTGCGAGCTCCTCGGAGGAGACCGTGGGTACGGAGCGCTCCGACAGTGCGGTGAGCGCACGCAGATACAGCGGAAGGCGGGCGACGGTGGCCTCGGGAATTCCTCGGCTGCGGGTCGCCGGTCGGTGAGTTCGGCCAGTTGCCACGGTGCTCCTGCGGGATGAGCGGGGCTGTAGGCGGCCTTGTGTCCCTCGACCGCCCCGTCTAGTGCAGGCTATGTCTTTGTGAACGCGTGCACAAAGATGGTGTCCGTTTTGTCCGGCCAAAGTGACCGGGGTCACGCGACCGGTTCGCGCCATGACGGAACCGCGGAGCCCGTCAACCCGTTGGGAACACGAAGGGGGCATAACCGCACACTCTCCTTACGATCATGCCCCCGGAACCCACCAAAACGTCCCTGATGGTAGCCGCCTTCCGGTCAGCCACCCAGTGCGCGCCGCAGGCGCGCGGGGTCCACCCGCCAGAAGGTGTGCTGCTCGCCGTCGACCAGGACCACCGGAATCTGCTCCCAGTACGCCCGGTGCAGCTCCTCGTCCCGGGTGATGTCCTTCTCCTCCCAGCTCGCCCCGGTCTCGGCGCAGACCGCCTCGATCACGGCGCGCGCGTCGTCGCAGAGGTGACAGCCCGGCTTGCCGATCAGCGTCACGGTCCGCGGGGCGGAGGCCCCGGGAGCGGTGGGGCTGTCCTTCTTCTTCGTCCGTCCGAACATCCCTCCATTCTGCGCCGCGCCCGGCCCGGCCCGGGACCTCCGCCGTTACGCCGCGCCCGGCCCCGCGCGGGACCCTTGCTCCCCGCCCGCTCCACCGTCCGTCGACAGGAGCGTCGCGGAGTGTTCACGCCTCGGCATCCCCACAGGTCGGGAAGTACCGAACAGACTGGCTATGCTCACGCCATGGCCGCACTGGGATGGCTCACCTCTCACCGGCGCTCCGCCACCGCGCGCAGCGTCCTGGCAGGCGAGGCCGCTGCCGAGGCAGCGCGCAAGACCTCGCAGCAGCTCGAGCGCGAGCGGGAGGAGGCCGCCGGGGGCGCCGCGCCGTCCGAGCCCGAGTTCCCCGTGATGGGCGACGTACAGGCCGCCGCCTTCTTCGACCTCGACAACACCGTCATGCAGGGCGCCGCGATCTTCCACTTCGGCCGCGGCCTCTACAAGCGGCAGTTCTTCCAGCGCCGCGAGCTGGCCCGCTTCGCCTGGCAGCAGGCGTGGTTCCGGCTGGCCGGCGTCGAGGACCCCGAGCACATGCAGGACGCCCGCGAGAGCGCCCTGTCGATCGTCAAGGGCCACCGCGTCTCCGAGCTGATGTCGATCGGCGAGGAGATCTACGACGAGTACATGGCGGACCGGATCTGGCCCGGCACGCGCGCCCTGGCCCAGGCCCACCTGGACGCCGGTCAGAAGGTCTGGCTCGTCACGGCCGCCCCCGTCGAGACGGCCACGATCATCGCCCGCCGCCTCGGCCTCACCGGCGCGCTCGGCACCGTCGCGGAGTCCGTCGACGGCGTCTACACCGGCAGGCTCGTCGGCGAGCCCCTGCACGGCCCGGCCAAGGCCGAGGCGGTGCGCGCCCTGGCCGCCGCCGAGGGCCTGGACCTGAACCGCTGCGCCGCCTACAGCGACTCCCACAATGACATCCCGATGCTGTCGCTGGTCGGCCACCCCTACGCCATCAACCCGGACACCAAGCTGCGCCGGTACGCCAAGGCCCGCGAATGGCGACTGCGCGACTACCGCACGGGCCGCAAGGCGGCCAAGGTCGGCATCCCCGCCGCGGCGGGCGTCGGCGCGCTGGCGGGCGGGACGGCCGCCGCGGTCGCCCTGCACCGCCGCCGCCGCTGAGCGGCCCTTCCGACCCCGCGGGACACCGCCGGACTGCCGATACGTTTCGGCTGCGATCACCTGCGACAACACGGGACCAGCACTCGTCACCCGTACGTGGTCGAACAACGCCGCACAGGTCGACTCCGAGGCATTCGCGGCTCCCTACCCAGCAGCGGCCCAGATCACTCCCCCGCCCCGGACTCGAGCACAACAGAGCGTGCACGTAGTCACACTCGGAAGCAATCCGATCAACAAGCGGTCACGAAGTACACACGTATCCGCCCGCAAGCGGTAACAGATACGACGTAATCGATGATTTGAGCAACTGGGTGTAGCGCTGCCTGTACGAAGCGTTATTCTCCTCAGACGCACAACGGAACCCACACGTCGCCACGACGAGTGAACGGTCCCGCACTGCTCGTGATGGAAGCTCTGCCTCTGGGAGTCCCGTGTACCCACACGTCGGGGTTGACGCCTCGGGCCTGGCTACGCTGCGCGCAACGGTCCTCGACCACTTGCGCGGCTTCGTCCCCACCGCGTACGCCGTCCCTGTCCCCGCCTTTGCCTTCGCCGCACCGGCACCCGCCGGTCCCTGCTATGCCCTGGCCGAGAGCGGTGCCGCTGTCGGCAGAAGGGGCAGCCGCGGCGGCACCGGAACCTCGACCGCCGCCCGCCGCCCCACCGCCGACAGCGACAGCGCTCGCATGATGGACCTGGTCGAACGCGCCCAGGCCGGCGAGGCCGAGGCCTTCGGCCGCCTGTACGACCAGTACAGCGACACCGTCTACCGCTACATCTACTACCGCGTCGGCGGGAAGGCGACGGCGGAGGACCTGACCAGCGAGACGTTCCTGCGCGCCCTGCGCCGGATCTCCACCTTCACCTGGCAGGGCCGCGACTTCGGCGCCTGGCTGGTCACGATCGCCCGCAACCTGGTCGCCGACCACTTCAAGTCGAGCCGCTTCCGGCTGGAAGTGACCACGGGAGAGATGCTCGACGCCAACGAGGTCGAGCGCAGCCCCGAGGACTCCGTCCTGGAGTCCCTCTCCAACGCGGCCCTCCTGGACGCGGTACGCCGGCTCAACCCCCAACAGCAGGAGTGCGTGACCCTGCGCTTCCTGCAGGGCCTCTCCGTCGCCGAGACGGCCCGGGTCATGGGCAAGAACGAGGGCGCGATCAAGACCCTCCAGTACCGGGCCGTGCGCACCCTGGCACGCCTCCTCCCGGACGACGCCCGCTGACCACCCGGCGCCCCCCACACGCGCTCCCACCCCCCTGCTCCCCCCTTCCGTCCCCCACCTCCCCCCACACCCCCCGACCCCCGTCCAACTCACAGTCGGTGACGCCTCGATGACGCACTGGTCCGATCATCTTTCGCGCGTAACCCAAGTGCCGCGCCGCTCGTTGTGCGGAATGCAGGCTCCCTGTGGTCACGCTTTGCCCGCAGCCACTCACTCTTTCGTGTGGATGTGTTCAAGGTGTGCAACCTTCCGGACACCCCGGGGAGTCGACCGTCATGACGAGAGGAGGTGCCGCCAGTGATCGCGAACGTATCGGCGCACCGGCGGGCGAACGCCTTCGCCCAGGCCCTGGAGGATCGGGCGTCCGAGGGCGCGGCGGCCGAGCAGCCCGAGGCATCGGCCGAACCGGCCGGGCAGGGGCGGCTGTTGGCGCTGGCGAACGGTCTCGGCGAACTGCCGAGACCGAAGATGGACCCCGAGGTCAAAGTGGTGCAACGAGCCCAGCTCGTCGCCGCCATGGAAGCGATGCTCGCGGAGGGGAGCGCTGCCGCGGGCCCTACCGTGCCGGAGCAGCGGACCTCAAGCGGACGGGGAGCCCACCGGGCCTCCCCCCTGCGCAAACTGCGTCCCCGCTCCCGCTGGTCGAAGGGGATCGCCGCGGGCGGCCTCACGGTCGGTGTGGCGGCGGGCGCCTTCAGCGGTGTCGCCGCTGCCAGCTCCGACGCCCTCCCGGGTGACTCGCTCTACGGGCTGAAGCGCGGCATGGAAGACATCAAGCTCGGGATGGCGGACGACGACGCCGACCGGGGCGGGATCTATCTGGACCAGGCATCGACCCGGCTCAGCGAGGCCCGCAGGCTGATGGAACGCGGCCGCGCCGGCGCACTCGACCACGAGTCCCTCGGCGAGATCCGCCGCGTCCTCGGAGGCATGAAGCACGACGCCTCCGAAGGCCACCGGCTGCTGCGCCAGGCGTACGAGCGGGACGGAGCCATCGCCCCGATGGCCCGGCTCAACTCCTTCGCCCAGGCCCACCGCACCACTTGGAACGGCCTGCGCGAGCGCCTGCCCGTCCAGCTCACCGACGTCGGCAACGAAGTGAACGACGTCTTCGTCGCCATAGACGAGGAGGTCGAGCCGCTCCAGGCGATGCTCCCCCGCACGCCGGAGAAGGGCGCGGTCGGCAGCAGCACACCCAGCACCGGCCAGGACTCCTCCTCCGGACCGCGGACCCAGCGCCCGCCGTCCAGCCCGGCCGCCCCCTCCACCGGCGCCGGCACCAGCCGGCCCCAGCCCTCGGGCTCCGGCAGCGGCTCCGCGGAGAACGACGGCCTGCTCGGCGGCAACACCGGGGGACTGCTCGACCCGCCGCCGCCCGGCACCACCCCGACCCCGTCGGGCGACCAGTCACCACCCCCCGTGCCGGACGTGGAGATCCCGCCGCTGCTGCCGGGCCTGCTCCCGGGCCTCGGCATCGACAGCGAGGACGCCCGCTGACACGGGAAGGGGGCGCCCCACCACCTCGGGGCGCCCCCTTCCCGTACCGTCAACCGCCGTTCGGCCAGGCGTGCCGTCGGCGCACCCCTCGGCCCGCGCCGGAACAGCGCCACGCCGGAACAGCTCAGAAGAACACCGATCGGCGCTGCACCAGCAGCTTGTACAGCGTGTGCTGGATCTGCTCCCGCACCTGATCCGTCAGATTGAACATCAGCATCGGATCCTCCACCGCCTCCAACGGATACCCGTCCGTGGCGATCGGCTCGCCGAACTGGATCGTCCACTTCGTCGGCAGCGGCACCGCGCCCAGCGGCCCCAACCACGGGAAGGTCGGCGTGATCGGGAAATACGGAATCCCCAGCACCCGAGCCAGCGTCTTCGCGTTGCCGATCATCGGGTAGATCTCCTCCGCGCCCACGATCGAGCACGGCACGATCGGCACCCCGGCCCGCAACGCCGTCGAGACGAACCCGCCCCGGCCGAAGCGCTGCAGCTTGTACCGCTCGCCGAAAGGCTTCCCGATGCCCTTGAACCCCTCCGGCATCACACCCACGATCTCCCCGGCCCGCAGCAGCCGCTCCGCGTCCTCCGCGCACGCCAGCGTGGAGCCGGCCTTGCGGGCCAGTTCGTTGACCACCGGCAGCATGAAGACCAGATCGGCGGCGAGCAGCCGGAGGTGACGGCCCGCCGGGTGGTTGTCGTGCACGGCGACCTGCATCATCAGGCCGTCCAACGGCAGCGTCCCGGAGTGGTTGGCGACCACCAGGGCGCCCCCCTCGGCGGGGATGTTCTCGATGCCCTTCACTTCCACCCGGAAGTACTTCGCGTACAGCGGGCGCAGCAACGACATCAGGACCTGGTCGGTCAGCTCCTTGTCGTAACCGAACTCGTCGACCTCGTACTCGCCCGTCACCCTCCGGCGCAGGAACGCGAGCCCGCCCGCGAGCCGCCGCTCCCAGCCGCCCCGGCCCTCGGCCGCACGCCGCGCGCCGCCCTCGGCCTCCACGGGGCCGTCGGAGCCCTCGGAGTCCTCCGGGGCCCCGGAACCCGGTCCGGCGGCCGACAGATGCTCCTCGGGGCCCTGCTGCCCCGGCAGGGAACGCACGGCGGCCTCCTGCCCGGCCCGGGCAGGGCGCCGCCGCGCCCGTGAGCGGTCGTCGTCGAACGGAATGACCTTGGCGTCCGCCATCGTTACGTGGGCTCCTTAGTCGCCGCTCTCAACAGGGGTGTGCGTCAGCCGGTCCGCGACCCGGTCCACCGCCCCGGCCAGACGCTCCGGCGGCAGCAGCCCCGGACCGCGGCTGTCCGCGAAGTCGGCGAAGGCCTCCGCCGTGGTGAACCTCGGTGCGAACCCGAGTGTCTCGCGCATCTGGACCGTGGAGACGACCCGGCCGTGCGTCAGGAGACGGATCTGCTCGGGCGAGAAGTCGGTCACGCCGACCGTCCGCAGCGCCGAGCCGACCCAGGTGACCGCGGGCATGGGCACCGGCACCGTCGGCCGCCCCAGCCGCCGCGCGCACTGCGACAGCAGCAGCACCCCGTCGCCCGCGATGTTGAACGTGCCGCTGTTCAGCGTCGCTCGCCGCGGCTCCTTCGACCCGACGTGCAGGACGTCGATCACATCGTCCTCGTGGACGAACTGAAGCCTCGGGTCGTACCCGAAGACGGTCGGCATCACCGGAAGCGACAGGTACTCGACGAGCGGCGAATCCACCCGCGGCCCGAGGATGTTCGCGAACCGCAGCACGCACACGGCCACGTCCGGACGGCGCCGCGCGAAACCGCGTACGTACCCCTCGACCTCGACCGCGTCCTTGGCGAAGCCCCCGCTCGGCAGCGACTTGGGCGGCGTGGTCTCCAGGAACACGGCCGGGTCACGCGGCGCGGAGCCGTACACGCTCGTGCTGGACTTCACCACCAGCCGGGAGATCCGAGGCGACTTCTGGCAGGCCCCGAGGAGCTGCATGGTGCCGATGACGTTGGTCTCCTTGACCGACGTACGGCCGCCGGCGCCGAGCGCCGTCCCGGTGACGTCCATGTGGACGACCGTGTCCACGTCGTACTCGGCCAGCACCCGGGCGATGGCGGGCTGGCGGATGTCCGCCCGGACGAAGGCGGCTCCCCCCAGGTCGTGCGCCGGCGCGACCGCGTCCAGGGCGACCACCCGGTCCACCTCGGGGTCCCGCTGAAGGCGTCGTACGAACCGCCCTCCCAGATACCGGGCCGCACCGGTGACGAGCACGACCTTGCCCAAGATCCGCGCCTTCCGTCGGTTCGATGCCCCGGGTGCTCCCCAGGGGCCTCTGCGCCACCGTAGCGCCTCGTCGCCGCCCCGCGGCGACCGGCGTGGGCAACGGGACCAAAAAGGCGTGGCCCCCCACCGAACCGGTGGGGGGCCACGCCCGACGCACAATCAGCCGTCGTTACAGCCGTCGCTTACTTCTTGTTGCGACGCTGAACGCGGGTGCGCTTGAGCAGCTTGCGGTGCTTCTTCTTGGCCATCCGCTTGCGCCGCTTCTTGATAACAGAGCCCACGACTACCCTCGCTCACTTCTCTTCACTGGTGCGGGGCGTCTGGGCCCACACGACCTACGTCGGCCTAGCCTACCGGCATGAGCGCCGCACCTTGTAATCCGAGGGCCCACCGGGACTCCCTGAGCTTCCGGCCGCGCGCTCGCTACGCGGTCTCCACCCCCACGAACGACTCCCTGAGGTACTCGTGAACCGCCTGTTCCGGGACCCGGAAGGACCTTCCCACCCGGATCGCCGGCAGATGACCGCTGTGCACCAAGCGGTACACGGTCATCTTCGACACTCGCATCACCGAGGCGACTTCCGCCACGGTCAGAAACTTGACCTCGTTGAGAGGCCGATCGCCAGCAGCCATGACCCACCTGTACCTTCCGCACACGACGCCCACCGGCTTCCCCTCCGGTGACCCTGCGTCGCTGTGCGCTCACGCTCCAGACTAGGGGCGGGTGGTACGAGTGGGGAAGAGGAGCAGCCATCGGCCGTTTACCGTGACAGACGCGCTCGATTGAGTACATAGCGAGTGAGCGGACGGTAGTAGTCGGACCGTACGGCGTCATCAAGCGGAACGGCCACGGACACCTGCCCCTCGGCCTCTCCGACGAACAGCGCGGGATCGTCGGTGTCCGCGAGGCCGATGGCCTCGATACCCAGCTGACCTGCACCGCAGACCCATCCGTGGTCACCGACGACGAGCTCGGGAAGCGGCCAGCCGCCCTCCACGGCGCCCTCCAGGGCGGCCCGAACCGGCAGCGGGGAATGCGTGTGCGCCCCCGTCTCACGCCCGGTCGCCGACAGACCGGGTTCTCGCACCAACGCGACACCTCGTACGTAGTCGAGGAGGTACGTGCGTAGACCGAACCGGGTCGTTATGTCGACAGATCTCCCCTGCGCGGGTGTGAGGACAAGACATCCCACCGCCGATAGGGCGTCTGCGAGCGCTGCGTAGAACCCCAGGAGCCGGTGCGGATGGCCCGTCCCGAACAGCACCGGAGCCCCCCGCCTCGCCGCCTCCCCCAGCCGCGCCGCGAACGCGTCGAGACCGCTCAACGTCCGTTCGGGATCGATGACATCGGGCCCCGCGCGGTGCGCCGGATCCGGCGAGACCCCGCACTTGTCGGCCATGAGGTGCAGCAACTCCGCCTCACCCCAGGCCCAGGCGGGATCGAGCCCCAGCATCACCCGGGGATCCCGCGCGGCGAAGAGCCGATAGCTGCGCAGGCTCTCCTCCCGCGACGTCGCCACGGTCCCCGCCAACCCCGCCGCCAACAGATGCGCCCGCAGCGCTCCGGTACTCAGCACCCTCTCGATGCTGCCCGAGCGAGGCCCTCTCGGGGCCAAAAGCGCCTCGAGACCGCACAGTTGGCGTAACCACGGACCTCTGCTGGACCCGTCCCGCCGGCGTCCTACGCCAGCAGCCCCCGGAGCGGGAACGCCGCCCGCCGCGTCGCCAGCACCGACTGGTCAAGCCGGTCCGCCGGGTCGTACCCCTCCGACCAGTCCCGCCACTCCACCGGCCACCGGCCGTCCGTCATCCGCGCCGGCCCCAGCTGCCGCGTCCGCGCGTACACCTCGTCCCGCCACGACGACGGGATCACCGACTCCGGCTCGACCGGAGCGTGCGCCGCGATCCCCACCAGATGCGTCCACGACCGCGGTACGACGTCCACCACCGCGTATCCGCCCCCGCCGAGCGCCACCCACCGACCGCCCTCGACATGGGCGTGCGCCAGGTCGTGACAGGCCTCCTGCACCGCCCGCTGGGCGTCCAGCGACACCGCCAGGTGCGCCAGCGGGTCCTCGAAGTGGGTGTCCGCCCCGTGCTGGGTCACAAGGACCTGCGGCCGGAAGTCCGCGATCAGCTCGGGCACCACCGCGTGGAACGCCCGCAGCCACCCCGCGTCGCCCGTCCCCGCCGGCAGCGCCACGTTCACCGCGGAGCCCTCCCCCGGCCCCGCCGCTCCGGTCTCCTCCGGCCATCCGGTCTGGGGGAACAGCGTCCGCGGGTGCTCGTGCAGCGAGATCGTCAGCACCCGGGGGTCCTCCCAGAACGCGGCCTGCACCCCGTCCCCGTGGTGGACGTCCACGTCCACGTAGGCGACCCGCTCCGCGCCCAGCTCGAGCAGCCGGGCGATCGCCAGCGACGCGTCGTTGTAGATGCAGAACCCCGACGCGCTGCCCGGCATCGCGTGGTGCAGCCCGCCGGCGAAGTTCACCGCGTGCGCGGCCTCCCCCCGCCACACCGCCTCCGCTGCCCCCACCGACTGCCCGGCGATCAGCGCCGAGACCTCGTGCATCCCGGAGAACGCCGGATCGTCCACGGTCCCCAGGCCGTACGCCTGGTCGGCCGCCCGCGGCCGCGCCGAGGCGGCCCGCACCGCGGCCACGTAGTCCTCACGGTGCACGAGCCGCAGCGTCGACTCCCCGGCCGGCTTCGCCGCCACCACGTCGACGGCCCGGTCGAGCCCGTACGCCCGCACCAACCCCATGGTCAGCGCGAGCCGTACGGGGTCCATCGGATGCTCGGACCCGAAGTCGTACCCGGTGACAGCTTCATCCCACATCAACAGTGCGCGGCCGCTCATGCCCGTCACCGTATCGGGCCCGTTGAGAACCGAACGACGTGGCGTACGCCACCGTCACCAGGACCAACACCATCGGCACGAGCATCGCCCCCCGATAGCTCCACGCGTCCCCGAGCGCCCCGACCAACGGCGACCCGATCAGGAACCCCACGTAGTTGAAGACGTTCAGCCGGGCGACGGCCGCGTCACTGGCCCCCGGGAACAGCCTCCCGGCCGCGGCGAAGGTCTGGGGCACGATCACGCTGAGGCCGAGGCCGAGGACCGTGAACCCGGCCATCCCCACCCAGGGCCCCGGCGCCAGCGCCACCACGGCGAACCCGAGCGCCGCCAGCACCGCCCCGCACCGCACCACCGCCGCCGCACCCAGCCGCCGCACCCCGAAGTCCCCGACCGACCGCCCGAGCAGCGTGGTGACCATGTACGCGTTGTACGGCACGGTCGCCAGCTCCTCCGAGCCGCCGAGCACGTCCTGCAGGTACTTCGCGGACCAGTTCGAGACCGTCGAGTCCCCGATGTAGGCGAAGGTCATGACGAGGCACAGCGGCAGCAGCAGTGCGAACCCCACCCCGGTACCGCCCGCGGCCCCCGCTCCCTCGGCCTCGGGCCCCGGCTTCCCGTCGACGTACCACCGGCCGCCGATCCACGCGGCGGGCAGCAGCACGGCCACCACCGGAAGATAGGAGACGACGAGCGGAAGGTCCCAGTGAGCCCCCGCCCAGGCGAGCGAGGCCCCCACGATCCCGCCCAGGCTGTACGTGGCGTGGAAGCCGAGCATGATGCTCCGCCCGTACTCCCGCTGGAGGCTGACCCCCAGCATGTTCATGGACGCGTCCAGGGCGCCGACCGCGAGCCCGAACACCCCGAGCGCGACGGCGGCCTGCCACATCCCGCTTCCGGCACCGACCGCGAGGAGCGCCAGGAGGACGAGCGGCTGGGCGGCGCGCAGCACCTTCCCGGGCCCCACGCGGGCCACGATCCTCTCGGTGGCGACACTGGCCACTCCGGCGAGGATCGGCACGGCGGCCAGGAACGCGGGCAGCAACGCGTCGGAGATCCCGTACCGGTCCTGGATGGCGGGTATGCGGGTCACGAGGAGCGCGAACGTCACCCCTTGCACGAAGAAGCTGACCGCCAGAGAGCCCCGCCCACGCCGCAACCGCGCATCCGTCATGGCGGCACAGCGTAGGACCCGGGTCTACCCATGGGTAGATGGATCACCTACCCAATCTCCGTCGGCCGCCGGCCGAGCAGGGCCAGGAGCTCGCGCATGTCGCCGAAGTATCCGCGCGCTCCGGCCAGTTTCTCCTCGGGTGTCATCGCCGTGAAGCCGTACACGTCCATCCCGGCGGCGAGGGCCGCCTGGACACCGAGCCGGCTGTCCTCGATCACGACGCACCGCTCGGGGGCGGCTCCCATGCGTGCGGCGGCGTGGAGGAAGAGGTCGGGGGCGGGCTTGCCCCGGCCGACGTCCTCGGCGCTGAAGACGTTCTCGTCCCGGAACCACTGGTCGAGTCCGGTCTTCCGGTGTCCGACCCGAATCCGCTCGTGACTTCCGGAGGAGGCCACGCAGTAGGGGACCCCGTCCTCGACGAGCTGCTCGAGCACCCCCGCCGTACCGGCGACGGCCTCCAACTCCCGGTGGAAGGCGGCGAAGACCCGTGCGTGGAAGGTCTCGTCGAAGTCGTCGGGCAGCCGCTGCCCGGTGCGCTCCCCGATCAGATCGTGTACGCGATGCACGGCGGCGCCCATGTAGTCGCGCAACGAGTCCTCGTACGAGGTGGGGTGCCCGAGCTCGGTGAGGTAGCCGGCCAGGATCGTGTTGGAGATCGGCTCGCTGTCGACGAGCACCCCGTCGTTGTCGAAGATGACCAGGTCGTATCGCATATCCGTACCCTAAACGCAGAAAAGCCCCGCACCATAAGGTGCGGGGCTTTCCCACAATGATTGTTCGGCGGCGTCCTACTCTCCCACAGGGTCCCCCCTGCAGTACC